>NZ_JAVWHO010000005.1:16049-23279 GCF_036639995.1 Vagococcus sp. | reverse complement strand
ATGATTAAACTGGATGAAAAATTACCAGTTGGAACTAAAGTAACCATCTTTGGTTATGATGGAGAACAATTCAATAGTATTCAGTCTGGTGCTGAATACGTTGAAACCATTAATTACGAAGTGACTTGTATTTTAACAGACAGGTTACCTAGAGTTTATTTGAGATAAATATAACAATTTGATTTAAAATGAATAATTAATCACATTATTTTAGGTGATATAGACTTTAAAAGCTTGTTAATAAAGGAGTTTAAAAAGATAAACAATAGAATAGTGACTATTCATTTTTGTGAATAAATAAATAAGAAACAGCTGTTATACTTAAATCACCGGTTAGAAAGCGCTTTTATTTTTGAAGGGAGAGTATGAAAAAAAGATGACAGATAAAAAAACACAAGAAATTGATGAGTCATCAAACAATCTAAAAAGGTCAATGAAAGTCCATCAAGTAGTAATGCTTGGTGTGGGTGGAACGATTGGAACAGGGTTGTTTGTTGGTTCAGGCTACACTATTTCTAAAGCTGGTCCAGGAGGGACGCTTTTAGCTTATGGATTTGGTGCCCTTATTATGTATTTAATGATGATGTGTTTAGGTGAATTGTTAGTTGCTAAGCCAATTGCAGGTGGCGTTCAAGCATACGCTACTGAATTTATTGGGGATAGTATGGGATTTACTGTTGGGTGGATTAAATGGTTGTCTTATGCCATTACAATTCCAACGCAATTAGTCGCTTCGGGAATTATTATGAAAAATATTTTTCCAACAGTTCCAGAACTAGTTTGGATAGTCTTGTTTATGGTTCTACTATTCTTTATGAATGCAAGACCAGCAGAAAAATACGGTAATATAAATTTTTGGTTTAGTAGTATTAAATTTATTCTAATTATTGTGTTTGTTATTGTTGGTTTGGGAATGATTTTTGGAATAGGTCAACCAGAAGCTATTGGTTTTTCAAACTTTACAAGCCATGGTGGTCTTTTCCCTAATGGATTTAAAGCAGTTATCATGACGATGATGATTTCAGCTTTTGCGTATGGTGGGGCGGATCTTTTTGCAGCATCAGCAAGTGAAAGTGAAAATCCCGAAAAAGATATGCCAGTGGCGATTAACTCAGTTATTTTAGGACTGGTCATTTCTTACTTTGTAAGTTTCATTGTATTGTTAGCTATTTTACCATGGAATCAAGCCGATTTAGCAGGTAGCCCATTTGCTTATGTTTTCCAAAAAGCAGGATTTAAATCAGCTGAGTTAGTTGTTAATATTGTTGTTTTAACATCAGCCTTATCTTCATGTAACGCGTTTATCTATTCAAGTACACGATCACTTTGGTCGATGGGGCAATATAAACAAGCTCCAGGATTTGTAAAAAAAGTTAACAAAAATGATATTCCGATGAATGCGTTAATCATTACAATGTTGTTTGCGTTAGGTGCTGTTGTATCAAGTATTCTTTCACCAGACTTAGTTTACTTATTCTTAACATCACTTATTGGAATTAGTAATATGTTTATCTATGTTTTATACGGTGTCTGTGTGATGAAATTTAGAAAGCAAATGAATGAAAATAATATCTCGGTTGATACGTTGAAATATAAAACACCAATGTATCCATTAATTCCAATTTTATTAATCATTTTATCAGCAGTTGTTTTTGTAGGGATGTTCTTTGATCCAACTCAAAAATCTGCATTAATTGCTGGTGTACCTACTTATACTTTAATCTTTTTAGGTGCACATTTCTACTATAAAAAAAAGGGTCAAAAAGAAAGTAAATAAAATAAATTAATATAGAGGAGCTTGTAAAAATGTACAAAACTTTAGCAGAAACAAATAATTTAGCCAAAAGAATTGAAGAGTTAACTATTCGATTAACTAATGTTATTAGTGTCACAGAAACAGCAGGCGAAATCGCAGTGAGTCAAGAAGTATTTAATATTTTTATGGAAATGGATTACTACAAAGAGCATCCAGAAGATGTATATATTCAAGATATTCCGACTGATCGTTTAGGTCGTAAAAATGTAATTGCTATTTTACGTGGACAAAAAAATAATAGTAAAAAGGCAATTTCTTTACTAGGTCATACTGATACTGTTGGTATTTCTGACTATGGTACTTTAGTAGATTTCTGTAACAAACCTTATGAATTAACAGAAAAAATGTCAGAAATCATCCATACATTACCAACACATGTTCAGGAAGATATGAACTCTGAAAAAGAAGATTTCTTATTTGGTCGTGGGATTTTTGACATGAAGAGTGGGGATGCTATCATCATCGCTTTAATGGAAGCAATCTCTAAAGATTTAGAAAACTTTGAAGGAAATATTATCTATACAGCAGTTTGTGATGAAGAATCAAACTCAGCTGGTATGTTTGCTGCAGTCCCTGAATTAAACCGTATCAGAAATGATAACGACTGGGACATTTTAGGAATGATTGATACAGACTACATGACAAACGAATATCACGGAGACGAAGATAAATATGTTTATGTTGGTGCTGTAGGCAAATTAATGCCGTCATTCTTTGTTGTCGGACAAGAAACTCACGTGGGTGAATCATTTAACGGATTTGATCCAAACCAAATGGTTGCTGAATTAACGAAAAAAATTAACATGAATACTGAATACTGTGATATTGCAGAAGGACAAGTAACTCTCCCACCATTAACATTGAAACAACGTGACTTGAAACCAGAATATTCTGTTCAAAGCGCTAAAACATCAACACTGTTCTTTAACTATGCTACTCATAAGAGTACACCCGATGAAGTTTTAGAAAAAATGGTTGTTGCTGCTAAAGAATGTATGCAAACAACGATTGATGATTTGAATAAACAATACAAGAAATTCTGCGAAATGTCTAAAATTGAACATAAAGTTTTACCATGGAAAGAACATGTTATTACCTATGATGAATTATATGCAAAAGTTAAAGAAGAAATGGGTATTAAATTAGATGTAATCATTAGTGAATTTGAAGAAGAAAAATTAAAAGATGAAAAAATGGATGAGAGAGATTATGCATTAGCATTAGTTGAAAAAGTTCATAACTTATGGTCTGATCGTGATCCTGTAATTGTTGTTTACTTTACACCACCTTACTATCCACATATTTTAGTTGATGGTGAAACTGAGAAAGAACAAAAAGTTCTAAAAGCAGTTAAAGACGCAGTAAGTGAAACTAAGAGTGATTACAAATTAGTTTACAAAAACTTCTTCCCATACATTGCAGATATTAGTTTTGCAGCAGCTCCTCAAGGGGAAGATACAATTAATGCGTTAAAACATAATATGCCTGGATTTGGTACTAAATATATTATGCCATTAGATGATATGGCAGAGTTAAACTTACCAGTACTTGACATTGGACCATTTGGTAAGGATGCTCACAAATACACAGAACGTTTGGAAACAAATTACTCATTCAACATCACACCAGAACTTGTTTATCGTACGATGGTTAATTTGTTAACTGCTGAATAAATTAGTGAAAAACACGTTTTTTCACTAATTTCTGATAGTAACTATTCCTGTTTGGCAATTTTTACGTGCATTATTACTATATAATAATAAATGTAAAGCGCTATTATAGTAGAAGGAGGCTAAAAGATGAAAAATCCTAGAATTGTTGTTGATTTAAAAAAACTGGAAGAAAATCTTGATTTTTTAACGAAACATATTAAAGACAGTCAAGACATTTCAGTCACAGCAATCACGAAATCTTTTTCTGCACATCCAGAAATTGTTAATCTGTATGCAAAATGCGATGGCATTGATTATCTTGGCGATTCTCGAGTAGAAAATTTCATTAAAAATGAAAACGTTTCTAAAGAGAAAGTTCTAGTAAGAATCCCAATGATGTCAGAAGTTGAAGAAGTTGTTAAGTATGTAGACATCAGCTTTAACTCTGAAATTGAGGTTATTAGGAAGCTAGATGCAGAAGCTAAGAAGCAATCGAAAACACACAAGATTCTATTAATGGTTGACCTTGGAGATTTACGAGAAGGAATCTTTGAGGAAGAAGATGTTTATGAAGCAGTTGGTCAAATTTGTGAATTAGATAATATCGAATTAGTCGGTTTAGGCGTTAACTTAACATGTTACGGTGCGGTTATTCCAACAGAGAATATCTTACAAACATTAGTGGACTACAAAAATCAAATTGAAGAACGTTTTGATGTAACTTTATCAATGATTTCAGGTGGCAACTCAAGTTCAATCTACATGTTAGACGGGGACACTAAAGAAAATCTACCAAAAGGAATTACTAATTTAAGAATTGGTGAGGCTTTTGTACTCGGAAGAGAGACCGCTTACGGTAAAGATTATAAAGAAATGCATCAAGATGTTTTCACATTAACTACTGAAATTGTTGAATATAAAACAAAACCTTCCTATCCAATTGGTGAAGTTGGTGTAGACGCGTTTGGGAATAAACCAACATTTGTTGATAAAGGATTAATGAAGCGAGGAATTGTTGGGATTGGTAAACAAGATGTAGACAATTCAGCGATTGAACCAATTGATTCGCGCTTAGAAATAATTGGCTCAAGTTCAGATCATTTGATTATTGACTTTACTAATGCTGAGGATGATTACAAAGTGGGAGACGAAGTGTCTTTCCGCATTGATTATGGCTCATTATTAAGTTGTTTTACTAGCGAATATGTTAAAAAAGATTTTAAATAATAAAAATTATATTAGGAGGCTTTTTATATGGAAAACGTAAAAGTAATTATTTGGGGAATGGGAGCTATGGGCTCTGGAATGGCACGTATGTTAATGACTAAAAAAGGTGTTGACATCGTAGGTGCAATTGATATTGGTGATAAAATCGGCAAACCAATTTTCGATCATTTAGGCGAAACATTTGAAGGAAAAGAAAATATCAAAATTGGAACTGTTGAAGAATATATTACAGAAAAAAGAGCTGACGTTGTTTTATTATGTACAGATTCATTTACAGCTAAAGCATTTGATAAAATTAAATTAATCGTTGAAAATAAAATGAACGTTGTAACAAGTGCTGAAGAAATGGCTTACCCACGTGCGCAAAGCCCTGAATTAGCAGATAAAATTGATGCTCTTGCTAAAGAAAACGGCGTATCTGTTTTAGGAACTGGTATCAACCCTGGTTTAATCATGGACGTATTAGTATTAGTTATGACTGGCGCTTGTACAGACATTAAAAAAATTACTTCTCGTCGTGTGAATTCATTGTCTCCATTTGGCGCTGCTGTAATGGAAGAACAAGGAATCGGCATTTCAGTTGAAGAATTTGAAAAAGGTAAAAAAGAAGGTACTTTAGCTGGACACGTTGGATTCCCAGAATCTATCTCATTAATGTCAACAGCTTTAGGCTTAGAATTAGACGAAATCGTTCAAGACATGGAACCAATCGTAACTGACGTTGACCGTGTTGCTCCTCATGGCGAAGCAAAAGCTGGCTCTATCGCTGGTGTTGCAATGAAAGCTTGGGGTAAAAAAGACGGCGAAACAGTTATTGAAATGGATCACCCACAACAAATTGAACCAGAACAAGTTGGCGTAAGTACTGGTGATTATGTAATTATCGATGGCAACCCAGCAATCAACGTTGTTAACTCTCCTGAAGTTGAAGGTGGAGTAGGAACAATTGCTATGTGTGTGAACATGATTCCACAAACAATTAACGCTCGTCCAGGATTAGTGACAATGATCGATTTACCAATTCCACATGCAATCTTAGGTGACTTTAGAGACCAAATCCACCCAGATGCAAAAATCGTAAAATAATAACACTAATTACTGGAGGCTTTGTAAATGATTAAAAAAAATGAATGGGTACAAGTGCACTCAATCGTTCTTACTAAAGAAGAAAGAGCGCCACAAGTCCCTGAAGATACAAAAAATGTTCCATTAGAAATGTGGGTTAAAGGTTACTTAACTCAAGATGCTGAAATGGGAGACGTTGTCACTGTGAAAACAGTGACAGGTCGCCTGGTTGAAGGTAAGTTAGTACAAGTTAATCCTACTTTCAGACATAGTTTTGGTGAATTTGTTCCAGAAATTTTGGAAATTGACCGTACAGTAAGAAAAGAACTTTTCGGAGGTGACTTTTAATGTCTAACAATAGCTATAAAGCAGTAATGGATCGTAAGAATCAAATCGTTCAAGATTCATTGAAAGTTAACTATGAAGACTTCAAAATATCAGATGTAGCATTTGACTATGAAAGAATGATGGAAGAAACAGGCTACACAATTGATGAAATGATCGAAATTCAAAGTAAATTAGGTGTTGGTAATACACCAATCGTTGAACTTAAAAATATTAGTGCTTTATCTCGTAAATATGCACCTAAAGGTAAAGGAGCTCGTATTTTTGTAAAAGACGAAGCTGCTAATGCTTCAGGAAGTTTCAAAGATCGTCGTGCGGCAGTATCTTGTTATCATGCTAAAAAATTAGGTTACACAGGTGTTGTAACAGCAACTAGTGGTAACTACGGAGCAGCAGTTGCTTCTCATGCAGCAAAATTAGGTTTGAAATGTATTGTTGTTCAAGAATGCTTTGACTCTAAAGGCGTTGGACAACCAGAAATCGTTGAAAAAGCTCGTAAATGTGAGGCTTTAGGAGCAGAAGTGGTTCAATTAACTGTTGGGCCAGAATTATTCTATAAGTTCTTGCAAATCGTTGAAGATACAGGTTACTTCAATGCATCATTATATACACCATTTGGTATTGCTGGAGTGGAAACGTTAGGTTATGAAATTGTTAAACAATTCGACAAAGAAGTCGGCAAACAACCAGACGTTGTTGTTGCAACGAATGCTGGTGGTGGGAACTTGACTGGTACTGCAAGAGGAATGCGCAAAGCAGGAAATACAACGACTAAAGTTGTAGCAGCAAGTGTTGATTTAACAGGTCTACATATGGCTTCAGATACTGATTTCAATAGAAAGTCATTTACAACAGGGCATACTGGATTTGGTGTTCCGTTTACAACAGGGCCAGATAGATCAGATGTTCCTAGATCAGCAGCTCGTCCATTACGTTACATGGATCGCTATGTAACAATGAGTCAGGGAGAAGTATTCTACATTACTGAAATGTTAGCTAACCTTGAGGGTCTAGAAAAAGGACCAGCTGGTAATACTTCTTTAGCAGCAGCATTTGCTATTGCACAAGAAATGGATGAAGATCAAATCATCTTAGTTCAAGAAACAGAATACACAGGAGCTGGTA
>NZ_JAVWHO010000005.1:0-15949 GCF_036639995.1 Vagococcus sp. | reverse complement strand
ATGGATGAAGATCAAATCATCTTAGTTCAAGAAACAGAATACACAGGAGCTGGTAAAACAGTTCAACCTCAATTATCATTTGCAAGAGAAAATGGTATCGATATTCACTTTGGTAATCCAAGAGATGAAAAACCTGGTGTAACTATTGTTTTACCAGACTCTCCAAAAGCAATTGAAATCAAAGACGTTGATTTAAACAGATTAAAACGTTCAGCAGTTAAAAATGCAACAAAAGGTATTGAAAGAGAATTAACAGCAGAAGAATTTGATTACTTAGCAGAAGAAATCAATGATAGCGTTGAAAAAGTAAAAAGTCTTTTAGAAGAACTAAAAAATTAAGAGGTGACTAGGATGAAAGAAGTAACATTTGAAGAAGCAAGAAAACATCTTGCAGATTTATCAGACGACGAATTGAAAGACCGCTTCTGGGCTTTATCAGAAGAAATTATGGAACCTATGTTAGAAATGGGTAGAGAATACACTTCTCCATCTATCGAACGTTCAGTATTGTTAAGAATGGGCTTTTCATCAATTGAAGCAACAGAAATTGTGAATCGCGTATTAGCTCATGAATTAATGGGTAAAGGTGCAGGACATATTGTTTACCGCATCGCTAAAGAAAAAAATATGGATGTAAGAGAAGCTGGATTAAAATTAAGCGAAGGAGAATATTGGGATGAAGTTCTTAATATTTTCAAGGGAGGTAACTAATAATGTCAGAAACAATTAAATTAGATAAAAATAAAAAATTAGATATTAATGAAATACTTACTGATTTAGAAAACTACCGTCCAAAACGCCGTGGTTGGGTATGGAGAACACCAGTACCAAACTATCAATTACATAAATTTGAATACAAAGATATGGCTGAATCATTAAAACAATATGTGCCACTTCCATCAGCTAAATACTTTGGAAACATTGATCCTCAAGGAACTTCTTCAATTACAACAGAAATTGCATCTGGACGTTTTGAAGATGATATCCGTCGTATGCGTATGGCTGCTTGGCATGGTGCTGACCATATTATGGTTATCAGAACTGCTGGACAATCTCACTTTGAAGGATTAATCGAAGGAACACCTCAAGGAATTGGTGGGATTCCAATTACTAGAAAACAAGTTCGTGCTCAAAGAAAAGCACTAGATGCTATAGAAGAAGAAGTAGGTCGTCCAATTAACTACCATAGTTACGTATCTGGTATTGCTGGACCTGAAGTGGCTGTAATGTTCGCTGAAGAAGGCGTTAACGGAGCCCATCAAGATCCTCAATACAACGTTTTATATCGTAACATTAACATGGTTCGTTCATTTATCGATGCGTGTGAGTCTAAAAAAGTTATGGCTTGGGCTGGAATTGCTCAAATCGATGGCGCTCATAATGCGAACGCTACTGCTCGTGAAGCATGGAAAGTTATGCCAGAATTAATGGTTCAACATGCTCTTAACTCTGTATTCTCATATAAAGTTGGTATGGATAAATCAGATATTTGTTTATCTACAGTACCTCCAACAGCTCCACCAGCACCATCAATGTTCTTAGATTTACCTTATGCAGTTGCATTGCGTGAATTCTTCAGTGAATACCGTATGCGTGCACAACAAAATACTAAGTACATGGAAGCATCAACTCGTGAAGCAACTGTAACTCACGTATTAAACTTATTAATTTCTAAATTAACAAGTGCTGATATTCAATCAACAATTACTCCTGATGAAGGCCGTAATGTTCCTTGGCACATTTATAACGTAGAAGCTGTTGATACTGCTAAACAAGTATTCCAAGGTTTAGATGGATTCAATGAAATGGTTCAATTAAAAGAAGATGGTCCTTTAAGAGAGCAAGCACGTGAAATTAAAGAACGTTCTGTGTTATTCTTAGAAGGAATGATCGAAGCAGGTGGATACTTCCAATCTGTAGAAGATGCATTCTTTGTTGACTCAGGTAACTACCCAGAAAGAAACGAAGATGGTATTTCAAGAAAAATCAACGGTGGTGTTGGAGCAGACACAGTTTACAAACGTGACGAAGATTATATGGCACCAGTTACAGCTCACTTTGGTAACAATAATGTTGCTCAATATGATGAATCAGCTGTTGAAGATCCTTCTAAATTAATTGGTGGATCAACATTTGAAGACCCAGATAAAATTATCTTCATCGATGAATTAGATGAAAATGATAATGTTAACTTACGTTTAGAAGAAACAAAAGAATTCAGAGAAGAAGGTTTAATTAAACCAGAAGCTGAATGGCAAGGTGACGGAACAGTTCTATTAACATTTATGATCCCAGAATCAGCTCGTGTTGCTGAATTTGCAGCTCTTGAAATGGGTAAAAAAATGGGCTTAGAAGATTGCGAAGTTATCAATAAAGAAGTAATGCAAGCAGCTGAAGGTACTCGTATTGAAATGAAAGGTCGTATGCCATTCTCAATCGAAAAAGATTCACTAATTATTCCTGAAGAACCAATTGTAATGTCAGATGAAGAAATTCGTGAAGACATTAAACGTAAGAAAATGGTAATCGTTGCTGGTACTGTCGGCGAAGATGAACATTCAGTTGGATTAAGAGAAATTATTGATATTAAACACGGCGGAATCGAAAGATTTGGAGTAGAAGTACATTACTTAGGTACGAGTGTTCCAGTTGAGAAGTTAGTAGATGCGGCAATCGAAATGAATGCTGACGCTATCTTAGCTTCTACAATCATCAGTCATGATGACATTCACTACAAAAACATGCAACGTATTAACGATTTAGCAATTGAAAAAGGAATCCGTGAAAAGATTATGATCATGGCTGGGGGAACTCAAGTTATTCCTGAAATTGCTGTTAAACACGGTATGGATGCAGCATTTGGACGTGGAAGCAATGGATCTAACGTAGCAACTGCACTTGTTGAAAGACGTCGGGAAATGGAAGAAAAATAGTATGAAAATAGATATCTTGGTTGCAGAAATAGGCTCAACTACAACAGTAGTTAACGCGTTTCATGATATACATACGGATTCACCAGTGTTTGTCGGACAAGGACAAGCAGCAACAACTGTTGAAGAAGGTGACGTTCGTATTGGTTTAGAGAATAGTATTCAGGATTTACAACGAAATTTAAAAGCAGAAACACTGACATATGATGAATTGTTTGCCACTTCATCAGCAGCAGGTGGCTTGAAAATGACGGTTCATGGGTTAGTTTTTGATATGACTGCAAGAGCAGCAAAAGAAGCGGCTTTAGGTGCTGGAGCGATTGTTAAAATGGTAACGGCCGGTAATATGAGAAGAACTGATATTAAAAAAATTCAAGAAGAAAATCCTAACATTATCTTAATCGCAGGCGGCGTTGACTATGGCGAAAGAGAGACCGCATTAAATAATGCTGAAAAATTAGCAGAATTAAATTTACCAATACCAGTTATCTATGCCGGAAATATTGAAAATGATGAAGAAATTAAATTGATTTTTGAAAACTATGACAATGATTTGTATGTTGTAGAAAATGTTTTTCCGAAAATTGATGAATTAAATGTTGAACCTACAAGAGAAGTGATTCAAGATACTTTTGAAAAACATATCGTGCATGCTCCTGGAATGGAGCATGTGTACGATCTTGTGAATGGGACGATTACTCCCACTCCAGCTGCGGTAATGAATTTAAGCAAACTTATTCATGAAAGAATAGGTGATGTATTGGTTATTGATGTAGGTGGGGCAACAACAGATGTTCACTCTGTAACGGAAGGAACAGAGGCGATTTCTAAAATTCAAGTTGCACCTGAACCATTAGCAAAACGTACAGTAGAAGGAGATTTAGGTCTCTATGTTAATAAAGAAAATGTGATTGATTTAATTGGCGAGGAAGAATTAATCAAGCAAGGATTTGATTTGGACGTTTTTAGAAATGAATATCATTCAATTCCTAAAAATGATGAAGAAAAAAGACTAGTTGAAGTTCTATCTGAAGCAGCCACGTTGACTGCTGTTGAAAGACATGCTGGACAAATTAGATATGTATATGGACCAACAGGTAGATCCACACTTGCCCAAGGGAAAGACTTATCTAATGTTAAGTTTGTCATTGGAACAGGAGGTGCTTTAACTAGACTACCAAACGGACCAGACATTTTGAAAAAGATACCTAAGGATAAAAAATCGAAATCACCGATTCTTCTTCCTACTGGATCAGTTAAAGTCTTAATTGATCACAATTATATAATGGCTTCACTAGGTGTGTTGGCCTTTAAATATGAAGAGGCTGCTTTGAAATTACTTGAGCGCTCATTTGGCGAAGATGTTTTCCAAGAAGCAGCTAAAGAGCAACAATCAAAGGAAGTTTAGCAAAAGCCTTTCAAAAATTGCTAAGATGAGTTATAATTAGCTATATCATTATTTTAGAATATATCGTTCATTTATGAATGACAATGGAAGTTGGTGAGAAACCAGCGCTGTACCCGCAACTGTGAAAACATCAGTGATGTTTAAGTCAGGAACATTGTTAATATTCTAAAATCACTTTTTCGGGAGTAGAGAAGTGGCAATTCATGTTAATTATCATGAGCCACTTTGTTGTATACAAAGTGGCTCATTTTTGCTTTTTTAGGCAAAAAAAAGTTCTTTTACCGGCAAGTAAAAGAACTTGAATAATATAATAAGTTAAGCCCATTTAATCGTTTGTAGTTTTGGGGCATTGTGGATGCCTTGTTGACAAACAAGATTAAACAAAGTTGAAATGGTTTGATTCGTGTAGTTTGATTTATTCATTATTACTTGAACTTGCTCTTCTTTTGCGATGACTTCAATAATTTTGATTGTACCAGAATCAATATGCTGTTGAAGTCTACCCGTTCTAACAATACCGAGCATTTTTCCAGAAAGAATAGCTTCTTGTACAATTTCATCACTGGTGGTGTTAATGATGGTCGGTTGATTGAGGGTTTGTTGAAAGGTGTTATCATAGTTATAATATTCTGACTGATCGATAATAATTGGATAATTAGCAAAATAATCTTCTAATTGATAATTTTGCTTATATATAGAATGATGGATACAAAGTGCAGCACTCTCAAATCCAATAGGTTGAGCAATGATATCGGAACTGGCTATCTTTCCAGTGATAATGCCGACATCAACTTCATTTTTTAGAATTTTACTAATAGTGTCTTCGTTGTTTGAGCCTTTTAAGGTAAAATTAACAGTTGGAGTGATACGACTCATTTTAGTAATTGCTGGCATGAAATAACGGAATCCATAGTAATCATGACCTTGAAGTTTTAAAGAAATATGGTTGCCGTGATCAGGTGAAATATTTTTAATTAAATTAATTTCTTTTAAAATATTAATTGATCTTTTGTAAAGTTCTTCACCGGCATAGGTTAAAATATATTTTCCGTTCTTCTTCATCAGAAGTGTACTACCAAGCTCAGCTTCTAAACTCTGGATATGTTTAGTTATTGTCGGCTGTGAATAATTAAGCTTAATAGCAGCTTTGGTCATGTTCAATTCTTCCGCTACAACTTGAAAGGTTTGTAACGTTCTAATTTCCAATAATATCCCCTCCTATTTAATTAAATGGTACACGTTATATTATAACTTAAAAAGGCTAAACAGTAAACGCTTTCTCATGTGAAGCTTATTTTTTTGCCCATTTTTAATTATATTAGAAAAAGAATAGTGACTATTCTAATATTTTAAGAGATAATGGCTTAGTCAATATATAATAAAGAGAAGGATGGTTATAATGAAATCCTTAAATAAACAATATTTTTATCATTTTCATCCGCTAATAGTTTTCTTTTATTTTTGTTCTGTTTTAACAATCATTATGTTTTCGGTTAATCCTATTGTTCGTTTGATAACTCTGATGATTGGTCTATATACTCAGTGGCGCTTAGAAGGTGTGGAGCAAATAAAAAAAGATTTACAGTGGTTAAGTTTAATACTCATATTTTCAACTCTGGGGAATTTTTTATTTATTCATACGGGTCGAACTATATTATTTGAGTGGACAATAAATGCGAGCAAATCCTATCGTTTTACTTTTGAAGCCTTATTTTATGGCTTTTCGTTTGGTTTGATGATGTTTTCTATTTTTATTTGGTTTCGTCTCTTTTCTTATTCATTTAATAGTGAGAAAATACTATATTTATTTGGAAAAAGAATGCCAAAAATATCTTTAGTTTTATCGATGATTCTAAGGTTTATACCTCTTTATCAAGCAGAAGTATCTAATATAAGATTAGCACAAAAAGGTTTAGGTGTGGCAAGTGACGGTGAATCAAATAAAAAGATGGAAAAGGAATACCAAACATTTTTGAGTTTATTTGGTTGGTCACTAGAAAGAGCTGTTATTACGTCTGATTCAATGAATGCGCGTGGCTATGGATTGAAAAATAGAACTCAGTATCAATCCTATACCTTTCAAAGAAGAGATGTTTTCTTAACATTAAGTGTAGGTATTCTTTTAGCAGGGTATTATTACTGTTCAGTTCAAGATGCTTTTTCTTTTTACTATTATCCGAGGTTGAGATTAAATAGTGTCGAAGGAACATCCATTATAGGTTATGTGATAATTGGTTGTTTAATGAGTCTACCGCTATTTATTGAAGTAAAGGAGAGAGTACGATGGATATACTTACAATGGAAAATGTAAACTTTCAATATGAAGATAGTACACAATTTATGTTGGAAAATATTAATTTTAATGTTAAAAAAGGCGATTTTATTGTTTTAATGGGTGCGTCAGGTAGTGGTAAGAGTACACTGTTAAAATTATTGAAAAAAGAACTTGTGACAAATGGCTTAATGAGTGGAAAAATTCTTTTTGAAAACAAATTACTCTCAGAACTATCAGATAGTGATGCAGCAAGTAAGATTGGTTATGTGATGCAAGATCCTGAGGCTCAAATTGTAACTGATAAAGTTTGGTCTGAGCTTGCCTTTGGATTAGAAAATATAGGAATGCCTAGAGAAATCATAAGAAGTCGTATCGGAGAAATGGCAAATTATTTCGGTATTCATCATTGGTATCAAAAAGATGTATCAGAACTCTCAGGTGGACAAAAGCAACTACTTAATTTAGCGTCGGTTTTAGTCATGCAACCTGAAATCGTAGTATTAGATGAACCTACCGCTCAACTTGACCCAATTGCAGCTTTGGACTTTTTGCGAACTCTTAAACGAATTAATACAGAATTAAATACAACAATTATTTTAGCGGAGCATTATTTAGAAGAAGTATTTGGTATGGCAGACAAATTACTTCTAATCGAGAACGGTAGATTAGCCTTATTTGATACGCCATTTGTTGTTGCAAAAGAACTACTTAAAAATGAGGAGAAAGCAGAGAGTCTGCCTTCACCGATTCGGTTACATCATTTGTTTGGTGTAGAAAAAGAATATCCTTTAACAATTAGTGATGGAATCAGAATGGTTAATGATTTTTTTGAAAAAAAAGGCATTGCTGACATGATACCTAAAACAGAATCGTTTAACGTAGATAATAAGGTAGTCATTGATTTGAAACATGTTTCTTTCAAGTACAGTAGATTAGCACAAGATATTTTGTATGATGTGAATTTAGAATTGTATAAAGGGGAAGTTTTTTGTATTTTAGGTGGGAATGGAGCAGGGAAAAGTACGTTATTAAAAGTTATGAGTGGTTTAATGCTTCCATACCAAGGAAAAGTTAAGCTAAACGGGAAGAAAATAAAATCTTCTAAAAATAATCAAATCAAGTATGGACAAGAAGTAGTTTACTTACCCCAACAGCCGTTATCGATGTTTGTCAAAGAAACTGTTAGAGCAGATTATGAGTCATTTTTAGAGACGATGGGTTATACTGAAACAGATGAAATAATTGATAATGTTGTTAACTGGTTTAAAATATCTCACTTATTAGAAAAGCATCCTTACGATTTAAGCGGTGGAGAATTGCAGTTAGTTGCCTTGGCAAAAGTGTTGTTACTAAATCCTGATATATTGTTTCTTGATGAGCCAACAAAAGGCGTTGATACTCAAAATAAGAAAAAGATAATGAAGTTATTGAAGGAATTCTCTCAAAAAGGAAAATCAGTAGTTATTGTGACTCATGATGTTGATTTTTCAGCTAAAATTGCTGATCGATGTGGTTTATTTTTTGATAAACAAATGATTTCTATCTCTGATCCGATTACCTTCTTTTCAAATAATTATTTTTATACAACGCCGATTAATAAAATGGTCAAACCTCATTTACCCAATGTGATTACGTTTGATCAAGCAGAAGAGTCATGGCATAGTATTCGAGAAGGATTGACTACAAATGGTTAAGTTAAAAGGATCAATACGATGGATTGGGTTAATCGTATTTAGTTTAATCATCATGTATTATTTTTATCGGAACAATCGTTATAATTTACTTTCTCTTTATGTTGTCATCATTTCTTTTGTTCCTTTTTTTCATTCGTTTGAAAAAAAAGAAATGGCGACAAGAGAATTAGTGCTAATAGCTGTTATGACTGCTACGGCAGTTGTATCAAAAATCATATTCTTTTTTACACCGTCTGTTAATCCTTTAGTATCCATTGTGATTATTTCAGGAATTCAGTTTGGTCCTTTGTTTGGTTTCATGGTTGGAGCGCTATCTCCTTTTGTTGCGAATATGATGTTCACTCAAGGACCATGGACACCTTTTCAAATGTTGACAACAGGTTTAATAGGTGTAATAGCAGGAAGTAAATGGGTGAAAAAATCAGAAAATAATCGATTTGTCATTAGTTCGTTAGCTGTTTTCTCAGGAATTCTTTATTCCTTATTAATGGATATTTGGACAGTCTTGTCAATAGATGGTATTTTCACGTGGACTCGCTATTTGACAGTCTTAGTTCCAGCGATTCCATTTACCATAACGTATATGGTGTCTAATGCAGTATTTACAAATATTTTAATCAAACCGTTAAGCACGAAGATTAGGCGTGTTAAACAAAAATATGGTTTAAAAAATTAAGAAAGTTGGAAAACAAATGAAAAAATTAGTAGGATTAGTTGTATTATTAGTAGCATTAACAGGATGTGGCTCAAAAGCGGCAGACACAACAAAAGAAAGTAATACTAAACAATCAAGTACAGAAGTAGTGGCTTCATCAGAAAAACAAGAACAAGGTGTAACCGTTACTTTACAAGAAGACGGTAAAGAAATCAGTTCAAAAGAAATTGACATTAAAGATGGAGCTCTTTTAGGCGATATTATGGCTGATAATTTTGAAGTGGCTGAAGAAAATAGCATGATTTCTTCAATTGATGGTAAAAAACAAGATACAAAAGCTCAAAAATTCTGGATTTATACTGTTAATGGTAAAGAAGCAGAAGTTGGGGCAAATGAATATAAGTTAAAAGTTGGAGATAAAGTTGTTTGGAACCTATCTAAATTTGAAATGAAATAATATAAGGGAAGTGACAACATGAAAATGTATACTAAAGGTGGAGACAAAGGTAAAACAAGTTTGATTGGTGGTAAACGTGTTAATAAAGGAAACCTACGAGTAGAAGCTTATGGCACAACTGATGAAATTAATTCCCATGTTGGTTTAAGTATTTGTGAGGTTAAAAAACTTAAGAATAGTGACACGTTAGTCGCTGAATTAATTGAAGTTCAAAACTATTTGTTTGATTGTGGCACAGATTTAGCTAATGTTTCAGATGAAATGCCTTTTATTATTACTAAAGAGCATATTGCTTGGTTAGAAGAAAAAATCGATCAGCATGAAGAAGAACTACCAAAGATCGAACGATTTATTTTACCTGGTGGTAATGAAGCAAGTTGCCATTTACATGTTGCAAGAACGGTAACAAGAAGAGCAGAAAGAGTCGTTGCTACTTTGATTAAAGAAGAAGAAGAAATTTCTTCTCATGCTTTTAAATTTTTGAACCGTTTATCTGATTATTTCTTTGTGGTTGCTAGAGTAGCCAATCATTTAGGGGAAGAAGAAGAGCATTTTTATGAAAGAAGTCAGATTGTTTTTCATTAAAATAAGTTAGCAAAGAGAGAACTGAGTAATCAGTTCTTTTTTTATACAAAAAAACCTATACAGAGGGTTAGTCTGTATAGGTAATAGTTTTCTAATTATGCTTCATCATCATCATTTTTCTTTTTTTTCATAAAAAAGATGATACCAACAATAGCGATGACAATAATACCGATGATTCCTGCAAAACGCATTTTTTCTTCACCAGTTTGTGGTAATTTTTTAACAGGTGCATATTCCTTTTTGCTAACTGGAGCGTATTCTTTTTGGTTAGAACCAGTTTCTGAAAAATCAACTTTTAACTTACCTGTAGTTATTTGAATTAATTGTTCAGGATATTTTTTTTGTAATTCAGCTAAAGATGTGTCTGAAATAGTAAAGGTTGGGTCAACATCTCCACGGCCAGCTTTTTTAGCTTTCCAATTTCCATCAGCATCTAAAGAAAAATAGTCATCATTTTTAACTTCTTGAAATTTACCAGTAATTTTCACGCCTTCAACATCTTGAAACTCTAACTTTCCACCAGCATTAATTTTAGATGTTAATGTTGGTGTTTTGTAAGTTAGTGCGATTACTTTAGTATTAATAGAAGCATCAATATTTTTATATTCTGTTTTAATGTTTTTAGTTTCAGATAATTTTTTGAAGTTAGTGTCTTCTTTGTCTAAAACGAAATCAACTTTTTGAGTAAATTTAGTTTCTTTATTTGTTGCCGGAATGGTAAATGTACCATCAGAACCAAGAACAATTTTATTAGCTTTGTCATTTTTTAATTCAGTAAAAGTAGCTTTTAGCTCAGTGTTCTCATGTGTAACGACTAATTTGTTACCTTTATTTTTTACTGCTACATCTAAAGCTACAGGATCAACGGTTGGGTCAATGATAGGTTTAGGATCAGTAAAGTTAACAGTGATTTTGTCAGTTTTGATTGTTTTGTTATAAGCATCATCAAATGTTTCACTAGGGAACATAGCAGACAACACTTTTTTTGTATCTTCGTCTTTAAGATTTGGTTTGAAATCTAATTGAATTTCTTTTTTGTCTGTTTTGTTTAGAGCAGTCCAATTACCATCTTTATCAAATTTGATAAAATCATTTTTTTCTAGTAATTCGAATGTTCCTTTTAGTTCAACTTCTCGTTCTTTTTCTTTTTCATTATTAGCTGTTTCATCGACAAGTTTAATTTTTGCCAATTTAATCTTGCCAGAATCACCTTTTTTACCACTAATTTCATTACTTTCAACTTTTAATGTTTTGGTTATGACTGGTGATGTATTTTCTTTCGTTTCTTTTGCTTCTGTTGAGCTAGCAGTTGTATTTGCTTTGTTAACAACTTCGGAACTTGAACTATGTTGGGTATCTTCAGCGTTAACAAATGATGCTCCTCCAATTAAAAGTGGAACACAAGCTAAAACAACAGCTGATAAACGTAATGTACTTTTTTTCATGTAATTCGCTCCTTTAAAATTAATCATAAACTATTACACTATATTATACATTAAAATCATAAAAAGTTAAATAGTTATTTTATTATTGGTTTTGAATATAACTAATCGACTTTTGTGTCATTGACAATCAAATGAACAAATTTCTGTGAAGCTAAGGAGAGAGACACACTTTTTAAATAGCAAATACCAATCGAGCGTTTTGGAATAGACTCAGTAAGTTTTATTTCTTTTAAAAGACCTTGTTCTATATATGCTTTAGAAAACTCACGTGTCACACAAGCAATACCTAAGTTTATTTTAGCGAAATCTAAAAGCAAATCATGGGAACCAAGTTCGAACTCAGGTTTTAAAGATAGGCCTTTTTCTTTCAAAAAATTATCAACAAAACGTCTTGAAACAGACTCTTGATCTAAACAAATGATAGGGTATGTTAGTATTTCTTCTATTGTAGTTGTTTTACTAAATGAATTGTTATAGTTTGAACCATAAACAAAGGTATCTTGAATATCAGCACAGATTATTTTTTCAAGTTTGTCATCATCAATTGGAAAGTTACAAATAGCAATATCAATTTTACCTTGTTTTAAAATATCAATTAGTTCAGAGGTAGTTCCATTAATTAATTTAAAAGAAATGTCAGGATATTGGTAGTGAAAGGATTCCAGAAAGGGCAATAAAAAGTATCTAGAAATGGTATCACCTACGCCAATTGCGATTTTACCTCCCTTCAATAATTTGAATTCTTCCAATTTTTTTTCGCCTGAATCTAGTAAATTTAACGCAGAATGAACATAGTCGTACAAATGTTTTCCTTCTTCGGTTAAACTAACACCCTGAGGGCTCCGATTGAAAAGCCGAATAGCGAGCTCTTCTTCTAAAATTGAAATAGATTGACTAACAGCGGGTTGGGTTAAATAAAGACTTTTGGCAGCTTTTGAAAAGCTGTTGTGCTGTGATACTTCATAAAATATTCGATACAAATCTAGTTTGTTCACCATATAAATTCTCCTTATATCTCATATAGTAGATATTAATTTTACTTATATCACAAAAAAAGGTATAGTACAAGAGTAGAAAAGTTGAGATGTAGAAGACATCATGAAGGAGCGAGTCTATTGGAACGCACAGTTGGAACAATTACTAGAGGGTTACGTTGCCCAATTATTAATGAGGGAGACAACATTGAAAAAATCGTTGTAGATAGTGTTTTAAAGGCTTCAAATGCAGAAGGATTTTCAATTGAAGATAAAGATATTGTTGCAGTTACTGAATCTATTGTTGCCAGAGCACAAGGGAATTACGCGTCAATTGATCAAATTGCAAAAGACGTAGCAAACAAATTTGGCGAAACAACAGTAGGTGTTATTTTCCCGATTTTTAGTCGTAATCGTTTTTCAAATTGTTTACGTGGTATTGCTAGAGGAGCAAAAAAAGTTGTCATCATGATGAGTTATCCATCTGATGAAGTTGGCAACCACATTGTGTCCTTAGATAAGTTAGATGAAAAAGGAATCAATCCTTGGACAGATGTTTTAGATGAAAAACAATTTAGAGAATTATTTGGTTATAATAAACACACGTTTACTGGTGTGGATTATATTGAATATTATAAAGAACTTGTTGCCGGTGAAGGTGCTGAATGTGAAGTTATTTTCTCACAAAAGCCAAAAACAATTCTTGATTACACAAAAAATGTGTTAACATGTGATATTCATACACGTTACCGTACTAAACGTATTTTGGAAAACAGTGGCGCTGAAAAAGTCTATACTTTAGATGATATTTTATCAGAATCAGTTGATGGTAGTGGTTTTAATGAAAATTATGGTTTACTTGGTTCTAATAAATCAACTGAAGAAGCTGTTAAATTATTCCCGAGAGAATGTCAGCCAGTGGTTGAAACTATTCAAGATATGTTAAAAGAAGCAACTGGAAAAACTGTTGAAGTCATGGTTTATGGAGATGGAGCTTTTAAAGATCCTGTTGGAAAAATTTGGGAATTAGCTGACCCAGTTGTTTCACCGGCTTTTACAACTGGGTTAGAAGGTACGCCAAATGAAGTGAAATTAAAATATTTAGCTGATAATAATTTTTCCGATTTACGTGGAGCTGATTTGGAAGCGGCAATTAAGATACACATTGATGAAAAAGAAGCTGATTTAACAGGTTCAATGGAAGCTCAAGGAACAACACCAAGACAGCTAACAGATTTAATTGGTTCATTAGCGGACTTAACATCAGGTAGTGGCGACAAAGGAACACCAATCGTATTTATTCAAGGCTACTTTGATAACTTTACAAAATAATTAAAACAACTAATGATTGAGATAGAATGTTAAATAATTCTATCTCGATTTTTTTGTATAAAAATAAGCAAAAAAATGAATAAACGAGTAAAAATGAAAAGTTACTGAAAAATTCATTAAAAAAGTACCATGAGAGTCCAAATGAGTTTTTTTTGTTTTAAAATAAACCTTGTCGTTTTAATTTCGAATGTATCGAAGAGATGATCAAAAATTTTTGAGGAGTTTTTTAAGTGGACGATGAACAGATTAAAGGGAAGAAACTATCGTTAACAGCACTGATATTAATGATTTTTACTTCTGTTTTTGGCTTTGCAAACATTGTGAGAGCCTATTATCTAATGGGATATGCTTCTATTATTTGGTATATTTTAGCAGCAGTAACGTTCTTTTTACCTTTTGCTTTTATGCTTTCAGAGTTTGGAGCAGCATTTAAAGATCAAAAGGGTGGCATTTATTCTTGGATGGCTGAATCAGTTAATCCTAAGTTTTCATTTGTAGGAACGGTTATGTGGTACGCTTCAAATATTATTTGGATGGTGAGTACAGGTATTTCAATCTGGATACCTTTATCAAACGGAATATTTGGCGTTGATAAAACCCAAAGTTGGTCATTTTTCGGTTTGGATAGCGTTCAAAGTTTGGGGCTTTTGGGAGCTCTTTGGATATTATTTATTACGATTATATCTTGCAAGGGATTAGATAAAATAGAAAAAATTACTAATGTTGGTGGCGTTGCAGTTGCTCTTTTAAACGTCGTATTAATACTTGTTGGTATTTTTATTTTGATTATGAACAAAGGTCAGCTGGCAGAACCAGTTACTGTTGCTAGCTTTATTAAATCACCTAACCCTGATTATGGTTCGATTATTTCTGTTTTTAGTTTTCTAGTGTTTGCCATTTTTGCATATGGTGGTTTAGAGATAATTGGTGGATTAGTTGATGAAACAGAAAATGCAGAGGTTAATTTTCCAAAAGGAATTAAAATCTCAGCGATTGTTATTACTTTAGGTTATGCAGTTGGTATCTTTATCATGGGGATTTTTACTAATTGGTCATTTACGTTTACTGAATTTTCTGATGCGGATATTACGCTTGGAAATGTTGCTTATGTTGCGATGAACAATATGGGGTATCAATTAGGCTTAACTTTAGATTTAGCCGAACCAGTTGCAGTTCAAATGGGTGTTTGGATGGGGAGATATATCGGTATCTCTATGTTTCTTGCTTTGACTGGTTCTTTCTTTACCTTGGCATTTTCTCCTTTAAAACAATTAATCGAAGGAACGCCAAAAGAAATTTGGCCTAAAAAATGGACAAAAACTAAGAATGGTTTACCTGTTTATGCAATGTATGTTCAAGCAGCAGTAGTTATTTCTATTATTTTATTTGTTTCTTTTGGTGGCAAAGGAGCTAAAGAATTTTTTGAAATCATCATTTCGATGACAAATGTCTCTGTAAGTATTCCTTATATGTTTATTGTCATTGCCTTTTACGGATTTAAGAAGAAAGAGCACATTCATAAACCTTTTGTTATCTTCAAATCAAAAAACTCATATAAAATTGTTGTTCCAATTGTCACTTTTGTAATTGGATTTGCCAATCTTTTTACAATAATAGAACCGTCACTACATGGTAAGTATGATGAGACATTTTTCTCAATATTAGGACCTATTTTCTTTTGTTTAGTGGCATTACTTATGTACCATCGTTATGAGAAAAAAATGAAAAAAGAAGCCCAGTAATGCTGGGAAATAAAAATATTAGACGATTCGGAGTAGTGAAAACTACTCCTTTTTTGTTTTTCTAGAGGTATATTTGAATAGACATTTCTATCAATTAATTAAGAAATTTTAAAACAAATAGAATTTGGTCATTATTCTTTTTCTACATCTTGTGAGAATTAATAAGATTCATCATTTTTATATCTTTCTTTTTTAATTAGATTTTTCATTAATTATTTCTGATAAAACTTACAATTTTATATTATTCGGATTTACTAAAGCTAAACATTATAAATAGTTAAAATGATTCCGTGTTTAGTTAAAGAATATTTTTTTTTAAAATGTTTATTAGTTGGTATGTATTAAACCTAGGTTTATATACGTAATGCTACTATAAAAATCTTAACAAATAATAAATACTCAAATTTATTTGGATAATCACTTTGGTAAAATGATCATTAAAGCTTACAAAA
>NZ_JAVWHO010000004.1:0-83552 GCF_036639995.1 Vagococcus sp. | reverse complement strand
AAAAACGCCCTACACATTTGGTTTGTCTTACTTTGTTCAGTTTTCAAAGATCTATATCTCGTTGCCGTAACAACTTTTATATCATATAACACTTTCAATTTTATGTCAAGAGTAAAAAATATTTTTTTAAACTTTCTAAAACTGATCAACGTTATTTAAAATAGATACAAAAGATATCAACTTAACGATATTAACACATTAACAATTATAATTCAAGCTATTTTTTTTATTTTTTTGTTATTTAAATGTGTTGTTGTCTTAACGACATTTACTAATATATCAATTGTCCAAA
The DNA here is from genome assembly GCF_036639995.1 of Vagococcus sp. Lineage (GTDB taxonomy): Bacteria > Bacillota > Bacilli > Lactobacillales > Vagococcaceae > Vagococcus. The sequence continues at coordinate 83,260 of NZ_JAVWHO010000004.1, read as the reverse complement.
AAAAATGCAAGCATAATTTTACTTTTTTTTTCAATTAATAACATTTTTTCCTTTATTACGTTATCTGACCGTTTTAAACAGGTTTTTAATCAATAATTTTAATAGAAAAAGCTACCCGCTTTGAAAGGTTCTTAATAACCTGTTCAAATCAAATAGCTTTTAACTAAAATTATTTTTCTGATTTTTGACACTCAGGGCACACCCCATACATTTCCAAACGATGATCACGAATTTTAAATCCCGTTAACTGCTCAGTTGCAGATTCAACATCCTCTAAGCCTGGATAGAAAACATCTACTACTTTTCCACATTTATCGCAGATAGCGTGATAATGTCTAGTAGAAGTAAAATCAAAACGACTTGAGGAATCACCATAAGCCATTTCCATGACAAATCCAATTTCAGTAAAAAGTCGTAAATTATTATAAACAGTTGCAACACTCATATTTGGAAAACGATGTTCTAAGTGCTTATAAATTTCATCTGCAGTTGGATGGCTTTTACTCTCAACTAAATATTCTAAAATAGCATATCTTTGAGGTGTAATTCTAATATTAGATTCTTTCATTTTACTAATAGCTTCTTCAACAACATGATTAGACATGTACATCATCCTTGCGAATTATTTTATATCTTTATTCTACTACCAATAATAGTAATTATCAAGAATCATCAATTTTATTTATTAAATAATAATTTTATTAAATTAGAATTTATATAAATTAGTAGAAAGGTATCTTTCACCACTGTCTGGCGCAATAGTGACTATTATTTCATTCTCTCCTAGTTTTTTAGCAATTTTTTTTGACGCATAAATTGCAGCTCCGGATGAAACACCTACAAGTAGTCCATCTTTTTCACCTATCACTCGGGCTGCTTCTATGGCTTCTTGGCTAGAAACAGGGAAAACTTCATCATAGATTGTTGTGTCTAATACCTTGGGAATAAATCCTGCACCTATCCCTTGAATTTTATGTGGTGCATGGGTTCCGTTTCTTAATACTTTACTTTCTTCTGGTTCAACTGCATATATTTTTATATTAGGATATACTTTTTTCAATTCCTTTCCAACACCTGAAATCGTTCCACCTGTTCCTACGCCGGCTACAAACGCAGCTATTTCTTCGCCTTCAAATGCGCTGATTATTTCTTTTGCTGTTGTTTTTTCATGAATTGACGGATTAGCTATGTTTTCAAATTGTAACGGCATAAAGTATCCTTCTTTTTCTGCTAAATCTTTTGCTACTTTAATCGAACCCTTCATCCCTTCATTGCCAGGAGTTAAAATAATATCTGCACCATATGCTTTCATTAGCTTTTGTCTTTCAATACTCATCGTATCGGGCATCACTAAAATAACAGAATATCCTTTTGAAGCTCCCACCATAGCTAAGCCAATTCCAGTATTTCCACTTGTTGGTTCGATTATAGTTCCACCTTCTATTAACAATCCCTCTTCTTCAGCTCTCTCTACCATTGATAGAGCAATTCTATCTTTAACACTGCCGCCAGGATTAAATGATTCTAGCTTTAAAAATACATTTGCTTCATTAGCCTCGTTTTTTAACTTTAAAAAAGGTGTTTCTCCTATTAATTCCGTAATATCATTGACTATTTTTTTCATTTATATTCTCCTTTCTTTTTCATCAAAAAATAATACATAAACAAAAATACACATAACTCCTACCACTAGTGAAACATCTGCAAAATTAAAAATTGGAAAATGGAAAAATTCTACTTGGAACATATCAACAACATATCCTAATCTAACACGATCAATAAAATTTCCGATAGTTCCTCCTATAATTAAACTTAACCCAATCGTCAACCATTTAGTTTCATTACGATATTTGAATAAAAGATATGGAAGTATTATTAAGGCAATTAATGTTACTACTGTAAAAAACCACATTTTACCTTCCAAAATACTCCAAGCAGCTCCACTATTTCTAATATGTGTTAGGGATAATACCGGATTACTAAAAACCGTTTCATACAATTCAATGTTAGAAACTGTCCACCCTTTTATCACTTGATCTATCAAAACTGATGTAAAAACTAACACTCCGTACAATATCATCTGCATTCCTACTCTCCGAATAAGTCTTTTGGACTAATTATTCCTAATAATTTACTGTTACCACGACCATCCTCCGTAATTAAAATGGCTTCTAGTCGTGGATTGTTTTTAAATAAGTTAATTGCTTTATACTCATAATCAGACGGACTCAAAAAACGAACTGCATCTCTTTTAGTATCCACATCTAAAATATCTATTGCTGTATAATCATCTAACACCATCAGTGCATTTTCTGAATGCTTAGCAAACCACATGCCTAATCCTCTTGTTGTAATTAGTCCTCTGAACTTTCCTTTTTGATAAATCGGAAACTGAGAATATTCTTTTTCTACTATTATATGTAGAATTTTTCTTAAAGGGATGGAAGCTTCAAATGTTTTGACATTACCTCTTATATATTTCTCAACTGTTTTAGGATGTACTAATTTTTCTTCAATTTCTAAAATCCTATCTACTGCCCATTGGTTAGGCTCAGCAATCACAAAATCTTTTTCTATCTTATTATGAACAATTGCATTTCTTAATTGGGAAAACTCAATTAAATCATATTCTATCTCATTAATCGGTAATTCTGTTTTCTTCTTAATTCTTCGAGTCATCTCACTGACTCCCATATTACTCGGAAATTCAAGTTGCTTTCGCAACCATTTTTCTATCCGATTAAATGAAGTTAAAAATATTTCTGAACGTTCCATTTTTTTCTCCTTACAATTTGTATACTCTTTTTTAGTATATAACAAATAAAAGGAAGTAAAAAGCTTTTTAACTACTTCACCTTTAACTTCTCAAAAAACATGTGTTTGACGTAGTAAACGATAAAACGTATAATAGAATTAGGCATGCAAATGACCACTAGGGGGTATGTAAAATGAAAATCGGCGTTGTAAAATGGTTTGACGTTAGAAAAGGTTATGGTTTTCTAGTCTATGACGAGGATGAAGAGATTTTTGTACATTTTACCGGCATCGTTCAAGATGGATTTAAAGTGCTTTTTGAAGGACAAAAAGTTGAATTTGTCATAAAAGAAGGTGCTCGTGGTCTTCAAGCATCGCAAGTAACTGTTATTGATGAAATAAAAAGTGTTGACTGATTTAATCGTCAACACTTTTTTCAATGCCATTAATTGTTCCTGTAAATAATTCTTCTTGCTTCAAGTAGTGTACAAATGAAGTTTTAGCTTTTGAGAACATAATATAGGCAAACTCATTTTCCTTAGTTAGAATTGTTATTCCGTGGCTTCCTACTGAGACTTTTACAATATTATTCAAATCAATTTGATAACTGTTTTTTTTCAATATTGCTGAAACTTTCAATTGCTCATTAGTTAATATCATTTTTCTTTTTGTTCCAGTGTATCCAAAAATCAGAAAAACAATAAAGGTTGCTACACTAAATATATTAATTCGACCTTGCTGCTCCAGTAGTCCAATCATACTGATAAAAAACAAAACAAATGTCATCGACCAATAGATTACAGCACCTGATAAATCAGGCTGATATCGAAAAACATGTATTTTACTTGTACTCATATTAGCCTCCTATTTACATAACCTTACAGTTACTTATATTACCATAAGATAAATAAATAAAAAATAGCATTGGAGAATACTATGATAAAAATATACATAGATGCAGCAACCAATCAAAAATATCATTTAAGTGGTGGTGGAATGATTATATTGAAAAATCAACAACAAATCCAGATACATCAAGAGTTAAAAGCAAAAACTAATAATGAAGCTGAATTTGAGATGCTTTATCAAACACTGGTCTATATTAAAAGCCAAAACTGGTGCAACGAAACTATTTTTATTTATACTGATAGTCGTATTGTTGCCCAGTCCATTGAAAAAAAATATGTTAAAGATGTGGTTTTTGATTGTTATCTTCAAAAAATTTTACTTTTAATGGATGATTTCATCCTCTTATTTGTTGAGTGGAAACCAGAAAGTAGTAACAAGGGTGCTGATAAAATTGCAAAACAAGCCCTTCAAAAAAGGTTAAAAGAAAAACTAATTAACTAAGTTCGCTAATAATTCAACAAAATCTGGATCGTCATTAAAAGGATGAATGTAATTAAATTCCACGCCACCATTTTCCATAAAATATGTTCGGTTTTCATCTTCAATCTCTTCTAGAGTTTCAATGCAATCAGAAACAAATCCTGGTGTGATTACTAGGACTTTTTTTATTCCCTCTTTTGGTAAAGACATCAATGTTTTATCTAAGGCAGGAGTTAGCCATTCATCTGGACCAAATTTTGATTGATAGGTCACTTTGTAAGGAATATCAATATCAAACCCTTTAAAAACTGCTGCTGTTGTTTCAGCACATTGATCCTTATAAGGATCTCCCTTTTCTACATATGAAACCGGAATACCATGATAAGAAAAAACTAACAACTCAGGTTGGTACTCTTTAATTCCTTCTTCTATTTGCTTCCTCAATAAATTAATATATAAAGGGTGACTTGTAAATTCACGAATCAAATGAAGTGTTGGTATATTTTCCTGTTTTAAATAATGTCTAAACACAGCATCATGAATAGCTGCTGTTGTCGTTGTTGAGTACTGTGGGTATAAAGGAATAATAGTTACATCCTCAACACCTTCTTTTTCAAAAGCTTTCAGTGATTCTGAAATTGTAGGTTGACTGTATGCCATTCCAAATCTAACTGATACTTCTGGTAATTTTTCTTGAAGCTGACTAGTTTGAGACTTAGTATGAATTAGAAGGGGAGATCCTCCTTCCTCCCAAATACTTTTATATAATGCTGCTGATTTTTTTGGTCGTGTGTTTAAAATAATCCCATGTAAAATTGGTAACCATTGCCATCTAGGCTTATCGATAACTCGTGGATCTCCTAAGAAATGTTTTAAATACTCTTTTACCTCTTTTGCTTCAGGTTTATCTGGTGTTCCAATATTTGCTAGTAAAATTCCTTTTTTACTCAAATGTTTCTCCTCCTTATGTCACGTTGTATATTCTAACACTTTTTCATTACAACATATATGTTGTTTAACTTTTTCTTTTTGTTATAATTTAATTGACAATCTATTCTTTTTGTTTTAGCATAATAGATAATTAGATACACAATCTTGTTATAGTTGAACGAAGTAGTGAATTATCTCTGTTTATAGAAAGTCAAAGGTTGCTGGAATTTGACACAAATAATTTCACGAAGTACATTCATTTTTTAAAATAACAAGCGGTTAGTTACCGATAAAAATATTAAGAGGTGCTTAAAAAGCACAATCTGGGTGGTACCACGGAAATGTTATTTCGTCCCTATGGAGAATTTTTCTCTATAGGGGCTTTTTTTATACCAAAAAGAAAGGAAGTTTTAAATATGACAACAAATATTATTGATGAATTAACATGGCGTGATGCAATTAATCAACAAACAGATGCGGAAGGATTACGTGAATACGTCGAACATAATAAAATTTCTTTATATTGTGGTGTTGATCCAACTGGAGATAGTATGCATATTGGCCATTTAATTCCATTTATGATGCTAAAAAGATTCCAAGCTTTAGGACATCATCCTTATATTGTTATTGGAGGAGCTACTGGAACAATAGGCGACCCTAGTGGACGATCTAGTGAACGACAACTACAATCAATGGAGCAAGTACAGCACAACGTTGATTGTTTAACAAATCAAATGAAACATTTATTCTTTGATGAAAACAACGAGCAACAACTTAGTATGGTTAACAATTATGATTGGACAAAAGACCTTTCTTTACTAGATTTTTTACGTGATTACGGAAAAAACTTTAATATTAATACCATGCTTGCTAAAGATATCGTTTCAAGTCGACTTGAAACAGGTATTTCATTTACTGAATTCACTTACCAAATATTGCAATCATTAGATTACCTACATCTATTCCGTCACCATGATGTTCGTCTTCAAATTGGTGGTGCCGATCAATGGGGGAATATTACTGCTGGGCTTGATTTGATTCGTAAAAAAGAAGGCGCAGAAGCAAAAGCTTTTGGTTTAACAATTCCTTTAATGTTAAAATCTGACGGAACTAAATTTGGTAAAACTGCCGGTGGTGCTATTTGGTTAGATCCTGAAAAAACATCTCCTTACGAATTCTACCAATTCTGGTTAAATCAAGATGATCGCGACGTTATCAAATACTTGAAATTCTTTACCTTCTTAACACAAGATGACATTCAAGCGCTTGAAACAAAAGTCGAGACAGAACCTCATAAAAGAGAAGCTCAAAAAACATTGGCAAAAGAGATGACCGTATTTGTTCATAGTCAAGACGCTTTAACTGATGCATTGACTATTACTGACGCTCTATTTTCTGGTGATGTTAAACAATTAACCTCACATCAAATTGAAGATGGTTTTAAAAATATGCCTACTGCAACAATTGGAAAAGAATCTAAAAACATTGTGGATTGGTTAGTCGAAACCAAAATTGAACCATCGAAACGACAAGCAAGAGAAGATGTAACAAATGGCGCTATCTCAATTAACGGAGATAAAATCAAGGATGTCGCTACTGACATTACTTCTGACTTATCTATTGATGATAAATTCATCATTGTCAGAAAAGGTAAAAAGAAATACACACTTGTAAAATTAGGATAAAAAAGAACGACAAAAGCAGAATGTTTTCTACTTTTGTCGTTTTTAATTTCTAATAAAATTTTGAGTAAATATATAAAGTATCGTTAGTAAGCCATTTGCACTAGCCATCATCAAAAGTGTAAAGGATGTTATCTCAAGTAATGACGCGCAAATCACAATATAATTGAGGATGAACAGAAGAATTAACCACTTACTAAAACCTGTTTTTTCAGTTTTTTCCAATCGCCCATTTCTTTGAAGAATAAATAGACTAAAAATCCCCCAAACAATAAGTTGTGTCAATACAATACTTATAAACATATCACCACTCCTTTAACAACCAGTGTAACGAAATTATTTCTTTTTAGCATCCGCCGTTAGTCTGAATATTTTTTGTCTTTTCATATAGGGATTGTTATACTGATTTCAATAGAGTTTAAAGGAGTACATTATGTTTAAAAAGCGTTGGTCTTTATTTCACTTAAAAAGAAGTGGCAATCAATTTATTAACAGTCATTTTTCTACAATTCAAATCATTTTTTCTTATTACGTTATCATGACTTTAATATCCTTTCTTTTACTCAGTCTTCCCTTCTTTCAACAAGACGGGGCAGATATTTCGGTTTTTGATACCTTGTTTATGGCTATTAGTACAGTTAGTGTAACTGGGTTAAGCACCTTTAATATTAACGAGGTTTTTAATGAACGTGGCGTTGTTTTACTTGAGATTCTTTTTCAAGTTGGCGGTCTTGGTATTATGATGTTCTCAACTTTTTTCTTTATTCTTTCAAGAAAAAGAATTTCTTTAAAAAGAAGACAATTAATTATGACTGACATGAACCAACCAAGGTTAAGTGGTAGTGTTAAACTGATCAAAAACACAGTTTACACCTTACTTATTATTCAGTTCATTTTTGGCATAATCTTTTCTCTAAGATTCTACTATTCAGGTCATCACCCGACTCTAGGAGAAGCTACATTTCAAGGGTTCTATCAATCCATCTCTGCAGTAACAAACTCTGGTTTTGACGTGACCGGCTCCTCTGCTAAGCCCTATGCAACGGACTATTTATTTATTACTATTTTAATAGGTTTAATTATGATTGGTGGTATTGGGTTTCCAGTTATCATGGAAACAAAAGAGTGGCTACTCTACAAACGTGAGAAACATGACTTACCTTTTAGGTTTTCATTGTTTAGCAAACTTGCTATTAGCATTTACCTTATTTTATTTATTTTTGGTACACTTGCGATTTATCTATTAGAACGAAATCATTTGTTTTCTGATATGCCTGAAATTCAAAAATGGATGACATCGATGTTTTATTCCACCACAACAAGAAATGCTGGTCTTCAAATGCATGATTTAAGTTCTTTTCAAACCCCAACATTATTATTATTTTCGGTCTTAATGTTTATCGGTTGTAGTCCAAGTTCTGTTGGTGGGGGCGTTCGAACAACAACAATTGCTATCTTAGGTTTATACATGCTCTCTTTTGTCAAAGGAGAAGAAAATGTAACCATTTTTAGTCGCCGAATTCAAGATAGAGATATAAAAAAAGCTGTTGTTGTTTTTAACCTTTCAGTTGCTATGTGCTTTTTAGCAGTTCTTCTATTATCTATCACCGAAGATCACTCTCTGATTGCTATTATTGTAGAAGTTGCCTCTGCATTTGGGACAACTGGCCTATCACTAGGTATCACTTCTGATTTAACTTTTGCTGGAAAAATAATTATTGCTGTTTTAATGTTTATTGGGCGAATAGGAATGCTCTATACATTAATGGTCTTTGTTCCTAAAGAACGACAAGACCATGGCTATCTGTTTCCAAGTGAAAAAATTATTATTGGTTAACAAAAAAAGAGATAAAGAAAATTCATATATTTTCTTCATCTCTTTTCTATTTATATAAATGTCGCTTTTTCTACTACACTTATTTTAGGGTCTAACGACTGCATCACTGGACAATGTTTTCCAATTAATTTTAAACTACGCTCAGCTCTCCCCTGATTTTTCTCATCAACTGATAAATAGAAATTAATTTCTATTGATTTAACTGGTTCACTTTTAATAGTACTATCTCTTTCATAATTAATTTCAACTTTTGAAAAAGTATAATCAATACGGGAACTGTCTAAAATACTTTGATAAACGTATGCTCCACAAGCACCTACTGCACCAACCATACTTTGTACAGGCGAATAACCACCTTCACGTAAAATTATCCAATTGCCTGTCTCAACAGGTAACTCCATTCCTTTTTCACCCTGAACTAATTCAATTTTATCCGTTGTCATTATTCTTTCTCCTTTAATACAAAATGATCTGGGCTAATCTCAACCCATTCCGTTTGACTCGTTGTATCTATCTCAACTGTTTTTGTCTGATCCTTATCAGCAAGTGCCACGCGAGCTCTTTTAGGATCTGCAATAGGAATAGCTTCTAGTAACCTTTTTGTATATGCATGTTGCGGGTTTTCAAAAATCGTTTCCGAAGGGCCCATTTCAACAATTTTACCTAGATACATTACTGCGATTCTATCAGATATATAGCGTACCATCGATAAATCGTGAGAAATAAATAGATAAGTTAACTTCAATTCTTCCTGCAACTCTATCAATAAATTAATTACCTGCGCCTGGATAGAGACGTCCAATGCAGAAATTGGCTCATCACATAAAATAAATGCTGGTTTAACAACGACAGCACGAGCTATACCTATTCTCTGTCTTTGACCACCACTAAATTCTTTTGGGTATTTATGCAGCATATCCTCTGTAAAGCCTACTTTTTTCAAAATATTAATCGCTTTTTCTGTCGCTACACTTTTATCAAATTGAAGTAACAATGGCTCTAATACCTGTTCTAAGGCTGTTCTTCTTGGGTTTAAAGAAGAATAAGGATCTTGAAAAATAATTTGCATTTTTTGAAGCATTTGTTTTTTTTCATCTTTTGATACATTTTTAAAAGATCGGCCATCAAAGTGAATTTCACCCTCATCTATTGATTCCAACTGCAAGATGCTTCGGCCTAACGTTGTTTTCCCACTGCCTGATTCTCCAACTAAACCTAGCGTTTCTCCTTCATTAATCGTTAACGAAACGTCATCGATTGCTTTTACAACAGTCTTCACTTGCCCAAAATTATTTTTTACTGGAAAGTAACGTTTAACATTTTCAACTCTGACCAATTCTTTACCCATTTCGTTCACCCCTTTTTTTCAAGACACGGTGTGTTTCGGAAATAGCTATCATCTCGCTCATTTCACGTTCTTCACTTGTTTCAGAGTAGCCACTTAATGAATAAAGTTTTTCATTTTTGTCACCGGTTGGGATAGCTTTTAATAGCTCTTTTGTATAGTCGTGGGCAGGATGATAAAACACGTCATCTATATTTCCTTCTTCTACAATCTTTCCATCGTACATGACACGAATGCTTTGACACATTCCAGCGACAATTCCAAAATCATGAGTAACAAGAATAACCGATAAATCTTCTTCTTTTTGAAGTTTTCGTATTAAATTTAATATTTGAGCCTGAATCGTCACATCTAAGGCTGTAGTTGGTTCATCTGCAATTAACAATTGGGGCTTGGCTAATAAAGCCATTGCAATCATTACCCGTTGTCTCATTCCTCCAGACAACTCATGAGGATATTGTTTCATTCTTTTCTCAGCAAGTGTAATTCCAACTTTTTCTAATTCAATAATAGCCAAGTTCTCCGCCTCTTTTTTGGATACTTTTTGAAAACGTTGAACCACTTCAATTAAATGATAACCAATTGTTCTAAGTGGGTTTAGCGAAGTCATGGGGTCTTGAAAAATCATGGCAGCTGGTATACGTTCCTTGCTGTCTAATGTTTTTCCGTCAAATAAAAAGGAGGAATACTTGCTCACACCATTACTTGGTAAAATAGACATCACGCTTTTCATAGTCATACTTTTCCCGCTACCTGACTCTCCAACGATCCCGACAATTTCGCCCTTTGGAATAGTCAAATCAATGTTTTTAATTATTTGCTCAGAGGGATGATGTTTCTTTTTAAAAGTAACTGACAAATCTTTAATTTCTAAAATATTTTCTTTCATTTTTATCCCTCCACACTTGTTATTTCTCGTAAATAATTGCCTAAACTATTAAATGAATATACCGTTAAAATGATAAATAATCCTGGTAATATTGCCATGTATGGCGCATTTTGTAAACTGGCTTGAGCGTTTTGAAGTAAACTTCCCCATGAAGCTGTTGGTGGCTGAATTCCCACACCTAAAAAGCTCAATGCTGATTCAGTCATAATAGCTGATGAAATACTTCCAGTTGCTGCAACAATCAGTGTCGGTAATACCGCTGGAAAAATATGTTTCATAATAATTTTTGAGTTTTTCTCTCCAATAAATTGAGCATAAATCACATATTCTCTCTCCTTAACAGAAAGAGTCTCTGCTCTTATTAAACGAGCAATATTCATCCATGAAAAACAACCAATAACAAAAATGATGGTCACTAATCCTGGTTTCAATAAAACACTCAAAACGATAACAAGAACTAGCCATGGAATTGAAGATAAAATATCCACAAATCTCATCAATAAACTATCTATTTTTCCACCAAAATATCCTGAAACAATACCAATAAATGTTCCAATTAGAGTAGAAGCAAACATTGCTAAAATACCAACTAATAAAGAAATTCGTCCACCATAAACTACACGAATAAAATAATCTCTACCCACTTCATCCGTTCCAAAAATATGTGCAGTATTTGGAGGTGTTGACATTTGAGCTACATCCGTTGCATTTGGATCAATTGGTAGTAGTGGCGCTAATAAAGCTAACAGAGAAAGTCCCACTAAAAAGATAATTGGAAACCAATAAATTTTATTATTTTTTAACGTAGTTCGCCATTTTTTTTCATTCATTATTTATCCCCCTGACTGATACGAGGATCAACGATTGTATATAATATATCTGAAAGAAGATTTCCTAGAATAACTAGAGTAGCTGATAATAGCATGACTGCCATAATTATTGGAAAATCAAGTGCTTTAGTCGCACTCATAAGATAAGGTCCTATTCCCGGCCAACCAAAAACACTTTCAGTAATAATCGCACCTGTCACAAGCATTGGCAGTGCTAATCCAATTTGAGTAACAATCGGTAGTAAAACATTTTTGCTAACATGCTTAAAGAAAATCTCTCTCTTACTTGCACCAAATGACTGTTGGACCATTACATAATCTTCTGACAATTGTAAAAAAGTTGATGATCTAACATATCTCGTTAAATCTGGGAAAAAGGCAACTGTTAAAACAAGGTAAGGCATAATAAAATGTTGTAAAAAATCCCTAAAAGAATCTTCTTCCCCTACTGTATGCATACCAATTATCGGTAACATATCTAATTTATAACCTAATAAATAAATCAGTAACATCGCAAACCAAAACGTTGGCATTGAAATTCCAACTGAACAAATGCTATCAATTAACTTATCAATAAATTTTCCTTTATGAGCACCTGCTACTAAGCCAAGAATAATAGCAATAATTAACGCTGTTATGTATGCTGGTAAAACTAATTTGATTGTATTGGGAATCCGAATCAATAATTCTTGACCGATACTTTGTTGATTAACTAAAGAATAGCCAAAATTTCCGGAAAGTATTTGTTTTAACCACATAACATATTGAACTAAAAATGGCTTATCTAAACCATGTTTTTGTCTTAAAATTTCTACTGCTTCTTTGGACATGTTCGGTGTTGTAATTGAATCAATCGCATCATATGGTGCCACATGAATCAATGAAAACACAATAAACGATACAATCAGAAGCATGGGTATTACTTGTAGTACTCGTTTTAATATGTATTTGAGCATGTTCATCCATCCTTTTTTAGTCATTTAAAAATTTATAAAAAAAACTTCGCGCAAAATTTAATTTGATCGCGAAGTTTTTCCGTTATTTGATCGATAATTTAGATAAATCTTCAAATGTATAGATTGGAATTAACCCTGCTTTGTCTACATTTTCTACTTGTTTATTAGCCGCTAATACTTTTTTACTATCAACGATTGGATAAAATACTGCATCATCGGCAATTTGTTTTTGAAGGTCAGCATAAATATCTTTACGTTTTGCTTCATCCAATTCAACAGCACCATCATTAAATAATTTATCTGTTGCGTTACTTTGGTAATGGAAATAATTAGAAGAACCTGTCGATTTAAATAGTGACGAATATAAGTCTGGATCATTCCCCATAATATAGCCACCCATAAATAAATCATATTTCTTAGTTTCAGGTTTTTGCATTTCAGCAAAAATAGCTGTTCCATCTCCACCTGCTAATTCTAACGTAATTCCAGCTTTTTGTAGTTGTTGTTGCATGAGTGTTGCTTGAATTGTTTGAACAGGATCATCTGAAGAGAAAGCAATATTTATTTTTAAATTATCCACGCCTGCTGCTTTTAACAATTCTTTTGATTTTTCCGCATTTGTATCATATTTCTCAACTTTATCTGTAGAAAATGGATTATTTGGCGGTAAAATTGAATAAACATTTTCATAATACTTATCAGATAAGTAACCAGCTTTATTTAGTTCGTCTTTATTTAAAGCATAAAAAATAGCTTGTCTAACTTTTTGATCCTTTAATTTATCTGAGTTGTTATTGACACCCATATAGCCTACTCTATTTTCTGAGTACTCATACGTTGTAATATCAGATTTTTTTATATCTTCTATATTATTAGGTAAAATATATGATGCATCCACTTCACCTTTTTGCAAAGCAACTTTAGTGGTATCTGCATTATTGATAATACGTAGCGTTACTTTATTAATATTGGGTTTACCACCATAATAAGTATCATTCGCCTCAAATCGTAGATATTCTCCACGTTTATATTCAGCCAATTTATAAGGGCCTGTACCGACTGGCTTAGCCTTTAATTCATTAGCAGAAAAATCTTTTTCGTCTTTAAAAATATGTTCAGGAATAATATAAGTTTCTGTTGCAATGTTGTTCATTGCCGCTGCACTTACTGAGGGTAGATTAAACTTAACCGTTGTTTCGTTAACTTTTTCAACCTCAACTGGTTTATCTCCAACCCATAAACTATCAGCGTTACCATTTTCTTTTTTAACTTTTTGTTCGTAGGTAAAGACCACATCGTCAGCTGTCAATTTTTCTCCATCAGACCATTTAATATCGTCTTTAAGTTTAACTGTCACTGACTTTCCGTCACTTGCTGGTGTTACTTCTTTAGCAAGTTCCATTTTTTGCGTACCATCTCCCTCAATACGAACAAGGGGTGAATAAATCATGTTGGTTGTTGTTAAACCCCATCTATCACTCACATTAATTGGATTAAGAGACGTCGGGTCGCCATTTATTGCGTAAGTAAACGTATCCTTATCCTTTTTTTCCTTTGGTGCTGCTGTCTTGTTAGGTGCACAAGCTGTTAGAGTTAATCCAATAACAAGCGTTGTTCCTAAAAGCCATTTTTTCTCCATCAAATCTCTCCTTATTTAATGATTAATTGATTTAAAGGATCTTTTAACCACTTTATTTGTAACGGTTTTAAGTATAGCCAACCAAGCTTTATCCGTCAATTATTTGTTCTTATTAATAGAAAGTAAAATAACGAAAAAGAAAATTATTAAGTATCTATTTAGATTTAATCTAATACTTTACTTTTTTTCATCAATTATAATATTATATGGTATTATGAATAAGTCGAAGTTTTAATTAGGAGGAAACATGCATGAGTTTACGCAGTAGTTTTGCAACAGTTGTTGGAAAAACGAGTCGTTGGTTTTTACAAACATTTTTAAAAGGCGGTAGTAGTTTACCAGGAAAAATAGCATTAGCTCTTGATCCTAACGTATTAGATCAATTGGCAAAAGACTATCATATTATTGTAGTGACAGGTACAAACGGAAAAACCTTAACCACTGCACTGACTGTGAACATACTAAAACAAGAAGTTGGAGATGTGTTAACCAACACAACAGGAGCAAATATGCTTCAAGGAATTGTCTCAACATTTCTTTCAGGTAAAAAAAATAAACACGGTAAAAATTTCGCTGTTTTAGAAATTGATGAAGCCAGCTTAAGTAAGGTAACAGAATTCTTAACCCCAGAACTTTTTGTTTTTACTAATATTTTTAGGGACCAAATGGATCGATATGGCGAAATTTACACTACCTACAAACTAATTGTAGATGGTGCAAAAAAAGCACCTGAAGCAACCATTTTAATGAATGGGGATCTACCGATTTTTAATTCTATTGAAACTGTTAATCCAAAAAAATACTACGGATTTAATCATAAACCAGATAAAGATTTAGCTGCTCACTACAACACAGATGGAGTTCTATGTCCTCACTGTCATCATATATTAAGATACAAAATGATTACTTACAGTAACTTAGGTAAATATTATTGCCCTCACTGTGACTTTGAAAGACCAGAATTAGAGTATCAGCTAACTGAAATCACAGAAACAACTAATACATCATCTAAATTTAAAATTGATAATGAAAATTATTCTATTGAAGTAGGAGGAATGTACAATATCTATAATGCTTTAGCAGCTACTTCTGTTGCAGAGTATTACAATATATCACCTGAAAAAATTAGAAAAGGTCTAGCCTATGACGAAAAAGTATTTGGCCGCCAAGAGATTATTAATATTGATGGTAAAAAATGTACACTAATGCTTGTTAAAAATCCGGTTGGATTAAATCAAGTTATCGATACAATGAAGATGTCACCATTTGACTTTTCATTAGCAGCTCTTCTTAACGCTAACTATGCTGATGGTATTGATGTTAGTTGGATTTGGGATAGTCAATTAGAAGAATTGAAACAAATGAATATTCCAAAAGTTATTTCTGGTGGTGAACGTCGCGAGGATATGACTTTACGGTTAAAAGTTGCAGGTATAAACAATGATGTATTAACTGAAGTCACTGATATTAAGCAAGTCATTAGCGAAATAAAAACAGCTCCAACCGAACATGTTTATATTTTAGCAACTTATACAGCTGTTCTAAGTTTAAGAAAAGAACTCATTCAACTTGGTTATATTAAGGAGGCAAACTAAATGACACCCTATAAAATAAAAGTTTGTCATCTTTATGGCAATTTACTAAACACTTACGGTGACAATGGAAATCTTTTAATTCTCGACTATTACGCTGAACAATTGGGCGTTGAATTTTCAACGGAAATTGTTAGTATCCATGAAAAATTAGATACCAATGACTATGATTTGATTTTCATTGGCGGTGGTCAAGATTATGAGCAAGTTATTGTCTCTAAGGACATTCAAACCAAAAAAGAACAATTAATTGACTTCATAGAGTCAGACGGCGTTATGCTAGCTATTTGTGGTGGCTTCCAACTTCTTGGGGAATACTACATTGGAGCAAAAGGAGAGAAAATTCAGGGGATTCATGCCTTACCTCATTACTCTCTTAGCCAAAATGACAACCGATTTATTGGTGACATTGAAATCTATAATGAAGAATTTGATGAAACTTATTACGGATTTGAAAATCATAATGGTATGACTTTCCTTGGAGAAGGTGAAAAACCTCTTGGCACAGTAAAAGCTGGACATGGAAATAACGGCAAAGATAAAACTGAAGGTGTACTGTACAAGAATGTTGTTGGTTCATATTTCCATGGACCTCTGCTATCTAAAAATAAAAATCTTGCTCTACGCCTAATCAATATGGTTATGGAAAAAAAATATCATAAGCAGTTTTCATTATCTGATTTAAATTAATAAAAAAACATTCAACTTATCTAAAATCATTTATATAGCAAGGATATTAACTTAATAAATATCAAAACGCCTATTCCATTTTGGAATAGGTGTTTTTTATTTATTCATTTATTTTACAGCTAACTCACTTAAATACCCTTGCCATCTTCCATTGTTATCATATAAAGAGTAATAAGTTATTCTGTTTAACAGGCCCTTTCGCTTTAGCAGCATATACCGTTGTTTCTTCACCTATTATTGGTAGAGAGCTACTTCCCAATACAGGGATTCCAATCAGCGGTATCGATAAAATTAAAATATAACTTTATAAAGCATTCAATATACTCCTAAAAAGTAAAACTATCATTATTTTTAACATCAAAAGAAACTTCTATTTTACTCCCAATTAATAAATCAAATAGATTATCTTTCATAGTAAGTGTATAATTAAATTAATGAGAATTATCTCATTAATGAATAGGAGGAAGCTCAATGAAAATAGGAATACCAAAAGAAATTAAAAACAACGAAAATCGTGTGGCTATTACTCCACCTTTTGTAAAAACATTGATTGAAGACAATCATGCAGTTATCGTTGAAACAAACGCCGGACTTGGCGCAGGGTATACAGATGAAGAATACCTAGAAAATGGTGCTACTATCGTTCAAAGTGCAAATGAAGCTTGGAATGTTGACATGGTGTTAAAAGTTAAGGAACCGTTAGAATCTGAATACAAATTCTTTAGGGAAGGTTTAATTTTATTTACGTACCTACACCTAGCTCCAGCTCGTAAGCTTACTGATACCTTATTAGAGAAAAAAGTTACTTCTATTGCTTATGAATCTGTCCAATTAGAAGATGGTAGTTTACCACTACTTACGCCTATGTCTGAAATTGCTGGACGTATGGCTCCTCAAACAGGAGCTTATTTCTTACAAAAAACAAAAGGGGGATCAGGTGTATTACTTTCTTCTGTACCAGGAGTTGCCAGAGGAAATGTCACCATTATCGGTGGTGGAGTTGCTGGTTATAACGCAGCTAAAATCGCTGTTGGTCTTGGTGCTAAAGTAAGAATATTAGATGTTAATCAAAAAAGACTAGCTCAATTAGAAGATATTTTTGGTAATGAAATTGAAACGTTGATTTCAAATCCTCATAATATTCACCAATCTGTAAAACGTGCAGATTTAGTTATTGGTGCGGTATTAATTCCAGGTAGAAAAGCACCTACTCTTGTCACAGAAGAAATGGTTAAAGATATGAAACCAGGCTCTGTTATTGTTGATATTGCTATTGACCAAGGTGGAATTTTTGAAACTACTGACAAAACAACAAGTCATGATGATCCTACTTATTTACGACATGATGTGCTTCATTATGCCGTTCCTAATATGCCTGGTGCTGTTTCTAGAACATCGACTCTAGCACTAACCAATAATACCTTACCATACGTTTTAGAATTAGCTAATAAAGGTTTTGTAAAAGCCGTTAATAATAATAAATCTTTAGCGATTGGTGTAAATACTTGTAAAGGTAAATTAACCTATGAGCAAGTAGCTATCGACCAAAATCGACTTTACACACCGCTTGTTGATCTTATTTAATAAAAAATGAGGAACCTGCTTACTAGCAAGTTCCTCATTTTTTTATCTATTTTTAGTTCCAGGTGAAGACGCAATTATCTTTAAGTTACCTTCAATTCTGATTTTTTGAGCATCAGCAGTTAGAATGAAATGTTGACCCTTTTTAATTTCAGTTGGTTTCTTTGAATCATTTAGATAAATATAACCAAAACCATCTAGAACACTCACTAATGTATATGGTGACATTCTCTTAAAGTTTAAAATACCTGAAACT
The DNA here is from genome assembly GCF_036639995.1 of Vagococcus sp. Classification (GTDB taxonomy): domain Bacteria; phylum Bacillota; class Bacilli; order Lactobacillales; family Vagococcaceae; genus Vagococcus. The sequence continues at coordinate 64,950 of NZ_JAVWHO010000004.1, read as the reverse complement.
TCCCAATCATAGACATTAAAATAATCTGATTCTACAAAAGTTGTTATACTTGAATCACCATCATTTATTTGTTTAATATTTAGAACTGGATCAATATGAGGCACATTAGTTACATCAAGTGATTGTTGGATATGTAATTCTCTTAAATTCCCTGAATCATCTTTACGATCATAATCATAGACACGGTAAGTTGTATCACTACTTTGTTGTGTTTCTAAAATCATAATACCTTTTCCAATCGCATGAATTGTTCCACTAGGGACAAAGAAAAAGTCTCCTTTTTTCACTTTTATTCTGCGCAATAAATGATCCCAATCACCACTATCAATCATTTGTTTTAGTTCTTCTTTTGTTTTTGCATGATGACCATAGATAATTTCAGCACCAGGCTCTGCGCTAATGATATACCAGCATTCTGTTTTTCCCAGTTCTCCTTCATGCTCTTTTCCATATAAGTCATCTGGATGAACTTGGACAGACAAATCATCTGCAGCATCTAATATTTTAGTCAATAATGGAAAAACTTCCTCTTTAGAGTTACCGAATAACTCTGGGTGTTTTTTCCATAATTCATCTAATTTTTCACCTTTAAATGGACCATTTTCAACGGTACATACCCCATGAGGATGCGCACTTATTGCCCAACATTCTCCAATTTTATCGCTTTCTAACGGATAGTCAAATTCCGTTTTTAATTTTGATCCACCCCAAATTTTTTCTTGAAATACCGGCTTTAAAAATAATGGTTCTAACATAAAAAAATCCACCCCTAAATTACTATTTTTACTATTATAACATTCTTTTAATGATTCGTGGTTTCATTTAAATAGATTTCAATTAATTGGTCTCTTAGCAAAATATATTCTTCTCGATTATCATGTGGATGAACACGATTAGATAAAAAAATAAGCCCTTCTTGTTCTTTAATATCCATTAAAATAAATGTGCCTGTATAACCAGTATGATATAAAAATGTATGCTTGTTTTTTTCAATTAAATCCCATCCTAAAGATCTTTTTTTTATGTTTCCATCTGTATAATCCTGACATAGTGACGTGACCGTTTTCTGAGATAAGAAAGTTGTATTATCCACTGTTTTTCCGCCATTCATCATCATTTGAACAAATAAAATAGTATCTTCTAGTGTGCTAAACAACCCAGCACTTCCACAGTGATCTTTTAAAACATATGCCTTTGGATCATGAACATCGCCTTGAATTAATCCTCTTTTTGATGAATATTCTGTTGGAGCAGCCTCTTTTTTATCAAAATTATAAAAAAAACTTCTTTCCATTTTTAAGGGATGTATTACCTCCTGTAAAAAAACATCATGAACGCTTTTTTGATATATTTCTTCAATTAAAAAACCTAAAAGAACAGTTCCAGTATCAGTATATTTAACTATTTTTCCTCTTGAATCATTTGATGTTAACTTTAAAATTTCTCGCTTTAACTCTTCTTGATTAAGTGAATCTCGATTTGGAATATAAGGATTGATGCCTGATGTATGGGTTAATAGCTGTCTAATTGTCACCAATTTATCTGTAAATTCAGGTAAATAACTATTAAGAGGAGTATCAATAGAAAGTTTATTTTTCTCAATGAGTTTTAGTATCACTGAATTGGTACAAATAACTTTTGTTAACGATGCCATATCATATAAGGTATCTTCAAGTAATCTTTCCTCAAAAGGAGTGATTTGCTTTAATCCTATCACTTTTTTATACTGCTTTGATTTACTTAAAAACGCATATGAAATACCTGGAATTTTTCTTTCATCTACTAATTGTTTTATAAAACTTTCTGTTTTGGAATACATTATTTTTCACTCCTATTATCAAAAAAAGCCAAAGGAAAGAGACTTAATGTCTCACACTTTCCCTTAGCTTTTCTTTTAGTGCTTTTTCAGAACAATGAACCATAATTGAATACCGTTTGGATCACTAATACCAATTATTTTTTTGCCTTTATTGAAATAAAACTCTGTTCCCGATTCTGTCAAATGCTCTTTAAGTTCAAGTAATGATTCAAAATTTGGAAGATCAAATGTAATATGATCCACTCCCAAGTCAGTCTCTTTAGCAAAAGATTTCTGAGAAGCAGGCGTCCATTCATTTAAAGCAATTTGATGATGGTAATCATTCACTGTTAAAAAGTGAGTATGCGCAAAATCATCATCTTTCATGAAGAAACCTAGTTTATCAACATAAAAACGATAACTTTCTTCTAAATCCAACACAGAAAGGTGAACATGTCCAACTTTTGTCTCTTCTGGAATACTTTCAAATTCTCCTTCTACGCGACATAAGAATTTTTGAATGTCTAATTCTTTTGTTACTCCATTAATCTTACCTTCAAGAAGTGGCCACTCTTCTTTAGGTTTATCCCAACTAAATTCCAATCTATTACCTTCTGGGTCATTGATATAAACTGATTCTGAATAACCGTGATCACTTTTTCCCTCAATCGGATAATTAAGCAAAATAAGATGCTTCATAAACAACGCAAAATCTTCACGAGTTGGAAAAACAAAAGCCATATGATATAAGCCAGTTCGTGTGTTAGAATCTTCTTTACCTTCTGGCGTTGCAATCAAACCTACTAGCTTTCTTCTCTTTTCTCCAATTCCCATAATAGCCATGTCGTTTTCTTCATTAATTAAATCTAGCCTCACAACGTGACGATAAAATCCTACCATTTTATCAAAATCCTTCACTCTTAATGCTACAGACGCCAGTTTAGTTTTTGGGTCTAACGAAAAGCTTCCCATACAATTAATTCCTCCTAATATATTATCCGATAATTTCATTAATAAATCGTTCGTTGTTTATTGTACCATCTTTCGACAAAAACTTACTAATGATATAGCTATAATTAGAAAATAAAAAAATATTCATGAGAATTTCAGTCATTTTTACTTAAATTGCAACATTTCCACTAAATTGACTATTGTATAAATCAGCATAAAACCCATTTTTCTCCATAAGAACATCATGGTTTCCAGTTTCTACTATTGAACCTTTATCCATCACAATAATATTATCAGCATCTCTGATTGTAGATAAACGGTGAGCAACGACAAAACTTGTTCTTCCTTTCAACAATTCATCCATAGCATGTTGAATTAAAACTTCTGTTCTTGTGTCAACACTTGAGGTTGCTTCATCTAAAATTAAAACTTCTGGATTGGCTAGAAACGCACGAGCAATGGTTACTAATTGGCGTTGGCCTTGAGAAATATTGGAAGCTTCTTCATTTAGAATAGTGTCATAGCCTTTTGGCAAACGACGAATAAAATCATCTGCACGAGCTGCTTTAGCTGCTTGATATATCTCTTCATCTGTTGCTTGCTCATTTCCATATTTAATATTATCAAAAATTGTGCCTGTAAATAACCAAGTTTCTTGAAGTACCATAGAAAAATCAGCACGCAACTCTTCACGTTTCATATTTCTAATGTCTTGATTACGGTAAAGAATATGTCCATTTGATACGTCATAAAAACGTTCTAATAAATTAATCAACGTTGTTTTCCCAGCTCCTGTTGGACCTACAATAGCTACTTTTCGCCCTTTATCAACGTCTAAATTAAAATCATTCATCAAGATTGCATCTTCACTATAACCAAACTCAACGTGTTGGAAGGAAACTTCTGCATCAGATGAAATCGTAGCTGGCACATCCACTAACTCGTCTGTCATTTCTACTTCATCCATCACTTCAAAAATTCGTTCAGCTGAAGCAACTGTAGCTTGAATAGTATTGATTAAATTAGCCATTTGGCTTAATGGTTGGGCAAATTGATTGGTATACTGCATAAAGGCTTGGACATTACCAATTGTAATTTGTCCGTTTGCAACTTGAATTCCTCCAATAACAGCAACAAACACGTAACTGATATTTTTAATAAAATTCATCAAAGGCATAATCATGGCTGAAATAAATTGTGCTTTCCATCCTGATTCAAACAATAATTTATTTTGTTCATCGAACAATTTTGTGTTTTCTTCTTCATGATTAAAACTCTTAACAATTGAATGTGCCCCATATGTTTCTTCAATTTGATTATTTAATAATCCTAGAGATTTTTGTTGATTAGAAAAGAAACGTTGTGATTTTGGAGCAATCATCATTGTTACAATCAAACTTAAAGGAACCGTAATAAAGGCAACCAATGTCAGTTTCCAACTAATACTTAACATCATAATTAATACACCAAAGAACATAACCACACTTGTTACAAGCTGAGTTAAACTTTGCTGAAGTGTTCCTGAAATATTATCCATATCATTGATTGCTCGAGACATAATGTCACCATTAGTATGTGTATCATAATAAGAAATAGGAACTCTACTCATTTTATCTTTCAACTCTTTACGAAGTTGATACACTGTATTTTGAGAAATACGAGTCATAATAAATTGTTGAATTAAACTAAAGACAGCTGAAGCTGCGTACATGCCTAAAACAATTAGAATAATGCCCCATATCTTATCAAAATCAATAGGCACCTTATCCAATTTCATTCCTTGAGCAATCTGAGCTTTTCCTTTCATTAACCCTTTAAATATTTCTGTTGTAGCTTCCCCTAAAATTTTAGGTGTTCTAATCTGGAAAATAGTTGAGGTAATAGCTAAAATAAAAACCATAATTATTAAGTAAACTTTTTTAGAAATATATCTCATTAATCGTTTAGTCGTTTTCCAAAAGTATTTTGGTTTATCTACTTTTCCTTTTGCCCCATGACCGCGATTCATTGGTCCTTTACTCATGCTATTTCCTCCTCTCTAAGTTGTGATTGAATAATTTCTTGATAGGTTTTATTAGATTCTTTCAATTCGTTATGTGTTCCTTTTCCAACCATAATTCCTTCATCAAGAACTAAAATTTGATCTGCATCAACAACTGTACTAATTCTTTGAGCAACAATAATAACAATTGCTTCTGTCATCGATTCTTTCAATGCTTTTCTTAATAACGCATCCGTTTTAAAATCCAAGGCTGAAAAAGAATCATCAAAAATGTAAATATCAGATTTTTTTGCTAGTGCTCTCGCAATGGAAAGTCGTTGTCTTTGACCACCAGAAAAGTTTGAACCACCTTGTTCTACTTTTGTGTCCAATCCATCAGGAAGTTTTTCAACAAACTCTTTTGATTGAGAAATTTCTAACGCCTGCCAAATTTCTTCATCTGATACGTTTTTATTACCATATGCCATATTCGAACGAATAGTACCTGTAAATAATAATGTTTTCTGTGGAACGTATCCTATTTTTTCTCTTAATGCAACTTGATTGACTTCTTTAATATTTTGTTCATTAACAATAATTTGACCTTCTTCAACATCATAAAATCTAGGGATCAAATTAATTAATGTTGATTTTCCAGACCCAGTCCCACCAATGATTGCAATAGTTTCACCTGAATTACTAGAAAAATCAACTTGTGAAATAGCTGGTTTTTCAGCACCTGGGTATCTAAAAAGAACGTTATTAAAAACTAATTCTTTTTTACTTCCGAAGTTTTTAGGTTGCTTACTATCTTTGATACTGTTTTCCATATCCAAAACTTCATTAATTCTAACAGCTGAAGCTTGTGCCCTTGGGACAAAAATAAAGATCATTGTCATCATCATAAAACTCATTAAAATTTGCATAGCATATGTCATAAACGCCATCATATTACCAACTTCTAACGTTCCCTCAGCAATGTTATGACCACCAAACCATACAATAGAAACATTCGTTACACTAATAATCAGTGTAATGATTGGTAGTAAAAAGCTCATTAGCATATTTACTTTGATGGCTGTTTGTGTGTAATCTTTATTGACATTATCAAACCGTTTTTCTTCAAATTTATTTTGATTAAACGCACGAATGACTCTGACACCCGTCAACCCTTCTCTAAATACTAAATTAAGCTTATCTGTTTTTTCTTGTAAACTTTTGAAAAGAGGTGTAGCAAAAAACATAATGACACCCACCACAGTTAACAAGACTGGGATAATATAAATAAATATTTTAGTTAAATCAGGATCTCTTGTATAAGCCAAGATGCTTGCACCAATCAATGTAATCGGAGCGTTTATCATTAGTCTAAGAGACATTTGCGTTACCATTTGGATTTGATTCACATCATTGGTTGTTCTTGTGATTAAAGAAGCTGTTCCAATTTTTTCAAATTCTAAATTTGAAGAATGTTCTACTTTTGAATAGATATCAGAACGTAAATTTCTTCCTAGTTTTTGTGCTTCCCTTGAAGCAATTAAGGTATTAAAAACAGAAGCTGTAATACCAATCAGAGAGACACCTATCATTATGATACCAATTTGGATAATATAATCGGTATCACCTTTTGTTACCCCTTTATCAATAATATTTGATGTTAAGGTTGGTAAATATAAATCACTAGTGATTTGAATTACCATAAAAAGAATGGCTCCAGTAATTGCCCACGGAGACATTCGTTTAATCATTTTTAACATAGTTTCACTTCCATTTCTGCTACTTTAAAATACCAAATTCTAACCAGTTTATTTTCATATTAAAATCATTAATTAATAATTCTAAATCAAATTCTTTTTCATGGTATTTCATTCGGTATCCTTCATTTACTGTATTTAAAACCATTGTCCATAATTGACGAAACAGTATTTTAAACTCTCTTTCAGAATTTATTTTTAAACTATCTTGGTCCACCATCTCCGTTATTTTAGAAAAACTTAGCTCTGAGTCTTTCCGGTGATTTTTCATATGCTTAATATGAGCTTCTTTTTCCTCTTCATTCATTTCACTCATCATAAAACGAACTGAACTTTTATAATTCATATGCAAAAAGATATTTTTCAAAAATAATGCATCTTCTCCTTCAAATACTCCTTTTACAAATTTCGGGAAAAATTTTTTAAATGTTTCAAAAATATTGCCATTTTCTTCTTTTAAACACATCAAAAAATATGTTTCCGGTGCTTTTCTAACAGAATCAAATAAGTAGTAAAATAAATCCTCTTTACCAGAAAAATATTGATAAAAACTACCTCGAGGAATCTCAGCCTCTTTAATAATATTAGCAATTGACGCTTCGTGAATCGGAACGTTTGAGAATTCTTTTTTGGCTGCTGAAATTATTTTTTCTTGCTTTTCACTTTCCAACCTAAAAAAAGTTTGTGTTGGCATGTCTTTCCTCCTCTTTTATGACATGATGTCATTATATATGACACCGTGTCACACGTCAATTGTTTTTAATTTAAATCAAAAAAGTATCAATTTCATAACAACTATTTTATACTTACAGAGGTGATTCACATGTAAAGGAGTCGATTAAATGAACGAAAATATATATGATATTACAATTATTGGTGGCGGACCTGCTGGCCTTTTTGCTGGATTTTATGCTGGTATGCGTGGTGCTAAGACAAAAATTATTGATGTGTTACCAGAATTAGGTGGACAACTCTCACTACTTTATCCAGAAAAGCTCATTTATGATGTAGCTGGTTTTCCGAATGTCAAAGCGCAAGATTTAGTTAATTCTTTGATTAAGCAAATTGAACCTTTCAATCATAGTGTTTGTTTAGAAGAAGAAGTTATTTCTTTTGAAAAAAAGGAAGAGTATTTTACACTAACAACCGATAAAGAAATTCATTATTCTAAATCAATTATTATTGCAGCTGGAAATGGTTCATTTCAACCAAGAAGGTTAAACGTTGAGGGAAATGAAGACTTAGAGAGAAAGCAACTTCATTACTACATCAAAGATATGAATGCTTTTTCAAATAAAGATGTTGTCATTTGTGGTGGTGGAGATTCTGCTGTTGACTGGGCATTAATGCTAGAAGAAGTTGCTTCAAGTGTCACTATTGTGCACCGAAGACCTCAATTTAGAGCACATGAACACAGTGTTAATAAATTACACGAGTCATCAATTGTCATAAAAACACCATTTGTGATTGACTCATTAAATCAAGCTAATGATAAGATGGAATCCATTACAATAATAAATCCTAAAAAAGAAATTGAAGAAACTATACCGTTAGACCATCTGATTGTTAATTATGGATTTTCTTCTTCTCTTGGTCCTATAAAAAAATGGCCTTTAGAATTTAAAGGTTTATCTATATTAGCTAAAACAAGTACTGAAACTTCAACACCTGGTATTTTTGCTATTGGCGATATCAGTACTTATGAAGGAAAAGTAAAATTAATTGCAACAGGCTTTGGTGAAGCTCCTACTGCGGTAAATAACGCGATTCATTTTATTAACCCAACTGAGCGTCTTCAACCAATGCATAGTACGAGTTTATATGAATAAACAGGATCATCTTGTACTTATTAATTTAATTTTGTATAATAGTTATCATTAAGAGGGTGAATGTATATGATAGTAAAAAAAGAAACACTAAGAGAAAACGCTAAAAAATTACTTAATGAACGTGGCGTTACCTTAGATGACATGGCAGATTTGGTTTATTTTCTACAAAATGATTACGTTGATAATCTAACTTTAGATACATGCAAAGCGAATGTTGAAGCCGTTCTTGAAAAAAGAGAAGTTCAAAACGCCATTGTAACTGGAATTCAACTTGATATTCTTGCTGAAGAAGGAAAACTTTTAGAACCACTTCAAGAAATTGTTGAATCAGACGAAAGTTTATACGGTATTGATGAAATCATGGCTTTATCTATCGTGAATGTTTATGGTTCTATTGGCTTTACTAATTATGGTTACATTGATAAAGTAAAACCTGGAATCTTAGCCAAACTAAATTCTCATGAAGAAGGAAAAGTTCATACTTTTCTAGACGATATTGTTGGCGCAATTGCTGCAGCAGCTGCTAGTCGCTTGGCTCATTCTAAACCAAATTAAAAAATGAGGTTTTCACTAAATATCTTAGTGAAAGCCTCATTTTTGTAATTTTTTCAATTGATTTTTTCCAAGTAGTATAACTAAACAAAGAAAACCGATAAACAAAACAAAAAACAGGATAAAACAATGCATAAAGTATTCTTCAGGCAACGCTAATATAATAGGATCCGTCACAGGATTGAATACCCATGCGTCATTATTAAAAAAGACTTCATGAAACTTAACAAAGAAAATATCAAATGCTGCCGCCATAAAAATAATTAACGCGATTAAACCAGCTAATAAATAAGAAAAAGGTCTAATAAACAGCCATAGTCTTCCCGTTTTAAATCGATTCTTTAATATCATAAAACTAGGAGCTATAGATATAATAAGAACAGCATAATTAATTTGAAACAGTCGCTTTACTTCATAAAAATGCAAAGCACCACTTTCTGAGACTGGAAAATCTGTCATTTTTAGTGGATTAATCCAGAAAAAATTGAGATAATTCATCAATTGCTCATAGTTTTTAACTAATTCTGATCTAGTTACATCTAGATAATCCATAATATCTAACGAATTGATATCAATTAAATATAACCATTTTGAATTAATGGTCAACGTGATAGCAAGAGTTAGTAAAAATAAAACTACGATTGCTACTTCACTAATTCTCTTTAACTGCTTCATTTTAAAAATGCCAATCATCTAGAGAATCAATCACAACAGTTGGTTGGACAGGTAACTTAGGAACATCTTCTTTTTTAGTAAAACCTGTTAACACAAGTAACGTATCGATATCATTATTAATTCCAGCCTTAATATCTGTTTCGTAATTATCACCAACCATGATGACTTCTTTTTTTGTTAATTGTAATTTTTCTAACGCTTTGTTCATAATAATCGCTTCAGGTTTTCCAATAATCACTGGTTTTGTTTGGGTTGATGTTTCAAGTAGTGCAATCAAACTTCCCGCCCCTGGTAATAACCCGCGCTCTGTTGGAATATTTTTATCTGGGTTTGTTCCGATAAAGTGCGCACCATTTTTAATCGCAAGTGTCGCAACAATTAATTTTTCATAGGTGATTTCTGAGTCTAGACCTACAACGACATAATCAGGATGATCCTCTTCTAACTTAAAACCAGATGAGAATATTCCTTCCTTTAAGCCTTCTTCCCCGATAACATACACTTTATTTCCCAAAGATTTTTCCTTCATGTAATCAACTGTCGCTAATGTAGCTGTATAGACCGTTTCTTTTGGTACATGAATATCAAAAATAGTTGCCAATCTATTTTGAACGGCCTCAGGTGTTTTGGTTGTATTATTCGTTACAAAGAGAAAAGGTATTTCTTTTTCTTGCAATCTATCAACAAATCGTTTACCTGCTTCAATTGGCTTTTCACCCAAATAGATAGTTCCATCTAAATCAATTAAATAACCTTTATATGTCATAATTACCCTCTTAATCTGTTTCTTTTTTTCTTATTGTAAATTGATGCTTAGGTGACGCTGATTCTTTTGCTTTACTTGTATTTTTTTTTGGTTGAGCACTTTGTTGTGGTTTACTTTTAAATTTTGGTTTCTTATTTTTTTTATTATTATTGTTAAATTTTTTCTCGTCTGTATAAGCTTTATTTTTAGGTTTATTACTTTTCTTATTCGGGCCTTGATTTGTTCTTCCACGCCTTTTAAAATCTCCAATTTGTTGGATGACAAAAAACGCACAACCAAAATTACAATACTCATATAGATAATCTTCTAACGTGCTGATTTTAGCATCAACTGGTGCTCCTTTAAAATCATCAATAAAGAAACCTTTTAACCTAAGTTGGTCATAGCCCCAATCACCAACAATATAATCATATTTTTCCAATACATCATTATAGCGTTTAATCAGTGCTTCATAATCAAATCCATCACGATAGTTCTTAACTAGTTTGTACGTTCCATTAGCTAATGGAAAACTTTCTGGTTTGAAATTCGCCAGCATCTCTTGTAAGACTTCATCAACCTCTTCTTCAACTTCTACTGAGGCTTCTACTACTGACTCATTTTTGCTTTCTTTAGACATTATTACACCTCTATTATTTACTAAACTTTTTTTCAATATATGACCCTAACACAGTTCTTAAAAAATCTGAACTTAACATTTTAATTTTTCCTGCTATTTCAATAGTTGGAAAAAAAGGTAAAAAAGACAGATGGTCTACTGTAACTAACTCATACTCTCTATCATCATCAATCACTTGACCACGCCATTTTACTTCATGTGATTTTTTACAATAAGTAAGACCATCATAACACATTTCACCAAAATATTTTCCTCTAAATTTCATACCTACTACTTTAAATTTAAATAGAAATCCTCTAGAACGTTCTATTTCATACACTAACCGTCGCACGTCGCGTCCTTTTAGTGTTACTTTTATCAAATTCATTGGATGGGGTAAGCACTCATGAAGGTCTTTCTTTGTTATTTTACCTTTCTTTAAATCAGTTAAGATAACTCCTGTATTTAAAATAGCTACATCAGTTTGCCCGTAATCTTTCATGGCTTCAAGTGTTAAAGTCATTAAATTAGAATTTTGTTCAAATTCTGTTGGGAGAACACCTACAACTTGATCACTTAATAAGTTTTCACCTTCAACTTGATAATTGGTTATTTCTACCATATCAATCGTTTGCTCTTTTAAAGTTGCTGTCTCCATTGTTTCAGCTGACTTAGAAATAACTTTTCCGTTTTCGATAACTAATTCAACATCTCCAATGTAAAATCCGAATTTTCCTGCTGCTGCTAAAAGTACTTCATTTTCCATCTTGCCTGCTTTGAAAAGATGATGTGTATGAGATTCAATAATCACATCAATTTCAGGAAATGTTTCTGCGATTATTTTGTCGTCTGGATATCCTAAGTGAGATAATAAAACAATCACATCTACTTTTTTCTTCAATTCGGGTAACCAAACATTTAATGTTTCAATTGGATCTAACGCTTCCCATCCGAACGATTCATAAGACATGTCAATTGGTGCAGTTAAACCGATAAAGCCGATTTTGGTTCCTTTTTTTGACCGTTTAATTTGGTATACATCTGCCCATTCAGGAATTGACATTGTCTCTTTATCTAGTAGATTGGCTAAAAGAATTTTAAAATTCGCCTCTTGATATAAATTATTTAATTGCTGCTTACTGTTTGTTATTCCTTCATTATTTCCAATAGTCACATAATCATATGGTACTTGATTCATTATTTCAATATTTGCTAGGCCATTTGTTGCATCTGTCAAAGGGTGATAGCGATCCATAAAATCACCTAAATCAGTGAGGGTATAATCGATTCCTCCTTTTTCATATTGAGTTGTTTTTTCAGTTAAAAACCGTCTGATTTTTGGCCAGTTTTCAAAATGCGAGTGTAAATCATTGGTATGTAATATATGTATCGTTTCTTTCATTAAAAAAACTTACCTTTCCCTATATCTATACTGCTTAATACTACCATAAGTTATTAAAATCGGATATTATGAGATTACAAAAGGATGTGACATAATGTATTTAGAGTTTGATTTTCTCAAATTATGGATTGAAGTAGATGATTTAGGCATTACTGCTATCCATTATGTTGACGCACCACTAAAAGAACCCGATTTAACTGATTCTATGAAAAAACATCTTGATTTAGCTAAAAAAGAACTAACTGCTTATTTTAACGGTAAACCTATTCAGTTCACTGTACCACTACATCTAACAGTTGGTACTGATTTTCAAAAAAATGTTTGGCGTGCTCTAATTGATGTTCCTTACGGTGAAATTAGAAACTATCAAGAAATTGCCCAAGCTGTTAATTCTCCTAAAGCACAACAAGCAGTTGGTCAAGCAAATAAAAAAAATCCAATTCCCATTATTATTCCATGTCACCGTGTAACTGCAAAAAATGGCACACTTGGCGGATATATGGGTAACTCCACAAATGGTGCACTTATCAAGGAATTTTTACTTAATTTGGAACATAAAACCTATTCTAAATAAAGTGAAAAAGAAATGACCTCGTAAAAAACAAGCGAAGTCATTTCTTTTTTATTTAAGCTGTGTAAGCATTTTTCATTTCATCAAAGAAACCAGCTGACATGTTTAATTCATCTACAACATATTTTTCAAAGCCACCAAATTCTTGATCTATAATTTTAAAGGAATGATCTAAATAACGTTGATCAACATTCATCATCACTAATACTTCTTGTAATTGATCATCTGTTAATCCTTGCGTTTTCAGTTGATCTATAATTTGTTGGTTTGCTGGTTTTCTTAATTCATTAGTTAATAAATAATCTTTAAAAATTAAGTCTTTAGAAACACCTAAACTTCCTAAAATCAAAGCTGCTGCTAAACCTGTTCTATCTTTTCCAGCAAAACAATGGAATAAAATAGGATTTTCTGGATTAGAAACAATCATTTCTAAAAATTGTTGATAACCTTTTTTTGCACCCTTTGTTAGAATTAACTCTTCATATAAATCAAACATACCTTTATCTGCTGAGTGTGAACCTTGAAGTAACTCCTCAAAACTAGCTCCTTGCCCCTTAACATCTTTTAAAATATCAATATTAACGTAATCAACACCAACTATTTTGTCATCTGGACGCTCTGTCGTTTCTTTTTTTCCTCTTAAATCAACAATAGTCCGTAAACGATACTCGTTTAGTAAGCGATCTATAACTGTATTTTCAACATTAACGACTTCACCACTTCTTAAAAAGAAGCCTGACTTGACTGTTCGTCCATCAACTGTTGGTATATTTCCTATATCTCTAAAATTAACTAATGATTTCATTGTGTATCTCCCTTCAAGCTATGTGATTTTAATTACTACGTTAAAATCAAATTTAAAACATTATACCACAATTTCAAAATATTGGGGTTTATTTAATATTTAAAGAAAAAAGTTTCCCTATCTGCATAAATAGATAGAGAAACTTTATGAATATTAAATAAATATAGATTTGTGTACCTCAAGTTTTTTGACTAATTTTAAGCTAATAAAATACGAGATAACACCAACTAAAACAAGTAAAATAGCCGGAATAACTATGCTTGGTACAATTGATTGCCCTGTACCTGAGACAAAACCTAGTACGGTAATCATAAGGCTTAACATTTCTTTCGACCAATAAGGTAAACTAAACAATGCACCTAAAATAAGCACTAGTAAAGTAAAGAGAATAATTATTACCGTTCTTTTTCTCATTGAATACGTGGCAATTAACACTAAATCAGTTAGTAGTAACACACTAAAAATGACTAATGTTACAAAAATGATTGATAACACATAACGTAGACCTTCTTGTGACGTAAGTTGATTTGTATACACCACTCTCACGCTATCATCTGGTTCGATAAACGAGAAAAATGGGATGTATGTCATCAAAAGATTGTGTGCTTCAATTAATAAACTTGAGATAAAACTAATAATCAACTGAACAATAACCGTACGATTTAAAATTGTTTTCCTACTGTATGAATGATAGCTATACAATGTAATATTTGTTAAAAAACTCATCCAAGTAAAAACAACAAGGTACATCACTAAAACATAACTAATACCGTCAAAAGAGACATTCAAAGTTGTCATCTTTTCAATTCCTGTTGCTCCTATTAAAAACAAAATATAAAATCCAATAAAAATTGCTAATAATTTTAATTGCTGGATTAATTGGGTCAGAATAACAGCCTTTTTATTCATACTTATTCTCCCCCTCTATCCCCGTATACATCACGAGTTAATTGTATAAACAATTCTTGTAAGTTTAACGGTTTTAATTCTAATTGATCTGATTTTGGCAATTCTTCTTTTTCTAACTGAACATACGCTTTAATAATCCCATTACGATATTCTTGACCTAAAATCTGTTTCTGTTGTAAAAATTCACGGACATCGCGTTCTTCACCTTTAACTGAGTAAGCGCGACTAATAAGTGTTTCCACGTTGTCATCAATCAAGACTTGTCCATCTTCTAAAATAACAACTCGTTCAATTAATTCTTCAATTTCATCAATAGCATGCGTTGACAGAATAATTGTTTTTGGATGACGATCAAAACTCGCCTGTAAGTCATGATAAAGAGCATTTCTATGATAAGCATCAAGAGAAAATGCTGGTTCATCCAGCAATAAGTAATCTACATCATTACTAAAAGCTAAACAACTTCTAAATAATGTTTTTTTCTTTAAAGGCAATTTTCTAAAGTAATCATTTTCATCTAAATGATATTTTTCAATAAGTGATTGGCAAACCTCTGTTTGAAAATTTGGATAAAATTGCCCCATCCATTTTACAATATGCTTTAATTTTGCTCGTTTAGGGTAAATGTTATCATGCGTTTGAAAATAAACATTTTGTAACGCTTCTGGATGATCTTCTATATCAAGTTGATCAACTTCAATATATCCTTCTGTTGGAAATCTTAAATGTGCGATTAAACGCATTAATGTTGTTTTTCCTGAATCGTTCTGGCCTAGTAAACCATAAATAGTTTTTTCTTTTAAAACTAGATCAACATCATTCAAGACTAGAAGATCATCTGCTGTTTTAGACATCCCTCTAATTTCTATTGTCATAATTATTTTTTTCCTTTCTAAATCATCCCGTTAATACAGAACTACTAACCCATGATATTATACAAATATTACGACTGCATATCAAACTATTAACAAATCGCGACAATTTAAAAACAAAATATTTTAAATAAAAAAAGAACAATGACTTATTTTAGTTCATTTGCTCTTTTTTGTCATCTTTATTGATTGGTAGTCGCTTGCCCATTAACAAACTCTACCTTAATTCCTTTTGCTAATTTTTTCAATTCCAAAACATTTTTATTAGTTAATTTTTCTTTACCAAACATTGTAACTGAAAAAATAACATCTCCAGTACGTGCTTTAAACATTAATGTTTTCTTATCTGTTGAATACTGTAAAGCTTCTTCCATTACACCCAAATACTGAACAGGTTCCTCAACATCCCATTTAACATCTTCAAGCTCATAGCCAGACAAATCACCATAAATTTTTTGTTCATTGTCTGAGGCGTTGATTTGGATACTCGTTTTTTTGTCTTTTTTATTTTGGAATGTTCCCCATAAATTACTTTGAGTAAATTCACCATCTGACATCACATCATAAGAAGTATTATTAAAACTTATTTTAGATTTTCCTACTAAAATATTATTAATTATGTCGCTTCTTTTTTTTTCATCATCTTTAATGACCATCCCTTTATCCTCAGTACTTACTTTAGTAGATTGGGCTTTTTCTTTTTTTCCACAACTTACTAAAAATAAAGAAGGGATCAATAATAATAAAATAATTTTTTTTCTCATCTCATCACCTAAAATTTTCAAGTCTTTTCACTAGTATACTATAAAAAAAGGGAAAATAAAGTGTTTTCACCATTTTTTAGGGCTCCATAAGTTTCCATCTAATTCGCTTTTTGCTTGGTCAATACGTTTATATTGTTCTAGTATTATTTCTTCAAGTTCTTGAAAAAAGGCTTTCTTTTCATAACTTTGGGCTTTTTCAGCGAGCTCTTTTACTTCTAATAATACCCATTCTTTTTCGCTCATTCTTCAAGCCTCATCTCTTTAACTATTACTAACAAATCCTCAAGTTCTTCTCGATTTGCTTCCATTACACTAAGTATATTAGCTAGCTTTTCTTTTTCTTCCGTATTACCCTCTATCATATGATTTAATTTTTCTTTAAACCATGTTTCCTTACTTTGGAATGTTGCTAGGTTTTCTTTCGTTAGATATTGCTCATATGCTATAAGCAGCTTTTTCTTTTCTTTTTCTTCTAAGTAAGAGAATAAAGGAATTGAAAAAATTGGTAAAAATATCATATGGCATTTATTTGCCAACGCCTCAAATGGTCTAAAAATTTCAGAAAGTGTATATTTTTCAGACCTACCAGAAGCAAAATTTTGTTCTGAAAGACCCAAACTCACAACAATTCCTAGTTCTTTATCAGTTAGATGGTTTTCAGCAAATTCGACTGAAAATACCTCGTCCAACCATTTTTTTAGTATATATGGTGCACTATACCAGTACATAGGAAATTGAAAAATAATCCGCTGATATTGTTTTAATTTAACTCTATCAGCTAAAACATCTGGTGTCTCTTCTCTTAGAAGATAATGATCAACACATGGTAATTCTTTTATACTATCAATTAAAAAACGCTGAACACTCGAACTTTCGACTTCCGGATGAGCAATAATTACTAAAGTCTTCTTCATATTGACCACTCCAATCTCACACATCATACCAATTTTTATTAAAAAAAACAGTTAATAAGCTTACTAGCAAAAATAAAAAAAGTGAACAGATCAATAGACCTCCTCACTTCTTATCTTTAACTTTTTACTGAATCGATGCTTCAAATATTGAATCGATGCTTTCTTTTAAAGCAAATTCAAACTCCATATCTGTTTCTTGATAGGCAAGACCTTCTTCTAATGCTCTAGAAAAACTAGCAATCATTCCATGATTTTCGCTTAATTTTTTATCTGCCTCTGCTTTTCGATAACCACCAGAAAGAGCCACCACTCTAACAACGTTTGGATGATCAATGAATTCATGATAAAAATCTGGAACTGATGGCAATGTTAGTTTCAGAATAACTTTTACATCATCATCTAATTGATCTAATTGTTTTTTCAATTCATCTTTTAACAGTGCTTCTGATTTTGCTTTTTCAGGACTATGGATATCAATTTCAGGCTCGATAATTGGAATTAAGTCATGAGCAAAAATAGTTTTAGCTAAATCAAATTGTTGTTCCACAACTTCCTTAATACCAACTTCATTAGCATTTAAAATAAGAGAGCGTGCTTTTGTTCCAAAAATATAATGTTTTTTAGCTTCCACTAATTTTTCTTCTAAATTTTCAATTGGTTTCATCATTTGCGCACCACTTCTCACAACATCTAAACCTTGATCAATTTTTAAGAAAGGAATAATTCCTTTTTTCTCCCACAAATACTCACAAGTGTTAATGCCTTCAATGGTTCTTTTAATCGTGTCACTAAATAAAATAGCGGCTAAAATATGTTCAGAAGAAAAATCTGGACTAACAATAATACGATATCTCATGTCATGCATTAAATTAAACATCTCTTCATTTGTTTGATACGTTTCATCTGGAATACCATAAGCTCTTAAAATAGCTGGTGTACTACCGCCACTTTGATCTAGGGCTGCTATAAAACCTGGCTTTTCTGACATGACTTTCAATTTTTTCTCATCTATCATATTCTTTTCTCTCCCTTATCTTATGATATGCTCATTATAATACATATCATGCTTTTTTTTAAGAAAAATCGTTTTTTCATGAAATTTTCTTCATTTTATACTTAGTTTACTGTAAGAAAAAAAGCCGAGAATTCGGCTTTTTTTATCCAACTAAAACATTTTCTTTTGGGTAATTGAATTTATAGCTTTGTGCACTAACTTCTTTCCTAATTAACGCAAAAATAACTGTATACAAGCCTACACGACCAATAAACATCAATGACATAATTAGTAGTTTACCAAAGACTGTTAAATTTGGTGTTAATCCCATTGTTAAACCAACCGTGGCAAAAGCTGAAACGACTTCAAACAAAACATATTCTATTCCAGATTGATAAGGAATGGCTTCTGTCATCGCTAAGACCAATGAACTAACAAAACAAATCAAACTTGAGAAAAATACAAACATAAAGGCTTTTAATACCGTTTTTAATGGAATTGTTCTACCAAATCCTTCAGCATCTTCTCTTCCCTTTAACAAACTAAATAGTTGAACAATTAAAACACCAATCGTCGTTGTTTTAACTCCACCTGCTGTTGAGCCTGAGGTACCACCAACAAACATCAACACAATGGTTAAAATAATTCCAGCATAACTCATTGCTCCGTAATCAATCGATGCAAATCCTGCTGTTCTTGGAGTCACACTCAAGAAGAAACTGTTTGCTAGTTTATTGCCCAATCCATTTGTTCCTGCTGCATCTGTAAAAAAGAAAATAACCGTTCCAAATACAACGAGAAATGCTGAGACGCATAAAGCGATTTTTGTATGAAGTGATAATTTACGCTCTTTCTTAAAGTGAATCAAATCATACCATACTATAAATCCAAAACCACCTGAGAGTATCAGAAGTGCAATAACGACTAACACAAAACTATTGTCCTTATAACCTAGTAAACTATCTCCAAATAAATCAAAGCCTGCATTACAAAAAGCGGATATGGAATGAAAAACACTAAAAAATAGTCCCTTCTTTATTCCATATTCTGGAATAAACTGTGTTGCTAAAGAAATCGCGCCGATCAATTGAACCACAAATGAAAAGCGAATAACAAATTTCAATAGTTTAACAACACCACCATGACTATCTAAATTAAGCATGTCTTTCATTAAAAGTCTTGATTGAAAAGATAATCTTTTTTTAAACATTAAGGCTAAAATCAAAGCCACTGACATAAAGCCAAGACCACCAAGTTCTATTAATACCATCATAACGGTTTGACCTAATGGATTTAATACTTCTGAAATATTGATTGGCGTTAAGCCTGTCACACATACTGCGGATGTTGCAACAAATAAAGAATCAATATACGGTAAATTTTGTCCTGGTTGATGCATGATAGGTAGCCACAATAAAACTGAGCCTATAAAAATAATCATTAAAAACATTAACGCTATAAATTGAACATTACTAATTTTAAAAAACTTTCTTTTTTTATTTGTCATTCAATGTCCCTCAATAAATTTTTTATTCTGATTCATTTTACCGTTCATCACTTAAGAGTACAACCCTCTTTTTCATAAAACATTCTTTAGCTGTTTAATTTATCCTTTGCAAGAAGTAAACATCCAACAATTCCTGCATTATCTCCTAGCTCACAAGGAACAATGTAGGCTTCAACAGGAGGCGTTTCAACGTAATGATTCAATAGCTTTTTAAACTCTTCTTGTATCATAGAAAATAGTTGTGTTTGCTTCATAACACCACCGCCTAAAATGATTATTTCAGGTGATAATGTTAATGTATACCCAACAAGAGCTTGAGCTAGATAATAGGCTTCTAGTGACCAAGCTGGATGTTCTTTTGATAGTTCTTTTGATGGCTTTTTAAAACGTTTCTCGATAGCTGGCCCTGATGCCATTCCTTCCAAGCAATCTTTGTGAAATGGGCAGTTTCCCTCATAATCATCTTTGCTGTGTCTTCTAATAAGAACGTGACCAGCTTCTGGATGAGAAAAGCCTTGAATTATTTTTTCATTCACCACTATTCCGGCACCAATACCTGTTCCGACCGTTAGATACATACAGCTCCTTTTTTGACGAGCAGCACCGTTTTTTAGTTCACCATACGCAGCTGCATTCACATCCGTTGTCCAAGCAAAAGGAATAGCATATCTTTTTTTCATCTCTGTTAAAAAAGGAAAGTTTTGCCATCCTGGTTTTGGGGTTGATGTAATATTTCCATAAGTTTCAGACAATGGATTAACATCAATTGGTCCAAATGAACCAATACCAATAGCTTCCACCTGATATTTATCAAAAAAAGTGTAGACAGCTTTCATTGTTTCCTTTGGTGTCGTTGTTGGAATAGTTATTCTTTCAATAATTGTCAGATTCTCATCACTAACTGCACACACAAATTTTGTTCCTCCAGCTTCAATTGCTCCTAATCTCATATTAACTTCCCTCGCTTTATTTAATTTATAGGTTAAGTTTATCACATTTTACTACACTATTTATCCATATTAAAAAAGACCCAAATGAAACACCGTTGATGTTTTACTTGGGTCTATCTTTTATTTTATGCCATATACGTTAAAATATAAGTCACGCATATAATTGATTAAATACTCAGGATTCAAAGCCTCTCCTGTAGCATCCATAATTAATTGGTTTGGTTTTCTTGAGCTACCATATTGATGAATATTTTTGGTTAACCATTCTCTAATCGGTGAATAATCATCAGAAGCAAGAATATCTTCTACATTTATCTCTTGATTCATTGCATGATGAAGTTGAGCTGCGTACATATACCCTAAAGCATAAGACGGGAAGTACCCAAAACTTCCACCTGACCAATGAACATCTTGTAAAATACCTTCTAAATCATTTTCTGGACGAATTCCTAAGTATTCTTCATATTTATCATTCCAAATTTGTGGTAAGTTTTCTAATTCAATCTCATCGTTAAAAATCATTTTCTCAATTTCATAACGAATAATGATATGAAGTGGATAGGTTAATGAATCTGACTCAATACGAATCAAACTAGACTTAGTTTCCTTCAAGCCGTTGTAGAATGTTTCTGCATTGATTTCTTTAAACGTATCTCCTGATAATGATTGTAATAACGGATATTGTTTTTGCCAAAATGCTTGACTACCACCAATAATAATTTCGTTAAATAATGATTGAGATTCATGAATTCCCATTGATGTTCCACCTGCTAATGGCGTGTAATCATATTTTGCATCAATATTTTGCTCATACATACCATGTCCTGCCTCATGAATCGTACCAAACGTTGCCACAGAAAAATCATTTTCCATCCAACGAGTTGTAATTCGAGCATCATTACGATTCAAATCTAACATGAACGGATGCACGGTATTATCTAAACGACCTCTTGAAAAATCATAACCTAGTCGTTTAATCACTGTCGTCACAAACTCTTCTTGCACTTTAATCGGAACGTTGTAATGAACAAAATCAGTTCTAGGTACTTGCCCCTTTTCTTCAATCTCTTTTCGAATGGACATAATACCCTCTTTAACTTGAGAAAAAACATCGTCTAAAATTTCTGTTGTCATTCCAGGTTCATACTGATTTAATAACACATCATAATTAGTTGCTTCTTGCTTTTTCCAAAGAGGAATAAACTCTTTAGTCATCTTGATAATTTTTTCAAGAGTTTCTTTAAATACACTATAATCTTTCGCTTCTCTTGATTTAACCCATGTGCTGTGGGCATTTGAAAGAAGTTTCATGTATTCTTGGAACGACGCAACTGGAATATTATTATTCAAATCATAGTTTTCTTTTGTTTTATTGTAAACATCTTTTCCAAAATCAGATAATTCTTCTGGATTTTCTTCAAAAAACGCAATGAAATCTGCCATTGTTTCATTCGTTGCTTTATCAAATGCAAGACCAGATAAATAACTAGACATTTCAGCTCGGTAACTAGAGCCTTTTTCTGGCATACCTGTTTGGCTGTCCCATTCAGCTAGTCCCACAGCTTCGTTTAATAAAGATATTTCTTTTAAGTAAGCTAAAAATTCTTGTTCTTTTGTCATCTTAGTTCACACTTTCTTCTCTTGGTTTTCTTGGTGGACGTTTGCCCCAGTATTGGAATAAGTCTGTTCGAAGTGCTCCATTATAAAGTTTTCTCTTCTTAGTTGCTTTGCTACCATAATGTGTTTCAAAAGTTAGATCACTGGTTAAAATGTATTTACTCCAAGTATCTAAGGGTTTATACGTGCGTCCCATAATTTTATAAAGGGCACGTACTTTATCCTCTTCTCCTAAACGCTCACCATATGGTGGATTCGCAACAATCACGCCATATTCTTTATCTGTTGTGAAATCACTTAAATTCATTTGTTTAAAAGTAATGTCATCTCCTAAACCAACTTCTTCAGCATTTCTTTTGGCAATTTCAATCATTCTTGGGTCAATATCTGTCCCTAAAATATCTAACTCTACATCATAATTCACTTGTTGTTCTGCTGCATCTCTTACCTTATCAACAATTTTCTTATCCACCCAAGGCCACGCTTCAAACATAAAGTCGCGATTGAAACCAGGTGCCATATTTCTGCCAATTAAGGCTGCCTCAATACAAAACGTTCCGGATCCGCAAACTGGATCATAAAATGGGCGTTCTTTACGCCAATTCGTTAATTCTATAATAGCAGCTGCCATATTTTCTTTCAGCGGTGCACCACCTTTTTCCAAACGATAACCACGTTTGAAAAGACTTGGTCCTGTTGTATCTAACGTAATTGTTACTTTATCTTTTAAAAGAGCTACTTCAATTGGAAATTTAGCTCCTGATTCAGGTAAACGACCATAACGTGAATAGTACTCACTTAAGCGATTAACAATAGCTTTTTTAGTAATTGCCTGACAATCAGAGACACTAAACAATGTGGATTTAATTGACTTTCCTGAAACTGGAAATTCAGCATCCATTGGTAGTAAATCCTCCCAGTGAATGGCCTTTGTTTGTTCAAAAAGCTCTTCAAAAGTAGTTGCTTCAAATTCAGCGACAATTATTTTTACTCTATCTGCTGTTCTTAACCATAAATTTGTAGTTGCAATTGTTTCAAGGTCCCCATTAAAAATTGCTTTACCGTTTTCAACATCACATTCTATTCCTAAATTCCTTAATTCTTTTCCCACTAAGGCTTCTATACCACTAGCTGCTGTTGCAACTAATTTAAATTCCTTCATATTTTTATCGTCCTTTATGTTTTATAGTCGTCTTTGTATATAAAAATAGCCTTCCAAATAAAGGAAGGCAACCCTGAAAGCTGTAGTTTTCTGTAAGCCATGTTCTGTATTACTATTTGTCAGGACAAAATAGTAACGATAATCATCTGTCTACAGAATTCTCTGTCCCTTCTCTAAGTTCATTTACCTGAGAAAGGTGCCCCTACCATAAGTTTGGGTTGCTCGCTCGAGGGGTTTACCCGTTCCACTAATTTTATTTCTAAAATTACTTCGTCACTGTGGCACTTTCAAGAATACTCCAGCATAGCTCACGCCTTAGCTGTTTTTTCTGCCGTTACTCTTTTAATAAAGAGTACCTTAACTTATTTTTTCATTAAGCACGAACACTACAAACATCTCAGTTTGTGCGAGCATGGACTTTCCTCAACCATCAACTAGTGATGACTGCGATTATCCGAAAACTACAGACAATTATTTCTAATAATATTTAAAAGCGTCTTGTTGCATCTAAATCGTCGTTATCATTTAAAACTTTTTGAGCTGCGCTATTTAATGTGTTTTTAGCATTTTCAGAAATGTCACTTGAAATAGGTGACTCTTCTAATTTACTACCAAAAACATGTTTTTCTAAATTTGATAAACGTTTCAAAATATCAAAATTAGTTACAGCTGTTGTTTTAGGAGCTTCTTGTTTCATTCTTGATAATGTTGCTTGATTTTGTGTTAACTGATCTACTTTGTTAACTAATCGATGATTTTCTTCTTTTAATGCTAATAATTCTTGATTATAAGCTTCATAGTCTTTAATGACATTATCTAAAAATTCATCTACTTCAATTGGGTCATAGCCTCTAACTTTGGTTTTAAACTCTTTTTGTAAAATATCTCTAGCTGAATACACTAACTTAGCCAATTAATACACCTCATTTTTAATTACTATCTCCAGTAAAACCTACATTTCATAATGTTCTAATTGTATCTAATTATTCCTAATAAATCAAACTGAAAGTTGTCCTATCCATGTCTACTATAAAGATTTTTACTATATAACACAACTATTTTATTAAAAAATTTATAAAATTGTTTAAATTAAGGGCATATATGATGAAGTTTTTGTTTATTTCCTTTTCAATGTAATTAAAGATTTGATATAATACGGACTAGGAGTGTGATATATCTGACTATAAATTATCCGAAAGGAAGCTCTCATCAGCTTTCATCTCTAAAAAAAGATACTGGGAAAAAAAGACCTGTAAATTTTGCGAATAGAGGGATGACGTTTGAGGCTGAGATAAACCAAACAAATCAATATTATCTAGACAGAGACATAGCAGTTATTCATAAGAAACCTACACCAGTTCAAATTGTTAGTGTAGACTACCCTAAAAGAAGTGCTGCAGTCATTAAAGAAGCTTATTTCAAAGAAGCTTCCACCACTGATTATAATGGTGTTTACAAAGGTAGGTATATTGATTTTGAAGCAAAAGAAACAAAAAACAAAACTTCTTTTCCCCTGACTAATTTCCATGAACATCAAATTGTTCATATGAAAAGGTGCTTAAACCAACAGGGTATTGTTTTTGTTTTAATCTGCTTTTCATCCATTAAACGATACTTTCTAGTACCAGCTAGCCTTGTTATTGAATTTTGGAAAAAAAAATACACCAATGGAAGAAAATCGATTCCTTTATCAGATATTGAAAAAAAAGGATACGAAATAATTCCAGGATTTTCACCCAGAATTCCATATCTTGAAACATTAGATCGATATTTTGGAGAAGGAGACTATTTTAAATGAGAAATGAACCAACGGGACAACCTCCCAAAAGAAAACGAAACAAAGGAAAAGCAATACTTGTTACTTGTATTGTCTTACTTTCTTTAATCTGTATTCCTTTAATTATTGGGAGCGCTACTTTCTTCTACTATGTAAAAGATGCTCCTAAGCTTGATTACGCCAAATTAGAGGATACGCGTTCTTCTACGTTACTTGATTCAAAAGGCAATGTTTTCTTAACTCTTGGTGAGAAAAACAGAGAAACAATTGCCCCAAATGAAATTCCACCTACTTTAAAAGGTGCTATTATTTCTATTGAAGATAAACGTTTTGAAAAACATGTCGGTGTAGACCCTATTCGTATTGCTGGTGCTGCCTTTTCTAACCTTAAAGGAAACAGCACACAAGGTGGTAGCACATTAACGCAACAGTTAATTAAACTTTCTTATTATTCTCATAAAAAGGAAGACCAAACCTTAAAAAGAAAAGCGCAAGAAGCTTGGTTATCAGTTGAACTAGAAAAGAAAAAATCAAAAGATGAAATTTTAACGTATTATATTAACCGTGTTTATATGTCTAATGGTGTTTATGGCATGAAAACAGCGGCTGAGACATTTTATGGCAAAGAGTTTAAAGATTTATCACTTTCTCAATATGCCCTTTTAGCTGGTATTCCACAAGCGCCTAATAGCTATGACCCTTATCTCAATAAGGATGCAGCTAAAAAAAGACGTGATATGGTCTTAAATGAAATGTACAAAGATAAAAAAATATCTGAAAAAGATTACAAAGCTGCCATTGCTGAACCAGTGGATCAAGGTCTTGTTCCACTTAAAGAAGATTCAACAATGAAAGTTGTCACTGATAACTATGTCAATGAAGTTATCAAAGAAGTTCAAAAGAAAACGAAAAAGAATATTTATACAGATGGTTTAGAAGTTCATACAAATCTGGATTTAGAAGCCCAGACTTATCTTTATAATTTAATGAACAATGAAAACTCTTCTATTAATTTCCCAGATGATGAATTCCAAGCAGCTGGTACTTTAGTAGATGTGAAGACGGGTTCTGTTAGAGCACAAATTGGTGGTCGTAAAGCAAAAGAACAATCACAACTTGGTTTAAATAGAGCCGTTGAAAATAAACGTGATATTGGGTCAACATCAAAACCTTTAGTAGCTTACGGTCCTGCTGTTGAAGACTTGAGCTATGGTTCAGGTGAAATATTTGTTGATGAACCTTACAAATACGCGGATGGAACACCAGTTTATAACTATGACCGTGCTTATCGTGGCGGTTTAACTATGAGAGAATCACTCGTTGACTCCCGTAATATCCCTGCTTTAAAAGCACAAAAAGAAGTTGGCGATGACAAAGCAAAAGAATTTATTCATAAACTTGGCTTCAAAAATGATGTGTACGAATCAACTGCAATTTCTATGCAAGGTTCGACTGTTCAACTTGCTTCCTCATATGCAGCATTTGCTAATGGTGGCGTTTATTATGACCCATCTTATGTTAGCAAAATTGTTTATGAAGATGGCACTGAAGAAAAGATTGAACCAAAAGGTAGTCGAGCGATGAAAGAATCGACTGCTTATATTATTACTGATATGTTAAAAGATGTTATATCTCGTGGTACTGGTGTGAATGCGCAAATTCCGCAAATCATTCAAGCTGGTAAAACAGGAACATCTAACTATTCAGATGATGCCTTACCTAAAGTTAAGGGTGATGGAAGTCCTGACATTTCATTTGTTGGCTACACACCTAAGTATTCATTTGCTGTATGGACAGGCTATGATGATTATTTCAATGCTATTCCTGTGTCAGATCAACAAGTAGCAATGGATATCTATCGTAACTATATGACCTTCTTATACCAAAACCTTGAAGCTTCTGACTGGAAACAACCCGATGATGTGGTTCGAGTTGGTAATCAAGTCTATCTTCAAGACCATGTTGGCAATCAAGGCACTAAGAATTACGGTAATTACAGCTATAGTTCAAGTCAAAACATAGCACCAACATCAAGTTCAAGTGCTCCAGATATTGCTAAACCATCTGAGAAACCTGAACCGCCTACAACACCAACTCCTTCATCATCAACACCTCCTCCTACTCCACCTACAAGTAGTAGTGATAACGGTGGCAAAGATGATGGTGGTAATGATAATAATGGTGGTAAAGATGACGGTGGTAATGACAACAATGGCGGTAAAGATGACGGTGGTAACAATAATAATGGAGGCAAAGACGACGGTGGCAAAACCGACGGCGGCACGCCTCCTCCTAAATAATAAAAAAAGAGAAATGAGTTTTTTCACTCATTTCTCTTTTTCATTATTTTTTGTCCGTCTAAACACATATCCAGTAGCGGACATTTTTCACATTTAGGACTTCTTGCTGTACAATGATAGCGTCCAAATAAAATAATCGTATGATGTGCTTGAACCCATCTGTCTTTTGGAATTTTCTTCATAAGAGCTTCTTCTACTTCAATCACAGATGCTGATTGTTTACATATCCGCAAACGTTTTGCGACACGTTCGACGTGTGTATCTACTGCAATGGCAGGAACTCCAAACATATCTCCAGCGACCACATTGGCTGTTTTCTTACCAACACCAGGAAGTTTAACCATCTCTTCAATTGTTCGAGGAATCTCTCCATCATAATCTGCAACAAGTAGTTGAGAGGTTTTTATGATATTCTTCGCTTTATTTTTATACAGGCCAATCGTTCTAATTTTATCCATCACACTATCCAGTTGTGCGTTAGCTAATTTTTCAGCTGTTGGATATGCATCAAATAAAATGGGAGTCACTTTATTCACTGAAACATCTGTTGCTTGCGCGCTTAAAATAACTGCAATCAAATATTGAAAAGGACTTTCATGATCAAGTTCTCCTTTAGCATCAGGAAACATTTCCTCCATTCTATCCAATACTTCTACTGTTTTTTTACCTGACAACATCTGTCTTACCTCCAACTACTTTTTTGGATTTAACCAATTATATAATGGCACAAAAGGTAACTCGTCCTCTTTTTCCTCTTGCTCTTTCATCTCTACTTTTGCAGATCTCTTTTTCTGATCCATTTGAACATCTTGTTTTGATTTTAGATTTTTTCTTTCCCAAGCTAATAAAATACGGTCAATGTACTTCAAGCTATAAGCTTGATTTAACACCGCTTCACGTAACGCTAATTCAATTAATTCAACATCGTATGAATCAGTTGTTAGCCAACTTTGAATTGTTTCAAATTCTATTGGAGACAAGGGACGTCCAAATTCTATTTCAAAGGTTTGATAAAGATCAGTGACTCTTTTTTCATTAGTCTTTTCAACCGTTTTTATCTCTTGCTGTTCTAAATAGTGACTCAACCGGTTATAAAATAATGTCAAATCATAACGGTCTTCTGTTTGACCATGTTTATTGAGCTGTGTTTCAATTGAAACAAATCCTTTATCAATTAAAGATTGTAATATTTGAAATAACTCATCTACTGAAATATCCATAGGTTCGGCAATTTCTGCAAGATCGGGAAAAGAATTTCCAAGCTGTTCAAAACGTAGAAGTTGTAAATACAAAAGCAACTCGTTATTAGTCATACCAATTTTTTTATAATATTGAAGCAATAAGTTAGAAACTGACGTTAAATCAGCTGTTAAAAAGTCTTTAATTGTTAACATGTATTTACTCACTCACTTTCTTTATTAGTATATCAAAAATAAACAGAAAAGAAAGTTCGTAGATTTTTGATGTAAATAAAAAAAGAACTACATCTAGATTTTTCTAAATGGAGCTCCTTTTAATTGAAAATTATTTAGTTCCGTATAAACGGTCCCCTGCGTCCCCTAATCCTGGAACGATGTAACCATGTTCATTTAATTTTTCATCTAATCCAGCTGTGATAATATCAATATCTGGATGTGCTTCTTGAAGAGCTTTAACACCTTCTGGAGCTGCAACTAGACAAACAAATTTAATGTTGGTTGCGCCACGTTTTTTCAACAAGTCGATAGCCATGATAGCTGAACCACCTGTTGCTAGCATTGGATCAACAACGAATAGTTGACGTTCCGCAATATCCGTTGGTAATTTAACAAAGTACTCAACTGGTTCGAATGTTTCTTCATCACGATACAACCCAACATGTCCTACTTTTGCTGCAGGAATTAATTCCAACATACCGTCTACCATGCCCATACCGGCACGTAAAATTGGTACAATGGCAACTTTTTTTCCTGTTAAAGATTTTTGAGTTGATTTTCCCATAGGTGTCTCAATTTCAACATCTTCTAAAGGCATATCTCTAGATACCTCATAAGCCATTAACATAGCAATTTCATCTACAACTTCACGAAAAACCTTTGTCCCACAGTTTTTGTCGCGAATGATTGTCAACTTGTGTTGAATTAGTGGATGATCAATAACTTGAAATTTTCCCATATCGTGATTCTCCTTTAAATTTTATTCCAATCTATTGTAACGGAAAAAAAGGTAATTGACTAGTCAATTACCTAAAAAAATTATTTATATAGTGGATGTTCTTTAATTAATTCTGCCACTGATTGACGAACTTTTTCTAACTCATCTTCATTTTCATGATTAGTTAGAGCTTGAATAATTAATTCTGCCACTTTTTGTGCGCTTTCTTCTTTAAATCCTCTTGTTGTAATCGCTGGTGTTCCAATTCTGATACCACTTGTTTCAAATGGACTACGACTTTCAAAAGGAATTGTATTTTTATTAACCGTGATATGAACATTGTCTAAAATGGCTTCTGCTTGTTTTCCAGTTAAACCAAATCCTGTCACATCTATTAATAACAGATGATTATCAGTGTCTCCACTAATTAATCTTGGACCTGTTGATTGGTTAAAGACACGAGCCATCACTTTAGCATTGCTTACCACTTGTTCTGTATAAAGCTTAAACTCAGGTAAAAGGGCTTCTCTAAAAGCTGCGGCTTTTGCTGCAATCACATGCTCTAACGGGCCACCTTGAATACCAGGGAAAATATTACTATTTATTTTTTTGGCTAAATCAGGATCATTGGTTAGAATAACCCCACCACGAGGGCCTCTTAATGTTTTATGTGTGGTTGACGTCACAATATCAGCATAGTCCACAGGATTTTGATGTAATCCAGTTGCAACAAGTCCTGCAATATGCGCCATGTCCACCATTAATTTTGCCCCAACGCTATCTGCGATTTCTTTAAAACGTTTAAAATCAATTTCTCTTGAATATGCACTTGCACCAG
The DNA here is from genome assembly GCF_036639995.1 of Vagococcus sp. GTDB lineage: Bacteria > Bacillota > Bacilli > Lactobacillales > Vagococcaceae > Vagococcus. The sequence continues at coordinate 34,531 of NZ_JAVWHO010000004.1, read as the reverse complement.
CAACAATCAATTTAGGTTGATGTTTTCTAGCTAAAATTTTAACAACTTCATAATCAATCACTTCTGTGACAGGGTCCACACCATATGAAACAAAATTGTATGTTTTCCCACTAAAGTTTACTGGGGAACCATGTGTTAAGTGACCACCTGCAGTCAAGTCCATCCCCATAATTGTGTCACCAGGTTCAACTAATGACAGATAAGCCGCTGTATTAGCTTGAGAACCGGAATGAGGTTGTACATTAGCAAACTTAGCATTAAATAGATCACAGACACGATCAATAGCTAAATTTTCTGCAATATCCACAAATTCGCAGCCACCATAATAACGTCTGCCAGGGTAACCTTCAGCATATTTATTTGTTAATACACTACCCTGTGCCGCCATAACAGCTTCTGATACAAAATTCTCCGACGCAATTAATTCAATTGTGTTCTCTTGACGATTTTTCTCATTTTCAATAGCATCCCATAAAACAGCATCTGACTTCTTGTAATCCATAAAAGCACCTCACATTCATTATTTACCCACATTGTAACACAGTATTAGTTTTTTATGTTATCTTAAAAAAATTTTTGATTGGCAGCTTTTTTTAAGCGATTCATATAAGCTAACCCCTTATCTTCTTCATTAAATGTTTCTGCTAAAATCACATCAATTTTTTTCTCTGGTTGATCCAACTCTCTTAATCCTGCAAATAAATGTCTCATTGCTTCTGATACATCTGCTATTTCTGAGAGCTTATAAAATGACGTGTAATTTTCAAGTTTTTTTCTCGTAGCTTCACTACTTAAAATCCCCACATTTTTTCCTGTTTCATGATAAAAATCAATGGCTTCTTGCCAATTATTTAACTGATTATTGATCATAATAACAGGTGTATTTGGTGAATAATGTTTATATTTCATACCTGGAGCTTTCGGTGCTTCGCCTTCACTTAATATATGTCGATCCATTTGTACGTCACCAATCAACTCACTTAACTGATCTTTCGTAACCGCACCCGGTCTTAAAATAATTGGTACACCGTCAACGCTAGTCATATCTAAAACAGTCGACTCTACTCCTACTTGGCAAGCACCACCGTCTAAAACGCCAAAGATTTTACCATTCAAATCATGGTAAACATGCTTGGCTGTTGTTGGGCTAGGTAAGCCAGAAGTGTTTGCGCTAGGTCCTACTAAAACGGTGTTAGACTGCTCAATTAATTGTAACGTTAACTCATTGTTTGGCATTCTAAAAGCTGCTGTTTGAAGTCCACCTGTTACAACAGAAGGTAACACTGAAGTATCTTTTAAGTTAAATATCAGCGTTAATGGACCTGGCCAAAAAGCATCCATTAATTGTTGGGCCTTTTCTGGTATATCATTTGTAAACTCATTGACTTGCTCTTTATTTGAAATATGAACGATAAGTGGATTATCACTAGGTCTTCCTTTAGCTAGATACACTTGCTTAACTGCTGTTTCGTTAGTCGCGTCTGCTCCAAGTCCATACACTGTTTCAGTTGGAAACGAAACAAGTTCCCCTCTTTTTATAGCATCAACGGCTTCTTTTATGTTGTTTGGATGGATTATCTTCGTTTCCATCTATTGCACTTCCTTTATATCACTTTTATTATTCTATCTTGTCCATTCATATCTTTCACAACGCTTATTTCCTTGTTAGGGAAAGATTTTTGAAAAATAGTCGATACTGCATTGCCTTGTAAATAACCAATTTCCAAATAAATTTTACCTGTTTCAGACAAGTGTTCTCTGGCTTCATTGGCAATTTTTTTATAAATAGCAAGTCCCTCGTCTTCTGCAAAAAGTGCTTGCTTAGGCTCAAATTCACGAACTGAAACATCCATCTCTTCCCACTCATCATAACTAATATACGGTGGATTTGAAACAAGAATATCAATTTTTTCTAAGCTATCTAGCCCTGATAATATATCACTTTCTAAAAAAGAAACGGACACATTCAGTTCTTTACTATTAGCTTTTGCGACTTCAAGCGCCTCTTTAGAAATATCTAGCCCTGTAACTTGCCAGTTAGGTTTGTCAGCTTTTAAAGAAATGGCAATAATTCCCGTTCCAGTACCAATATCAACTACTTTTTTTTCTGAGTCAGAGTTTTCTTTTAAAATCAAATCCACTAATTCTTCTGTTTCAGGTCTTGGAATAAGCGTTTGCTCATTCACTAAAAAACGTCTGCCGTAAAATTCACACGAGCCAATAATGTATTGAACTGGAATATGATGACTAATTTTTTCTAAATCTATCTTAAACTGATATTGTTCTTCTTTGGGCATTTCTTCTTTAAAATGAAGTAGAAGCTCAGTTTTAGTCCATTGTTTTTTCTCTAAAAGTAAATATTCTGCCACATAAGTTTCAATATTATTTTTCTCTAAAAAAGAAGAAGCCCATTTAAGGACTTCAAAATAAGTATTACTATTAACCATTTAATTTTTCCAACTGTTCTGTTTGATCATAAATAATTAATGCATCGATAATTTCATCTACTTTACCTGCTAAAATTTGGTCTAACTTTTGAATAGTTAATCCAATTCGGTGATCTGTCACACGGTTTTGTGGGAAATTGTACGTTCTGATACGCTCTGATCTATCACCCGTTCCAACCGCTGATTTACGGTTTGCATCATATTCGCTTTGGCTTTCTTGTAACATTTGGTCAAATACACGAGCTCTTAAAACTTTCATGGCTTTTTCTCTATTTTTTAATTGAGAACGTTCATCCTGCATTGCAACAGCAATTCCTGTTGGGATATGAGTTAAACGTACAGCAGAGGCAGTTTTATTAACATGCTGTCCACCAGCTCCACTAGCATGATAGATATCAATACGGATATCTTTATCTGCTAAGTCTAATTCTACCTCTTCTGCTTCAGGTAAAACAACTACTGTAGCCGTTGATGTATGAACACGCCCTTGAGATTCTGTTGAAGGAACACGTTGAACACGGTGTGCGCCACTTTCATATTTTAATTTAGAGAAGACACTCTCACCAGTAATCATGATAGTTACTTCTTTATAGCCACCAATATCAGTAATATTAGCATCCATAACTTCAAACTTCCAACCTTGAGCTTGTGCGTAACTTTGATACATTTCAAATAAATCCCCTGCAAACAATGCCGCTTCATCTCCACCAGCAGCTCCGCGAATTTCCATGATAATATTTTTATCATCATTAGGGTCTTTAGGTAATAATAAAATTTTAATGCGTTCTTCAATTTCTTCTTTTTCAGCTTTAAATTCAGATAATTCTTCTTTAGCTAATTCTTGTAACTCATCATCTAATTTTTCGGAAAGTAATTCCTCAGAGTCAGCAATACCTTGTACTACTTCTTTATATCTGCGGTAAACTTCTACTGTTTCTCTTGTACTTGCCTCTTCTTTAGATAATTCCATAAAACGCTTCGTATCACTCACTACATCTGGGTCACTTAATAACTCTCCAAGTTCTTCATAACGATCTTCAAGAGATTGTAATTGATCAAACATTTACTTCTTCCTTTCTTTATATCCTCAATAGTTGCTTTCTTTATCTATTAATTATTGTTTTGGTGGGTTTAAATAATGTTTACGACAAACTGGATAATAGGATTCATTTCCACCTATTTGAATTTGTTCTCCTGTATAAACAGGTTTATTGTCGCTCATTCTAAGATTCATCGTTGCTTTTTTATGACAAAACCAACAAATTGTTTTTAACTCTTCTACCTTATCTGCATAAAGTAATAAATACTTTGAGCCTTCAAATAATTCGTTTTTAAAATCATTTTTTAACCCGAATGCCATAACAGGAATCCCTAATTCATCAACAATTTTAGCAAAAGCAATGACATGATGTTTTTCTAAAAATTGGGATTCATCTACTAGAATACAGTATGGTTTAAATGATAGTGACTCTATTTTAGCATAAATATCCGTTTCATGAAAAATTGGGATTGCTTCTCGTTTTAAGCCAATTCGACTAGAAATAGTACCAACTTCATCTCTTGTATCTAAACCACTTGTCATTAAAACAACGGGCTTGTTCTGTTCTTCGTAATTATGGGCGACTTTCAAAATTTCGATTGTTTTTCCACTGTTCATTGCACCATGTTTGAAAAATAATTGTGCCATTTTTTACAACTCCCCCTTGTTTATCCTCTGATAGTATACTTTAATTTTCCAAAAAAAGCATTATCTAAGAATAAAAAGATTAAAAAACAGTAGAAAATTATTTAACTAATTAACTGATTTTACTTTACTTTTAATTTGTGAATCGTTATAGTGTGGATGTACTAATTTATAATAAGTAGGAGGAACATCATGGCAAACGTTTTAGTTATTAAGGCACACCCACTAACAGCAAATGAATCTCGTTCACTAACAGTTTTAGAGGCATTTGTTGATTCTTACAAGGAAAAACAACCAACAGATGTTATTATTGTTGTTGATATATTCGAAGAAGAAATTCCAGAAATAGATAAGGCTCTTTTTGAAGCTTGGGGAGACGCAGCTTCACAAAAAGAACTATCACCAGAACAAATTGCAAAGTTAACACGCTTTAATGAGTTAACAGAACAATTTTTAAATGCAGATAAAATCGTCATTGCTAACGCCCTTTGGAATCTAGGTATTCCAAGTAAATTAAAAGCATGGATTGATACCGTTGTTGTAAATGGTAAAACATTTAAATACACAGAAAATGGTCCCGTTGGCTTAGTACCTGGTAAAAAATTATTACACATCCAATCAAATGGTGGCGAATACGGCGGTAGTGACCCATCTGCTCAATATATTAAAACTATTTTTAATTTCATGGGAGTTAAAGAAATTCAACAAATTTTTGTTGAAGCAGTGGATCATCACCCAGAAAAAGCTGAAGAAATCATTGGCTTAGCAAAAGAAAAAGCTACTAACTTAGCTCATACATTTTAAAAAAAGAAGGTTGAGAGCATTATGCCTCAACCTTTTTTTCTTCTTTATTATCCTCAGCCACGTCTTCTTCATAAAGACCCGAAACTTCCTTATACCAAGTAAATAAATGAGTAGCAATAACTTTTATTGTGGCATAAAAAGGAATTCCTAAAATTACGCCCATCACACCAAATATCTTACCAGCAGAAAGTAACACGAAAATAATCGTAATTGGATGAATTTCTAACTGGCTTCCTAAAACAAGTGGTGAAACAAATTTTCCTTCGATTGTTTGTTCAACAACAAACACAATAATCACAGCAATTAACATTTTAGGTCCATCAACTAAGGCCAAAATAATCGCAGGAATCGTGGCAAGTGCAGAACCCACATACGGAATCAAATTAAGAAATCCCGCTAAGATACCTAGAGTCACACTATAATTAAGACCAATTGCTGAAAAACCAATAATAAACATAATCGCTACTGCAACAGCAACAGTCACTTGACCTCTAACATAAGAAGACAATTGTTTATTAATATCAACTAGTACATTCACTGTTGTTTTTCTAATCTTTGTTGGTAAAAATTGTGTCATATATGGTGCTAATTTTTTACCATCCTTTAACAAATAGAAAAGAATAAAAGGGACTGTTACAACAGTTACAACTATATTAGCCACCGCTCCAACGACACTCCCTATTCCCATAAAGGCATTTTTAGAAACAGTTTTCGCTAGTGTATTAATTGATGTGAAAAACTCATTTAAAGAGTCTTCAATCGGTCCACTAAACTTTTCAAAAATTGGTGTATTGAAAAATTCAGACGTTTTGCTTTCTATAATGTGCCAATAAGTTGGCCACTCATTAAAGAAACTCTTTGTTTGATTTTGAATCTTCGGAATTAAAATCACAATTCCCCATGTTAAAAGCCCAAGTATAACAACAAAAAGTATTGTGATACCTAAATTTCGTTTTACACCTTTTTTTTCCATGAAATTCACAATTGGATTTAATATATAATAGAGTAATCCTGAAATAACAATTGGTAAACCAACAATTCCGATAAATTGAGCTACTGGTTCAAAAAGATGTGATACTTTCGTAAAAAGTAAAACAATTAATAAACACAATAAAATAATTAATAAAACTGTCACAAATTGATTGTTTAAAAACCAGCGATTAAACCAACTTCGCCGATCTTTTTTGGGGTTATCAAGTTGCATATTAATACCTCCTAGTGATAGGTAACAATCGTTTCCTCTGTAATGTTAGGTAACACATGCGGTTCCAAATAAAGAGCATTGTCTAAAGAGTGTTCTTTATCTACTTCCTTAAATACCATGGATACATGTCCCATCTCTTCTAAATTTTTGTTAGCCAGTGGTCCCACTTTAGTTACCTTATATTTTTGTTCATCAAATGAAACATAATCACCAACACTTATTTCTTTCAATTCTTTTGTTTTAAAACGTTGAATGATTGAAAATTTTCTCAATTCTTCTGTGGCTGTTTCATTAAAAAGAATTAACAAAGGTTCCTGACTATTTATAGCTTCTTCTCCAATTGACATCACGATTGATTGCATCATTACTTACACCTCATTTAATATTTTTACAATATAAATAAGTATATCATACCTCACGCTAAGACTTTCATAAAAACTTTCAAAATAAGAATGCGAAACTTTTTCTATTATTTTTTAATATGCTATAATTTGTTTTAACACAAAGGAAAGGGTGCTTACATGTTACAAAAAATTATTCTTGGCTCTTATACTAAAAGAGATAGTAAAGGAATTTACTCAGTTGAATTAGATACTGAAAAAAAAGAACTTACTCATCTTATTTCAATTATTGAAGAAGACAATCCAACATTTTTAGATAAATCAAACCAACACGTGATTTATTCTGTTTCTAAAGATGGCTCTTTAGGTGGTGTTGCTAGCTACAAAAAAGAAACAGATGGCCGCTTTACTTTCTTAAACCGGATTACTGAAGAAGGAGCTCCTCCTTGTTACGTTGCCGTAGATGAAGAAAGACAACTTGTTTACGGAGCAAATTATCATAAAGGAGTTATCACTTCTTATCAAATAAAATCAGATGGCTCACTTAGTCTTTCTGATCGTATCGAGCACAAAGGCAGCGGACCACACGAAAATCAAACAAGCCCTCACGCACATTATTCTGATTTAACACCAGATAATCGACTTGTTGCTTGTGATTTAGGAAATGACACCGTCTATACTTATGATGTATCAACAGAAGGTAAATTAACAGAAGTTGCTCAATTTAGCGCAGAACCAGGAGTAGGTCCTCGCCATATGGTATTTCATCCAAACAATCAAGTTGCCTATCTGTTTGGTGAATTATCTAGTGAAGTAATTGTATTAAGCTATTCTCCTGAAACTGGTGCGTTTACTCAACAGCAAGTTATTTCAACATTACCTGATTCTTATTCAGAATTTAATGGTGGTGCTGCGATTCGTATCTCAAAAGACGGAAAATTTTTATACGCATCAAATCGCGGTCATAACTCACTTGTCGTTTATAACGTATCTGAGGACGGATTAACCCTTTCACTTATTCAACATATCTCCGTTGAAGGCGATTTTCCAAGAGACTTCGATATCACACCAGACCAGCAATTTGTTTGTGTTGCAAATCAAAACACAGATAATTTAACCCTATTTGAAAGAGATGATATATCTGGTAAACTAACTCTTTTACAAAAGGATTTTTATGCGCCAGAAATTGTTTGTATCACATTTAATTAAAACAAAAGAGGCCAACTAAAAAGTTGACCTCTTTTTTCTAACTATTTTCTATAATGTTATTTCATTCTCTGAAATTTTTCCAGTCTGTAAGAAAACTTCAAGATTTGTTTTAAAAATTGGGAAAAGTCGCTCAAAATATTTATCTGTCATTCCAGAAGAATGCGGTGTTATCAAGCAATTATCTAACTGCCATAAAGGACTTTCTTTTGGAAGTGGCTCTTCCTCAAAAACATCTAGACCTGCAAATCCTATTGTTCCATTTTGGCACGCAATAACTAAATCATCAGTTTTAACTGTGCCACCACGGCCGACATTAATAAAAATAACCCCTTTTTTCATAACACTAAACAGCTCTTCTGTAAAAAAATGATGTGTTACTGTTGTGTCCGGTAATAAATTAATAACAATATCCATCTCTGATAAAACTGTATCTAACTGATCTTGTTGAATCATTTTATCAAAATTAGCAACAGGTTTACCACTTCGATTAACACCAACTAAATAAGTTTGAAACACTTTCAAAACCTCAGCCAAACGAGCACCAATGTGACCAGTACCTAAAATCATTACTTTTTTACCAACTAAATCTGTTTGTTTATCAGGAATCGCCCAAGTAGCCTTTTCTTGATTTAGAACAGCCGATTTAATCCCTCTTGTGTAAGCAAATAACATTCCTAACACAGATTCACTCATTTGATTACCGTGAACTCCACTGCCGTTTGATAAAAGAATTCCCTGCTCTTTTAAAACAGTTGTATCAATATGATCAATCCCGGCCGATTGCGCTTGAATCCATTTAATTTTATTAGACGGAGAAGTAACTAATTTCAAATTAAGTTCACTATCCCAACCATACACAATCTCAACATCTTCAACACACCCATTAAAATCTGCTTTTTTTATCACATCATACTCATTAGCTAATTCTTTTAATAACACAAAATCTTCATCAATGATTGGAACTAAAACCAATAATTTTTTTCTTTGCAATTGCTTTCTCCTCCTTTATTGTTACTTCTATTGTACACAATTTTAATCATCAAGTGTGGTTTTTACACTTTTAAAAAAACGTGTGATATAATATTGTCAATACATAAGGAGGTTCGTGCTAATATGTTAGATTTAGAAAAATTGAAAAAAGAATTGCTCATAATTGTCGAAGATATTCTAGAGAAATCTTCCATAGAAAAAGACGATATTTTTGTCGTAGGCTGTAGCTCAAGCGAAATTGTCGGCGGTATTATTGGGAAAAACTCCAATGAAGAAGTCGGAAAAATAGTAGCTGAAACCTTGATAGACTTTTTTAAAGAAAAAGAAATTAACCTTGTCTTTCAAGGATGTGAGCATATAAACCGAGCACTTACAGTGGAAAGAAGTCTTGCTAAAACACACGGTTTATCACGTGTTTCTGTTGTTCCTAAATTCCATGCAGGAGGAGCAACAGCAACTGCCGCCTATCAATTAATGAAAGACCCAGTTGTTGTGGAATATATTATTGCCGATGGAGGAATTGATATTGGAGATACTTCAATCGGAATGCATGTTCGACACGTTCAAGTCCCAATTCGTCCGTCTATCAAAACGTTAGGTAACGCTCATGTAACAGCTTTAGGTCATCGACCAAAATTAATTGGTGGCGCTCGGGCTGAATACAAATAATTTTTCGTCAAAAATAACTTTTAAAATATCGAAAAGCCTTTGTTTTCAAATGTTAATATCTATAAAAAAACAAAACGTCTATTCCAAAATGGAATAGACGTTTTATTTTTCTGGTACTTGTCTCAGGAGTTTAAAATAAACACACTCTAATCTCGTATCTTTTGATAAAATTTTTCCTGATTCTTGTAATTGAGATGAATAATAAGCCTCATGAATAGTTAACCAATTACTTAAAGAGCCATCCCCTTCTTTAATAGCAAACTCCTCATCAATTTGAGCAAACTCTTTAATAACAACAGAAATAACTTTCACCTCACAAACAAATTCATCACTACCATTATAAATTTGCCAGATATCACCAATTTTAGTTAGCTCACTTTCTAACTGAATATCTACCAAAGAGGATGTAGCCACTTTTTCATAGTTTAAAACTAACTCAGCTAATTCATCTTGCTCTTTTCTAGTCCCTCCAAAACGAACCTTCATATTAATCACTCCTTATAGAGATATCATATTTTTCTTTATGTTGGTCGGAATCATTATCACTTCAGGAGTTAAATCTATTGGTCTAAACGAAGTATCTATACATTCTTTCCAATATTCTAAGTGTTTTTTATCAATCCAATGCTCTGATTCTTCTACTTTTTGAGTGCCTTCACCTTGAATAGAATACCAATATAAATACTCTACTCCTTCAAAAACTTCTCTAAAAATTGTTTCAACATACATTTTTTCATTTTCCAACGTAAGTAGTGTCTCAGCCATGTTGTCATTTAAAAAAGCAAGCCATTCATCAACTATGAGACTTTTTCCTTCTTTTACTTTAAAACGACTTAATTCAACATTTAACATATTCATGACTCCTTTATTTTTTCTGAGAATAAAAATTCTCAATTTCTTTACCAATTTCTAGTAGCTCACCTGTTACAAAATGATTTGTCTGGAGTAAGAAAAACGATCGCAAATAAGCTTTGTCTAGTCGCTCTATTGTCATATTCACTGTTACAGCTCGTTTAGAGATTAGACTTTTACCCAATCCCTCCTCTAGCATTTTAACAATCATTTCATTATTTTTAACATACAATCGTTTAGGATTAAGATTTTCTTTCAGAAAGTAACGCTCCATATAATGATAAACACCTGAAGTCTCCTCTCGACTTAACCATAAATCACTAGTTAAATCACCAGCAATCACAAGCTCATCTTGTTCAATTTCAACTCTATTAACCCCATCAGTCATTAATGGTTTTTCAATGAAACCAAAATCAACAGAATGTTTCTTTATTTTTTCTAAAACTTCCTCTGAATTTCCCATTTCAAGCTCAAACATCACTTCTGGAAAAATAGCAATCAAATGTTTCATCAGTTCTGGTAAATAATAAACTGAAAAAGTATTTGAAGCACTGATTCGACAATGTAATTTTTCCTTGCTACTTTCTTTGACTAAGCGAGCTGTTTCTCGCCAATCATCTGTTAAATTGAGCAAACGTGCGTACAATGTTTCAGCAGATTTAGTTGGGTGCATTTCTTGTTTGCCCTTTCTTTTAAACAAGGTACACTCCAGTTCTTCTTCAAGTTGTTTAATTTGATTAGAAACTGCAGGTTGAGAAATGAATAAAATTTCTGCCGTTTTTGAAAAATTTCTTGTTTCATATGCTACTCTAAATGTGGTTAGTAATTTAAACATGGGTCACCTACTATTTATTTATTTTATAATTAATATATTAACTATATATTTCTCAAATGTAAAAATAAAGGATATAATTTTATTATTAATTAAAAAGGGATTGTGAGAAATAAATGATTGAAAATGCTAGATCGTATTTACCAGGACTAGGCTTATCTTTTCTAGTTGCTGGAGCAAGTAAAATAATTGCTATTTGGGTACCTGCTATTGGTGCAGCTACTATTGCTATTTTACTTGGTATTTTATTAGGAAACACTTTTTTTAAACAACCATTACTAAACATTGGAACAAAACTTGCTGAGAGTTTACTCCTTGAACTATCTATTGTTCTTCTTGGAATGACAGTTACTTTCCAAACAATTGCTAAAATGGGGTTTAACGGTATTGGTTTTATCATTCTCCAGATGACTGGAACAATTGTTGGCGTTTATCTTATTGGTAAAAAAATGAAATTTTCAAAAAAAATGTCTTTACTTATGGCTGGTGGAAATGCCGTTTGTGGCTCTTCAGCGATTGGAGCGATTGCGCCTGAAATTGATGCAAATGATGAAGAAAAAGGACAAATTATTACACTCGTTAACCTTTTAGGGACTGTCTTAATGCTCACTTTACCATTTATTGCAACACATCTTTATTCAGATGTACTAACTCAAAGTGCCCTCATCGGTGGAACACTTCAATCTGTTGGACAAGTTGTCGCTAGTGCCAGCATGATTAGTAAAGAAGTTGTTGAATTTTCAACACTGTTCAAAATTATGCGAATCATCCTACTTGTTGTTGTCGTCTTTTGTTTTTCGAAATTTACCGAAAAAGACCGTGCAGCAGCTATGACGGATTCACCTGTCCTAGCAAAAAAAGAAAAGAAATTACCGCTTCCTTGGTACATTATTGGCTTTTTATTTTTCTGTACAGTCAATAGCTTTATTCCTCTACCTAAAATAATTGGTGAGAGTGCTCACTTTATTAGTGGATGGTTTGAAATTACAGCTCTTGCTGCCATTGGGTTAAGATTAAACTTTGCGAAATTCTTTAAAGAAGGTATTCGCTTCTTAGTATACGCATTAGCTGTTGGAGTACTACAAATCATTCTTGCATTGAGTCTTATTTATATCTTTCATATTTAAAAAAGAAGTTGGATTAAACGTCCAACTTCTTTTTTCTTTCTAAATAATCGTTGCCCCCAACGTCGTTTCAAAATGACGTAAAGCCCAGCGATGACCTTCTTCATCAAAACTTTGTACACACTGCTTATGGATGACAATTTGATAGCCTAAATTATAAGCATCAATGGCTGTATGTAAAACACATATATCCGTGCAAACACCAGTTAAGTGAATGGCTGTAATATGTCGTTCTCTTAATCTGATATCTAAATCCGTTCCGCTAAATGCAGAATAATGACGTTTGTCTAACCAATAGACGGTTGCCTTATCACGATTATCTTCATACACATCATTTAAGGTTCCATATAATGTTCTGCCGAAGGTTCCGTTCACATTATGTGCTGGAAACAACTTATTTTCTGGATGATACAAATCTTTTGGGTCATGCCCATCAATGGCAAAAACAACAAATTGACCATCATCAATAAATTCTTTCGTTACTTTAACTAATTCAGATTCAATCTCTTGTCCTACTTTTCCTGTCGTTAATTTACCCTCATCAGCGACAAAATCATACGTATAATCAATCGAAATTAATGCTTCCATCTCCAAATCTCCGTTTCTTAAATTTCTGATAATAACGCCAATACCATTTTAGCTGATTTCTCACCTGCTTCAATTATGAACTCATCAAAATTAACGCTTGCGTTTTCATCCCCCACATCACTCATGGCTCTAATGACAACAAACGGTTTACCATATTGATAAGCCACATGGGCAATAGCAGCTCCTTCCATCTCATTTGCTAAACAATCCGGAAAATGAGTTTTTATATCACTAATTTGTTTCTGACTACTTACAAACGTGTCCCCTGATACAATTAATCCCACTCGTGTGTTGAGCATATTGTTGCTTGAGGCTTCCATTGCAGCTTCAATTAACATTTGGTTAGCCTCATAATACAAAGGCATTTGAGCCATTTGACCATAGTCATAACCAAAAGCAGTCACATCAACATCAGAATAAGCGACTTTATTAGAAATAACAATATCACCAATTGATAACCCTTCGCCAATTCCTCCAGCAGACCCTGTATTAATCACAACATCCACATGATAATGACTAATCAAAAGAGTCGTTGTTAGAGCTGCTAACGTTTTTCCAATACCTGATCTAGTCAAAACGACCTCATGTTTACCAATCGTTCCAGAATAAAAACTCGCTCCAGCTTCTTCCCAAGTTGTCATATTCTCTAATTTTTCAGATAAAATAACCACTTCTTGTTCCATTGCACCAATAATTCCAATTTTCATCCAAAACACCCCTTAATTAATTACCAATTGAGTACAGCATAAATAATGATTGCTAATAAAATAGCAACTATAACAATAGCTTTATTTAGCCATGTATTTCTTTTTTTATTTTTATTAATCTCTCTAACCCGACTTCTTGTTAAAATCTGATCTTCTTGCTTTTTTTGCGGGGAATCCGATACGTTTGACTCCTTATTTTTTCTAAACATAATTAACTCCTTATTTACTATTTAATTCCCAATAAAGAATAGCGTACATTGTTTTGGCGTCACAAATTTCACCAGTAGCAACTTTCTCTTTGGCTTCTTCTAAAGACAATTCAATCAATTCCAAAAACTCATCTTCGTCTTGAGGAAGTGGATTATCAATTTTAATTAATTCTTTAGCTTCATACATATAAAGCATTTCATTACAAAAACCTGGTGACGGTACAAATCTCGCTATTTCCTCGATTTTTTTACATTGGTAGCCAGTTTCTTCTTCCAATTCTCTTTTAGCTGTTTTTAAGGGATCTGTTTCATCCTTTTCTATTTTTCCTGCTGGTATCTCTAGAATACTTTTTTCTAATACTTTTCTAAATTGTTTAACAAAAATCATTTTTTTCTCTTTTGTGATCGCTAAAATACCGACTCCACCATTATGAAAAACCAATTCTCGCTTAGATGTGCCTCCATTTGGAAGTAGCACATCATCCACAACAACATCAATTATTTTACCATTATATATCATTTCTCTTTTTATTGTTTTTTCTTCAAATTTTTCTTTCATTATCTTCTCCTCAAGTCTCTCTTTTATATTAAGCTTATGATACCTTTTAAAAATAGGCTTTTCAATATTAAACCTTATTTTTATTTATTGTAAACTCTTTAAGAATAAATAAATCAATCCATAGACTGATATCTAAATTAATTCTCTATGTTAAAATGTTTTTAAGATCACAGGTGAAAGCCAAATACTAATAGGAGTGAAATCGTATGAAAAATAATAGAAAATCAAAATTGAGGAACATTGTCGTTGTCATTCTTGCCCTAATTGTGATTAATTTCATTGTAGATGCAGGAAGTGGCTTGCTAAATTTCGCTGTCTCAGCCGCCTTGTTTGTTGCGATTGTTTATGCGAGCTGTCTACTATTTAAAATGATATTCTCGAATAAATCAGAAAAAGCCACAAGAGAAATGCCTCAATTAACTAAGGAAAAAGTTGACCATTATTCAGAATTCGGTATGTCGGAACAAGAAATCGAATTCTTTAGAGAAACTATGGCAACTGCTAAGCAAAACATTGCTGAACTTGAAAACAATATGAACGAAGTTGCAAAACTTAAAGCAATTAACTTAAGATATGATACACTTAAAGCATCAAAAGCAATGTTTAAAGAAATTGTTAAAGAACCAAATAAATTGCATCAATCTGATCGTTTTCTTTATAATCACTTGCCAAATTTGGTAGAATTAACTAGTAAGTATGTTGAGATTAACAACCACGAACTAAAAAATAAAAATACTTTTGATGCGTTAAATCAAAGTGCCGAAGCAATTGAAGAAGTTTCACAATTAATTGTCAAGGACTATTCCGACTTCGTTAGTGATGATCTTGATGACTTAGATGTAGAGATTTCAATTGCTAAGCAAAATATTGACCGAGAAAAAGAACTAGACGAATACCGACAAAAAAAGGAGCAAATTTAAATGACTGATGAACTAAATAACGATGTATTAAAAGATGTAACACCTGTTAGTGATACTTTAGATGATTTATTAAGTAACCCGTTTGAAGCCCCTGATACAGCTAAATTAGCGACACAGGAAGACAAAAAATTACAAACTAATACATCTACTGCAACAAAAGTGATTGATAAATTACCAGAAGATCGACAAAAACAAGCCCGTGATCTAGCAGCTCAAATCGATACAAGTGATAGCCAAGCTGTTTTAAGTTATGGTGTTGCTGCTCAACAAAAACTAGGTGAATTCTCTCATACAATGCTAAATCACGTGCAAGCCCAAGACATTGGTCCAATGGGAGATTCTTTAACTGAATTAATGTACCGTCTAAATGAAGCAAGTCCTAGTGAACTTGAAGCTCAAGATAAAAATATTTTTAAACGCATGTTTGGTAAAGTAAAACAGTCTGTCTACGAAATCACAGCAAAATACCAAAAAATTGGAGCACAAATTGATAAAATTGCAGTGAAGCTTGATAAAGAAAAAAATGGATTATTACAAGATAACTTAATGCTTGAACAACTTTACCACAAAAACAAAGACTACTTTGATGCACTAAATATTTACATTGCTGCTGGCGAAGTAAAAATAGAAGAACTAGAAACCATTACCATTCCAGAAGCAATGAAAACTGCTGAAGCTAGTGGGGACCAAATGGATGCTCAAATTGTTAATGATTTAAATCAATTTGTTGATCGCCTAGAAAAAAGAACATACGACTTAAAACTAGCGCGACAAATTACTATCCAACAAGCACCACAAATTCGTTTGATTCAAAACACAAATCAAGCCCTAGCTGAAAAAATTCAAGCATCGATTAACACAGCTATTCCTTTGTGGAAAAACCAAGTGGCTATTGCTCTTACCTTGTTAAGACAAAAAGATGCTGTTACAGCGCAAAGACAAGTATCTCAAACAACAAACGATTTGTTATCTAAGAATTCAGAAATGCTAAAAATTTCAGCAATTGAAACTGCTGAAGAAAATGAACGTGGCATTGTTGACATTGAGACATTACAAAAAACACAAAACGACTTAATTGAAACGATTCAAGAAACCCTTCGAATCCAAAAAGAAGGAAAAGAAAAACGTCGTAATGCTGAAATTGAATTAACTGTCATGGAAGAAGATCTTAAAAATAAATTACTAGAAATGTCTAATCAACACTAAAAAGCTAGGAAGTGAGTCGAACATCAATCGACGACTTCCTAGTTTTCTTTTTCCCATAAAGGCAACTTTATTAACTCATAACTCTTTGAATCTAAATTTGTTACTGTGATCCCTAGTAACCTAATACCTCTTTCAAGTAAGTCAAATGAATCCCATATCTGCTTTGCATGAAAAAATAAATCTTCTTGGGCATCCACATAATCAGGTAACGTTACTCGTCTTGTAAAAGTTTCGTAATCCTTATCTCTCACTTTTAAAACGACTGTCTTACCATGAAGTTGCACTCGATGTAATGAGTTTGCCACATCAGCTGCCAATTCTCTAAGCTGCACAATAACTGAATCTTCCGTTACTAAAGGCTTACCAAATGTATTCTCTCTGCCAACCGATTTTCGGTCACGATGTGGTTCGACTGGAGAATCATGAATTCCTCTTACTTTTCTATATAAAGAGTATCCCATCTTCCCAAAATTTTGAATCAAATCCATCTCTGACTTTTCATATAAATCTGCTCCTGTATATATACCCAATTCATGCATTCTAGGAACCGTTTTTTTCCCTACTCCGTGAAAATCTTCAATTGGTAATTTTTTCAAAAATTCAACAGCATGCTCTGGTAATATCAAAGTCATCCCTTTAGGTTTTTCAAAATCTGATGCTAATTTAGCTAAAAATTTGTTATAACTAACACCAGCTGAACAAGTTAAACGGAGCTTTTGCCAAACTTCTAATTGAATCATTCGGGCTATTTTTATGGCACTTTTTATATTCTTTTTATTGACTGTAACATCAAGATACGCTTCATCTAGTGAAAGCGGCTCTATCATATCTGTGTATTCATGGAATATTTTATGGATTTCTTTTGATATCTCCGCATAATGCGCTCTATTTCCTTGAACAAAATTAGCTTTAGGACATAGCTCATAAGCTTTTTGCGCACTCATTGCTGAATGAATACCATATTTTCTGGCTTCATAATTAGCAGTGGTTACTACACCTTTTCCTCCTGTATCACGGGGATGTTTAGCAATAACAAGTGGATGACCAATTAACTCAGGATGGTCTCTTTCTTCTACGGAGGCATAAAAAGCATCCATATCAATATGAATTATTTTTCTTGATGTATCTACTTTTAACGGAAACCTTAATTGATTAGACACTTTTTTCGCTACCTCCAGAACATACGTTTCTATTCCCATTATAAAGGATAAAACAAAAAAAAACCACTAAAGCCGTCGCTCTAGTGGAAATGAAGGTTGTTATTTACTCTCACTCTCGGTAGGAGTTAAGTATGAAAAAACCAATTCGGGAAAATTGGTATGAGTGCATGTTACTATAAATTAGTTAAATCAATTTGATTAATTACTAGCAATACAGTAAAAAAAGAATGAGAATCATCTCATTCTTTTAGAAACTTGTCCACTCTTCATCGTCTTCTTGTGCTTCAGCGTTTGTTGGAATTAAGAAACGATCTTTAGCTAAATCATTATAGAAAGCAGCTTTTGTTGCACTCATATAAGGATTAACCCATAACATAGCAATTCCAAATGTCATAAATCCTAATAAATACCAACCAATAAAGCTCAGGTCAATCCAGAATAAACGTCCCTTATGACCTTTCATTAAGCTTCTACTTTCGGTAATAAAAGTTGTCGCTCCCATACTTCTTACATCACTATGTTCTGCTAAATCTTTATAGATAAAGTTTGACTGTGAATAAGAATAATGCTTAACAAATGCTGGAATTACTAAAGCAAAAGACCACAACGTTTTAAAAATATACATTAATAAATTGATTAAAAAGACGGGAACAAAATCAATACCATTAAAGACCCTAAATGCATCTTTAAATTCAATTGGCTGCTCCTCCCTCTTTCGAATAACATCTAAAAATGTAAAAGCTATTCCAATTGTTAAAAATGATAAAACAAAACTAATAATCGGGGTTATACCATAAGAGGTAAAACCTACATTAGTATTATCAAATAGATCTTCAAAATCTGTTGAGTCTAAATTATCATTGATTTCATTTTTGATATCCGAACGAATAGATTCACTACTTTCTGGGGAATATTCTTTAGAACTAGAACCAAAATCTGTTGCCATAAAAAATGACATTAAAAAGATAATCCCTATCGTAAAGAGTGCAACAAAAAACATGCCAATAATTTGAATAATAGAAGGAATTAGATTAAGCAATACAGCATCTTTCCATCGCCCTCTTAAACTATCTTTTGCTTCTCTTTTTAGTTGACTTGATGTTTTATACACGATTTCTCTCCTTCCTTTTATTAAAAGTATTTTACCATTTTTTAATCTATTTCACTAGATTTTTCTTTAATTAATTAACATTTCGATTTGTTTGTTACCTTTTAAAAGAACTAACTTTACAGATGTTACTTTTCTTTCTTTAATTTGCTCTAATGCTTGACGGTACAAATTTAATTGTCCTGTATATTTTTTCTTAATCACTTCTATTTCTTCTTCACTTGCTGTTTCAGAAATATAATCTGTCTTAAAGTCGTATAGAATAAGCTCATCTTCGGTTTCTAAAAAGCCATCAATAATCCCATGAATTAATAATCGATCTGTATCTTTACCTTCAAAGTTACTAAAAATTCTTTTTGCTTCTAGTAACAAAGAAAAAGGTTGTTCCCTTTTTACATGTTCAACTTGCTCAATTAATTTTTGTCCAAAAACAGAATTAAAGAAGTTCACAATACTTTTTTGATCAATTTTAACAGCAACTTCTTCTTCCAATACACCTTTTGTCACTAATGATAAAATTAAATCATTAATTTCTGATTCTGTTGGTGTATGTGCTAAATCTACTGTTTGCATAATTAAATGGGTTGCCGTTCCTATTTCAGCTCCAGTGACACCTTTCATTTTAGTTAAAAATTTAGGTTTGGCTAATTCCTCTCCCACAATTCGATTTCCTGATAAACTCAAAGGTTTTGATAAATCTAACACTTGTAGTTCTCTATTATCAGGGTCTTCAAAGACACGCTTAATTTCTGAGACTGATTGGTAACTTGTCGTTACGGTCGCTGATAAATCAGAATATTTAGCATTTAATTGTTCTACAATTTGTTTTAAAAACTGAGGGTCCGGTTTGTCTATTTCTATCTGTTTAGATTCTATCATTTTTTCTTTTTCAACTATGCTTTGACTAATATCTTCTTTTGAATAAAACGTAATCGTAAAATTACCAGGTAAATTTCCCAATCCTTTTAAAGGCTCAAGCATAATTTCTGGATATGCTTCGATTGTTTTAGGATGTCGAATGACACTCATTCCCACCCATCCCATTAAGCTCTTATGAGACAAACGACCGCTTGTAGAAAGAACTCGGTGATCAGATGTTACGTTCTGTTGCCATTTTTTTAATGCTTCTTCCTTATTTTTATAAGACCCAACTAAAAATAACTTTTCCTCTGCTCGAGTTAAGGCGACATATAATTTTCGCATCTCTTCTGCTAACATTTTTCTTTTCTTTTGCTCTCTAATAATAACAAAAGGCATTGTCTCATACTTTACACGTTGTTCGTTATCTAAATATTTTACACCAGCACCTAATGCTTCATCAAAGATGTAAGGCTGATTATTAATATCTGTCATATTAAACTGCTTAGTCATATCAAGAACGAAAACCACTGGAAATTCCAACCCTTTACTAGCATGAATTGTCATTACACGTACCGCATCTTCATTTTCATTTAATTCATTTGGTTCTGCTAAATCTTTATCCTTTGCCTGCATTTTTTCAATAAATCGAATAAATTGAAAAAGTCCCTTAAAATTCATTTCCTCATAAGCTGTTGCTCTTTCATATAAAGCGTGAAGATTTGCTTGTCTTTGTTTACCAGAAGGCATACCACCAACATAGTCTAGCAGTCCTGTATCTTGATAAATTTGCCAAATTAATGTGACTAACTTTTCACGTCTAGCAAGCTCTCGCCAATTCAGAAAATTTTGATGGAATTCCGATATTTTTTGATACAACTCCGTATTACCAGTTTCTTCTTTTAAGTAGCTTTTTAAGGCATCATAATAATAACCCTTAATATTAAACTGTCTAATCTTAACTAAGTCATTTTCTTTAATGCCAACAATTGGTGAGCGTAAAATTGCCGCTAACGGAATGTCTTGAAGAGGATTATCAATTATTTGAAGTAGAGCTACCATAATCCTTACTTCTGTTGCCTGAAAATAATTCTGTGTGTCATTGATAAAAAGTGGAATATCTAACTCTTTAAACTTATCAAGAATAACTAAATTATTTTTCTTTGTCGGGCTCAAGAGAACAATGTCTTGATACTTTATTGGTCGAGACTCTTTTTTCTTTTTATCAAAAATTGGAAACTGACTCTCTACTAATTCTTGAATTTTTTTACCAACTAGTAGTAGCTCTCCTTCTGTTTTATCATCAATTGAGAAAGTTAACTCTAATTCATTAATCTCTTCTTCCTCAGACTCACTTTCAAATATCAAAATTTCAGTGTCATGATTCGAACTTTCAGGATAACCTGTAAAACCTGTAATCAACTCAGCACTTGTATCATACTCAATTTGGCCTAGTTCCTTATCCATTAACTGAGTAAACACTAAATTAGTAAAATCAAGGACACTTCCACGTGAACGAAAATTTTCAGCCAAAATAATGCGGCGGCCATCTTCTTCTGTTTTATACTGTTCATATTTTTCAATAAAAAGGGTTGGATCAGCTAAGCGAAATGCATAAATCGATTGTTTCACATCTCCCACCATAAATAAATTCCCAGCATCCTCATCCACTTTTCTTAACCAATAAAGGATACCTTCTTGAAGTCTATTCACATCTTGATATTCATCTACTAGAACTTCTTTAAATTTATTACGATAATAATTGGAAGCTTCAGAGGCTTGCCACTCACCTGCTTCTAGTTGTCTAAGAATAGCTAAAGTAAAATGTTCTAGGTCATTAAAATCAACTAAATTTTTCTTTTCCTTTTCCTTGCTAAACGCTGCTAAATAAGTTTGGCAAACACTTACCATTTCTTCAACTAATGGTTTAGTCGCTTTCATTAGTTCCACCATTTTTTCAGGTGATAAACTGAAATAATTTTTTTTAACAATTGCCACTTGTTTCTTTATTAAATCACGTTCTGCTTTGATGCCCTCATAAAAATCCATGACTTCATCTGTACTTGTTTTTTTACTAGGACCTTTGATAACAGCAAATTTTAACGTTAAAAAAGCTTGATAACAGCTATCCAAATCATTTGATTCAATATGTAAAAGCAGTTGATTAATCGTTATTAAATCCGTTTCAAGGACACCAACAGTTTTTTCGAAATCCGGTTCACCTTTTATTTGGTTAATCAGACCTTCACTTTGTTCTTTAACAAGTGTTAGTTCCTTTAAAATACTTGGCTTCATAAAATCTTGATATAACGGACTTTCACTTAAACTATTTTCAATATCATAGATACTGGGCAATCCTTCAAGCCATTTATTTGGATCTGTATTAGATTTAGCAAAATTGGCTAATGAAAAAATTAAATTAGTTAATCCATTGTCATTTCGATCATTAGAAAAATTTTCTGTTAGTAAATAAAAAGATTCTTTTTTTTCTCCATACAATTGTTCTCTAACGTCATCCCAGACATCTTCTTTTAATAAAGCTATTTCTGTTTCATCTGTCAGTAAACGAAAGACTGGATCAATATGAATCAAATAATAATATTTTCTAATCACAGTCAAACAAAAAGCATGTAGAGTACTAATTGAAGCCGTTGGTAATAAGCCTAATTGCTTTATTAAATGTTGGCGTTTGTCACTATCAATCTCTTCATTAATTGCTGTTTGAACTGCCACTTGAATTCGCTGTTTCATCTCTTTTGCTGCAGCTTCTGTGTACGTTACAATTAATAATTCATTAACATTTGTTCCATTTTTAATTTTTTGTATGACTCGCTCAACCAACACTGTTGTTTTTCCTGATCCGGCGGAAGCTGAAATTAAAAGGTTGCTCCCACCATCATAAACAGCTTGCCATTGTTTATCTGTAAAATGACTATTCTCAGGTTTTAAAGGTAGGGTGACTTTACTCATCTTCGTTTTCCTCCGGTTTCATCTTCATCATTTCTTCTTTATCTATTGGATCAATGCGGTGATAATTGTTTTCTTTTAGCATCACATCAAATTGACAAACACTTCTAAAAGGACAATACTCGCAAGCAATTCTTGTTTGTCCTTTATACGCAGGATTCAATTTGGTTTCACCATTAAAAATAGCCTCACCAGCGTCGTTATATTTCTTTTGATTATTCTCTATTAACCAATCTAATTCCGTTTCAGAAACAAATTTTGCTGACTTCATGGTTCCTTTTTTTAATTGCTCATAAGGATACACACTAGATTTAACCCCTAAATCAATTGTTTTATCTAATTTTTCTAACACTTTTTCTTCTTTGATAAGTAAACCATCGTATTTAAACGCTTTTAGCATTTCCTCATCAAGTGACTCTTCGGTTAACTTTTCAGAGCCAGTTAACACTGGATTTTGAACGTGCATATGAAAAGCACCAGCTGCTTTTGCTTTTTCACCGACTAAATTAACCGCATTTTTTAACGCCACATCTAAATAAGTTATCATCTGTAACGCTAAACCGTAATACGCATCGACAAAATCAAAATTATGTTTACTAGATTTATAGTCAATAACAGAGAGATAAATATCTTCATCAATTTTCATTTGATCTATTCGATCAATTTTCCCTCGAACTTTTAATTTTTTTTGATTCATTAACTCAAAATCTAAACTATCTAACCCTTTTTCCTGAAGTGCTTGACCAAATAAAACTTCAGTTTGAATAACATCCATATTACTCCGCTCACTCTGACGCTTTAAAGACCAACTCACACGCTGAATCGTTTTTTCTAGCTGGTATTTAATATAGTTCATTCGATTGGTTGTATTTAAAATAGCAAATTTATCCTCACCAAGAACCTTCACTAAAACAGCCTGTGTTAACTCTTTAATTTCACCTTTTGATAACTGACTTAGAACTAGTTTTCTTTGAACCAATTCTTTAAAGAAAAGATCTAAAGATTCATGATAAAAGTCTCCCGTAGCAGCTGGTGAGAGTTCAAATTGATCTCTTTCTTTTAAACCTAAACCATACATTAAAAAATATTTGTACTGACATTTATAAAAATTTTCGATTTTAGAAACGGAAGCATACACAGTATCCCCATATAGTTTTTCAACAGACACTTGATTAAGATTTTCTGGGATATTTTGATGGGCTAAACTTGATAATAAACGTTTAGTTTTAACCTCTTGTTTTTTCAATAAGCGATTTTCTAGTTGAGTAAACAGCCAAGGGATCGGATATTTTTCATCAAGTAAGTCTCGCTTAAATCTAACCCATTGACTAAGTAAAACATCATCCGTTGAAAAATCCGTAAGAGAAACTTCTTTTGTTAAATCAAACCCTTGGGAGAATATTTTCTCCTCTATTCTCAATTGGTTTTTTAATACTTCTAGATAAGGAGAGATTTTTAATTCTTTACTTGCTTCACTATTTCTTGGATAAGAAATAATCATTTTATCAGTCGCCGACATCAAAGATAAATAAAAGACAAAAGGTTCTTTTGCATTATCTTTTGTTAAATCTCTTTTTAGAAATTTATCATCTGGTAATGTTTCTTTTAGAAAAGCACGTTCTTCATCTGTTAGTAGTGTCTTGTTTTCAATTTTTCTTGGTAATTCTTGATCTGTTGCTCCAATAATAAATGTTACCTTACTTTTTTTAGCACGAACTAAATCCATTGATGTTATCACTAACTGATCAATAGTTGTAGGAACCTTACTGTATGATAACCCTTCTAAACCAGTTTTCAATACTTGAGAAAATTCATTCAAATCAAACGCTAACTCTCCCATAAGTTCCGTATATTCATCTAATAACGTGATCAAAGACTGCCATGTCTGCTCATGATTTCTTGCTTTAACTAAATTTCCCCGTGATAACTCTTGGTCTCTCATAAATAAAAGTTGTTTTTCAACACCTGCATCAATTAAAAAGTCATAAAACAAAAGACTTGCCTCTTTACCTAATGAAACAGCTTCAAGTTTTTTAAAAAAAGGGGCAATAGTTTCTTTAATTAATCGACGAATACTATTAGATTTTTCTTGAATCACTTGATCTGAATCATTGTTCACTTCTTCTGAGTCGTAATGATAATTAACATATTTCCAGTCTTTTGATTTTATCCAGTCCACACCGCTATAACCATAAGCTAAAACAACATTTTCTGTATAATCTATGCGTTGTCTAAAATCTGACATCTGTTTTTCCCAGCTGTTAGTTGTTTCAATTGTTACATTCTCAGGGAAAAATAATTCTGATCTTAAAAAACGAAGAACATCACGGTATTGATAAAAATGTTGGTGCATATTAAAAAGTGATTGAATAAAGTCTACCAATGGATGATGTTTCATTTTTTCTTCTTGATTAATGTAAAAAGGAATATCATTTGCAGTAAAAATAGGAGCTGCTACTTGTTGATATCTCTCAACATCGCGAGTTAGAACAACAATATCTTGATATCGGTACCCTTCATTTGTCACAAGTTGACGAATTTTTTTAGCAATAGACATCACTTCTGTATAAGGATTACTGCATTGCCAAATTTCAAGTGCGCCATCTAATTTACCAATAGAAACAGATTTTTTTACCGATTTGTGTGCATTTTGCCAAACCGTATCTATCACTCCCATGGCCTGATTTGACTCAATATCTACTTTTTTATCAACTAATACAGGTAGACCATTTGATTGAGCTAAAAAAAGTAATTCTTGATATAAAACACCTGTATTAAAAAATAAATCCAAAGATTCAGGTGCCTTTTGCGTATATTTTTGATCAAGAACCAAAGCTATTTTAAAATTACCTGACACAAGCATCAGTTGCTCGATTAACTGTTTTTCAACGGCTGTAAAATTGGTGAAACCAGAAATAACAAACATAATATTCTTCAATTCTTTATTAATTAAAAATTCGGATAGTGACATTAATAAATCATGTCCATCGCAGTTCAACTCAATTAATTTTTTTGAATAAGCATCAAAAATCAACTGAATATCTTTAAATTTAACGTTCAAATCTTCATCCACATTGCCTTCTCCTGACAATGTTAATGCTGCTCCTAAATCCTCTGATAAAACGGACCCCTCTTGTAATTCATCGAAAATCTCGATGAGTTGCTCCACAAATCCAGGTTTATTGATTTCTTGTTTAAACAATTTTAACTCAGATTCAATTTCTATTAAGACCTGTCTCAAAACCATATATTTTCCAGAATCAGACAGTTTTTGTTTTTGATATTTTTCTGTGTTTTGTAAAAAGAACCAAGCAAGTCTTGAAAAGCTAAAAACTTGTAGTCTCATACTTACCATGTGTTCCCAATCTTTATAACGAGGTAGTGTTGATAACTCGTTTAAAACATTAATTTCTGTTTCAAATTTAACATGGTTAGGAACTAAATAAAAAACTTCATGAGCAGCTGATTCTTCTAACCACGCATTAGATTGCGCGATTAATTCTTTTGTGTGATTAGCACCTGCTGGACCAATAATAAATTGAATACTCACAACCTCATACCTTTCTTACTTTAATAGTAGGTCTAGTTTATCATAACTAGATTAATTTTCAGATGGAAGACCTTTATTTTTTCTACCTCATAGAATTATTATACGAATTTACGTTCGCTAAGTAAATATCCATATAACAAAAAAAGCATGGATTTCTCCATGCTTTACTTCACTGTACCCCATTTTGATGGTGGCCAATAGGAAACTTTTACGTTACCTAAAATGTCATCTTTTTTAATAAAACCTACCATTCGGCTGTCTTTTGAATTTTGTCGATTATCTCCCATAACAAAAAAGTGACCTTCTGGAACTTTTTTCTCACCTAATAACTCTTCCATTGAAAAATCTTGCGTTAAAGGTAATCCGTAAGGTACTTGAATATCAGTTGGGTTATTCTTATACTCATCTAAATACGGTTCATTGTATTTTTTATCATTAATATACAATTGATCATCTTTAAATTTAATCGTATCACCTGGCATACCAATAACACGTTTTATATAATTCTTACTTGGGTTATCTGGAGCTGGGAAAGTAACAATATCAAATCGTTCGACTTCAGATTGTTTCAAAGCAATAACTCTTTCTCTATCCACCATAGTTGGGTTCATTGAGTTACCAGAAACATTAGTAGGTGAAAAAATAAACATTCTAAGTAGTAAGAGAATGATGACCAAACCACCAAACCAGACAACATTACTTATAAATTCTTTTTTACTCATGGATTCACTTCTCTCATTTTTGATTCATTCATTATTATATTTTACCATATAGAAGTTTTTGTGAACAGATTGAGATGATTATTTATTATTTATCATCCAAAGTGTTAACTTGTTGACTTAAGCTAAAATTTTTATTTCCTATCATTTTAATTCATGGTATATTGTCATATATGATTATTTAAAGGGGAGGTTTTTTTATTAACGAAAATAAGTCTTACGGTCTCTCTACCGCAACCGCAATGATTGTTGGTATTTGTGTAGGATCGGGTATTTTCTTTAAAGTTGATGATATTTTGACATTTACTGGTGGCAACGTCTTTCTTGGTGCTCTTGTTTTTATTATCGGAGCGTTTAGTATCATTTTTGGTAGTATCTCATTATCAAATTTAGCAGCTATCTCAAATAAAAGCGGCGGTATGGTCGGGTACTTTGAAGATTTTTATTCTCAATCTATAGCTTGTGCTGTTGGTTGGTTTCAAACATTTCTTTATTACCCAACAATTGCAGTTGTTGTCGCATGGGCAGCAGGTATCTATACTTGTTTACTTTTTGGGTTACCAGATAATTTAGATTTACAAATGGGGATTGGTTTTATCTATCTTTTATTTTTCTATCTGATGAATATTATTTCAAGTAAATTAGGTGGTCAATTTCAAGTTATTTCCTCTGTAGTGAAATTAATTCCCTTAATTGGTGTTGGAATTGTCGCAATTTTCTTTAAACAGCCACAACCAGAAATACCTGCAAACGTTGAGCCCATTCATCTAACCAATGTGGGGATGGGATGGCTTGCAGCACTTGCTCCAACCGCCTTTTCTTATGACGGATGGGCGATTTCCTTAAGTATTTCTGATGAGGTAAAAAATCCAAAGAAAAATATGCCTTTGGCTTTAACCATCGCGCCTATTATCGTCCTTTTTGTTTATCTATCTTATTTTCTTGGAATGAATAAAATACTTGGACCTGAATATATTCTTTCAATGGGAGATGGCGCTGTTATGACTATTGGTAATCTACTCTTAGGTAAAAGTGGAGAAGTCGTTATTCTCGTGTTTATTTTAATTTCGATGCTTGGTGTTGTTAACGGGGTATCTCTTGGGCACATTAGAATGCCTTATGCCTTAGCAACTAAAGAAATGATTCCTTCCTCCAAAAAAGTGATTCAGAATAACAAAGGGATTTTTAACAATTATTCAGCAATGATTGGTCTTTTCTGTGGTATATTTTGGTTCTTTATTCATTATATTACACAAAAATTTGGCTTAATAAAAACTGGTGACATTAGTGAAATTGCTATTGTTTTTGGTTATCTTTTTTACAGTATTTTATATATTAAAGTGATGATGCTCTATAAACAAAAAGTGATTCATAACTTCTTTACCGGGATTATTTCACCTATCCTCGCATTGATTGGCGGTTTAATTATCATTTTAGGTGGTTTTTCTTCAAATCCCGCTTCTATGACTATCTTTTTTGGCATTTGTTCGTTCTTTTGTTTGTCAGGTTATTTATTTTATAAGAAACAAAAAAGCTAAATTTTTAGCTTTTTTATTTTATTCATCCGTATTAACCATTTCAATAAATTCAGTAAAGGAGATGACTTTTATCTTGATATCCATTTCTAATGCCAACTCTTTACTATCAAATGTTAAACTATCGTCCATCACATATATATCTTTTCCTAGTCCACTACAAAGACCCAATTCAAAATAACTCCTTCTATCCATTTCTCCATTTAAAATAATCAAATCAGATTGTGCCAGACACTCCTTAAGCATATTAATATCATTAACATCCCCTGTTGAAAAAATAGTAACATCTTCAAATAAAAAACTATAAGCACCCTCTATAAAATAGCTAATGTCTATTAAAATTTCTGTTGATTGATTACTTGGTTTAATGAAATATAGTTGATTCATCTGTATAACCTCCTATTTTTTTATTACTAGTTGTATTATACTAACGCTATAACTATAAAGGAAGTGGTTCAACATGGAAGAAAAAAATACATTTCATATTAACGGTTATTTAGGATTATTTATATTACTTGCTATGATTGGTGCAGGAGGATATCTCTTTTACTTAACCATTATCAACGAGACTCTCACTACAGCCATTTTTGGCACTTTAATTTGGATTATCTCAGCTCTTTTCATTAGCTCATTGACAATTGTGGGTCCTAACCAAGCAAAAGCCATTTTATTTTTTGGTAAGTACTTAGGTACAATTAAAGATAACGGATTATTTATCACAACACCTCTTACTCAAAAAATCTCATTATCTTTAAAAGTAAGAAACTTCAACACAGCACTTTTAAAAGTCAATGATTCTGATGGTAACCCTATCGAAATTTCTGCTGTGGTTGTTTTTAAGGTAGTTGATTCTGCAAAAGCTTTGTTCTCTGTCGATAACTACCGTGATTTTGTCGCTATTCAAAGTGAAACAGCTCTTCGCCACATCGCGTCACAGTACCCTTACGATACCTTTGAAGATGAAGATATTACCTTACGTGGGAATACTACAGAAGTTTCTGAAAAATTGAAAATAGAACTTGAAGAGCGTTTATCCATTGCTGGTGTGGAAGTTATTGAAACAAGACTTAATCATTTGGCTTACGCAACTGAAATTGCTAGTGCTATGCTACAAAGACAACAAGCTCGGGCGATTCTTTCTGCTCGCCAAACCATTGTAGAAGGAGCAGTCTCTATGACCCAAATGGCATTAGAACAAATTCAATCTGAACAAAATATTGAATTGAATGACGACAGAAAAGTACAATTAATCAATAACTTACTTGTTTCAATCATTACTGATAAAGGAACACAACCCGTTATTAATACAGGAGATTTAAAAGAATAATGACAGATAAAGAAAATAGTTCTCTTATCCAAAACGTTGGCATTGATTTAAGAAATTTGAGAAAAGAAAGAAACTTAACAATTGATCAGCTAGCTCAAGAGTCTGGTGTGAGTGTCATCACCATTAGTAACATTGAAAACGGACGGTCTAATCCAACTTTAAATAGTTTATGGAAATTATCAGAAGCTCTCAGTGTTCCGTTGACTAAAATACTTGGATACACAACAAAACCAACCATCATTTCAAGCTTTTCTGAAAGCTACTTTATTAATGATTTAAATAATGGCTGGGTTGTTCAACCTATTTTTCAAGAAGAAAACATAGAAGTTTTTCGAGTTTCCCTAAAAGGCAAGTGTGCTAACAAAGTTATTAACCAAACAAAGGGTTCAATCGAAATTATTACTGTTATGAAAGGTGATTTAATTCTTAAGGTTGGTGAACAACAATATCATTTATCAACCTTTGATAGTATCAATTTTGATTCCGGCATGGCTCATGAATATATCAATCCTTCAGAAGAAGATCTTTTTTTAAATATAGTTGTTAAATATCAAAACATATAATATAATACGTGTTGCACGTATTATATTATATGTTTTTTTAGAAAGGATTTTTTTGTGAAAAAGAAAATGAATTATATCTTATTACTAGGAATTATCCTAGTTGCAACAAATTTAAGAGCGCCCATTACATCTGTTGGCCCACTTATCGGCATTATTGCTGAGGATTTACAATTATCTGGAGCTCAATCTGGCTTAATTACAACGATTCCCTTATTATCTTTTGCTATTATTTCACCTTTAGCTCCAAAACTAGCGAAAAAGTTTGGTATAGAAAGAACTATATTAATGAGTTTACTTGTTTTAATTGCTGGTTTTGGGGTAAGACTTATTCCTAATATCTGGATGCTCTTTTTAGGTACTATGATTTTAGGTTGTGCAATCGCTATTTGTAACGTTTTAATCCCTGGTCTTGTCAAGAAGGAATTTAGTAATCGCAGCGGTCTAGTTACGGGTTTTTATTCCGTTAGTATGAATTTAACTGGCGCAATTGCTTCTGGTATTAGCATTCCTTTAATTCAAAAATTTGGCTTAAACTGGAATATTGCTCTTAGTATCTGGGGGTTGTTAGCGTTAATCGCCTTAATCGGATGGCTTCCCCAACTAAAAGAAAAACACATTTTAACACCAAGTAATTCAGCACAAAAAGAAACATCTCTTTGGCAATCACCACTTGCTTGGTCTGTTACGTTTTTCATGGGAATCCAATCATTTATTTTTTATGTTTTAGTTGCCTGGTTACCAGAAATGTTAATGTCACAAGGTGTCGCTAATAGTAAAGCTGGTGGGATGTTGTCTCTGCTTCAACTAACACTTTTACCGATTACTTTTATTATTCCAATCGTTGCAGAAAAAACAAAAAATCAAAAATCATTAGTCTTTCTATCTTTCCTATTATTTTCATTAGGGATAAGTGGACTAATGACTAGTCACATGATTATTATTACACTTTCAATTATGAGTATTGGCGTTGCTGGAGGAATTGCCTTTAGCTTATCCATGATGTTTTTCAATTTACGTACAACCACGCCTAAGGAAGCAGCTGAACTATCTGGTATGGCACAATCTGTCGGCTACCTATTGGCTGCTGTTGGTCCCTTTCTATTTGGACTACTTCATGATCAAACCAATAGCTGGAACACCTCTCTTTTCTTATTATTAGGAATTACAGTCGTTTTATTGTTTGTCGGTCTTAAAGCAGGATCAAATCAAAAAGTAAATCAATAAAAAAAATCGCTGATGCTTTTTACGCATCAACGATTTTTTATTTCATATTATAAGCTTTTAAATGTATTTACTACATTTTCAACTGTAAAGCCGAATTTTTCGATAACAGTATTACCTGGTGCACTTGCGCCGAAACGATCAATTCCCATAACTTTACCATCTAATCCAACATAACGTTCCCATCCAAATGTAGCTCCCATTTCGATTGATACACGTTTACGTACGTCTTTTGGAAGAACTGATTCTTTGTAAGAAGCATCTTGTGCTTCAAAGACAGCTAGTGATGGCATTGAAACAACAGATACATCAATACCTTCTTTAGCTAATTCTTTTTGTGCTTCCATTGCTAAGTTTACTTCAGAACCTGTTGCCATTAATATTCCTGCTGGTTTGTCAGCTTTAGAAGCAGATAACACATAACCACCTTTAGCAACGCCTTCGTAAGCTTTTTCTTTAGTGCCTTCTAAAACTGGTAAGTTTTGGCGAGATAAAGCTAAAACAGTTGGTGTTTCAGTAGATGTTGCTGCAACTTTCCAAGCAGCTGCTACTTCATTACCATCTGCTGGACGAATTAAGTTAACGTTAGGCATGCTACGTAAACTTGATAATTGTTCGATTGGTTCGTGAGTTGGTCCATCTTCTCCAACTGCAATAGAATCATGAGTTAATACATAAGTAACTGGTGCTTTTTGAATAGCAGATAATCTAACAGCTGGACGTAAGTAATCAACAAACACAAAGAATGTTGCGCCATAAACGCGAGTTCCACCGTGAAGAGCGATACCGTTCATTGCTGCAGCCATTCCAAATTCACGAACACCAAACCAAATATTGCGACCTTCATAAGTTCCAGGTTCGAAATCTTTTTCGCCAGCAATCATTGTGTTGTTTGAAGATGAAAGGTCAGCTGAGCCACCCCAAAGATTAGGCATTGCTTTTGCTAATTCTTGAATAGCTTCTTTACTTGTGATACGACTAGCAGAAGAATCTCCCACTTCGTAAACAGGTAATGCTTTTTCTAAATCAACAGTTACTTCACCTTTAAAGGCTTCTTCAAATTGAGCAGCAAGTTCTGGATAAGCTGTTTTATATGAAGCAAATAATTCATTCCATTCATTTTCAGCTTTTTCACCTTTAACGATCATGTCTTCGTTAAAACGAGTTGCTACTTCCTCAGGTACTGTAAATTCTGGATAATCCCATCCGTACGCTTTTTTAGCATAAGCTAAACCTTCAGCTCCAAGTGGCGCACCATGAACTTTATTTGTTCCTTGGTTTTCAGCACCAAAGCCAATAATTGTTTTTACTTCAATGATAGTTGGTTTACTTGTTTCTTTTTTAGCTTCTTCAATTGCATTTGAAATAGCTTCTAAATCGTTACCATCTTTTACTAATATATGTTGCCATCCTGTTGCTTCAAAACGACCTTTAACACTTTCACTAAATGATTTATCTAATGGACCATCTAATGAAATATCATTTGAATCATAAAGAACAACTAATTTATCTAATTTTAAATGTCCTGCTAAACTGATAGCTTCTTGAGAGATGCCTTCCATTAAGTCGCCATCACCACATAATGCGTAAGTATAATGATCAACAATATTAAAGTTATCTTTATTATAAGTAGCAGCTAAATGAGCTTCTGCCATAGCAAAACCAACACTCATTGCAATTCCTTGTCCTAAAGGTCCAGTTGTTGCTTCAATTCCATCTGTGTGGAAAACTTCAGGATGTCCTGGTGTCAAGCTATCCCATTGACGGAAATTCTTAAGCTCTGACATTGGTAAGTTGTAACCAGATAAATGAAGTAAACTATATAACATAGATGAACCATGTCCAGCTGATAAAATAAAACGGTCGCGGTCTGCCCAATTTCTTGATGTGTTTGGGTTTACTTTTAAATGTTTTGTCCATAATGTATAAGCCATTGGTGCAGCTCCCATTGGTAAACCAGGGTGACCTGAGTTTGCTTTTTGGATCATGTCCAAGCTTAATGTACGAATTGCGTTAACACCTAATTGATCTGTTTGATCGAACTTCATATAATACATCCTCCTATTTAGGTTAAATTTACTTTTATTATATTCTACCGCTAATTATACTTTTTTGCAAGGCTTTTCACAACTAATGCAAAAAAGAAGAGACTACTTATCTTCCATGAAGTCCCTTATCTTTTTGAATTTCTTTCAATTTATCAGGTGTGACATCGTTACCTTCAGTATCAACCACTTTCATACCTTCAATATGATTGCGCATGCCGCCTCTAAATTTTTGAATGTATTCTTCTCTTAAGATGGCTTGTTCTTTTTTTTCAGTTTCAGTTAAGCCTTCACTTGTTTTTGATTTTTTAGCTAGTTCATTAATACGAGCTAATTTTTCTTTTGATAACATCTTTTGCCCCCTATCTACATTGATATTGCACTTATTATATTAGCTTAAAATCAAAAAAAAAACAATCATTAATAACCCAACAAAGCGAACACCCGTTTGACTTTTTTGTATGCAATATGGTACACTCAAAAAAAAGAGAAACGAGGCCGACTACTTATGACAAAAAAACAGTCTTCAAGACAAGTTGACGTCTTACGATATATCTATGAACAAGTAGAAACACGGGGCTATCCTCCTACTGTTAGAGAAATCGGAGAAGCTGTCAATCTATCATCAACATCTACCGTTCATGGTCACTTATCACGACTTGAAAAAAAGGGCTTGATTGTAAGAGACCCTACAAAACCACGTGCTATTGAGTTGACATCTGAGGGACTTGACGTTATCGGTGTAAAACCAACAACTATCCCAATGTTAGGTGTTGTAACTGCCGGGGAACCCATTTTAGCAGTAGAAGAAGCGTCTGATTTCTTTCCTCTTCCACCGGACTTAAAATATGAAGAGAACTCTCTTTTCATGCTAACAATTCGTGGTGAAAGCATGATCAATGCTGGTATTTTTGATGGTGACCATGTCATTGTTAGAAAACAAGCCACTGCAAGTAATGGAGATGTCGTTATTGCAATGACTGATGAAAATGAAGCAACTTGTAAAAGATTTTTTAAAGAAACTACACATATTCGATTACAACCAGAAAATGATTCATTAGAACCAATCATTTTAGATGACGTTTCTATCTTAGGAAAAGTCGTTGGATTGTATCGAAATCATATTTAAAAAA
>NZ_JAVWHO010000003.1:79874-96739 GCF_036639995.1 Vagococcus sp. | reverse complement strand
TTATCAATTACATTTACCGATTCTTTATTTTCTAGCATGACATTATCCTGCTGATTTAGTATTTCTGACTGTTTTATTTCTTCTTGAGGTTTAATTGGTACGTTAAAATAGTTATTATTCTGTACCGATAAAGAAGATTTAATCTCTTCATCTTCTTTATCAGGGACATCAGTATTAACTATCTCTTTCAAGCTTTCATCTTGCTCTGTTTCTTTTTTATCTGTTTCAACTAACTCTATTTGACTACTTTCAAACTCATCTGGTGACTTAGCATTTATTAATACCTGATTTGCTTCTGGTAGCATTTGTTTACCATTTTCAAGTTCTTGATTAAACAAAATTGAAAAGTCACTTCCTAAATTATCTGTTGTGACAGAACTACCTAGTAAATTAGACTGGCTAAAAGCAAGAGTATCAAGTGTTATCAAATCATCCAACTGTATCTCTTCCTTTCACTTTTAAATGAATGAATAACTAAACCTCAATGTTCCCATCTCATCTAATTCTTTTTGCTCTTCTGATTTTTCTTCTAATAAATAATTTTCGTAATGTTTTTCCTTTAAACGTTCCATTATCTTTCGTTCTTTTTGAGCATCAACAAATACTGACATTTTTTTGCTTGTCTCATTACTATACTGACTGACCGTTTCTTTTTGCATTTCAATTTGATTATCTAAAAAATTTTTATAAACAAATTGTTGACGAAGTTTATTAATATTAGTTAAACTTCCGGTACTTTCATTCATTGATTGACTTGCCTCAATGTAACCCTCTAAAATATCTTCCTGCTCTCTTTGAGCTTGTTGATAGACCAAAAAGTTTTTCTTTGCTTCTTCTTCCTGCAATTCACGCCAATTTAAAACGTTATCCAGAGAAAATTTATATTTCTTCAATCATTTCACCCTTCCCTTACAATGTTTGCTTACATAAACACTCGGTTCAATGATTCTACTGTTTGTGTGTATGTTGACGGCTCATCAACATTTTGTTTTAAAAAGCTTTTAATATCTTCATTCAAATGAATAGCTTGATCAACTTTTGGATTTGTTCCTAATTTATACGCACCAATATCAATTAAATCTTTTGCCTCTGTATAAGCTGCCATATTTTCTTTTAAAAGACCTGCTTTTTGATATTGATCTGTTGGAACAATAGTTTTCATTAATCGACTAAGACTTTGTTGAATATCAATAGCTGGATAATGATTTTCTCCAGCTATCTTCCTAGATAAAACGACGTGACCATCTAATATACCCCGAACAGCATCAGCAATAGGTTCATTCATGTCGTCCCCTTCGACTAGAACCGTATAAAATGCTGTAATTGATCCCTTTTCTGACATTCCACTTCTCTCTAATAACTTTGGTAACATCGTAAAAACTGATGGTGTATACCCTTTTGAGGTTGGTGGCTCGCCCGTTGCTAGACCAATTTCCCTTTGCGCCATAGCAAATCGAGTCACAGAATCCATCATCAAAATAACCTTTTTTCCTTGATCGCGGTAATACTCTGCAATTGATGTTGCAACAAACGCTCCCTTTAATCTAACAAGAGGTGGTTGATCTGATGTAGCACAAACAATAATTGATTTTTTATAGCCTTCTGGACCTAAATCATTTTCAATAAACTCCGTAACTTCTCGACCACGTTCTCCAATTAGACCAATCACAATGACATCGGCCTCACAGTAGCGAGCAATCATACCTAATAACGTACTTTTACCCACACCACTTCCGGCAAAAATCCCAAGTCTTTGTCCTTCACCAACCGTTAAAATACCATCGATTGCTTTTACACCAGTACTCATCACCGTCTCAATTTTTCTGCGTTTAAACGGATCTGGCGATTCCCTATTAACTGGGTATTTTTCACCTGTTTCAATAGATTCTCCTGTTAAAACACGGCCCAAACCATCAAGTGTTTTCCCCAGTAATCCATCATTGATTTCAATTTCAAGAGCAGCTCCCGTTGGTTTTACTAAACAACCAGGTCCAATACCATCAAGTTCATCAAGAGGCATAAGTAAAACTGTTTTATTAACGAATCCAACAACTTCTGCCATTACTTTTTTTTTTGATTTAATAATCTCTATTTGGCAAACTTCACCAATAAAAACATTCAATCCTTCTACTTTAATAATTAATCCAACGACTTGAGTTACTTTCCCATATTTTAAAAAATAATTTTGATTCGCTATTTTTTTTTGAATTTTCTCCAAAGGAACTAATGCTTCCATCTCTACTCCTCCTTTGATAAATCAATTATCATAGCCTCTAATTGTTTTTTTACTTGTAAATCGATGACTTCGTAGTTTGTTTCAATAATACAACCGTTTTTTTCTAGAGACTCATCTACAAGTACAGCAAATTTTAAATCTGGAAACTGTTGTTTCATGTTTTCCATATAATCATTCGTATTTTCCAACTGTTCTTTTGTAACAAAAATAGTGATGAAATTATCCGATTTTTCTACCTTATTTAAAACTGGTTGTAGCAATAGTTTTAATTGATCATCCGACATGGAAATTTCCTGATTTATTATGTTTTCAGCCATTAATGCAGCTGCTCTAATAAAATCATCCTGTTTTTCTTTTTGATACAAATCCATTGCCTCTTTAGCTTGTTCAATTAAAGACAAGGCATTTTCTTTTAGACTTTCTGCTTCTAAAAGGCCAGCTTGATAACCATCCACTTTACCAGTTTCAAATCCGTCAAGTTGTCCCTCTTTCAAGCCTATTTTATAAGCGTTTTCTTTTACAATTTTCCCTTCCTCATCTGCATCCTTTAAAACAATTTCTTTCAGACGAAGTAATTCATGGAAAAATTTTTTTCTTTCTTTTTTTAGTATATTCAAGTAATTCGTTTTAATTGTTTCTAACTCTAAAGAAAATTTTTCTTGTTTTTCTTGCTGCACTTGATAAAAATCATGCTCTATCTGTTTCATGTCAGAAACAGATAGAGTGTGATTTTCCATTGTAGGTTCAATTTTCTTTTTTTTTGGAGTATGTGTCGTTTCTATTTTTTTATTACATTTTTCTTCGACTACTTCAGTATTCTTGAAAAATTTACGAGATGACAGCATCTTGATCACCTCTTCCGATGTAAATTTCTCCCTCCTCATCCAATCTACGAATAACAGCGACTATATTCTGTTGTGCTTCTTCGACTGCTGATAAACGTGCAGGTCCTAAGAACTGTAAATCTTCTTTCAACATCTCAACTGAACGAGAACTTTGGTTGCTATAAATAAATTCTTTGATTCCTTCAGAAGCACCTTTAAGAGCAAGTACCAATACATCATGATTAACTTCACGCAACACCTTCTGAACATCAGATTTTTCAAGACCAACAATATCCTCAAAGGTAAATAGATTGGCTTTAATTTCTTCTGATAATTCTGGCTGACGTTTTTCAAGATCTGAAATAATATTTTTCTCTGTACTTCTGCCAACTGAATTTAGAATTTCTACTAATGTATTAACGCCACCTACATTTTCCGTATCATTTTCAACAAAATTAGAAAATTTATTTTCAATAACTTTTTCAATTTTTTCAATAATAATTGGTGATGTACTTGAAATAGTTCCAATTTTTTCAGCAATTTCTGCCTGACGATTATCCGGAAAATGCGCTAACACTTCCGCTGCTTTATCCGGTTGCATATAACAAAGAATTAACGCAACAGTTTGAGGATGTTCTCCAAGTAACAAGTTTGTTAATTGCTGAGTGTCAGCTTTTCTTGCAATATTAAACGGACGTTCTCTAAGTTGTATTTGATTTAAAACACTAACAACTTCTTTAGCTTTTTGAGCTCCTAAAGCCTTATTTAATAAATCAACAGCATAATCAATACCACCATCAATGACGTGTCTTCTAGCTGTCGACATTTGAACAAACTCTTGGATTACTGATTCTCTATCTTCTGGCCTTACATAGTCAATATTGGCGATTTCATAACTAACTTTTTGAATATGCTTCTCAGGTAAGAGTTTCATAATTTGAGCAGACGTTTCAGATCCCAGTGAAATCAATAAAAGAGCTGCTTTTTTTATTCCATCTACATTTTCCATTGATTCACCTACTTATCTTTCATCCAAACTTTAATTAATTCAGCAGCAAGATCTGGGTTATCTTTTGCATATCGTTTTGCTTGTTTTTCACGATCCAGAATTTCTTGAGCTTTTTGTTTTTCTCTTTCCTCTAATTCATTAACAAGATCATCTTGAATTATCTTTTGTTGACTCTCTTCAATATTCTTCACAGCCTGACCAATCTCCTCACTCATAACATTGTCATTTGGATCTGGATGAACAGGAATGACCGATTGTTCAAATATTCTTTCTGGTGTATCGTCTGCTATATCTTCTGTCACATCTAAATCAACATCAGCATACTCATCAAGTTCATCGCCTCTCTTTTTACTTCTCATAATAAGAATACTAATTGTTATAATAAGTAAAATAAGACCAACTAAAATCCCCCAAACGATTGGATTAGATAATAATTTTTTAAAGATTGACTGTGTTTCTTTACCTTCTTCAGGAATAATTTGCTCATCTTCAGCAAACTTGATTGCTTGAACGGATACTTTATCGCCACGTTCTCTTTCAAAACCAATAGCCGATTGAACAAGTTCTTCAATTTGTCTGATTTCCTGATTACCTATGTTTTCTTTAATTAAAACAGAAGCTGTTACACGTTTAACAACACCTGGTGCGTTTAAAATCTTTGTTGTCTCAGTGTCCAACTCGTTATTAATCGTATGATTGTACGATTTACCACCATTCTCATTATTCCCAACAACATTTGCCACGTTATCTTTTACAGGACCACCATCAACTTGCTGTTGATTAATGGTATCTCCACCAGCTTGAATAATTTCACTTCTAACTTTTGGTTTATCATACTTCACAGTTGTTTTTTCAATTGAGTCAAAATCTAAATCCACATTAATTGCTAAATTTAATTCATCTTTTTCAAATAACGAACCAAGTAATGATTTTGTTTTACCTTCGAGTTTTTCTTCTAAGTCATCTTTTAATTTTTGATACTTAGAAGTTAGATCGCTAACGCCACCCATTTTCTTCTCATCTAAAATATCAGATAGAACATTTCCATTTTCATCAACAATTTTTATGTTTTTTTGCGGTAGATTCTCAACTGCTCCGCTTGTTAATGAAGCAATACCTTTGACAGTTTCTTCACTAAGCAATTGATCTTTTTGAAGTTTCAAAACAATTGACGCCGTTGATTCTTTATTCTTTTCTTCAAAAATACTTTTATCAGGAGTAACAAGCATTACTTTAGCCTGTTTAACAGCTGCTAATGATTCGATTGCACGTTGAAGTTCTCCAACAACTGCACGTTGGTACATAATTTTACGATCTTCATCCGTTGCCATCATATTTTTTTCATCAAATATCTCAAAACCAGTTGATTTATTTGGAAGTTTATTTTCAACTGCTAGGTCAATTCTAACTTTATCAATAGCACTTGATTCTACTAAAATTTTACTTCCTTTTTCTTCAAGCTTATATTTGGTTTCATTCTCATCTAGAATTTTCGTTATATTACCGGATTCCTCATCCGTTAAATCAGAAAACAAGATAGAGTAATCCGTCTTATTTAACATATAAGTAGAGATAAGAAGAACGCTTACTACGCTCACTAAAGCTAAAGCTAAACTAATTTTTTTTAGTTTGCTTAACCCCTTCCATTTATCAGTAATATTGCCTTTCAGCTCCTGAATTTTATCCATGATTTATATCCTATCCCTTTCATCATTCCTCTAAAACTGCATGTTTTTTATATCGTTATAAGCTTCAATACACTTATTTCGAACTTGAACTGCACTTTGTAAGACAATTTGGGACGTTGACATATCAATCATTGCAGAGTGAAGATTTTCTAAATCCCCTGTAATTAAATCAGGGATATTCGCATTACTTTTTGAAACAACACCCTCAACATTATCGATTGCTTTCATAAACAAACTAGAAAAATCTGCCTGATTATCCGAATTTTCAGATTTTTCTGTTTCTTTTTGTGTTATTAATTCAGTTTTCAGCTGATTTTGATAGTCTTTTATCGAATTAATGTTTTCCGAAGAAACATTCATTTACATTTCCTCCCTTTTCACATCATTAGTCTTTTGAAATTTCAAGCGCTTTTTTCATCATATTCTTGCTCGATTCAAAAGCAGAAGCATTTGCTTCATATGTTCTTAAAGTACTCATCATGTTAATCATTTCATCACTTAAATTAACATTTGGCATTTCTAAATAACCATTTTGATCTGCATCAGGATGTTCCGGTTGATAAATAACCTTATTTTCCTGATCCTCTCTAATTTGAGTAGGCTTAACACCATAGCTTTTATAGCCACCAGATGCGTTTGCTTGTTTTAAACTCTCTTCAAAGATAACTTCTTTTCTTTTGTACGGTCCACCTTCTTCAGTACGAGTTGTATTAACATTAGCAATATTAGTTGATATTGTATCTAACTTAATCCTCTCAAGAGAAAGACCACTTGTGTTGATATTAAACGAATCAAAAATACTCATTTGTCTCCTCCATTTTAATGATTAATAACATAATTTAATTGTGATAATTCGTGATTAACTTGTCTCGTTAATGCATTATAATAAAGCTCATTGACAGACTTTTCAGACATTTCAACATCTAGATCAACGTTATTACCATTTTCTTTTACTGATGTTTGCGTTTTACGAACAATTTCAGGTGCAAAATCGTTTACATTCCCGTTAATAGAAAAATGTTTTTCATTAGTTCTTAATAATTCAACATCATCAGTTGACATGGCTTTTTTAAGTTTATCCTCAAATGAAACTCTTTCAACTTTAAATCCAGGTGTGTTGATATTTGAAATATTGTTCGATATTGCTTTTTGTCTTAAATCTGAAGCATCCATTGCTAAATTTAATAAACTCACGTTATTAAAAGTCATTACAATTTTCCCCTCCCTTGAACAAATTGTGTTTGACTGTCCATTTCTTAGTATCCATTTTCTTAAAATAACTGAAAGATGATCCACTAACTTCGACACGGGATGAATTATAGCTTAGAAAAATAACCAATTCGATTCAATATTTGCATGACGATATGCAAATCACTTTTTTTAAAACTTTTTTTATTGACACATTTTAATTGATTACCATCAAAGTTATAAACTTACACATGATAAGCAAACAAAATACAAAGAAGTTTAAAACAAAAAAGTTTTTCCTCATCTAATTTTAATGATTTTTACTATTAATTTATTTATAAAACTCTCCGATAATCTCTATTGTGGTGTTTTTAATATTTAGTAATTACTTAGTATAAACAAAAAGACCTGAAAAAATTTAATTAGGGGAATCGAATATGGATATTTTTTTAATTCTAGGAATTATCATGGGGTTTATTTCAGTTATTGTCGGAATGATTGTTAAAGGAGCCGATGCGATGGTGCTGCTAAATCCAGCGGCAGCGATTATTATTGGTGTCGGTACATTAGCAGCTTTAGTTAATTCATATCCTAAAAAGGATATTAAGCGTCTGCCAAAAATCATTGGTGTTTTGTTTAAATCTAAAGAAAGCGATAAACCAGAAGATTTGGTTGAATCAATCATGGGGTTAGCGCAAAAAGCGAGACAAGAAGGTGTTCTTGCTCTTGAAACAACCGTTGACAGTTTAGAAAATCCATTTTTAAAAAATGGAATGGAAATGGTAGTTGATGGAGTGAACGCTGAACAAATTCAAGAAGTTTTACTAAATGAAATCAATGCGCTAGAAGAACGTCATCGTGTTGGTTCAGCAATGTTTAAGACAGCAGGTTCATCAGCACCAACCCTTGGAGTGCTTGGTGCTGTTATCGGTTTAATTGGTGCTCTTGGAAATTTAAATGATGTTAATGCTCTTGGCCACATGATTTCTGCAGCCTTCGTTGCAACTCTTTATGGTATCTTCTTCGGGTATGTTCTATTTATTCCGTTTGGCTCTAGACTGGTTAGAAAATCTGAATCTGAAATTAAAAATATGCTAATTACTGTAGAGGGAGTTCTTGCTATTCAAGCTGGACATAATCCAAACACTATTGAGCGTAAACTAATGGGAATGTTAGACCCTAACGAAAAAGCTGGGAAAGATTAATTTAAGAAGGTGAGTTGAGTCGGAATGAAGCGTAAAAAGAAACCTGAAGAACATGCAGATGAAGGCTGGCTACTTCCCTATTCTGATATGATGACTTTACTTTTAGCCTTGTTTATCGTTATGTTTGCAATGGCAAAAGCTGATAGCGGTAAAATTGATGAACTGAGTAATGAATTTAATGTCATTCTATCTGGACAAAGTAGTGGTGGGAATGGTGGTATTCTTCCTGCTCACCCTAAACAGTCTAAACATAAATCCAAACAAAAAGAAAAAGATGAGAAGAAAGAATTGACTAATGATGAAGAAAAAATTCAAGCTGCTGGTGAGTCCATTAAAGATGAGTTAACTAAATCTGGACATAGTGAAGATATTGATGTGGACTTGGAACAAGATGGCTTGAGAATTGCCATTAAAAGCGGTTTACTCTTTTCACCAGGTAGTTCTGATATTCCCTCTTCAGTCGAAGGAATTGTTAAAAAAATTGCTGATTCTCTAAAAGAATTAGATAATGATTTAATTATAGCCGGTTACACTGATAACGTTCCTAATCAGACAGCTCAATTCGATTCTAACTGGGAACTAAGTGCAGCAAGAGCCATTTCAGTAATGGAATTTTTAGTTAAACATCATGGTATTAGTGAAGATCGGGTCTCCATTCAAGCCTATGGTGAATTTAAACCTAAAGTCCCTAATAACAATGATGAAAATCGAGCTAAAAATAGACGAGTTGAAATCTTCATTATCAAAAAAAATATTAAATAAAAAAACAGTTCTGTTAAACAGAACTGTTTTTTATTGTCATTATTTAACTGCATCTTTTAAAGCTTTACCTGGTTTGAACGCAGGGACTTTACTTGCTGCGATTTGGATTTCTTCTCCTGTTTGTGGGTTGCGACCTTTACGGGCAGCTCTTTCACGTACTTCGAAGTTACCAAAACCGATTAATTGAACTTTTTCACCTTCAGCTAAAAATTCTTGAATTGAAGCAAATACTGCATCAACAGATGAAGTTGCATCTTTTTTTGTTAAACCAGTTGCTTCTGCAACTTTTTCGATTAATTCTGCTTTGTTAGCCATGTTTATATTTCACCTCCTCAAAAAGGAAATTGATGTTAATCTTTGACATCATATTTTAGGCGATCATTTTTGAGTGGTCCAAAAATGATGTTTGGAAATATCTTAATTAATATTTCTTAAACAAAGATAACACAAGAATTGAGTGATAGCAATGTTTTTAGCCTTATTTAATAACTTTTTTTCAATTAATTCATTTAATATTGAAAATGAATTCCAACTGTGCTAAAATGCGTTTTTTTATTTTCTACGTCTTGTAATAATACGAATTGGCGTTCCTTCAAACTCAAAGGCTTTACGAATTTGATTCTCTAAAAACCGTGCGTATGAAAAATGCATTAGTTCTTCTTCATTTACAAAGACAACAAAAGTTGGTGGTTTAATAGCCACTTGAGTTGCATAAAATATTTTTAGTCGTTTTCCTTTATCTGTAGGTGTAGGATTAATAGCTACTGCGTCCATAATCACTTCGTTTAACACAGATGACGGTATTCTAAGCGTTTGATTTTGACTCACTGTTTCAATCATTTCAGGTAATTTATGTAGACGTTGTTTAGTAATAGCTGATACATAAAT
The DNA here is from genome assembly GCF_036639995.1 of Vagococcus sp. Lineage (GTDB taxonomy): Bacteria > Bacillota > Bacilli > Lactobacillales > Vagococcaceae > Vagococcus. The sequence continues at coordinate 86,939 of NZ_JAVWHO010000003.1, read as the reverse complement.
AATCGGTGCATAATCAAGATATCTGAACTCTTTACGTATATCTTCTTCAAAATTTTTCATTGTATGATTATCTTTATCTAAAGTATCCCACTTGTTTACAACAATAATAATTCCTTTACCTGCTTCATGAGCAAATCCAGCTATTCTCTTGTCATACTCTCTTATACCTTCTTCGGCATTTAAGACGACTAAAACAACATCAGATCTATCAATTGCTCTCATCGATCTCATGGCACTATATTTCTCAGTGCTCTCATATACTTTGCCTTTTTTACGCATTCCAGCAGTATCAATCATTTCAAATTTTTGACCTTCTGGTGATGTAAATGATGTATCGATGGCATCTCTTGTTGTTCCAGCAATCTCTGAAACAATCACTCGTTCTTCTCCCAAAATAGCATTAATCAATGACGATTTTCCTACGTTAGGTCGTCCGATTAAACTAAATCTAATAGTATCATCATCTTCTGTTTCTGGTACCATTTCAAAGTGCTCACAAACCTTATCTAGTACATCACCTAAACCAATACCATGGCTTCCAGATACTGGAATGGGATCTCCTAAACCAAGTGAGTAAAACTCGTAGATATCACTTCTCATTTCTGGATTATCTACCTTATTTACAGCAAGAATTACTGGTTTGTTACTTTTATAGAGAATACGTGCAACATAATCATCAGCATCTGTAATTCCTTCACGTCCGCTAACAATCAATAGAATAACATCAGCTTCATCAATCGCTATTTCAGCTTGATGCTTAATTTGATCCATGAAAGGCTCGTCGCTCATTTCAATACCACCAGTATCAATAATATTGAATTCTCTTCCTAACCACTCACCATGGGCATAAATTCTATCTCTTGTTACTCCTGGTATATCTTCCACAATCGAAATTCTTTCGCCAGCAATTCGATTAAACAATGTTGATTTCCCTACATTGGGTCTACCAACAATCGCTAGTGTTGGGTTTGCCATTATGGCCACCTCCTAATTTTTAACATAATACATCCTTTTAAAGTTTAGCCGATAGAAGCCTACCATGCAAGCAAAAGCTTTAAAAAAAAGAAAAAGTCAGAAAAAATCTGACTTTTTCACTATTATTCAATTAAATCTTTACCAATTACATCTCCTAAAGTGAATCCTGTTGATTCTTCAGGCATTTCATATGTATCTTCAACAACAATTTCATCGTCTTCTTTTTCTTCTAGCGCTTTAATACTTAAACCGATTCGTTTGTTTTCTCCACTAACATCCAAAACTTTCACCTGAACAATTTGACCTTCTTCTAAAGCCTCATGAGGTGTTGCAATATGTTTATGAGAAATTTGAGAAATATGAACTAATCCCTCAACTCCAGGTAGTACTTCAACAAAAGCACCAAAAGAAGTTAATCTGTTAACTTTTCCTTCTAAAACAGAACCAACTGCTGCTCTTTCTTCGACATTATCCCAAGGTCCAGGTAACGTTTCTTTAATAGATAGAGAAATACGGTCTTTTTCAGGGTCAATACTTAAAACTTTAACAGTTACATTGTCGCCTACAGTTAAAGCATCCTCTGGTTTATCAACATGACTATAAGATATTTCAGATACATGAACTAAGCCATCAACGCCACCTAAGTCAATAAATGCACCAAAGTTTGTTAAACGAGCTACTACGCCTTCAAGAATATCACCAGCTAAAATTTTGCCCATAATTTCTTCTTTTGCAGCTTCTTTTTTCATTTCAATAACTGCTCTATGAGATAAAATTAAGCGGTTTTCAGAAGGTTCAATCTCTATAATTTTATAAGCTAAAGTTTTACCTTTATAATCTTTAAAGTCTGATACGAAATGATCTTCAACCATAGATGCAGGAACAAAACCTCTCACACCAACATCTACAACTAAACCACCTTTAACAACATCTGTAACAGGTGCTTCAATTACTTCACCTGCTTCAAAAGCTTTTTCAATATCTTCCCAAACTTTTTTAGCATCAACACGGCGTTTAGAAAGTAAATAGCTGCCATTTTCTTTATCTTTTCCGATTTCAGAAATAACAACCAAATCAATTGTGTCTCCAATATTTACTACATCAGTCACATTATCAACAGGAATAGTAGACAATTCTTTTAAAGGGATAACGCCTTCAACTCCCGCTCCGATAATTCCAACTATTGCTTGTTTACTATCATCAATAGAAAGAACTTCACCTTGAACTAAATCTCCAACTTTTACTTCTTGTACACTTGCCATAGCATTTAACATTTCTTCATTGTTATGCTCTGTCATATTTCCCATCCTCCTCAACAACAATTCTTCAACACATGTTATATACTCTATTCTACCTAAAATAAAAACACTTTACTAGAGTAAAATGTTCTTTTTATACATTATATCTGAGATTGAATCAAATTTTCGATTTTTAAAACAACCTCTCCAATATTTAAACCAGAAGTGTCAACTAAAATAGCATCTTCGGCTTGAACTAGTGGAGAGTTTTTTCTTGTTGAATCATAATGATCACGATCTGCAATTTCTTTTTTTAATTCATCAAAATCTGTTTCAATTCCCTTGGAGATATTCTCTTTATATCGACGTTCAGCACGTTCGACAACGCTAGCAATAAGAAATATCTTTAAATCTGCATTTGGTAATACAACAGTTCCAATATCTCGACCATCCATTACAATACTATTTGATTCAGCAATTTTTTGTTGTCTAATAACCATCTCTTCACGAATACTCTTATATGCAGATACCTTAGATACTGAATTAGTCACTGTGTTATTTCTAATCGCTAAGGTAACGTCCTCATTATTAACGAAAACATGTTGGCCATCTTCTTGATGATTAAATGAAATAGTTAATTTATTTAGTAAAGATAACAGTTCTTCTTCACTATCAAGATTTACATTGTTTTCTAACGCTGATAAAGTTAGTGCACGATACATGGCACCTGTATCACAATAAATAAAAGAGTTTTTTTTAGCTAAAATTTTAGCTACTGTACTTTTACCAGCTGATGCTGGCCCGTCTATTGCTATTTGAATATTATTTTTCATTTTGTAAAAAACACCTTTGCCCTTATAAATTAAAAAGTCGTCATAGGACGACTTTTTTATTTAATTCTAATTTGTTGCCCAGGTTGAACATTAGTTGAATCAATACCTGGATTTAGTTGGTATAGTTGATCAACTGTCATCCCATTATCAGTAGCAATTTTCCATAAACTTCTAGTAGAATCACCTTCACCATAGTTAACAGTACTTCCTGGTGCAGCTTGGTTATTCTGCTCAACGCCAGCATTTCCGTTATTCTGGTTGTTTTGATTATTTTGTGCCTCATTTGGTGATACTTCTACATCTTCAAATGAACTTGATGATGAAGATGATGTAGAGCTTGATGAACTACTTGATGATGATGAGCTACTGCTTGTTTCCTTAGTAGAGCTACTTGTTTCAGATGTTTTCTTTTTAGCTTTAGAGCTACTTTCAACAACAACAGTACTAGGTTTAGTTTCACCGCTATTCATCTTGTTATTCATATTCAAGTAAAGAATAGCCGATACTGGAACTAGAACGATTAAGAATAATAAAACGACTAATACAATCACATACCAGTTTTTTCCTTCTTCTTTAACTCTTCGGTCTGTTCTTGATGTTTCATCTTCCTCAGTTTCAACTTGCTCTTCATAGATTGGTTGATTCCACGGTTCTTGTTCGTTTAATTCATCTTTATCTTTATCTTTTTTACTCACTTGGTGACCTCCTCAAAAACTTCTGAATTTATTCTATCATATTCTAGCACATAAATCTTTAAATTTTATATTAAAAAAAGTTTTTTTATTATCTCCTCTGAATTTATCACTTTTTTTTCAAATAAATGTACATCTTCTACATCAAATTCAAACATTTCTTTCGGTTGACAATTATCACAACAACACGTTTGCTTAATTGACTCATAAGCATTACCGAAATAATTAAGAATACTTTGTCTTCTGCAATACTTATTCTCTACATAAAAAGACATATCTTGAGTCTTTATTCTTTTTTCAAATTGTTTACTATTTATCTTTTGTTCAAAACTATCCCAATTCCAATTATTCTTCTCTAAGGATATTAACCATTTCTTTTGATTATCACTTAATAAAGAATGATATTTCCTTAACTCCTCTTTTGATTTATTTTTTAAAAATAATAAATCTTTCTTTTGATGAAAACTCTCATCTTGCAAATAATAATGTATTCGCTCATCACCTTTTTGATATAATATAATCGATATGCTTTGTTTCCCATCTCGACCTGCTCGACCAGATTCTTGAACATAATTTTCTAAGCTATCTGGTAAATGATAATGAATAACAAATCGAATATTTTCTTTATTTACGCCCATTCCAAAGGCACTAGTAGCACAAAGTATTCGAATATCATCATTAATAAACTGTTGTTGAATTTTCACTCGATCTTGGCTTGAGACATCACCATGATAAAAAGCTACTGAATAAGGCAGATGTTCGTTTAAAGTTGCCGCTAATCTTTCAGCTTCTCTTTTACTTGAAAAGTAAATAATTCCTGGCATATTCTTCTCAGCTAAGAAAGATAATAGAAAATCAACCTTATCCTCGCACTCTTCAACTTGATAGTAAATATTTTCTCTATTTACAGAATAAAAATATGTATGAAAATCTCTACTTGAAAACAACTCATTTTCTATATCTTTTTTCACACTTTCTGTCGCAGTAGCTGTTAAAGCGAGTGTTAGAGGATTGTTTAATTTATTCAAATTATGTTTCAATTGTAAATAACTAGGCCTAAAATCATGTCCCCACTCAGAAATACAATGTGCCTCATCAATAACAAATAAGGTAATGTTTAAGTCAGAAAAACACTGAAAAACTTCTTCTTGATTCAATGTTTCTGGACTAATAAATATAAATTTAAATGAGCTCAGATTATTTAAAACATATTTTTTTGAGGGGTAATCCAACGTACTATTTAATGCCACTACTGATTTTTCTCCCATTTTTCTAAGCTGAGATACCTGATCTTCCATCAAAGATATCAAAGGAGAAACAATAACGGTTTGTCCATCAAACATGTAGCTTGGCAATTGATAACATAATGATTTCCCTGTTCCAGTTGGAAGCACTGTAAACGTATTTTTTCCAGATAATAAGGAATCAATCGTTTCTTTTTGCCCCAATTTAAAGGAAGAAAAACCAAATTTTTCTTTTAACAATTTTGTTTGATTATTCACTTCTTTCCTCCTCAACTAAATAAAATTGAAAACTTCTAAACTCATAAAAACTTAGATTTGGTAAAACTGTATTAACCTCTTTATATACCCATCTTCGAAAATCAGGTTCAATCATTTTAAATTCTCTAAGTTTTTCTGTCATTTCATCTGAAAAATTGGGTAACTCATTTATATTGGGTGCTTTTAAATATTCTTCAATTAAATGATCCGTCACTGTACTTTCTTTTAATTGTCGCATTTGGCTCACTTTTGAGATTGACATTACCTCATCAAACAATCGTTTCGATATGATGCTACTTTCTTCTTTTAACCAATTTTTTTCTAATAGTATAAGTTGATTCATTAATGGATATATCTCCTGTTGACTTAAAATTACCGACATCATATAATGCAGTGTATTTTTAAAAATAAGGTAAGCATGCGTTGGCTCTATTGTCATTTCATTAGCAAGTTGAATTAATGTATACCCTGTTAATTCATGTCCTACCAGTTGTCCAAAAATAATTTTTTTTTCGTCATCTGAAAGAATTGAATTTATACTTAACCATTCCTTTTTTAATTGTTCAGTAACATTTTCATCCTGTTTAATTAGCCATCTTTTTAATTGTTGCTGTTTGAAAAGATTTGATTCAATCGGAACGTAATCTTTATGTTTGAATGATTTTTCAGAGATTACCTGTGTTGTAAATAATAATTTTTCCCAAAAAAAGTTATCCCATTTATTATAAGAAAAAGGATTTAAATGATCCGTGTTTGGAAAAGAGATACTCTCAAGATGTTCCTTCCCTTTTTCAGTTAAATAAAAATAGTTTTTTTTATCACTTTTTAATAAATGCTGATCAACCAATATTTCAATCGTTTTTTGATATTTTTCTTCAGTTAAGCGAGGAAATAAACCAAAATACTTCAGATTATCATAAAAATACCCAAAAGATAAAACAGAAGACGTTTTTTTTCCTTTTAACAAATGATATAATGTGGTCATCCTCATGGGATGTTTTAGATTGTAACAACTTAGAATAAAATATTCATAAAACAAATAGTTTCACCTCAGTAAGGAGTTTATTTAATGCTATATAAAATTATACCAAATAAATGTATTGCATGTGGCTTATGCCAATTAAAAGCACCAAAAACTTTTGATTATCATGACAATGGAATCGTTAAATTTTTAGATTCAGATAATGAAACATTAGATATATCTAATGATTTACCAACTGAATTATTAAATGCATACCGCGTTTGCCCAACCAGAGCCATTGTAATTGAAAAGTAAAAGAAAGAAGAATTTTGATAGGTAGTCAAAATTCTTCTTTCTCCTATTTGTTTAATTCTTTATAAATCTCTTGTCCAACTAAACTGGAAAAATTCTCAGCCCCTTCAGGTGTTAAATGAACACCATCAGATTCGAACCATGCAGTTTTCCCAATTGAATACTCCTTCCAATCAATAACATGTGCATTCTTATATCTTTTCGCAGTTTTATTAAGTTCATCGTTAACGGCCTTTTGCCAAGGTTTTTGAACCATTGTATCAACAAAGAAAACTGGTTTATCTTCTAATTTATTCATAATATTGTCAATATCAGTAGAAGAAAAACTACCATTGGTCCCTAAAACAATTAAAACAACATCACCTATCTTCTTATCATCTGCCGCTTTTTTAAAAACAGGCTCGCTATCCATTAACTGTCTACCTACCTCAGCATCAATCGTATTATTCGGAAAAACAGCTTGAATTTCAGGTGCTGCACTTAATAACAAAGAATCACCAATTGCGGTAAATTTTAATTTTTTTAAGTACTCTTTCTCTTTATCAGTTAATA
>NZ_JAVWHO010000003.1:0-79774 GCF_036639995.1 Vagococcus sp. | reverse complement strand
TAAATGAATCCAAGAATTAGATCCATCCCATTTAATCATCTTCTCATAAGCAATCATCACTGGAAATTGCCATAAGTAAATTTCATAACTTCTTGTTCCAATCCATTTAAACAACGGATTAGTTAACCAACCATTAGCTTTTTCGTAACTAATTATGGTTCCAAGTAGCACCGTACAAATTGCACTAAATAGAAACATTCCTCCCTGGTAAACAATTCCCCAGCTATCTTTTAAAAAGATAAGTCCAAAAATAACAAGAATTATTGAAGCAAAAAAAGAAATTATCTTCCACTTCTCATCTGTTTTCTTAATCAGTTCATGATGATCACTTAAAAAAACGGCTAAATACGCTCCCATTAAAATTGAAAACAATCTTGTATCTGTTCCGTAATAAATTCGATTCACATTATCCGGTTGGTATAATATCGCCATCAGGATTCCGGATAGAATTGTTAAGGTTAAAATAACCTTACTTAACAATTTGAAATCATCTTTTTTAAAAATTAATAAAGCTACAACAATGGGCCATAGCAAGTAGAATTGACCTTCTATAGATAAAGACCATAAATGAGTAAATCCGGATTCATTTCCAAATCGATCAAAGTAAGATGAACCATTTACAATCTGCCAAAAATTGTTAACATTAAATAAACTACTTGTAACTATTTGTTTGAAGTTTAATAATAAATCTTTCGCTAAAAAAACAAATGCACTTCCTGAGATAACTAACATCATTATTAATGAAGGGTAAATCCTTCTTGCACGCTTATAATAAAATTTCTTTAATCCAATTTTTTTTCTATTCTTCCACTCATTAAGTAAAATATCAGTCATTAAGTATCCTGAAATAACAAAAAATAATGGTACACCAAGATAGCCACCAGGCATTGTTCTTGGTATTAAATGGTACAAAATAACGCCAATTACTGCAATTGATCTTAATCCATCAATTCCAGTTATGTATTTTCTTTTTTCATTCATCAGCTAAACCTCTTTTACACACTTCTTATATGACATATATTAAAGTATTTTTACAAACATTTCAAGGTTTGTCACATTAATAAATGCTATTAATTCAATTAAACAATAAAACTATGAATTTTATGTGATTTTTTGAGAAATTTTCTAATAAAGCTTCAAAAACGTGACTTTTTTTTAAACTTTTTGTTTTTTTTTTAACATTACAGAAACAATAGAAATTTAGAAGAAATTAAAAAAATAATTATTTTCTTTCACTATGAGAGAAAATAATTATTTTTATCTATTTACTTATATTAATCTTCTTTTTCTTTCAATACTCGGTAATAATTTTTTATATGTTACAAAAAACACCAGATTTACAGCAATACACTTGATAACGTTGAAAGGAATAATACCGAATAACACCATATCTCGAATAGGAATTCCAAAATCCATTCCTAAAACTGACATGTACAGTGGTGTAATTACAAAATAATTAGCAATTGACATAAATACGATTAAACTAAAGGAACTTAATCCCATACCTATCAACAAATTTTTATTAGTACTTTCTTTCTTTTCCATATAATAAATAGGAAATAAAAAGATAACTGAAGCAATGAACCCAGTTAAATTACCAATCAAACTTAATATATCTGCACCACTCATCATAAAATTCAATGTTGATCTGATAAACGCAATGGTGATTCCTGCAAGTGGCCCTAAAATAAACGTTCCTATCAAAATTGGAACATCACTAAAATCAAGTTTCAGCCAACCAAACGTTGGCAATATTGAAAAATCTAAAAGTATCAATATGTAAGAAAATGACGCTAGTAATGCTGTGACAACCATTTTTTCTGTTTTGCTTTTTCTCATGAGAAAATCCTCCTAAAGGGATCATCTTCAGACGTTTTTGAGAATAAATAAAAAACTGCCTTCTTGCCACATCTCTCACTAGAGCGCGACAAAAAAACAGTGCATTATTTGATGGTATTCCCAAATAAGCCCTATCTTCTTTACTCCAGACTCTAACTGTCGGTACTGGAATTACACCAGTTCGACCAAATGATAAACTATCTATCACTCAGTTCGTGGACTATTACCACCGGTCGGGAATTACACCCTGCCCGTGAAGACGACCTTTTTTTATTTTTTTATAACCTTATTATATCTAAAAATAAAAATATTTCAATTGTTTTTACTTTTCTTTTGCTTCAACTAGTAATTGACTTACTTCTTTTTTACTTAACTCTCGATACTGCCCTGAAACTAAACCAAGTAAATTTAAACTTCCAACTTTTTCTCTTTTAAGTTTCATAACGGGTAACCCTACTGCCTCAAACATTTTTTTTACTTGATGATTTCGACCTTCATGAATGATTAATTCAATAATACTTGTTCCTTTTATTCTATCTGTTGATAAAATTTTATATTTAGCTGGCGCCGTTTTTCTTCCATCAATAACAACACCTCTTTTAAAAGCTCTTAAATCTTCTGGTCTTGGTGTTCCTTTAACTTTTGCTACATATGTTTTTTCAATTTCATGTTTTGGATGGGTTAAAATATTCGCAAATTCACCATCATTTGTCATAATTAAAAGTCCAGAAGTATCATAGTCTAAACGTCCTACTGGAAAAATTCTTTCGCTGACTCTTGGAAAATAATCCGTCACCACTTTTCTATCTTTATCATCACTAACGGCTGAGATAACACCTCTTGGTTTATAAAAAACAAAATAAACAGGTTGTTCTTGATAAATTGGGATACCGTCAACTTCCACACTATCATTTCCGCCTACCTTATAACCCAGCTCTGTTACTTTTTTCCCATTTACACTAACTCGACCTTCAAGAATCATACTTTCTGATTTTCTTCTTGAAGCCACTCCGGCATGTGCCATAACTTTTTGTAATCTCTCCACTAATTCTCATCCTGTTCTTCTATTTTTTTGAATTGATCTTTGAATCTGTCAAAAAATAAATCATTCGGTATTTCTTTTTCTGCATTCTCTTCTAATTTTTCAACTGTAGGTAACTCATCTACTGTTTTCAAACCAAAATAATCCAAAAAATAGGCTGTTGTTCCATAAAGTATCGCTCTACCTGGTCCCTCAACACGCCCTTTTTCTTCGATTAATCGTCTTGCAACTAATTTTTGAATAGAACCAGAAGACTGAACACCTCTCATATCTTCAATTTCTGCCCTTGTAATTGGTTGCTTATATGCAATAATCGAAAGACTCTCTAAAGCTGCTTGAGAAAGATTTTGATTGATTGATGACTGAGCATAATACTTTAAAAGTGAAGCAAACTTCTTTTTTGTACTTAGCAAAAAGCTATCCCCAACCTCTAAAATTGTAAAAGCTCTTGTCTCATCTTTAGTATAAGTTTCTTTTAATTGAATAATACAGTCATATGTATCAGCTGTTGTTTGGTGAGTCATATGAGCTAACTCATTTAGTGTTAAGCCCTCGTTTCCGGCAACGAAAAGTAGTGCTTCAATCTGACTTGCTATTTCCATTGATACCCCTCATTGTTCTTGTTTTTTCGGTAAAGTACAATTGATTCTTCAGCTTTTGCTTGTTTAGCTATTATTTCACCAGACTTTATCAACTCTAATAATGCCATAAATGTTGTCACTATTTCATTTCTTGTATAAAAATAAAATAAGGATTCAAAAGAAACTCCTTGTTTTAATTCAAGTTGAAACATTCGAGACATAATTTCTTGAACTTTATCTTCTATTGTAAACTCTTCTGAAATAATACTTGCTGTATCAGGTCCAAGTTCTCTTTTCCGATTTAATATATCGCTAAATGCTAGAAACAAATCAATAGTTGTTATCTCATTTGGTTCCAAAGGAATAACTTCATCACGGTAATTATCTAAATTAGTTGCTTCCTTTGTATAATACTTACCACGTTCTGTTTCTCGATCTTTTAACACGCCTGCTGCATATTTGAACTTCCGGTATTCTAGTAATTGAGCTACCAACTGCTCTCTTGGATCTATTTCATCGCTATACTCATTTTCATCAGACATATCGAGTTCAATTTTTGGTAATAACATTTTACTTTTTATTGACATCAGTGTTGCAGCCATTACAATATATTCCCCCGCAAGTTCTAAATCTAACTCTTGCATGGATCGTATGTAAATCATATATTGCTCGGTGATTTCTGAAATTGGTATATCATAAATATCAATTTCTAACGTCTTAATTAAATGTAAAAGTAAATCCAATGGTCCTTCAAATATGTCTAGTTTTACGTTTAATTCATTCATTCTTTTATCCTTATCCCTTTGTTAAGCTCTTGGAAAATACGTTTTATATACATCTGCCATTCTTTTTTTACTGATATGAGTATAGATTTGTGTTGTTGAAATGTCTGCATGACCAAGTAGCTCTTGAACGACTCTTAAATCTGCGCCATTTTCTAATAAATGGGTAGCAAAACTATGTCTAAGAGTATGTGGTGTCACTTCTTTTTCAATACCTGCTTGTACAACATACACTTTCAAATTTTTCCAAATACCCTGTCTTGAAAATCCTTCACCTTTATAATTTAAAAATAAGAAAGGTAAATTTTCTTTTTTATTTTTAGCTTTTAATTGTGGTCGTGATTTTTCTAAGTAAATTTCTACCCACTTAATTGCAACATCTCCTAAAGGAACAATTCGCTCTTTGTCTCCTTTACCTATGGTTTGCAATAAACCTAACGAAAGATGTAGATCATCTAACTTCAATGAAATCAATTCTGACACTCTTAGCCCTGTTGCATACATTACTTCTAAAATTGCCCTATCTCTAATACCAAGAATAGTCGATGTATCAGGTGATTCAATTATTTTTTCGACCTCTTTGACAGATAATGTTTTAGGTAACTTCTGAATTTTTTTTGGTGTATCAATATGCTGCATTGGATCATTATCAGTAAATCTTTCTTGTCTTAAAAACTGATGGTACTTTCTTAATGTTGAAACCATTCGGATAATTGTTGCAGATGATTTATCTTCATTTCTTAATTTTTCCAAAAAATCTAAAATCAAAAATCGATCAATTTTATCCAAGGAAGATACATTATTTTCTTCTAAAAATAAGCTATATTGTTTCAAGTCTCTTTCATAACTTTTAATTGTATTTTCTGATAATCCACGCTCTATTTTTAGAAAATGTAAATATTCCTCAATTTCTTTCATTTCCAAGCACCTCTCTTACCGTTCTCTATTTTAGCAGTTTTTAGTTTTGAATACTATTATTATGTTAACTATTTTTTATTTTAATGAAATTCACATAGACTTTTTTTTACTAAGAATATACAATAGGTATATTGTAAAAAGAAGGGGTGTGATACTACTTGCTACCAACTCAAAGTGATTATGAAAATCTCCATTTATTTCAAATCATTGATGTTAAAACAAAAAAATATAATAAAAAATTAATTGATTACTTTGAAGAGAAAAAAACATTTTTTAAACTCTCAATTATTTTAGATATTCCAATTGTCTTTGTCTTATCAATGTTTGGAACCCTTCATTTTAAAACCCCTTGGTGGAGTTTCTTTCTTTATTTTATCATTATATTTATTATTAGCTTTTTTATTATTTGTTTACCTGTTTATGCCTCATTAACAAAATCAATCAAAGAGCAAGAAAAGAAACTTTTTCAAGAAATTGATGAACATCTTTCTGAATTAGCCAATCAAAATTACTTTTCAAAAGATTCCAAAGCCAAAAGATTACTCAATCAAGAGTTTGAGTTAGTAAAAGTTCAACCTCTATCATCGAAAAATATTAATCAAATATTGAATAATAAAAATCTATCCTCTCAACGTATTGACTTTTACGATAAAAAAAATAATAGTATTTATAAAAGAAAAATTATTTTCTTTGAGAATAGACCATTAAAACCTGTAGCATTAGCTACTATCAATCTCTTAGGTAAAGACAAATCGCTATCAATTCAAGTACAAATACCTATTGAATACGAACTTGTTCATGGACTAGTTAGTGAGCAATTAGTTTATTTTGACAAGAACAATTATTATGTTAATCCTATCATATACATAGATACACAACATTTTTATGAACTATATCAAGATAAATAAGGGAGATTTTTTTATGGAAGAAAATAAATGTGGCTGGGCATACCGTAGTGATCTAGAGTTAGAATATCATGATACTGCTTGGGGATTCCCACTCCATGATGATGCATTACTTTTTGAAATGCTTATTCTTGAAACAATGCAAGCTGGTCTTAGTTGGACAACTATTTTGAAAAAAAGAGAGGGCATGAAAAAAGCCTATGACAATTTTATTCCAGAAGTTATAAAAGATTACTCAGATACTGATATTGAAAGACTTTTGTCTGATGAAAACATTATAAGAAACAAATTAAAGGTTAAGGCTACTGTCTCAAACGCTACAGCTTTTTTAGCTATTCAAGAAGAATATGGCAGCTTTAGCAAGTTTATCTGGGCTTACGTCGATAACAAACCTATTCAATCAAATTACAAAGAAATGAAAGATGTTCCAGGATTTACACCGTTAGCAGAAAAAATATCTAAAGATTTAAAGAAAAAAGGGTTTAAATTTATTGGTCCTACAACAGTCTATGCTTTCATGCAAAGTATAGGAATGGTAAACGATCATTTAGTAACCTGTCCAATACACAAAGAAGCAGCAACTCATGACTAATGAATTGCTGCTTTTTTATTTAGCATGTTGACATTTGCTACAGACACCATGAAAAGTCAAACGATGATCTGTAACTTTAAATTGGAATCGTTGTTCTACAACTTGCTCTACCTCTCCAAGAAGGTCATCCTCAATTTCCTCAATATCCCCACATTCCAAGCATAAAAGATGGTGATGAAAATGTTTTGCTCCTTCTTTTCGCATATCATATCTAGCTAAGCCATCTGTAAAACTTATTTTATCAAGGATTTTCAGTTCTGTTAACATTTCTAATGTTCGATAAACTGTTGCCAAACCAATATCAGGTGCTTTTAACTTAGCTAACATATAAATTTCCTCAGCCGATAAATGGTCTTTTTCATTTTCTAATAAAACAAGAACCGTTGTTTCTCGTTGTGGTGTTAATTTGTAACTAGCTTCATGTAATCTTTTTTTTATTCTAGTTAACGATTCTAGTGTGTTTTCCATGGGTGCTTTGCACTCCTTTTTTAAAATCATTATAATTAAGAATATAATTTTTAAAAATCATATTATATAAATTATAATTTATATAAAAGGTAAATGCAATGATTCTCAATTAGATTTCTTTATTTTCTACTAAAATTGTCCAACCGTCTTCTTGGTTAATCAACTTAGCCTTCATTAATGACCCTAATGCACGTTTAAATTGCCCTTTACTGATAGCAAACGTCTCTTTAATAGCATCTGGTGTTGATTTATCAGAGAATGGAATCTTACCTTCTTCTGATCGTTCTAGGAATGTTAAAATCATTTGAGCATCAGAAGAGATTACTTCGTGGGCTCTAGGTTTTAAAGATATATTTAAAATGCCATCTGGTCTAACACCGATAACACGACCTGATATATGTTGACCTAATCTTGGTTCTTCAAAACGCTCTGATGGATGGATAAATCCTAAATATCCCTCATCAGAGATAAAATAAGTTCCTACTAGTTTTAATCGATAAACTGTTCCTTCGATATTTTTATTGTGCATTTCTTCTTTGGTAGCAGGTTTTGACATTGCTAAAAAATCAACTTCATCAGCTAAGGTTGCCCAAACACGAGCTTTTTCGTCTGTTTTAAGACTTACTAATAATTTGTCCCCTTTTTTAGGCCAAAGTTGACGTAATTCTGGTAATTCATCTAACGACACTACAATTTCTTTATCTGTTAATCCGATATCAACAAAAACACCAAGGTCTTTTCTAGAAGCAATCACTTCGGCAAAATCTTTATGGTCTTTTCGAATCAATGGAATTTTAGTTGTGAAACAGTTTTGCTGTTTCTGATTTTGATAGCCAAAACCTTCCACCATGTTCCCTACTTCTTGTTGTCCTTCTTCTTTATCTAATAGAAAAGTTATACCGTTTTTTTGCACAAAGTAACTATGATCATTTTCATCAAAAATCATACCGTGCCAAACGCTTCCTAATAATTCATTCATTCAATCCTTCATCCTTTCAAAATTCAATTTAGTATACCATATTGTTTATCAAAATAAGTGATTTAATAGGGAGTTACTTTTAAAATAGGGGAAAATTCTGAATAAATAGCTAACATTTCGTTTAACAACATTTTTTTGTCTAATTGACTATCTTCAAATGTTAAAATATTAAATTCTACTTCTGACAATTTTAAACTAAATTCACGTTTCATTAATCCATTTTTTTCGTAAAATGAAATTCTTCTCTCACGAATTATCTTTTCTTTGTCATCAACTGTAAAATTTGGATCCTCGGACTCAACTATTATCTCAGACTTTCCTTTACTTTCTTTTAACCAATTTAGTAATTGACTTCCATATCCTTTGCCCCTAGTATCGCTAACCACTGCTAAATAATCAAGAATTTTAACAGTTGGTTTTAACCATAGAAAACAGGCATATGCCTTAATCTGTCCATCTTCCTCCATTACGATACACTCATACTTTCCTTGCTTAAATATTTCCTTAATATGATCAAGTTTTTTCAATTCATTTTCTGGAAAATCATTAATCATCCAACTATTATAAATAAATTCAAATTCTATGATTTCTACTTTTCTAAATGTGTTCATTCACATGCCCTTTCCTTTTAAAAAATATTTAAATACCTAATTACTCCCATTGTAACAACTCCAACAATTACCGTCCACATTAAGCTTTTAGTAATAAACCCCACAATAAATGTAGGAAGGCTAACCACTAAATTCTCTAAATTAATTCCGGTCATTTTTCCACTTTCAACAATTAATAAATTTTGAGTAAATAAAGCAATCAAAATACACATTGGAATAAAAGACATAAATTTTTTTGCTTTATGAGAAAATGTGATTTTTTTATTAAACAAAAATGGTAAAATTCGAGGCAACCAAGTCACAATGCCACATCCCAAAATGGCTAAAATAATACTGCTATCAATCTTCGTCATTTAAAAACACTCCTACTCCACAGCCTATTAACGTGGCGATTAATACACTCATCTCAATTGATATAAGATTTGATAATACATATAAAGAAATTACCACACTAACTATTACAAAGAGTGTTTTACTTCTATTGTTTTTAAGTGGAATTTCTATTTGCAAAATAACTAAACCTATAAACATTGCAACTAAAGCATAGTCTAGTCCAAATATATACGGATTAGGAATAGCATTTCCAAGTAAAGCTCCCGTCAAGGTTGATAGAATCCAAACAATATACGCAGTAACATTCAATCCATTAGCCCAATTAAAAGAAACTTGTTTACCATTCAATACAGCTGTCATTAAAACCCCGTAAGATTCGTCTGTAAGCAAAGAACCTATGCCTATTGATTGTATTAATTTAAATTCTTTAAAATAATCTGAAACAGATAAACTCATTAAAAAATGACGTAAATTAACTAAAAATGTTGTGAAAATAATGGCTGATATTGGACTTCCTGTTACCAACATACTTGTGATAATAAATTGAGAACTACCACCATAAACGATCACAGACATAAAAACGACAATCCATACAGATAAGCCAGAACTTTTACCAACGATTCCTGCGGCTATTCCAATACCAACATACCCTAAAATTGTTGGCACACACGCAATCACCCCGTCTTTAAAAGTTTCAAAACCTTTTGAATATGCTTTTTCCATCTAGTTCCTCCATTAATAAATTTAGATAACAAAAAAGAAGGAATTATCCTTCTTTCTCAAGCTCTCCTGGAGCAATTTCTTTTTTCCACATTAAAGACAAGAAACTGGTAATTAATAAAACAATCGATGAGACATAATATGGAAAGAAGTGATTCATATCAAATAAAAAACCTGAAGCCATTGGTCCTAAAATATTACCAAAACTCGTAAAAGTTGAATTTAGTCCATTAACTGTTCCTTGTTTATCTCCTGCATGTCGAGATAAATATGTCGTTATGGCTGGACGAACAAGATCGAACGCTAAAAAAACAATAAATGTTGAAATAATAACTACCCAATTGTTATTAGTAAATGCAATAACTCCTACAAATATACTACTTGCAAAAAAAGCAATTCGAATCAAACCGACTTCACCAACCATTTTAATAATACCGTCAAAGAACACAATTTGGCAAATTAAAGCTAACGTTCCACTAACAGTAATAATCATAGCAATTTCAGTTGTTGAAAACCCAAAATTTATAACAGCCATGATACTATAAATTGATTCAAATGCTTGCAGCCCAAAAGATGAGATTAAAATAACAACAAATGGAAAAGTAAATACTGGATTTTTCAATATTTCCATAAACGAGCCCTTTGAGCTGACTTGACCATGCATCGTTTTCTTTGTAGGTTCTTTCAGAATAAAAACGGCTAGCAAACATCCAACAAACGCAAGTGCTGATGCTGCAAAGAATGGTATTCTCATTCCAAAGTGAGCAATAAAACCACCTAGTCCTGGGCCAATAATAAACCCACCACTAATAGCAGCAGAAACAAGCCCCATTGCTTTTGGTCTTTCCTCTATCGTTGTCACATCCGCTACATAAGCAGTAACTGATGGCATAATTAACGCTGCAGAAACACCACCTAGCGCACGCGAAAAATAAAGCCAGTTTACTGTATGCCCTAACCCAAAAATTAATTCAGAAATCGAAAAAATTAGCATACCAAGTGCGATTAACTTTTTTCGTCCCAACTTGTCGGATATGTGTCCAGCTATGGGCGATGCTATTAATTGAGCAATTGCAAAAACTGAGACCAACATTCCCATTGTTGATCCAGATAAATGCATATTTTTTTGCAACATTGGCATAACTGGAATAACAAGTCCTACTCCCAAAAAAACAATGAATAAATTCATAATAGCTAAATATAACATACTATTTTTATTTTTCATTTTTTCCCTCCTTCTAAAGTTCAGTCCAGACCATTCTACACTATTCCTTCTTAGAAAATCCATTAATTTCGACTAAAAAAAAAGAAAAAGGGAAAATTCCCCTTCTTCTTTCGTTAAATTAACATATATTTATTTTTAGAAAGCTGTTTCGCCTTCGTAAATTGTTCCTTGGCGAGGATCAACTGTAATAGTTGTTCCGTTTTTAATAGTTGTTGTTGCTTCTTTACAACCAACAATAACAGGAATACCTTCAGCGATTCCTACAACAGCTGCATGAGAAGTTAATCCTCCATCTTCAACAACTAATGCTGAAGCTTTTTCAATGGCTGGCATGTAATCTTTATCAGTTGTTTTAACAACTAAGATAGCTCCATTTTCCATTTTTTCAGCTGCTTCTTTTGCAGAAGTAGCAACGATTGCTTTAGCAGAAACTGGTGTATCACCAATTCCTTGACCATCAGCTAATTTAGAACCAATTAATTGGATCTTCATTAGGTTAGTTGTACCTTTTTCACCAATTGGAGCTCCAGCAGTAATAACTACTAAATCACCATCTTTAGCAAATCCAGCTTCTTTAACAACTTTAGTTGCTAAAACAAACATTTCATCAGTGTTAGTTGGTTTGTTTGCAACTTCTGGGAATACACCCCAATTTAATGATAAACTTCTTGCTGCTCTATCTGTAAATGTTACAGCAACAATATGAGCTTTTGGACGGTATTTAGAAATCATACGAGCTGTATGACCTGAATCAGTTGCAGCGACGATTGCTTGAATACCTAAGTTTTTAGCTGTATGTCCTACTGCTTGACCAATTGATTCAGTCATGTCAGCTTTTTTGTATAGTTTAAGGGCGTACGCATCTCTATCTGTTAATACACCTTCAGTACGAACTGCAATGTTATGCATTGTTTTAACTGCTTCGACAGGGTAATCACCAGCAGCTGTTTCACCTGATAACATAATAGCATCTGTTCCATCATAGATAGCATTTGCCACATCACTTGCTTCTGCACGAGTTGGACGAGGATTATGTTGCATTGAATCTAACATTTGAGTTGCTGTAATAACTGGTTTACCTAAAGCATTACATTTTTTTATCATTTCTTTTTGAACAACTGGCACATCTTCAGTTGGGATCTCAACACCTAAATCTCCACGAGCTACCATTAAACCATCAGAAACTGTTAAGATATCATCTAAATTATCAATTCCTTCTTGATTTTCAATTTTAGAAATAATTTGAATATGAGTTGCGTTGTTGTCTTCTAAAATTTTTGTAATTTCTAAAACATCACTTGGACGACGAACAAAACTTGCAGCAATAAAGTCAACGTCATTTTCAATACCAAAACGGATATCAGCAGCATCTTTATCAGTAATTCCTGGTAAATTAATGCTTACGTTAGGAACGTTAACACCTTTTTTATTTTTAAGAACACCTTCATTTAAAACTTTTGTAACTAATTCATTGTTAGCTTTATCAATCTCGATAACTTCTAAATCAATTAATCCATCATCAAGTAAAATGTGGCTTCCAACTTCAACGTCATTGATTAATTCTGAGTAAGTTACAGAGAATTTTTCTTTTGTTCCTTCAACTTCTTCCATTGCAATACGTACAACGTCTCCAGTAGAAAGCTCAACAATGCCATCTTTCATATTGTTTGTTCTAATTTCTGGTCCTTTTGTATCTAATAAAATAGCAATAGTTTGTCCAGTAATTTTTGCAGCTTCACGAATATTTTTAATTCTAGCACCATGTTCTTCAAAATCACCATGTGAAAAGTTTAAACGAGCTACGTTCATTCCATTATTCATTAATTCAACTAATGTTTCTACCGTTTCACTTGCTGGTCCAATCGTACAAACAATCTTTGTTTTTTTCATTACAAAACGCTCCCTATATTTATATTTATTTTAAATAACTTAAGACACTTTGATTAGAAAGAAATTTGATGATTTAAATCATATAAACTTAAATCTGGACGATGTTTTTTAGTTTCTAATGTTTCAACAATATCAGTTGCTACTAATTCATTGTTTAGAATACCAATACATAAGCCGCCCTTTCCTTCTTTAAGTAAATCAACAGCATAACCACCAAATTTACTTGCTAAAACTCTATCACGAGCTGTTGGTGATCCACCACGAACAATGTGTCCCAATACAGACACTCTCGCATGAAAGTCACCGTGTTCAGATAATCTATCTGCAAACTCATGACCTGGCATAACACCTTCAGCTAAAATAATTAAACAATGTTTCTTACCGCGATCGCGTCCATCACGAATTCTTTTTGCTACTTGTTCCATGTCAAATTTATGTTCAGGAATAATGATATCATCCGCACCACCAGCAACACCAGCCCATAAAGCGATATCTCCTGCGTCACGTCCCATTACTTCAATAATAAATGTACGTACATGTGAAGTTGCTGTATCTCTAATTCTATCAATGGCATCAAGCACTGTATTAATTGCTGTATCAAAACCAATAGTAAAATCTGTTGCAGGAATATCATTGTCAATTGTACCAGGAATTCCAATAGCTGGAAATCCTCGTTTAGTTAATGCCAACGCGCCATGATAAGAGCCATCTCCACCAATAACGACTAAACCTTCAATACCGAATTTCTTCAATTGCTCAATACCTTTTAATTGACCTTCTTCAGTTGCGAACTCAGGATAACGAGCAGAATATAAACGAGTTCCGCCACGTTGAATAATATCCCCAACATCTGGTACATCTAATTTACGAATATCTCCAGCCACTAATCCAGCGTAACCATAGTTAATTCCATAAACTTCCATACCTTCGTAGATTGCTTTACGTGTGACTGCTCTAACTGCAGCATTCATACCTGGTGCATCTCCACCACTTGTTAAAATAGCGATGCGTTTCATAAGCGTATTCCCTCACTTCAACTAATTTGTTTTTTTTGTACTTTAATTATGTACAAAATACTTAAATCCAAAAACATTTTACCATTCTTTAGCAAAAAAGTCTTTCATTATCCGTAAAAATCATTGAAAAATTTATGAAAATTGTTAATTTATTCACTTTGACAAGTTTTTAAGGCTTATATTGAGCTATTTGCCCAATTTTTTTATTGAAAAACAACAGTGTTATTTCCAAGTATTTTGAAAATAGATAATTTTAATTCTTCATTTTCATGCACCCAAAAGCTCTCATCTAAAAGTAACTTTCGTTCGTTTAAAATTAAAATAACAGGTATCTCACCCTCGCTTTTTATTAACAATTGTTTTATTTTATTTAAAATAACTGGTGTGTTATTTTTATCTTCAATATTTATATAACATTTCTTTGATGTTTCAAAAGGGGGCACACTACTTGCCAAAACTAACTTATCACAAAGAAGTTGAGGCATTTTATTATACTTACTTTCCTCTAATTTCCCACTAACAAGATAGACTTCATTTTCGTCGATTGTTAACTTTAGTTGCCTAAAAAGTTGTGGAAATATAGTTATGTCCATCTCTTTCTCACCATCGCTAGCAGTTAGAAAAGCCATAGCTTCGCCTTTTTTGGTTCTTATTCTTTTCACTTCTGTTACGTACACTAAAAATTGAGAAGACTGACCCAGTTCTATTTCTGAGAAGTACGAAATTTTTCTTCCCTTTCTCAAATTATTATAGCCATCAATTGGGTGTCCTGAAATATAAGTACCTAAATAGTCAGCCTCTTGATTTAACTTTTCAGTCAACGCAAAGTCGGAAACTTTTTCTTTTTTTAAACTTAAAGTTTCCAATAGATCCATACTCCCACCACTATATTCAATATTTCGAATCGTACTATCTAAATCCATAATCAACTGTTTTCGATTGCCATGTAATGAATCAAATGCACCTATGTAAATAAGCGGTAAAATATTAGTTTCTTTTAACCATTTGCCACTTATCCGAACCAAACAATTTTCTAGAGACGTAAATGGTCCACTTTCTTTTCTAACTTCGATAATGTGTTGAATAAAATCTTTTCTAACACCTTTTAAACTGGAGAACCCAAAAAGAATTTTTCCTTTATTCAATGTGAAACTAAACTCACTTTTATTGATATCTGGTGGTGAAATTTTGACACCATTTTTTTTTGCTTCATTGATGTATTCGTTAATTTTACCTGTATTATTTTTAACTGAGTGAAGCAAAGATGTGAAAAAACATTCTGGATAGTGTACTTTTAAATAAGCCATTTGGTAAGCTAGTACAGAATAAACAACGGCATGCGACCGATTAAATCCATAGTTTGCAAAGTGTTCAATGTAATCATAAACTTCATTAGCTACTTGTTCTGTGTATCCTTGTTTAAGTGACCCTTCCACAAAATGGGCTCTCTCTATATCAAGAACCTCTTTTTTCTTCTTACTTATTGCTCGCCTTAAGATATCCGACTGTCCTAAACTAAATCCCGCCATTAGTGAAGCTACTTGCATGATTTGTTCCTGATACACGATGATTCCATAAGTATAATCTAGAATTGGTTTTAAATTTTCATGCGGATAGGAAATAGGGACCCTGCCTTTTTTTCTATCCACAAATAAATCAATATTTTGCATTGGCCCTGGGCGATATAACGCATTGACAGATGCGATATCTTCAATTGATGTAGGACCAAGTTTTTTTAAAACTTTTTTTATTCCATCAGACTCAAATTGAAAAATCCCTACTGTCGCTCCATTTCGGAAAAGTTCTAACGTTTTTTCATCATTCAACGGGATTTTTTCCAAATCTATTGTTTCCTTATACAAGTACTTAATTGAATCAATTGTGTTACCAATAATGGAGAGATTTCTAAGTCCTAAAAAATCCATTTTTAAAAGGCCGATTAACTCAACATCACCCATTGCAAATTGTGTTAAAGGTATTTCGCCTGAGCCTATTTGAAGTGGCACAAAATTAGTTAACTCTTGATCACTGATAACGACACCTGCCGCATGAGTAGACACATGTCTTGGCAGACCTTCAATTTTTCTTGCTGTTTCAAATAATAATTTATTTTTTTCCGAATAAGCAACTAATTCTCTAAGCTTACGAGATTTTTCATACGCCTCATCTAAAGTGATTTTTAAAGTATTGGGTATAGCGTTAGACCAGTTATTAGCTTCACTTTGTCTTAATCCAAAAACTCGGCTAACATCTCTTAATGCCATTTTAGCAGCCAACGTACCGAACGTTGCAATCTGCGCTACTTTATGATGACCATATTTCTGATTAACATATTGCAAAAGTTCTTCTCTCTTATTGTCTGGTATATCCATATCAATATCAGGCATTGTATAGCGCTCTTTATTTAAAAAACGTTCAAACAACAAACCATATTCAATTGGGTCCACATTAGTTATTTTCAATGTATAAGAAACCAGAGAACCAGCAGCTGATCCACGACAAGCAGTTACTATATGTTGATCTCTAGCGTATTTCATAACATCCCAAACAATTAGAAAGTAATCATCATATCCCATTTCATGAATAACTGATAATTCAGTATTCAAACGTTGTTGATAAACCTCATTAGTATCCTTGCCTCTATCTTTCAATCCCTCAAGACAAAGTTTTTTTAAATAGTCTCTTGCGTTCTCATCTGCGTTTAAGGGATATGCAGGTAGTAATTTTTGATTCATCTCAATTGAAACATTGCAGTTCTCAATTATTTCCTCATTGTTTTTTAAGGCGATTTCCAACTGGTTACTAGTAAATTTCTGTTTAAACTCTTTCTTTTCTGGTAGATAGAACGGCCCTGAGGTAGATTCAAAATCAGTATTGATTTCCTCACCTAAATCAATATGGCGTAGCACTTCAACGGAAAAATGATCACTTGGTTGTAAATATCTGATGTCTTGAAGAGCAACAACGGGAATACTTTTATTATGACAAACATTTAAATAATTCGCTGATATTTCAGTTATTTCTTTATTGATTGTTACTCCTTGATATAGACAATTAGGATCAAACAAATCAATTAATTCATTCCAAGCACTATCTCGTTGTTCAATTTCTTTACTTTCTAAAAAAGCTAATTCATTTTTTTCCCATGGAACAATCGCAATCAACTGACTGGCTAATTTATTTATAGCATTTAGATAGAAATAATCATTTTTTTCAGACTCCATTTTTAATGTGGAGATTTCAATCAAATTTTGGTAGCCTTGGTTATTTTTCGCTAATAAAATAAGTTGGAACTCCTCATCAGAGAATTTTTTATTATGATAACTTAAGGTCATTCCAATAATAGGTTTGATTTCTTCCTTTTTGCAGGCATTGAAAAATTCAATCACACCATGCATCACATTTAGGTCTGTAATGGCTAAGGCCTCGTAACCTAAACGTTTGCTTTCTGAGACCAAACTAGGAATTTGGTTGGTACTTCTTAATAATGAATACGATGTTAACACTTGTAACTGACCTAAACTCATTTGATCCCTCCGTTATATTATTATGCACATTATAACACAAAAATTTTTATTCGATAAAACATGCATCTCATCTTTACTTTTATGAGCAAGATTGGTAAACTATCTTTGAAAAGAGGTGCGCATGTAGTATGAGTAAGTTAATAGTTCTTCTTTGGTCATTTATTTTAGGACAAGTTGTTGCTTATATCGGTGGAGCTTTGTCACAAGGTACTTATGATTTCACCAAATCAGCAATTGTCTCACTTGTTTGTGGCGTTATCGTTATGTTAATCGCTGAAGCAGCTCTACCAAAAAAAGAAAAAGCAGCAAGTAAATAAAAAAAACAGACAATATGTCTGTTTTTTTTATTTACTTAAATGGATTTTTTAAAGCAAGTTCACCTCTAAAATTAAAAAAAGTTAAAATGATATTCGAAACAATTAATACACTCGTTGCAACAAACACTGATCGATAACCATAACCATTAGCAACAACTGAACCAACTAATGGTCCCATTACTTGTCCCAAGTTTGTAAACATATTATTAAAACTAAAAATCCGACTAACACCAGCAACTGGTGTTAACTTACTTATCAATGTGTTAATAGAAGGCATTAACGCGCCTGTTGAAAATCCCATAAAGAATCGGAGTAAACCTAACTGAAATGGTGTCTGTACTAAAGACATTGGCAAAATACAAATTAATGAAAAAATTAGACCACAAAATAAGACCCGCTGATTTCCAACCTTATCTCCTATTTTCCCTAAGAATGGAGAAGAAATAAACGTAGACACTCCCGCAACGGACACAATAATTCCACTAACAAATAGAATGTTATCTACGTTTCCTCCTATCTCTCTAATATAAAGAGTCAAAATAGGACTTATACTAGTAATTCCTATTTGAAGAATTAACGTTGTTATAAACAATCCAATTAAAACAGAAGGTTTCTTCACTTGTTTGAAAACTTCTTTCGTCGATACCATGTTTTTCTTAGGTACTGGTTTAAAATCTTCTTTCACAAAAAATATAGTTAATAACGTATTAATTAATAGAATTGCTCCTGTTACAATAAAAACATTTTGAATCCCCACAGTTTGAGCTAAAAAACCACCCATGGATGGACCAATTAAGTTTCCAGCAACTGCTCCTGTAGCTAAGGTGCCAAGTGTCCAACCATTCTTTTCTCTTGGCGCTTGAGAGGCAATCATTGCTGTTGCGTTAGGAATATATCCTGCTAAAACACCATTAAAAAAACGCATAACCATTAACCAAAATATATTGGGAACAAACGCCAAAGAACCCATTGTAATAGTCATACCAGCTGCAGCCCGAATCATCATTAATTTACGCCCTCTTCTATCAGCCAAACTTCCCCAAATAGGCGAAAAAATAGCTGCCGAAAACGCCGTAACACTTATTGATAGTCCTGAATAAAACTCAATTTTATTACTTGGTGCTCCTAATTGCTCAATATATATAGGAATAAATGGCATGACTAAACTAAAACTAGCTCCTGTAAAAAAACATCCAACCCACGCAATGTACAAATTCTTTTTCCAGTCTACTTCCATGAAATTATCAATCATCCTTCCATAATGTATTTAAGTATACACTACTTTCAAAAAAAGACACTTCAGATTACTTGATTTACTTAGTCGATTTCATTTCTATAACTACTTTTGAAGCTTCATCCATTTCACTTTTTAATTTTTCTTCAAATCTTGATAAACGATATTCCCAATCATAATCAACCACCCGACTCTTAATCCCATCTAATTCAGATAGCAAATCTGCCTGTCGGTTACTCTTCTTAGATTTATCCTTCATTAAATCACTCCTAAGTTTTTCATATATTCAGTTTACTCTATTTAATACATGTTTTCTATTATTTTAAGATAAAACCTTACCTATTACAGATTATTATTGACCTTTTGTTCATTTAAGCTAAATACAACAAAAAAAGAGGCTAAGATTACTCTTAACCTCCAACTAATTTTATCTATTTAAAGTATTGCTATAACAATAAAATTAATGACAAACAATAGTGTAACAACCCATAATATCGGGGAAATATCTTTTCTTTTCCCAGTTACTAACTTGATAATGACATAAAAAACAAAACCTGCCGCAATTCCGTAAGAAATACTGTAGCATAATCCCATAAAAATTGAAGTAAAAAATGCTGGAATGGCTTCTTCCAAATTTACCCAATCTATTTCCTTAAATGATGCCATCATCATCACACCTACTAAAATTAACGCAGGAGCAGTTGCTTGCGCTGGAACGACACTAACAATCGGCGATAAAAAGCTACTTAGTAGAAATAAAATAGCCACTACAACGGAAGTTAATCCAGTTCGACCACCTGCACCAATACCGGCAGCACTTTCTACAAACGTTGTAACATTCGATGTTCCAAAAATAGCTCCAGCAGATGTTGCTATTGCATCAGAAAATAGTGCTTTATCCATTTTAGATTTAAATCCGCGGCTATCTTCAACCGCTGCTTCATCTTCTTTAGAAAAAATCCCTGTTCTTCTACCAGTCCCAATAAAAGTTCCGATAGTATCAAAAATGTCAGATAAACTAAAAGCTAAAATAGTAAGTAGAACTTGCGGTATTTTAGATGTGTCTGAAAATAGAGATACCATTCCCTTTGGTCCAAATGCTGCACCAAATGTTGTTCCCAACTCATTAATAGAACTCCCTAATGAATTTTCTTGGAAGTTTACTTGAGACAAATCAACAACTCCCATTGGAATAGCAATAACGGACGTTACAATTATACCGATTAAAATAGCTCCTCTTACTTGTTTGACAATTAAAATACTTGTGATAATTAAACCAATAAGTCCTAAAATAATTGCTGGATTGTTAAAGTTAGCTAATGCTGGAACAATCCCCCCGTTTGAAACAACATTTGTCACTTTTCCGTTATCTACACTTGAAGAAATAATACTATTTGCATCAGATGTAAACTGTAAAAACCCAATATTTTTAAGCCCAACATACGCAACAAAGATTCCAATCCCACCACCAATAGCATGCTGTAAACTTTCTGGAATAGATTTAATAATTAACTTTCTAAATTTAGTTACCGTGATAACAATGTTTATCATACCGCATAAAAAAACCATTGCTAAACCTTGTTCCCATGTATACCCTAATCCCATAACAACTGTAAAAGTGAAAAAAGCATTTAATCCCATACCAGGGGCTTGCGCGTAAGGAACATTAGCAAATAACCCCATAACTAACGTACCAATAGCCGAACTAATAATTGTTGCTAAAAATACCGCTTGAAACGGCATACCTGATAAAGATAAAATAGCAGGATTTACAAATAAAATGTAACTCATGGCAAAAAACGTTGTGAAACCTGCCATAATTTCGGTTGAAATTGTCGTGCCATTCTCTTTTAATTTAAAAAACTTATCCATTTCTTAATAATCAATCCTTTTTATTTTATTTTCGTTCGCATTTAGCTATATAACAAATTTGATTATACGTATCAAAAAATTTTTAATCAAGGTTAATATGTATTTTTTTATGTTTTTTTTGGATAATGTTCGGTTTTTAGTTGACAAAGAAAAGTGTCCTAATTAAAATAAGACACATAAGAATAAATAAGGAGGTACGTTGATGATTCTTTTAGATGAACTAAGTCATGAACCACTTTATGAGCAAATTGTTGTTTATATCAAAAAACAAATTAAAGACGGAGTGTTAAAACCTGGTGATCGTTTATTATCTGTTCGTGAGATGGCAACTACTTTAAATATTAACCCTAACACCGTGAATCGAGCGTATAAAACACTAGAAAAAGAAGAATTAATTGTCGTCTTAATAGGAAAAGGTACTTTTGTAAAAAACAGAACTGGGATTGCTCCTTCTAAAAGCACTAAAAGCGAACTTAAACTCAAATTAGACTTAATATTATTAGATATTTACTACCAAAACATCTCTCAAGAAGAAGCAACTAATTGGGTTAATTTATTCTACGATAAAGTTGGTGATAACTAATGAAAGTCATTCATTTTAAAAAAATGATTAATAACAAAGCTGTTTTAAATGACATCAGTTTTTCTTTAAAAAAAGGAGAAATTGTTGGATTAATTGGTAGAAATGGTGCAGGAAAAACAACTTTATTTCGCACAATAACAAATTTTTATAAAAAAGATAGTGGTGATTGTTTAATCGATAATCAATCCATTTATCAATCTCCTGCTTTAAAAGAATCAATTTTTTATTTAGATGAGAAAAATAACTTTTTAGAACATCATACTCCTGCTACTATTAAGCAGTATTACCAAGAATTATATTCGACTTTTGATTCTGAAAAATATACTAGTCTTTTAAAAAAGTATGATCTCGATATTAGTTTTATTATCGGAAAGAATTCTAAAGGTGTGCAAGCTTTATATAAATTAATATTGGCTTTTTCTTGTCAAGCTAGCTATTACATACTTGATGAACCCTTTGACGGATTAGATTTAATTATTAGAAAAAAAGTTATCTCTTTAATTCTAAACGAAGTAACTATCAATCAATGTGGAATACTAATTTCTTCCCATAACTTGTTAGAGCTCGAACATATTATTGACCGCGCCATTGTCCTACAAGATGGAGAAATCAAAAAATCCTTTAATCTACATGAAATCAGAGATAATGTAAAGAAAATTCAAATGGTATTTAAGAAAAAAAATGTTCCATCAATTGTAAAAGATAATTGCCAAATTATTCAAGTTAACGGTAGAGTTATTATTGGTATTTTTGAAAATTTGACGGATGAACTTTATGAGTCTATCTTAGAAAAAGACCCGGTTTTATTTGAAGAAGTCCCTTTAACTTTGGAAGATTTATTCTCTTCGCAATTCACATCAGAATCTGACTATCAATTATTTAACTAATGAAAGGAGATTGTTATGGATCGCTCATTAAACAAATTACTCGTTCACCATTATAAAAAAATCATGATTGCATTAGCTCTTATTATTTCTGGTATTTATCTTGTCCAAACCGTTTCAGATATTACTTCTTGGAAAAGTAATTACAATTATTTTACAAGTGAGAAATCAAAAGAACATTTTGAAAAACAGATTAAAGAATCTTACTCATTTGATGATCAAGAACAGGGAAAGGTATTCTTGTACTTTGATCTAAATAAGGAAGAAACAGTCTATACTGATAGTTTTGAAGAATATAAAAACTACAACTTAACTGTCTTCAATCCAAATGAAGATGCTAATCAACTAGCTTTTAATTCATACCCATTCTATAATGAACATTTTTTACAATTTTTAATTATATTTGTGCTAAGTGGTATTCTACTATTCTTACTTGACTTGAAGTCAAATTTCAATGCTCTCCTATTTACTAGTAAATATAAACGCTCTACCATTTACTGGAATAAGTATTACTTGATTGGTGGAACTTTATCCCTATCTTTATTTATTTCAAAAATTATTTCACTTTTAGCTTATCGTTTCTTTATACCAAACACTTTTTTAAATATTAGTTTAAAGCAACACATCATCTCTTCTTTTTCAGGATGGTTTACATTGGTATCTCTTTTTATTTTATGTAGTTTTCTTGGTTTAATAATAGGTAATTGGCTATTCGGGCTTGCTGCTACTCTAACAATTTTATTTACTTTTCAATCATTTCTTTCAAATATTGACTATATTGTTCAAACTTTCTTTTTAAATGAAAAAGATTTGGCGTCGAAAGTCAGTACAAATATGCTTTCTACAGTTTTACCGTTAAGGCAAGTAACCACTCAACCCTTCAATGCATTACCTTTACTTGTCCTTATTTTTTTATCTGCAATCGTTCTCTTTTTAGGACAATTTATTTTTGAATCTATTACACTTGAAAATAGCGGAAATTTTATTATTATTCCAAAATTAAAACGAATCATTCAGATTGTCATTATAATTTACGGAACCATAACATTCGCATCTGGAACGTTCCTTTTAACTTTCTTTCCAAATGAAAAAATTGAATATACTGGAATGGTTATTAATAGTTTTAAAATTGGCTTAATATTGCTCGCTCTTTATTTGCTCACTGATTTTATTCTTTTTAATAAAAAACCTAAAATTATAGAAAAAATATTATTTTAACAGGGATATCATTTGCTTGTGATTATCTAAAAAGGTACAATAAATATAGTAACGAAGGTAACTGATGCTTGTCTCTTTATTTTAGAAAAACTACTAAGGGATGCTTCGTCATTGGCTAGGAATTTATTTAAGATATAAAAGAGCAACCATCAGAATGGTTGGAATAATTAAAATAATTATTCCAACTTTTTTTATTAGTAACAAATTGTAACTTTATAAAAAAAACGTTGATTTTTTTTACAAAAAATATGTTATAATTGGTTATCGAACTAGATCTATTGAGAGATTCCCCATCCCTTATTCTCTTTTTAATCCCAACTAGTTCGTATTTTCATGATTTCAAACAGCGTATCCTTTGAATTATTCGCTTCATTGCGGTTATAATGAAGATGTCTCTAATCGAAAGGGGTTTTTAGATGACAAACAAAAAAAATATTGTATTAACAATTGTCATAGGTTTACTGTGTTTAACGAGTATATTTGCTATTGGAAAATTAAAAAGTACTAACGATGAACTCAAACGATCTGATGAATTAAATGTTAAATTGAATGAGCAAAACAAAAAATTAATAGAGGCTAATAATAAAGCTGATAAAAAAATTGATGAGCTTTCAAAAAAATACGATACTATCAATAGTGAATTAAAAAAGATTAAAGAAGATAACAATCAAGTTAACTAAGACTGAAATTATTCAGTCTTTTTTATTTTTTTCTAATTTTTTTATTTGATTTTTTCAATAAAAACATATATTATTAATTGACGAGTTGTTTTCAAGAAATTTTCATGATATCAATCATTTTTATTGATTAGATATTCTTTCTTGATTTATTCCTAACAAATGGAACACAACAAGCTATATCAATTAGAAGTATGGGGGAAAAAGTTTATGAAAACAATGGAATTAAATTCTGTTAACACGCTTAACGTGTCAAACACTAAAAAAAATATCGTATCTAAAGTGATTTCATTTCTATCTTTAGATTATGGATTACATTTCATTATTGGAGATACTACAAAATTATCATAGTATTATTTTAGTCAAAAACCGTCCAAACAATGATCCACGAGTTGTTGTTTGAACGGTTTTTTTATTTTACTTTCAGATAAATTTTTATGTTTAAATTATATATATCAAAGACAAAAAAACTACAAACACTAATTTAACAATGTTTGTAGTTTCTTTAATTTTTTTATAAATGGAGACGGCGGGAGTCGAACCCGCGTCCAAACATATTGCCACTCAAACTTCTACACTCATAGTTATACCATTTAAGAGTTCGCTTTGTTTCATGCCGTATAACAGGCCCTAAACATTGCTAGTCTGATATGCTCTTTTAACTTTTACAGACGGAAAAAGTTAATGTATCCCACTTCAGTTAGGACCCTTACTTGAGCACATGGGCGATGCCAAGAGGATCTTTGCTAGCTGTTTTTAGGCAGCTAAAGCAAAATTATTGTTTTCGTTTTTAGCAGTTATATTTAACTGTAACGTTTTTACGTAGACGTAACCTACGAAGTGCAATTCAAGCTCAACTATGCCTGTCGAATCCGTAACGTCCCCTTAATTTCACAAATAGTAGTATATCATAACTATTAGAAATAATCTATAAAAGAAAACAATTGAGTTTCTCAAATTCTTCAATAAGAGAAACCCAATTATTTTTTTCTAACTACTTAAACTCTTTTTCTTCTTTTAAAGATCATAGTTCCAAGAACGATAAGAACAATAGTAATTCCTACCAGAAGGTACATTGTATTTTGACCTTCTCCTGTTTGAGGTAGAATCTTTTTGTTAGTTGTATTCGTATTTGGATTAGGTTTAACAGCCTGCTCACCCACTTTTACAATGGCTGTTACACTTTGATCTTCATAGGTGTATTTAATTTTGTACTCACCAGCTTTATTTGTATCAACAAACTCTTCAGCTTTAAGTTTGCCATCTTCAGTTGTTACACTCATATTATCTTTTACTTCATTCCATGATAGCTTAATACCATTTGTTAACATCACATAATTAAAGTTTTGGGAAGCA
The DNA here is from genome assembly GCF_036639995.1 of Vagococcus sp. Taxonomy (GTDB): domain Bacteria; phylum Bacillota; class Bacilli; order Lactobacillales; family Vagococcaceae; genus Vagococcus. The sequence goes on along the minus strand of NZ_JAVWHO010000003.1, from coordinate 54,205 downwards.
TCCCATTTAGCACCAATTGCAAGAGTAATATTTTTAACAGATAACTCTTGTACTTTAATAACTTCCATTTCTTTTACTGTTACGTTTGCTTCTTTTTTAACTCCTTGATAGTCGTATGTCACTTTGTAGACACCTGGCTTTTCAACATCTACATTGCCAGTTACTTTAATATCTTTTGCCACTTCATTCCATGTTAATTTAATACCATTGGTTAGCATCACATAATTAAAGTTTTGAGAAGCATCCCATTTGATTCCAAGTTGGTGATTTGTATCTTTTACAGATAGTTCTTGTACCTTAATAACTTCCATTTCTTTCACTGTAACGTTTGCTTCTTTTTTAACTCCCTGATAATCATAAATTACTTTATAAACACCAGGTTTTTCAATGTCTACATTACCACTTACCTTAATATCTTTTGCTACTTCATTCCAACTTAGTTTAACGCCATTTGATAGCATTACATAATTAAAGTTTTGGGAAGCATCCCATTTATTTCCAAGTTGATGATCTGTATTTTTTATAGATAATTCTTGTACTTTAATAACTTCCATTTCTTTTACTGTCACATTTGCCGTTGCCTGTTGTCCTGCATAGGTATAGGTGATTTTATAAATACCAGGAATTGCAGTGTCCACATTTCCATTCACGTTTACCTCATTTGCCACAGCGTTCCATTCAAGTTTTTTGCCATCAGACAATTCTACATAATTAAAAGAACTACTAGGTTGCCATTTTTCTCCAACTGGTATATTAGTGTCTTTAACTGATATTGATTTAACACTCACTGTTGGAGAAGTATCTTCTTGACGTTGATCTGTGTTTACTTCACCAGGGTCACTCGTTGCAAAAGAGGAAACTGGAAGTAAAAACGCTAATAACACCACTGCTGCTAAAATATTTTTTGTTCGTTTCATTTTACTCACCCTTTCATGTTTTTGTTAAATAACTGTATTTCTTTTGCTAAACCTATTATACAATATTTTGTAACATATTTGTAACATAAATGTATTTATTTTAATATTTGTATCAAAAAAAGAAGGTTTTATGTTTGTTAAGATGCATGAATAACTATCATAACATTGATTTTTAGCTGTTTTAGATTTTTTTAAGAATTGTTTAAGAAAAAAAGAGCCAGACAAAATAAATGTCTGAACTCTTTGAAAAATTATTTTTCTTTAATCCAATCTAACACAGCAGATAATGCGTCTTCCATGCCTTCTGGTTTTTTACCACCAGCTTGAGCCATATTCGGACGACCACCACCGCCACCACCTACAAGAGGAGCAATTGTTTTAATTAAATCACCCGCTTTAAAACCTTTTTCATTCATCTCTTTTGTCATAGCTGCAAGTAAATTAACTTTATCTCCTTGAGAGGTTCCTAAGACAAGAATATCTGAGTAATTATTTTGTTTCCATTGATCAGCAAGTTGGCGTAATTGATTCATATCTTTTACATTTACTTTCTCAGCAATGACTTTAACTCCAGAAATATCTTGAATATTTTTGAAAATTTGATCCCCTTCTGCATTAGCTAATTTAGAAGACAGGGCCTCGTTCTCTTTTTGTAACTCTCTTAATTGTTCTTGTAAACTAGTCACTTTGGAAACAACTTCTTTTAATTGAGGTGCCTTAACTAAGTGAGCAACTTCTTTTAGTGCCATTTCTTCTTCGTGTAGAACTTCAAAAGCTTCTTTACTAGTTACAGCTTCAATACGACGAACACCTGCTCCAATGCCTGATTCTGACGTTATTTTGAAAATACCGATATCTGAAGTATTTTTGACATGTACGCCACCACAAAGTTCAATTGAGTAACCGCCAATATTAACAACACGGACTTCTTTTCCATATTTTTCGCCAAAGAGAGCCATCGCGCCCATTTCTTTAGCTGTACTGATATCAGTCTCTACAGTTTCTACTGGTAAACTTGCCCAGATTTTTTCATTTACAATTTGTTCCATCTGGCTTAATTCTTCAGGTGTTACTTGTTCAAAATGAGTAAAGTCAAAGCGTAAATACCCTGGAGAAACAAGCGATCCGGCTTGATTGGCATGTTCACCTAAAACATCTTTTAATGCGCGGTGCAACAAATGTGTCACTGTATGATTTTTAATAATTTTAGCACGCATTTCTTGATCAACAACTAATTGATAACTTTGACCAGTTTTTACTTCTCCTATCAATTCAACAAAGTGAAGGGCTTGTCCATTTGGCGCTTTTTTAACTTCAACAACTTTAGCAACAGTGTTACCTTCTAATGTTTTTATGATACCTTTATCTGCAATCTGACCACCCATTTCAGCGTAGAAAGGTGTTACATCAAAGATTAATTGTGCATCGTCTTTAGCAGCGCTATCTTGTTTTTCATCATGTTGAATAATGATTTCTAAAGTAGCCTCAGCTATTGTTTTGTCATAACCAATAAATTCAGAATTTACTTTGATATCTGTTAAAACAGCTGACTGAACATTCATTGAGTTTTCTGTTGAACGAGCGGCTCTAGCACGATCTCTTTGAGCTGTCATTTCTATTTCAAAACCATCATGATCTACTTTTAACCCTTCTTCTTCAGCCATCTCTTCTGTTAATTCAACAGGGAAGCCATAAGTGTCATATAATTTGAAGATGTCTTTTCCAAGAAGAGTGTCTTTTCCTTCTTCTTTTAACTCTCCAATCAAATCAGTAATAATTTGCAAACCATCATTAATTGTTTCGTGGAATCTTTCTTCTTCTGTTTTAATAATTTTTTGAATAAAGTCTTGTTTTTCTAAAATCTCTGGATAGTAACTTTCCATAATAGTTCCCACAACTGGAACTAACTTGTAAAGAAAAGCTTCATCAATTCCTAATTTTTTACCATGCATCACAGCGCGGCGTAAGAGACGGCGTAAGACATAGCCTCGTCCTTCGTTTGAAGGTAGTGCTCCGTCTCCAATTGCAAATGAAACAGCACGAACATGATCTGCGATTACTTTAAATGATGTTTTAATTGCAGTAGAATCTTCATATTTTTTATCTTTTGACATTTCTTCTGTTGCATGAATAATTGGTAAGAAAAGATCTGTCTCAAAGTTAGTAGGAGCATCTTGGAAAATAGATACCATTCTCTCTAACCCCATACCTGTATCAATATTTTTTTGTGGTAATGGTTCGTATTCATGATTTTCAGTATGATTAAATTCGGAAAATACTAAGTTCCAAATTTCTAAGTAACGTTCGTTTTCCCCACCAGGATAGTTTTCAGGGTCGTCCTCAGCTACATCATTAAATGCTTGACCACGATCATAAAAAATTTCAGAGTCAGGACCACATGGACCGGCACCGATATCCCAGAAGTTATCTTTAATATCAATAATTGATTCGTTTGGTAAACCAATTTCTTCATGCCAAATTCTTCTAGCTTCTGTATCTTCTGGATAGACTGTCACATAAAGTTTTGATTTGTCTAAAGCATACCAATCTTCACTTGTTAACAACTCCCACGCCCAGTGAATAGCTTCTTTTTTAAAGTAATCTCCAATTGAAAAATTACCTAACATTTCAAACATGGTATGATGTCGAGCTGTTTTACCTACATTTTCAATATCATTTGTACGAATACTTTTTTGAGCATTTGTTATTCTCGGGTTTTCAGGCACAACGGTACCATCAAAATATTTTTTTAACGTAGCTACTCCTGAGTTAATCCATAGAAGCGTTGGATCTTCAATTGGTACAAGAGATGCACTTGGTTCAATACTATGACCTTTTGATTTAAAAAAATCTAAAAATAATTGTCTTACTTCAACACTTGATAATTGTTTCATATTCATTCCTCCTAAAAATATAAAAAAGCACCTTGCAGTCAAGGACGATTTTTCGCGGTACCACCTTGATTGCAACGATGCTTTAACATTCATTACCTCTTTAGCACTCTTTAACGCAAAGTGAGACGTGATAATTTCTTATCAGTTTATAAAGGGAGCAACAACATCTACTGTACTCTTTCTTTTCACCAACCAGAAAGCTCTCTAAACTATCAGTAACTTGTATCCTTTACTAGCACTCAAATTATAATGAATTTAAACAGTTCTGTCAACAACTCCACTTTATATTAATTTAGATAATCAGATAAAAAACTCTTTACTAATTTTTTATAACGTTTAGAATCCGTTTTAAAACTGGTTGCGTGATTTGCTCCTTTAAAAATTTCTACCTGTTTAGACCCCTTTGTAGCATCTCTTAAAGTATAGACAAATTCCGTTGGCACAAAATCATCTTGATCACCATGAATCAACAGTAATGGTAACTTATTTTTTTTAAGTTGTTCTACTGTGCTAGCTTCATAGAATGAATAACCTACAAGAACTTTTGTATACAGCGAAGTGAGAGGAATTAAAGGAAATGATGGCAAATTAAACATGTCATTTAACTGATACGATAATTCATCTGCAACTGAGGTATAGCCACAATCTGCGATAATGGCTTTAACTTGGTGTGGTAGAGTTTCTCCACTGGTCATCATTACTGTTGATGCCCCCATACTAACGCCAAACAAAACAATGTCAATGTCCTCACCATTTAGTTGAATCATCTTTTCTATCCACTGCTGGTAATCCATTCGGTCTTGCCAACCAAAGCCTACATACTTTCCTTCACTCTCACCATGTCCACGATTATCAGGAACTAATACGTCATATCCCATTTCATAAAACATATTTGCATAATCTGGCATAGCGTAACCTTCACTCATGTATCCATGAGCAACAATAGCGACTTTTTTGCTTTGTTTTTCTTGGGAAATCAATCTAGCTGATAGGGATAAGTCATCATTTGATTTAATTTTTATTTTTTCTAAGTGATTGTCACTAAATTTCCATTTTTGCTCTAATTTCACTGTATTTTCTTGCTTGATGAACTCTTTTTCACCAGAAACAACAGCAAAGTCAAATAAATAATGAACACCGTAGCCTAAACCTATTAATAAACACACAAATAATACTGAAAATATAATAATTATTCTTTTTTTCATAAAATTCTCCTCAAAATAATGGTATTATATGATTATAACAAGAGATAGGAGGAACAAAAACCATGATTACTGTTATTTTTAATAACAAACAATGGATTAAAGCAGCCTCATATTATTTAAGAACTCTAGTTTTTGTTCAAGAACAAAAAATTTCTCCTAAAGCAGAGTTTGATGCCTATGATTCAGATCAAACGAATTATTTAGTTATTTTTTATAATCAGACACCTATTGCAACCGGCCGTTATCAACAAGATGACCTCACAACTGTTAGGCCTGAGAGAATTTGTGTTAGACGAGAATGGCGAAAAAAAGGACTAGGTAGACGAGTTTTACTAGAGTTAGAGCAACAAGGCAGAAAAAATAAATGTACCCTCTCAAGAATTCATGGTGAAAAACAAGCTATTCCTTTTTATAAAAAAATGGGATACGACGTTGTCTCTGATGAATTTATTGAAGATGGAATTATTTGTGTCAAACTTGAAAAAAAATTATATTAATAAAGAGGAAGTTGACTGACACGGTCCACTTCCTCTTTTAAATTTAATAATCTTGTTTTCTAGATTTTCTTTTGGCTCTATCTGTTTGACGACGTTCTACTTTACGTTCTTTTCTTTCTTTATCGCTAATCGCGCGTTCAATTTTTTTCTTATAGCCAGGTTTTACATTTTTTTTCTTCTTCTTAACTAAACCGATCATTTCAGTATCTAATTGTTTTTGAGTTTTATCACGTTTTGTACGTCGATTTCTGTCATAAGAATTAACAATTTCCCCGCCACGAATTGCTTTTGGATGAAACTCGATACCTAATTTTTCAAGCTCAGCCAGTTGTGATTCGTCTTGTGGTTGATACAAAGTAATCGCTGTGCCATCTAGCCCATTTCTACCTGTACGTCCTACACGGTGAATGAAGAATTCTAAATCATTTGGAATTTCCGCATTAATGACATGTGATACACCTTCAATATCAATACCACGAGCTGCTAAGTCTGTTGCAACAACGTATTGATAATCAAGATTTTGAACACCTTTCATAACACGTTTTCTCTCACGTGGTGGAATATCCCCATGAATAGTCGCTACTTTTAGCCCTTTTTCTTTTAAATAGGCTGAAATTTCATTCACACGTTGTTTCGTATTAGCAAACACCATAACTAAATAAGGATGACCAACTGTTAACAACTGATAGATAATCGCATCGACATTCTGACCCTTAGTTGAAATAACCCAGTTATCAATTGTGTCTGAAATAATTGATGTTGGTTTAATATGTTCGACAACAGGATTGTCCATATATTTTTTCAAGAATGGTTTTAATTTCACCGGTATAGTTGCAGAAAATACTAACATTTGAACATTTTTAGGTAATGTTGCAGCAATTTTATCGACTTCTTCTAAAAATCCCATATCTAAAGTCATATCTGCTTCATCGACAACAAAACAATTTGCTGTAAATGTTTTTAACGACTGACTATTAACTAAATCAAGAATTCTGCCTGGTGTACCAATAACAATGTGAGGTTGTGTCGTTGCTAGTTTTTCCATCTGACGTTTTTTGTCTGTCCCACCAACATATTGAGAGACTCTAATTTCATTTGGAGAGTGTTTTGCAAGTTGAATCGCTGCTTGATAAATTTGTTCAGCTAATTCTCTACTTGGTGTTGTAATGATTCCTTGTACTTCATTTTTTTCTGTATCAACAGCATTCATCATTGGTAATAAGAATGTGTGTGTTTTTCCAGAGCCTGTCTGCGATTGTCCTACCACATTTTTCCCTTGTATGACAACAGGTATTAATCTCTCTTGTACTTCTGTGGGCTTAAGAAAATGTTTCTCTTCTAAAGCATCCATGATAAATGGTTGAAAATTAAATTGGTTAAATAAATTCATTCTCTCACCTTCCTTCTCTTTTTTTATCCTTTGGCATTATAGCACACTTTAAAAGAATAGTTTTAAAATCACAATAATAAATATAAAATAACTCAAAATTGAATACGTTAAACTGCTTGTTGCAAATTCCTCATCCGCACCGTATCCTCTAGCTAAAATGGGCATGGCATTTTGAACTGGCATAGCAGATTGTAAGATGAAAACTTTTAACATAAGGGGTGGTACTGGTATTAAAAAGGAAAGTAAATACACGATTAGAGGAGAAATTAAATACCTACCTATCAAAACTCCTGCTACATCTTTATTCATTTTCAAGTTTTTAATACCTGTTTGATAAATGATGATACCAATGACAAATAAAGATAATGCTGTGGTCATTCCCCCAACATACGTTGAAAAATCAAACAACGGCTTTGGTACTGGAACGCCTGTTAATAACCATAATATACCGACTACAAATCCCATCAATGCTGGTGAAAGTAGTTGCTTCATTAATTTTTTAAAACTAAATCTTGCTTGATTCATTTTAATCTCTGGATTGTCACCTGCAATTAATATAATTCCTATTGTAAAGAAAAATGTGGTGTTACACATATAATAAAGCAAGGCGTAAGGAATTGCTTTTTCACCAAATACTGCCATGTTTACTGGTAACCCCATAAAAATAGTGTTTGCCGCAGTAAACATTGTCATAAACGCACCCCGTCTTGTCACCGGAACTTTCGTAACTTTCGTATAAATAAAACTAATTAGAAATGTCACTAAAATTGAAACAAACGGCAATGCAATACCTTTAAACAACTCTAAAAATTCTGCTTTTGTAAATTTTTGCGTCATATTTAGAAACATATTTAAAGGTAGCGTGATATTTAATACCAATTTTGAAAAAACATCGGCAACATGATTATCAAACCATTTTCGCCAAGTTAACAAATAACTTAGAAAAATAATAGCAAAAACTACTAAAATATTTAAATAAGATGCCCACATAACTAATTAGCCACTCCTCTTTTTACTTGTTAACATAATAACGAGGCAATCTTTCCGTTAAACCACATGTTATCTCGTAGTTAATTGTTTGAATATATTCTGCACCTGTTTGAATTGAATTAAATTGCCCTTGACTGTCACCAAAGATAATAACTTTTGTCCCTACAGGTAGTTTACTACTTAATTTAATCATGCACTGATCCATACAAACACGCCCAACAACTGGAACCTTTTGACCTTCTACTAACACTTCAAAACCTTGAAAATCACGTCTAAATCCATCTGCATACCCGATTGGAAGAGTAGCAATCCATTCTTTAGATTTTGTTTCGTAAGTAGCTCCGTAACCTATTTTTTCACCCTTTGCTAATTGTTTAATATGGATGATTTCTGTTTCAAGAGTCAAGGCTTGTTTTAAAGAATAAGGTGTTTTTAATTCTTTTCCTGACGGATTCATTCCATACATTGCATCACCAAATCGAACCAAATTACTTTCCCAAGCGTCATGCCAAAGTGCTGTCGCCGAGTTAGCTGTGTGAATATATTTAACCGTTTCACCAAACACTTTCAGTGCGCTTGAAAATCTTTCTTTTTGTAAATTGAGATAACTATCATCTTGGCTATCCGCTTTTGAAAAATGAGTAAATATTCCTTCAAAATCAATGTACGGATTTGTCTGTAAAATAGTTTTGGCTTCTCGCATTTCCTCTAAATCAATAATGCCTACTCTTCCCATACCAGAATCAATTTTTAAATGGATAGTTATTTTTTTATCTAATCTATCATTCAATTGCTTAATCCATTCTAAACTAGTAGCCGTGAGTGTAATGTTATTAGCAACAGCTACTTCTAAAAATTCTAGTGAGACATAACTTAGGACAAGGATTGGTTGCGTGATACCAGCTTCCCTCAATTCAACGGCTTCATCTAAGTTAGAGACACACAATCCTTTTGCTCCTACTTCAAGAGCTGCCTTAGCGACTTCAAGTGCTCCATGACCATAGCCATCTGCTTTAACAACAGCAAATAAATCTGTCTCTTTTGGTAGTCTCTTTATTTCTTCTTTGACGTTATATCTAATTGCCTCTAAATCAACGACAATTTTACTTGGTCTGTATTTACTTGATTTCATTTTCCCACATCCTATTTAAACTAAATCTTATTCTATCATAAAAATTCTTATTCTTTTAATAACATCATTTGGAAAATAAAAAAAGATCAACTCAATTGAGTCAATCTTTTATTCTTTTGGAGCCACACCAATTGCAACTGATTTTTCTCCTAAATGGGTTCCAATAACTGGGCCAAAGTCACAGATAACCACATCCAGTTCAGGATGTAGTTTTAACAATTCACTTTCAACCTTTTTAGCAACAAGCATGTTATTACAATGTATAACATAGAATGAGCTATCTTCAGGTTTACTTTTAATCTCATTTAAGACAATTTCTTCAACACGGTGAAGTGCCTTTTTCTGAGAACGGATTTTTTCACTTAAGACAATATCTCCTTCTTTAAAACTAAGAATTGGCTTAATTTTTAGAAGTGTTCCTAAAATAGCTGCACCGTTTTTTAAACGACCTCCACGAACCAAGTGATTCAAGTCATCGACAACAATTATTCCTTCGAGTTTTTCTCTCATATCTGTTAATTTATTTAAAATCATCTCAGGTGTTACTTCTGGATTCTCTACCATCTCAAGTGCTACTTCAACTAATTTTCCCATAGGTCCACTTGTTAACAATGAATCAAATGGATAAACGTTGATTGCATCAACCTCTTTTGAGATGCTTGTCAAAGAGCTAATAAATCCTGAAATTCCAGATGACATATGAATACTGATTACGGCATCATAACCGTCATTTGCAATGTTTTCATACAATTCAAATAATTCACCAATAGAAGGTTGTGATGTTTTAGGAAATTGTTTCGCATTTTTCAACAACTCATAAAATCCATCAACATGAATGTCGACTCCCTCATAGTAAATTTTATCATCTATTATAAGCGGGACAGGAACGATGTATAGATCTTCACGATTACGATAGTTGTCTTTTAAAAAAACTGTACTGTCCGTGACGATTGCAATTTTCATTGTAATTCCTCAATTCTTTTCTCTCTCCGGCAAAATAACGCCTATTTTACATTATAGAGTTCTCTTCTATCAAAGTAAAGTAAAACTCTAACCCAGAATTATTTGCTGAAAAAATTTGCCATAGCTTGCGCATTGACTGATTCATCAATCTCTAGGACACTTCCAGCGTGGTCATAATACCCTTCATTCCATGAACCTTCTACTGGAACAGTTAAAATTTCAAGGGGTTTGTGACCACTAAATAAATAACTTGTTCCAACTTTTGGATAGAAGCTAAAAGGAATATCTGTTTGCGTGTAGCCTCTTACAGTTCCAATTGTTTCTGGTAAACGCCAAGCATTTAACGGATTCAAGCTTTGTTTTAATAAAGCTGTCATCACTTGTTGCTGGCGTCTGACACGACCAAAATCACTTTCTTCATCTTTTCTAAAGCGAGCATATTGAAGTGCTTCATTACCACTCATTTTCTGCTCCCCTTTTTTAATGACAGTTCCTTCGACCTCTAAATCTTTTTCAGCATTAATCTTTAAACCACCTGGAGCAAGTGTTTCTACAATTTTGGGAAACGATTCAAAATTAACAATCGCGTAATACTGAATGGGTATACCAAATGTTTCTTTAATCGTTTTTCTAACGAGTTCTGGTCCACCATAAGAATATGCTGCATTAATTTTATTGTATTCAATGCCACCATTGTTAGGAATAGCAACATACGTATCTCTCATAATAGACACGAGTTTTGGTTGTTTATTCTTTTTATCATAGTGAGCAATCATAATTGAGTCTGAACGACCTTGGTCTTCACCTCGAGAGTCACTACCTAAAAGAAGAACATTGGTTGAACCATCAGAACTTTTTTCTCCTAAAAAGTTTCCTACATCTGCTTGCTTATTATTTTTATCTAACTTGGTACTTGCCACACCTTTTAAATAGCCAACTATTGATAACGCAATGATTGCAATTAAGATAACAACAATAATTTTTGATTTTTTTCGTTTCTTTTTGACTTTTTTTGGTTTTTTATCGTCAGGATTTGGCGCTTGATGAGTATTATTTGGTTGTTCTTGTTTCTTCTGTTTTTTATTTTCTTTTTCTAATTCGGCCTGACGATGACGTTCCATCCTTGTCATATTTGCCATATCGACACCTCTTATTAACATTTAATCTCTAATAAGGATAGCCTACTTTGACAGTTTTTTAAACAATCATTTTGAATTCTTATGATTTTTTTACACTAAATAACAAATTTTTAGACAAACTGGGTAACTTCCAAGAAGTTTGACTTCTCCACCAAGTTCAGTAATTTCTTCAACAGCTAAATCTATTAATTTTTGATTATTTACCTCAATATCAATTAAGAAGAAATACTCACCTAACATTGTTTTCATAGGCCTTGATTCGATTTTTAACAAGTTTATGTCACGCCAACTAAAAGCTGATAGTATTTTGTGTAAATTACCAGATTCATTTTTCTTCATTCTGACACCAATTGATTGCTTTTTTGATGTGTATTCAAGCGATAATTTTTTGTTACCTACAATCCAAAAGCGCGTGTGATTAGCTGTGATATCTTGAATATTTTCATAAACAACTTCTAATCCATACATGTTAGCTGCTTCTTTTGATGCAATAGCTAATGTTGGTTTATCAGAATTTTCACTGACCCACTTTGCTGCTTGCGTCGTTGAGTCCATCAATTTTTGTGGGATGTTTTTAAAGTGTTCAGATAAAAACATTTGTGTTTGTGCCAAAGCTTGCGGATGAGACATGACTGTATCTATCTTATTTAGTGCATTCATCCAATTAGAATGGACTAATAAATTTTGCTCAATTGGTAGTACGACTTCACCTTGGATTTGGCAAGTAGAATAATGATACAAAAAATCCAAGGTTTGGTTGACTGTTCCCTCAATTGAATTTTCAATGGGAACAACACCCCAATCAATGGCTCCTGTTTCTACTTCTTTTAACACATTCACAATTGTTGAAAAGGGTAATTTTTCAGCTTGGGTAAACACATTCGAAGCTGCTAGATAAGTAAACGATCCTTTTGGTCCTAAATAGCCGACTTTCATTGAGCTTCCTCCCTTAACCAAATCAAAATCTCTTGTGTGATTTCATCCACTGTTTTTTCATCAATATTAACAATTAAATTGGCTGCTTTTTCATAGTCCTTTTTTCTAGTAGTTAATAAAGACAGTAATTCTGTTTGATTCACAGAATCGGCAAGAGGTCTATTATTTATTTTATCTTGTGTAATTCGTTCATATAGCGTCTCGATTTGACCATTTAAATAAATAACTTGATCACTATTTTGAAGTATCTCTTGGTTTTTTTCATGCACAATTACCCCGCCACCAGTAGCAATAACACCTTCACTACTAATAACTTCTTTCAATAAATGGTGTTCAGCATTTCTAAAAAAATCTTCACCTTTTGTTTCAAATAGCTTTGCAATAGACATTTCTAATCTTTTCTCAATCAGTTGGTCCATTTCTTTTAATTCAAGATTTAATTTATTTGCTAGATTTTTTCCAATTGTTGATTTACCTGACCCCATAAAACCGATTAAAATAACTGGCTTCATTTTTTTTCACCTAATAAGTGATTTAAGTCTTTAAAAAAATCAGGATAAGAAACAGAAATGGCATCACTTTTTTCTAAAATGACTTCGCCTTTTTCTACTAAAAGAGCAGCGACTTGTAGCATCATACCAATTCTATGATCACCGTAACTTGTGACTTTAGCTCCTTTTAGTGGTGTTCCTCCTTGAATAATAAAACCGTCTTTGGTTGGTTTGATATTAGCACCTAACTTATTTAATTCATCAGATACAGCAACTATTCGATCCGTTTCTTTTACTTTTAGTTCCTCAGCATCTTTTATCACAGTTGTTCCTTTTGCTTGAGTAGCAAGAAGAGCAATTACAGGGATTTCATCAATTAATCTGGGAATAATGTCTCCACTAATTTCTGTAGCAACCAATTGGCTTGATTCGACGATAATTGTTCCAGATTCATTCACATCATCAATATCCGTTAACTCAATTTTTCCGCCCATTTGCTTAATCACATCAATAATCCCTGTTCGCGTATGGCTTAAACCAACATTTTTAAGGACGATACGACTATTTGGAACAAGTAATCCTGCTGCCATAAAAAAAGCAGCAGAAGAAATATCTCCTGGCACAAGAACATCTTGAGCTGTAAAGCTTTGATTTCCACTAAGTGTAATTTCTTTTCCATCCACCTCAATTTGTCCTCCAAATTGACGTATCATTGTTTCTGTGTGATTTCTTGTTTTTTCTTTTTCAATAAGCTTTGTTTCTCCTGATGCTTGAAGGGCGGCAAAAATCAGAGCTGATTTAACCTGAGCACTAGCAACGGGCAACTTATACTCAATAGACTTGAGATGAGGCGAGCCAATCACTTTTATTGGTGGAAATTCTGATTCGTCATTCCCTTTTATGTCTGCTCCCATTTGCCTTAACGGAAGCATAACACGATTCATTGGACGTTTTTGAATTGAGGCATCTCCTGTCAGTTTAACTGACAAATTTTGTCCAGAAAGAATTCCCATTAACAAACGAATCGTTGTTCCTGAATTTCCAACGTCCAAGGTCTCTTTTGGTTGTTTTAAACCTGACATACCAACGCCTTCAATTGTTACCGTCACGCCATCATCATAAATTGGAACACCTAATTGTTGAAATATTTTTAATGTATCTAAACAATCATCAGCCCTTAGAAAGTGTTTGATAGTTGTCACACCTTTGGCTAGAGAACCAAACATGATGCTTCGATGTGAAATTGATTTATCACCCGGTACTAAAATGACACCATTTAATGAGGCAGCATTTGTTGTTAATTTCATCCTCTTTCCCCCTAACTAATAAAACTTGTGTATGTTGTTTTTTTATTAAGACAATCCATGGCAATCGTCGCATCTCTTTCATTTTTAAAGGAAATTCGTAGAATCCCAAAAATATCGTCTCTAGTTTCCATAATTTTAATATTTATCAAACTAATTTTTGCCTCTGCTAAAACTGCTGTCACCTCAGCGATAGCTCCTGGATAGTCTGGAACATTAACATAAATATCATGAAAGCCAGGAATGCTACCTTCTTTATGGACTGGAATACTGTCTCGTGCGTCTTTTGCCTCTTTAAAGAAGGCAAAAAGAGCTTGTTCATTTTTATCAATAATTCGCTTCTTTAACTCAGTCAAATTAACTAACCACCGATCAATTTCACTCGCTAAAATATTACTGTTACTGACTGATATGTCTGTCCACATTTTCGGGTTTGAAGAAGCAATTCGTGTAATATCACGAAAACCACCCGCTGCTAATTTTCGTGATTCTGGAAAAAGTATCATTAATTCTTCAGCACGCTCAACTAATTGTGAGGCTAAAAGATGAGGCATATGACTTAAAACTGCAGTCATTTCATCATGTTCCTTAGCGGTTAATTCTATAAACTTTGCATGAGTTCCCTTTAATAAAAATTGAAGAGTCACCACTTCTTTTTGCTGTTTTTGATTTATTGGAACTAAGATGTAATATGCATTTTCAAATAGGTCTTTATCAGCTGCTAAAAAACCTGATTTATGTGAACCTGCCATTGGATGCCCTCCAATAAATACGCGATTGTTCTTTTCAAAAATTTGAGCTTGCTCTAGAATTTCCTGTTTTGTACTTCCAACATCTGTTAAAAGAACATCACTTTTTAAATTAAATGAATTAACTTCCTCCATTAAAGCTAATGTAACTTTAACAGGTGTACAGAAAAAAATAACATCAGCTACTTCGGCACCTTGTTTTAAACATGTCCCTCCGTCATCAATAATCCCTAAATCTTTAGCTCCGACTATTTCTTTTTCATCATGGCTATATCCATTGATAAATATGTCAGGATGAGCCGCTTTTATCGAGCGAGCAAGTGATGCTCCGATTAGACCAACACCAATAATTAAAATATTTTCAATTTTTTTCATCATGAGTCTCCTTTCTTAATTTAACATTAAAAATTAAGCGTGTACTCACGGTATCGTTTTACCTCATTTTTCATTCGGTTAAAAGAATCACTTTCAAATTTATCGACCATTGCTTTCGCTAGTTCAATAATAACCATCGCTTCAGCAACCACACAGGCAGCTGGAACTGCTGAACTATCGGATCTTTCTACACTAGCTTTAAACGGCTCTTTTGTATCAACATCAACCGAATTTAATGGCTTATACAACGTAGGGATTGGTTTCATCACACCTCGAACAACAATTGGCATCCCATTAGTCATGCCACCTTCAAAGCCACCTAGATGATTGCTGTTACGCGTGTAACCTTTCTCCTTACTCCAAACAATTTCATCCATCACTTCACTACCGTAAAGTCTGGCTGCTTCAAAGCCAACACCAAATTCAACACCTTTAAACGCATTGATTGATACAATTGCTTGAGCAATTTTTCCGTCAAGTTTGGCATCCCACTGCGTATAACTTCCTAAGCCAACTGGTACTCCACCTGCTACGACTTCAACTACACCACCAATTGTATTTTTTTCTCTTTTTGTTTCATCTATTTTTTCTTTCATTTTTTCTTCAATGTTAGGATCAACACAACGAACAGATGAGTTTTCTGCCTTTTCACGAATTTCTTGAACTGTCATCTCTTGCGGGATTTCTCCACGCACACCACCGATTTCTAGAACGTGACTTGCAACTTCAATATCTAATTCTTTTAACAATTGTTTACAAATGGCAGCAACTGCTACTCGCATTGTCGTTTCACGTGCTGAAGAGCGTTCAAGAACATTTCTTAAATCATCATGTTCATACTTAATTCCCCCTACTAAATCAGCGTGTCCTGGTCTAGGTTTTGACAAACGACGCATTTTTTTAGCTCGTTCATCGACTGGTTCATGCCCCATCACCGTTTCCCAGTTTTTAAAATCATCATTTTTTACTATTAAGGTAATAGGAGATCCTAATGTTTTTCCATGTCTAATACCTGATGTAATTTCGACGGTATCTTTTTCAATCAACATTCGACCACCTCGACCGTAGCCACCTTGACGTCGTTTCAATTCATGGTTAATTTCGTCTACTGAAATAGGAATGCCTGCTGGTAAACCGTCAATAATCGTTGTTAATTCTGGTCCGTGGGATTCTCCGGCTGTCACAAATCTCATACTCATTTCCCCTATCTATTTTTTTAAATACTGTTTCATATCTTCTATTTGAATGGTTTCAATTTTTGCTTTACCTAGCCCTTCAAGCAAAATAATTCGAATGTTATTTCCTTGTGTTTTCTTATCGTGGATCAATGCTTTATATAGCGATTCTGCTTCCCAATCATCTAAATGTGTTGGTAAATGAAATTTTTGAAGCATGCTGACTAATTGTTGATATATTCCTTTAGGCATTGTTCCAATCTTTTCCGCATTTTTTGTTATTTGGCTCATACCAATTGCTACAGCCTCTCCGTGAGTCACAACACCGTAGCCACAAGTTTGCTCAATTGCGTGACCAATGGTGTGACCATAATTTAAAATTAAGCGGATACCTGTGTCTTTCTCATCTTCTTCAACAACCTGTCCCTTAATTTGACAACAGGCGTAAATGATCTCTTCTGAAAAACTTAAGGCGTCGTCTTCATCTTTTAAGGTATCAAGTAATGCCCAAAGTTCTGTATCCGCAATAGCTGCTGATTTAACTACCTCAGCAAGACCTTCTCTAACACGTCTTTTTTCCAAGGTTAATAATGTATTTGGATCAATCAATACACCATCTGGTTGAGCAAATGTTCCAACCAAATTTTTGGCTACTGATGTATTAACGGCTGTTTTTCCACCTATACTGCTATCCACTTGAGCAAGCAAAGTTGTTGGTATTTGTAAGAAATGGAGCCCTCTCATATATGTTGAAGCCACAAAACCACCTAAATCGCCAACAACACCGCCACCTAAAATAACAATGCCGTCTTTTCGAGTCATTTCTTTTTCAGCTAAATAGCGATATAGCTTTTGAGCTTCTTCTAAATTTTTACTTGTCTCACCTGGTTTAATCGTCACTACGGAAACATTAAAGCCTTCATCTTGAATGGCATTTTTAACTTTTTTCCCGTAAAGGTCATTCACTGTTTCATCAGTGATAATTACAATTTTTTGAGGTTGCCATAATTTTCTGACCCAACTTCCAACATGGTCTAATGCTCCTTTTTCAATCAATAATTCATAAGTTTTAGTTGGTAAATTGACACTTAGCTTCATGACAAACCTCCTTAAATTTTTTCGCGAATTTGTTTAACATCTTTCATCGCTTTTTCCATCACGTGAATTTGCTCCATCATATTTAGGTAGCGTTTTTCATTTAATGATTGCTGACCATCTGACCATGCTTTACTTGGCTCTGGATGAATTTCAACAATCATGCCAGAAGCTCCACTAGCAACACCTGCAACAGCCATTGCTGTCACATAATCCCAAACACCAACGCCATGACTTGGGTCTACGATAATTGGAAAGTGGCTCATTTTTTGAATGACTGGTACTGCACTTAAATCTAGTGTATTTCTTGTCGCTGTTTCATAAGTTCTAATACCTCGCTCCACAAAAATCACTTTTTGATTACCTTCTGCTGCAATATACTCAGCGGCATTTAACCATTCATCAATCGTTCCTGAGATGCCTCGTTTTAAAGCAACAGGTAGTCCTGTTTTTCCAACAGCTTGCAGTAATTTAAAGTTTTGCATGTTTCTTGCGCCAATTTGTAAAATATCAGTGTATTTAGCAACCAATTCTAAATTAGCTTCATCCATCACCTCTGTGATTACTTTAAGATCATATTTATCTGCAGCTTCTCTGATATATTTCAAACCTTCTTCTTCTAATCCTTGAAACGCATAAGGAGAAGTTCTTGGTTTAAACGCTCCACCTCGCAGAACAGTCGCGCCACCTTCTTTGGCAATTCTGGCACATGTCATAATTTGATCTAATCCTTCAATAGAACAAGGACCAGCCATTGTTACGAAAGCTTCGTCTCCCCCAATTTTTAAACCATCAACATCAACTACTGTATCAGTTGGATGAAACTCACGACTTGTTAATTTGTAACTACTTGTAATTTTCACAGTATCTGACACCCCATCAAATCCCCTAAAAGGAACATCTATCATTTTTTCTGTGTTGCCTACTAAACCGATAATAGTTTGATCTTTTCCTTCACTTAAATGTACTTCTAATCCCTCTTCTTTTACTCTTTTAATAACGGCGTTAACCTGTTCTTTCGTAGCTTCTGGTTTCATTATTACAATCATTATTCTCTCTCCTTGTCATTAAGTTCTTCTATAAGTCGTTCCGAAATTATCTTTATTGGCATTTTTTCTTGAGTCATTAATTCGAATGCATACGCTGCTTGATGCACTAACATACCTAAGCCGTTAATTACGACAGCGTCATTTGCCCTAGCTAATTTTAACAAGGGTGTTTCTAGTGGATGATAAATTAAATCCACTACAACGTGTTGCTCTGTTAGTTTTACGTTATCTCCTATTGGCAAATCAAAGTTGTCTCCCATGCCTATTTGAGTGGCATTCACTAGAATATCACTTTTAGAAATGATATCTTCCATCAATTTTTTATCAGCATAATCAAAAACATTAATTACCGTATTGGTTTGTGTAGAAATATCTGCTAATTCTTTTTGTACATGATTAAATGAGTGATTATTTCTCTTAAACACATTGATTTCTTTAATACCATCTAAAGCACATTGACAGATAACTGCTTTTGCAGCACCTCCTGCACCAAGAATAGTTAGTGTTTGGTTATTGATTGAGATTCCTTCATCTATTAAACTTTCAATAAAACCAATACCATCTGTATTATACCCATGAAACTGTCCGTTTCTTTGAACAATGGTATTGACGACTCCGATTAGTTTAGCACTTTCTGATAAGGTGTCACATCTATCATAACCTTTTTGTTTATAGGGCATCGAAAGATTAACCCCTAACATGTCAAATGTTTTGACGGCATCAAGTGCTTGATCAAACTCTGTCTCCTCCACCTCAAAGGCTAAATAAACAGCGTCAATAGTTAACGCGCGATACCCCGTATTATGTATGAGCGGTGACAAGCTGTGTTTAATTGGTTTAGCTATGACACCTGCTAATTTTGTATATCCCGAAATTGATTTTTCCATTGTGACTCCTCCCTAATTACAAAATAAAAGACGATAACTTTGCATAGATTGATTCATCAAATCTACAGTTACCGTCTTTTTTGAATAAAATATTCGATATAAAAAGAAAAGCCGCTATAGATTTTTAATCATCTATGCGGCACTTTAAAGTCAAGTTAAAGTTCTTTAGCCCTCATAGATACAAACTGTAATTGTTTGTATCCATTTGTCATGGTTACAAACACAATCTATAATAGCTAAAGTAAAAGTTATTCAGTTGTGAGGTTTGACGATTAATTGTTTGATTCATGTCGTTCACTCCAACGTGTTTTATTTAATAATTGAACACAGTATACCCATAAAAAAAAAACTTGTCAATTTATTTTTTCTAAAAAGACTTTTTTGTTATAATACTAAACAAAGGACGGTGTAAAAGTTGAAACCTAAATTAATTATTGTATCAATCGATGCGCTTGGAGCGATTGACATTGACTTACATAAAGAAGAACTCCCCACTATTGCGTCATTAATCGAGGGCGGAACCCATGTCAAAAAAATTGATGGCATCTATCCAACCTTAACTTATCCCTCTCACGTCACCTTAATGACAGGGATGTATCCTAAGCACCACGGAATTATTAATAACACAAAAATTCAATCAACCCGTTTATCTCCTGATTGGTATTGGTATGATAATGAAATCAAAGTACCTACCGTTTATGATGTCGCTAAAAAAGCTGGATTAAAAACGGCTGCTTTTCTTTGGCCTGTTACTGCAAGTAGCTCCATTGATTACAATATTGCAGAAATTTTTCCAAATCGTATTTGGACTAATCAAGTCATGATTTCTTTAAAAGCAAGCTCTCCTCTATTTTTAATGGCAATGAATCAAAAATACGGGCATTTGCGAAAAGGGATTATGCAACCTTATTTGGATGATTTTGTGACAGCATGTGCCATTGACACGATAACAAATAAAAAACCAGATCTAACCTTAATTCATTTAGTGGATATGGACAGTATGCGTCATGCTTATGGCGTTCAATCAAAAGAAGCTGTTGATGCTTTAAAAAGACAAGATGCACGGCTAAAAAAAATTATTGATGCTACTAAATCAAATGGAACCTTTGAAAATACCAATTTTGTTGTCCTTGGTGATCACTATCAAATTGATGTTGATAAAATGATCAAACTTAACGCTTTGTTTGTTAAAAAAGGATGGGCTGAAATGAAGCCAAATGGAGCGATTAAAAACAATTGGCAAGTATATGCGAAAAGTTGTGATGGTTCTACATATGTTTACTGCAAACAACACAGTCAAATTAGACCTGAAGAAATTTATCAAGAAATTATGACTGTTGATGGGATTGAACATATATACTCTTCAGAAGAAGCAACCGCTATGGGTGCTGATGAAAGAGCAACTTGGATGGTTGAAGCTAAATCTGGCTTTTATTTTAATGACGAAGCAGATGGAGAGGTTATACATCAAGTCGAAAAGACTGAAATTGGAAAACTTAACCGCTATTTTGGTGTTCACGGCTTTAGTCCTAAAAAACCTAACTATGAAACAACTGTTTGTTTTTATGGACCTAGCATTAAAGAAAACCAAACAATTGAAAAGGCTAGATTAATTGATGAAGCACCTACCTTTGCCAAATTACTTGGTCTAAAAGATTTCCCTAAAAATACAGATGGAACTTGTATTGATTCGGTCTTTAAATAAAAATCAAAGAGGCTCGACTAAAAAGTTGACCTCTTTGCTTTTTTTATTTTGAATAATGACTGATATCACTATAAGTTAGTAACGTCACTTTATCTCCATCAATGGCTATCTTAGTTAAACTGTTTGGTTCTACATCTTCTAGTTTTTGAATGGGCATCTTTAACAAATAAGCCACCATCGTTTTTATAGTGATTCGGTGAGATACAATACCTATCGTTTCACCTTTGCAATCAGAAAGTATCTGTTCTAAAAATTGACTGCTTCTTTTCATTAATTCGTCAAATGTTTCCCCTTCATTTTCTCCATTAAACGCTTCTGGATGGTGCCAAAAGTTGTTCCAGCTCTCAGGATAGTTTTTTTCAATCTCTTCATATGTTTTGCCTTCCCAAAGTCCCATGTTAATCTCTTGCAATGCAGAATTTTCAAATGGTGACGCCTGTATTTTTTTGTTAACAAGGTCTCTTGTTTGGCAGGCTCGAAGGCTTGGACTTGTATATAATTTATCTATCTTTATTTTTTCTTGAAATAATTTTTCTCCAAGTAATGTGGCTTGCATTAAACCGGTTTCTGTTAAATCTGAATTAAGCCAACCTTGCATTTTTTGCATTTTATTCCATTCTGTTTGTCCATGTCTAATAAAATATAGTGTTGTTTTCATTAAAAAACTCCTTTATGATTCTATTTACATTTTAAAATAAAAAGGAAATAGTTTATAATACATTTATCAACACGATTTATAACAAAAAGTTATAGGAGGTTATCATGAATCTGAATGCTTTACGTTATTTTTATGAGGCATCACACTACGAAACATTAACCAAAGCAAGTCAAGCTCTTCATATTAGCCAGCCTGCTTTGACTAAACACATTAAAAATATTGAAAAAGAATATGGCACACAGCTCGTTAAAAAAAATGGAAGACACATTGTTTTAACTGATTTTGGTAAAGAATTAATCAATGAGTGCACACCATTATTTCAACAGGAGAAAAAAATTGAACGTTTATTAATGAACCAAAGTCAAAAACACGTTTTACGAATAGGTTCCACACAATTAAATAGCCAAGACGTTCTTAAATCAATTCTTACTCCCGACTCATCTCAACATGTCAACTTACAATTAACAACCGATAATACCAAACAGATTCAAGAATTATTGCTTAATCATCAATTAGATATGGCTATCTTACCGAATTCTTCCTATTTAAAAGAAATAAAAAAAGAATTTCTTTTTGAGGATGAATTGATTTTTGTTGCTAAACCTAATTATTGTAATGAGAACTTATCACTAAAAGACGTCCTATCCCATCAATTTATTCAACGAGAATCTGGAAGTTCTTTACAACAGCTTTTAAATTCGTGCTTTTCTTTTGAAGTATCTTACTCAGTTGAAGTAACGTCTCATGCAGATGCACTTCTTGCATGTGAATATGGAAATGGCATCTATCTTTGCTCCAAAATAAGTGCTCAACAATCTATTAATACAAATAAACTCAAACAAATATCAATCGAGACCATACAATTTGATCCACGCCCTTTTTATTTGTATTATCATGAAAAACTACCTACGAATCAATTTATTATTCAGATAATTCAACAATTTAAACAAAAAACAGAGACCGACTAAAATGTCGACCTCTGTTTTTTTAGTGAGTTTGACCACCAATTACTTTTAAATCTTCTTTTCCATCAAAAGAGACAATAGCTTCAATCGCAGCGACAATGCCTCGTGTTATGTCTTCCAGGCTCATTGCAGGCATGCCTGGACGTTCTAAAACTTGTTCTGGTAAGAACGGTACATGCATAAAACCAGCTTTTGCTTTTGGAAATTCTTTGTGAGTCAGATATAAAGATTGATACATAATATGATTACAAACAAATGTTCCAGCAGAATTAGATACTGAGGCTGGTAATCCAGCCTTTTTGATTGCTGTTACCATAGCCTTAACAGGATGTTGAGAAAAATAAGCAGATTCACCATCTTTTTTTATAGGAACATCAATCGGTTGATTTTTTTCATTGTCAGGAATACGGGCATCATCTAAATTAATAGCTACACGTTCTGGTGTTAAATCAAAACGACCACCTGCTTGACCAATATTTAAGACGTAATCCACGTCATGTTGACTCATTGCTTCACGCACAACATCAGCACTTTTGCCAAAAACCGTTGGAATTTCTAATTTAATAATAGTTGCTCCATTAATTGAATCTGGCAAACGCTTAACAGCTTCAATTGCTGGATTCATTGTATCATTTCCAAATGGGTCAAAGCCTGTGACTAATATTTTCATCTTATCTCTTCCTTTTCAAATTAATTTAATTAAAATGCCCAAAAATACATCAAAGCTATATGAACAATAATCATCAAAACTGCAACAGGAACTTGCTCTTTTATTACACCATTTGGATTCTTCATCTCAAGTAGTGATGCTGGCAACACATTAAAGTTAGCAGCCATAGGCGTTAACAACGTTCCACAATAACCTGCTGTTAAGGCAAGAGCCCCTGCAATTGCCGGGTCTGCTCCTTGAGCGATCACAAAAGGAAGACCAACACCTGCTGTAATAACTGTAAACGCAGCAAAGCCATTTCCCATAATCATTGTAAAGACAACCATACCTAAAACATAAGCAATAACTCCTGCTAATCGATTGCCCTCTGGTACAAAACCACCAATAAGTTGGGAAATAACATCTCCCACACCAGCAATGGTAAAAATAGCTCCTAAAGCAGCTAATAATTGGGGTAAAATCCCTGATGTTCCCATTGTTTGAATCATACGGTCACTTTCTTCAATTACTTCTTTTGGTTTTGATTTGAAAATAGCCATAGCTAAAATAACACCAACAATAGCAGCAACACCAATTGCTGAGGTACTTGATTCTTTAATTGTCATAGCAAGTAACACAGAAATAACTGCTAATGATAAAACAGGTATAAAAATTTTGTTTCCAAATCTTTTTGCATCATTTTCAAGTTTTTCTTGTTTAAATGGTTTAAATTGACTAATTTCAAATTGTCTAAATAAAGAAATAACACCTAAAAGAACGACTAAAAGACCACTTACCATTGGCGGAATGAATTTTCCTAACATAAACAAAATACCTAAATCTAACCAGAACAATGCTGATCCGACATGTTTTGTGTTACTTTTATTTATAAACACTTTGTATGCTGTATAAATTAATTGCAGCCCAATCAGGATAAAAAAGAACTCTAACAAATTATTAAAAAAAGTTTCCATTAGTTGTTCTCTCCTTTGCGTTTATATTTACCAGCTAATTGCTTATCAAAAATAAGATTTGAAACGACACCCACTGCAATCATAATGACAGCAATCGGAACAGAAGCCTTAGCAATATCTAATCCTGACACTTTATAACCCATTTGATCTAATGTACCAACGATAAGTAAAACACCACCGGCACTCATGAACGTATTTTGACCAAAAAAGTTTCCGTAATTATCCATTGCGGCAGATTTAGCTTTGATTTTTTCTTTATCTGACTCATCTAGTTCACCAAATTTTGCCTCAGCAGAAGCCTCTGCCATTGGTTGAACAAGTGGTCTTACAAATTGCGGATGCCCACCTAAACGAATTGAAAAAGCACCAGCAACTTCACGGATGATTAAGTAAATCGTTAAGAACCAACCTGTTGTGATTCCCTTCATCTTCTTAATTAGGTTAACAGCTTGTTCCTTCAAACCGTGAGATTCTGCCAATCCAATTAAAGGTAACGTAATAAAAAAGATTGTCACAATTCGTTGACTAACAAACGCCTTTCCTAATTCTTCTAAAAATTCAACAGGTGTAATACCTGATACTAACGCTGTTGCTAGTCCTGCAACAACCACCACTGCTATCGTATCAAATTTAAAGATAAATCCTAAAACAATAATGACGATACCAATTAGTTTAATCCACTCCATATTTTTCTCCCCTTCACTTTTAACATCTGATATGTCTATCAGTAAAAAATATGTAACATTTTTACATTTTACTATACTTTTTCACAAAAACAAAAGAGAATGCAACCAAACAAATGTTTAGGATTGTTCATCTTAAACCCACATTTTAAAAATATGTTATAAAGCATATTAGAAAAAGAAGTAGTTTGACTAAATGAGCCATATATTAGTGTTTACTAATCTAGTTTTAATATAAAAAAAAGAGATCAACTTTCAAAAGTCAATCTCTTAGTTACTATTTCGATACGTTAAAATTCATATGTTAAAATCGGATTTCTTGCGGCAGTTGTTTCATCCACTCGTCCAATAAGCGTATTAACTGGAGCGTTTTTAATAACTTCAGCGTCTTCATAAGCTTGTTGATGAATTTTTTTGAACACGTCTACAACTTTATCTAAAGTTTCACGGCTTTCTGTTTCAGTTGGTTCAATCATTAATGCTTCTTTAACCACATCTGGGAAATACATGGTTGGTGGATGCATTCCATTATCTAACAGAGCTTTAGAGACATCTAATGCTGTCACACCTGTTTCTTTCTTCAATGTATCCAGTGTCATAACAAATTCATGCATACATGGGCCTTCATAAGCCATATCAAAAACGTCTTTCAATTCATGGCGCATGTAGTTAGCATTTAACACAGCTGTTTTAGAAGCTTGTGGGATACCTTCTTTGCCTAATGTTAAAATATAAGTTAATGCTCTAACTACAACAGCAAAATGACCGTAGAACGTTTTTACATGACCAATTGATTTTTCAGGCATCTCAAACTCATACCGATCACCCACTTTAATAACTTGATAATTTGGTAGATATGGCTTCAAGAATTCTTTACAGCCGATAGGTCCAGCACCAGGGCCTCCTCCTCCATGAGGTGTTGAGAATGTTTTATGGATATTTAGATGAACCACGTCAAATCCCATATCACCAGGCCTAACAGTTCCCATGATGGCATTTAAGTTGGCACCGTCGTAATAGCATAGACCTCCTGCATCATGAATAATTTCTGTAATTTCAATAATGTCATGCTCAAAAAGTCCAACAGTACTTGGATTAGTTAACATCACACCTGCTGTATCCTCACCAACGGCTTCTTTTAGTTTTTCTAGATCTACTCGCCCGTTTGGTTTGGAAGGGATATTGATTGTTTCAAAATTAACCATTGACGCTGTCGCGGGATTAGTACCATGTGCTGAATCGGGGACAATAATTTTATTTCGTTTAAAGTCGCCATTGTTTTCATGATACGCTTTAATTAACATGACACCAGTTAATTCTCCTTGGGCACCTGCTGCTGGTTGAAAGGTCATTGCATCCATTCCTGTAATTTCAGTCAATAACTTTTCAGCTGTATAATAAACTTCCATCGAGCCTTGCGCTGTACCGATTGGCTGAAACGGGTGAATTTGAGCGAAGTTTGGTAAGCCACTCATTTCATCATTAATTTTAGGGTTATATTTCATCGTACAAGAGCCAAGTGGATAAAAGCCATTATTGACACCAAAACTGTTATCGGCAAGCTCTGTGTAATGACGACTCATATCTACTTGAGAAATTTCAGGTAAACGTAAAGGTTGTTTTCTAACAAGTTCTTCAGGTAATTCTGCTTTTTCAACATCTAACGCTGGAATAAAATCATTTCTTCTTCCAGGACTGCTTCTTTCAAAAACTAATTTCATGATTGAGTAACCTCCTTCAACGTTGTCACTAACTCATCAATATCTTCTTTTGAGTTTAATTCAGTTACACACCACAAAAGGTTATTATTAATGGGTAATCCGCCAAGAATATTTTTTTCTTGTAGTTTTTCGTTTAATTTAACTGGATCAATTGGTGATTTTGTCATAAATTCATTGAAAAATGCTACCTCATAAACAGGTTCAAAACCTTTAATTTTTGCCAATTCCTTTTGAAGGTAATGAGCTTTACTATAGCACTGTGTTGCCACATCTCTTAAACCATCTGGTCCCATTGCAGATAGATAAACACTTGCTGTTAACGCACAATGGGCTTGGTTTGAACAAATATTAGATGATGCTTTTTCACGGCGAATATGTTGTTCTCTTGCTTGAAGTGTTAAAACAAAGGCTCTTTCACCTTTATTATCTGTTGTTTGACCAACAATTCGTCCTGGTAATTTTCTAGTTAATTTTTCTGTTGTCGCCATAAAACCTAAGTACGGACCGCCAAAGTTCATCGGTAATCCAAGTGCTTGACCTTCCCCAGTTGCAATGTCAGCACCACACTCAAAGGCCGATTTTAAGATGGCACTTGCGATTGGTTTCACCGCAACAATGAATTTAGCCTTTTTATTATGAACAACTTCTGATAATGCTTCACATGCTTCAATGTTTCCAAAATAATTAATTTGTTCCACATAAAAACAAGCTACTTCCTCATCTAGTAGTTGTTCCAATGCTGTAATATCAGTAATCCCCTCTTTTGTTGGTACTAATTCAACTTTGGTTCCCATGCCATGAGCATACGTTTTAATTGTTTCTATTGTCATTGGATGTGAGCTCATTGAGACTAGAATTTTCTTTCTTTTTCGGTCAATACACATATTTGTTGCTTCTGCTGCTGCGTTTGACCCGTCATAAACTGATGCATTTGCAACTGGCATGCCAGTAATTTCAGTAACCATTGTTTGAAATTCAAAAATAGATTGTAAAATACCTTGGCTTATTTCAGCTTGATACGGTGTGTAGGCAGTTAAAAATTCTTCTTTTAATGTAATTTGTTTAACGATTGAAGGAATGTAATGATTATAAGAACCAGCTCCTCTAAAAATAGATGAAAACACATGATTCTTATTAGCCATTCTTTCTAAAATTCGGCGAACCTCAACTTCTGACTTTCCATTAGGAATATTTAACTCGGATATCTTTAAATCTTGTGGAATATCTTTAAATAAATCATCTAACGTGTCTAGTCCTAAAACATCAAGTAATTCTTGTTGTTCCTTTTGACTAG
Organism: Vagococcus sp.; assembly: GCF_036639995.1. GTDB lineage: Bacteria > Bacillota > Bacilli > Lactobacillales > Vagococcaceae > Vagococcus. Next base: position 26,368 of record NZ_JAVWHO010000003.1, on the reverse strand, counting down.
AAGGAATATAGTTATAGTTCCCCATAGAAATTATGCCTCCTCTTCAACTACTTTGTCGTATGCCTCTAAATCAATTAATTCTTCTTTTTCAGTAATTCCTGTTACTTCAAATAACCAATTTTCAAATGGTGCACTGTTGACACTTTCTGGTGCGTCATCTAGATTCTCATTTATTTTAGAGATGGTTCCAGTAAAGGGTGTGTAAATATCTGATACTGTTTTTACTGACTCTACCTCTGCTACTTGGTCTCCCATTTTAACTTCTGCTCCCACTTCAGGAAGTTCAACAAAAACGATATCGCCTAACTGCTCTTGTGCAAAATCTGTAATTCCCACTTGAGCTGTTCCATCATCTAAAAACCTTACCCATTCGTGAGTTGCTAAGTAACTGATTTCTTTTGGTCTTGACATAATAAATTCCTCCTAAAAATAGTTTTCTTATTTTTTATAGAACGGCATTGGAACAACCTCTGCCTGAATTCTCCTACCTCTAACTTCAGCTTCAACTATTTGTCCTATTTCTGAATACTCTTTGTCGATTAAAGCCATTGCAATAGCGTAACCTAAGAATGGTGCGTGTGTTCCAGATGTGCTGATTCCTACTTGTTTTTCTTCAATGAAAATTGGCACCTCTTCACGAACAATACCTTTCCCAGTAATTTTAAGTCCCACTCTGACTTGGTCAACACTAGCTTTTTCTAGTTCTTTTTTGCCGATAAAGTCTTCTTTTTTCATTTTTACTGCAAATTGTAACCCAACTTGTAATGGATTAATCACTTCTGACATTTCATGGCCATAAAGCGGCATTCCCGCTTCAAGACGTAAGGTATCTCTTGCTCCTAAGCCACATGGTTGAATATTAAACTCTTCACCATTTTTTAGTAATAATTCCCAAATAGCAACAACATCTGTTGCTTTTGTATATAACTCAAAGCCTTCTTCCCCAGTGTAACCTGTCTCAGAAAGATCAACTTGCATTCCTTCAATCATGATATTTTCTTTAAATGTATAATATTTATTGGGAAAATCTTCTGGTTTAACTAATTTTTCCAATAATTTTCTTGCATTAGGACCTTGAACAGCAATGAGACCAATATTATCGGAATTATCAATTGCCTGAGCGTCACCTACTAAATGTGTTTTTATCCATTCAAAGTCTTTTTCTTTATTTGAGGCATTAACAACACCCATATACTTTTCATCATTATATTTATAAAGAATCAAATCATCAATAATTCCACCAGAATCATTCAACATGACTGTATATTTTATTTGTCCGTCCTTCATTTTCTCAAAATCGTTTGTGAATAAATGTTGAACATTTTTTAAAGCATCTGAACCTTGAATAATAATTTCGCCCATATGAGACACATCGAACATTCCCACTGATTCTCTAACTGCCATGTGCTCTTTAACTAAGCCAGCTCCGCCGTATTGTACAGGTAATAAGTAGCCACCAAAAGGAACAATCTTTCCTTTTAAGTCGACATGATTCTGATAAAGTGGTGTTTTTTTATCCATTATATCCGTCCTCTCTATACTTAAAAAATGCAAATAAAATGTAAACGCTTTACATATTTATGATAACATATTTTCACAAAATTATAAGTGATTTTGGGTTCATATTTAATGAAGTTCTTACTTTCATTTAAGGAATCTTAATAAAAAAAACAAGAACCCTAAAAAGAGTTCTTGTTTTAATAGCATATTAAACTGTTTCTGATTTTTTTGTAAATGTCTTAAAGACAGATAAGCCACTTAAAATCAATAAGACGAATAAACAAATGAGAGCAACTTTTGATCCTGCACTTGTTCCTGCTTTATAATCACTTGCTGAATTTTGGAACAATCCAACAATGATAGCAACAAATGACGTTGAAACAGCACCCATGAACTGTTGTAAGGTACTAAAGATTGCATTACCATCATCTTGCAATGATTTGTCAATAGATGATAAACCAACTGTCATTACATTGCTATAAGAAAGACCAACACCAATCATAAAAATGACATGAGAGGCTGTAATTAAGGTCATATTTCCTGTTTGAACGACTAAGATTAAGCTTAACCAACCAGCAACTGCAAATAATATACCAAGGCCAATCGGTTTTTTAAAGCCTAGTTTATCTAGAATTTTTCCAGAAACAGGAGCAAATAAAGCACCTGTTAACGCTCCTGGGAACATCATTAACCCTGCACGAGAGGCAGGTACATCACTAACAATTTGAATAAAGTTAGGAAGGACGAATGATACTCCTAATAAAAGAATTTGATACACTAAAAATGAAATCAAGTAAATAGTAAACATTTTGTTTGAGAAAACATCTAAATTCAATAATTCTTTTTCTTTGTTTGAACGATAGAATAAGAATCCACCAACTAAACCGGCTGCTAATGAAATCCAACCAACTGGTGATTGTAAATAACTAAAGAAGAATAAAAGACCAGTAAACATCACTGATAAGTAAACAGCTGCTTTCATATTAATAGTATCTGTTTTTTGTTGTTCTTCTTTTGGAATAGCATATAAACCAATTAACGTTGAAAGAATTAAAACTGGGATTAACAATTTGTAAATATATGTCCAGTCAAATTGAGTCGTTAACATCCCACCATATGTAGGTCCCATAGCTGGGGCGATAGAGGTTGTTAAGTTACCAATACCAATCATCATGCCGCGTTTTTTTATCGGAACTTTAGTTAAAATAATGTTAAACATTAAAGGTAGCGCAATCCCTGTTGCCACACCTTGAAGCAAGCGGCCGATTAGCAACATACTAAATGATACAGCAAAAGCATCAACTAATACGCCGGCTACAAAAAATACACTTGACGCAATAAATAATTGCCTTTTACTATAATTTTTCATCAAATAAGATGAAAGTGGAACAACAATTGAGATCATTAATAAGTAAATGGTTGTTACCCATTGTACTTGACTAGTTGTTATACCAAATTGCTCAATTAAAGTTGGAAAAGTAACATTCATAGCGGTTTCAATCAACACACCAGAAAAAGCCATCATTCCCGTAGCCAGAACAGCTAGATTGACGTGAAATTTTTTTGTCTCCATTTTTTTCTCTCCTTTACATCAGAAAAAGAGACGAAACTTATCCTGTGATAAATTTCGCCTCTCTCTCGACACAAAATAAATTTGTGTTATCTGTACGATTTATTCCTATTCATTTTATGAAAGAATAGAGTAAAAGTCAAGAATTAAAAGTATTTTTTACTTTTAATTTTTATTTCACTTCTGCCAATCGATAAGATACTGTTCGTCCAAATGGGTAAACTTTTATTCCTTTTAAATTATCTGATGTTAAATAACCAACTGATCCTTGATATAACGGTAATACACCTGCGTCTTCTTCAACTAATATTTTTTCTAAATGACGTAATTCTTCCCATCTTTTTTCTGGTTGCTTCGCTAACTCAAATCTTGCAGCCTGCAGTCCTTTATCGTAAGCTGGGTTATTGTATTTCGCCGTATTTAACCCTCCTTTAGAATCATAAAATTCTAAAAAGTTAATAGGGTCGGCATAATCTGGTGTCCATGTTCCAAAAACTAAATCAAATTCACCCTTGTTTTGTAATTCTAAGCGATTTTGAAGGGGCATTGATTTTAATGTCACTGTTAATCCTGGCAAGTTTTCTTGAAGTTGTCCTTGAACAAATTCAATTGTCTTTTTCGCTGTTCCTGTATCAGCCGACATTAATTCTAACTCGATTGTTTCTTTACCTAGTTCCTTCTTGCCTAATTCCCAACTTTTTCTCGCTTCTTTTTTATTAAAAGGAAGTAAATCTCCATTTTCTTTTCTAAAATCTTTTTGATCCTTTGGCGAAAAGGCAAAATTTTCAGGTACAAAACCATTTAAAGCTATTGAACCGTCTCCTAAAATTTCAGAAGCAAATTGCTCTTTATCAATGCCTTGTAAAATAGCTTTTCTAATATTTTTATTACCTGTCACTTCACGTTTTTGGTTTGGACTTAGATAACCAACCATTGCTTTTGGAACAAAAGTGGCTTGTTTAGATTCTTTATATTCTTTGGCATAAGTATCAGCAAGTGTCGCATAATTGACCTCACCTGCTTCAAACATTTGAACACTGGTTGCCACTTCTTTTACCACTTGAACCGTTATTTTTTCAAGAGTAACATTATCTGCATCCCAGTAAGTTGGGTTCTTTTCAAGTGTCCACGTGTCATTGGTTCCAGTCCATCCTTTAATAACAAATGGCCCGTTCCCGACAAAATCATCTGCCGTTGTCCCGTAATTCTTTTTCTTTTCATCAGAAAATGCCGCATTTTTAGGCATAAAAGGTGTACCAACAAGCACTTGAGATAAATATGGTACGGGATACTCTAAGTTTAACTCAAGGGTTTTAGTATCCTTTGCAACAACACCAAACTCACTAAGAGGAGCTTCTCCTTCTCTGATACGACGACCATTTTTGAAAATATCCATTTGATTGCTACTAGTTGAGCCATATGCTGGATCAATAACTTGTTTGAAAGAATAGACAAAATCTTTTGCCTGAACTTTTTCTCCATTGGACCATGTCGCATCATCTTTTATAGTAAACGTGTATGTTAGACCATCCTCGCTAATTTTAGGTTCTTCTTTAGCCATACCAAGCTCTGGCTGGCCTGATTTATCTAATCGGTATAACCCTTCCATTGTTTGTCCAATCATATCTGAACTATTGACATCAGAATAAAGGGCACTATCTAATGTGGCTAATTCACCGCTTGAAACCACATTAATTTCTTGGCTAGATCCTTGATTCTTTTCTTTTTGTTTATTACTTGTTCCACATGCTCCTAATAAAAACACCGCACTTAATAAAACAATCCCTAATCTTTTCTTCATAATGACTCCTCCTTATAATTCATTGACCACAAAACGAAACATTTGACGTTCTTGTTTTAATTCTTCATAAGCAAAATCTGGGTGCCACTGAATGCCAAGGAGTCGTTGTCCTTGCTCAATACTTTCAAAACCTTCAATGATATCATCTTCACTTAGTGCAGTTATTTGTAGCCCCTTACCTAAGTCTTTAACAGATTGAAAATGAAAAGAGTTGACCATTGCTTTTCTTCCGTAAACACCTTCTAATTGGCTGTTTTCTTTTGTTCTAATACTATGTGTTGCTACTTGTCTTCTGACAGGGTCTTGCATGTGAATAACAGTTTCTGGTTGTCTTTTACTTAAATCTTGATAAAGAGTTCCTCCAAGTGCAACATTTAAAAGCTGCATTCCTCGGCAAACTGCAAAAATTGGTTTTTTCTGTTTAAGAGATTCTTCAATCAGCGCCAATTCAAATTCATCTCTTTTTGTTAGCATTAAGTTAGCATCAAATTCCGGTTTTTGTTGATACCATTTTGGATCAACATTTTGTCCACCTGTTAATATTAACTTATCAATTTGATCAATATATAATTTGGCATCCTCTTTTGTACCAATTGGTAATAAAATGGGTAATCCTCCAGCTATTTGAACCCCTTTAACATAACCTTGTGGTAAATAGTTGATTGGCATATGGTGTAGTTTTTCACCAGAATCTTCTGTTTCATTTGCCGAAATACCGATTATTGTTTTTCTTATCATTATTATTAATTCCTCATCATTATTATTTGGTTAAGGTTTTTAATAACAACAACACTGGTGGTCCTCCAATTCTTGAGAAGAATCGTTATTAAATTTTAAATACAGACGACTCATAAAGATCGATAAAAACAGTAAAATAGTCATCTTTTTCAAACTTACCACCCCTTTTAGTTGTTATCATTAAAATAAATAATGAGAATTTTTTCATTTACTTTTAATGTATTGAAAAAATACTAACAAATTACTTACATTAAGTCAATGAAGTTATCTCATAAAAAAACAGACTTGGAAAATCCAAGTCTGCTTCATTATGCTTTTTTCTTCATTTGTTTACTTCTTAGTTGACCACATGCTGCATCAATATCCGTACCAAATTCCTGACGCACCACACAATTGATGTTATTTTTTTTCAGAACATCATAAAAAGCTAAAATATCTTCTTTTGTACTTCTTTGGTAATTATCATGTTCGCTTACAGGGTTATAAGGAATTAAATTGACATAAGTTAACTTTTTCTTATCCTTCAATAAATCTGCTAACTGTTGGGCGTGCTCTACTCGGTCATTAACGTGAGATAACATAATATACTCAAACGTCACACGTCGATTGGTTTCTTCGATATAAAAATCAACAGCATCCATTAATTTCTCCAGTGGATATGCTTTATTAATAACCATCATTGATGTGCGGACATCGTTATTTGGTGCATGTAGAGAAATAGCCAGATTAACCTGCATGCCGTTAGTTGCAAATTTTTTGATTTTTGGAACTAAGCCACTTGTCGATACTGTCATGTGTCTTGCTCCAATCGCTAAACCTTTAGGATCATTCATAATATGTAAGAAGTTCATCACATTATCATAATTATCAAATGGTTCACCAATTCCCATCACTACAATATGACTAACTCTTTCATCTTCACCTTGTTCATCAAAATAATGTTGAACTTGCATGATTTGGGCCACAATTTCACCCGCTGTTAAATTACGTTGCTTTTTAAGCAAGCCACTTGCACAGAAAGAGCAGCCAATATTACAACCTATTTGAGTCGTTACACAAACAGATAAACCATATTTTTGACGCATTAAAACTGTTTCAATCATGTGATTATCTTCTAATTCGAATAAATATTTCACTGTTCCATCATTTGACTCTTGAACAACCATTTGCTTTAGAGGATTAATCGTAAATTCTTCCTCCAATTTTTCTAATAAGCCTTTTGAGATGTTCTTCATTTCACTAAAGTTTGATACCCTTTTTTGATATAACCAATCCCAAATTTGACTTGTTCTAAATTTCTTTTCACCGTTATCTACTAACCATTGACTTAATTCATCTTGAGTTAACCCATAAATTGATGGTTTCATTATTTCTCCTACTTTCTCAAGTTTGTACACTCAATCACTATAGAACATTCATAAAATCTTTGCAATGACTAACCTAAATATTTTAACTAAATCCTAAAAAAAATGGTAAAATAGTTTTTTTAAGGAGGTTTTTGATATGAAATTTGAAAAAGTATTTAATCCAAGTGATGCGTCTGTTAAAGAATTACGAGATTTACTCGTAACGTTCAATCTTCCTAGATTTGAAACTGATAAGATTGAAGAATTTGCGATTTTTATTAAAGATGACGAAAAACAATTAATTGGTGGTATTAGTGGCGAAATTTTTGGTCAGTGGTTAAATATTGACTACTTGGTAATCGATGAAAATTATCGAAACCAACAATTAGGAATAAAATTATTAACGCAAGCAGAAGATTTAGCTCGCGAAAAAAATTGTTCTCATGTTTTTTTAACTACCTTTGGCTTTCAAGGAAAAGACTATTATCCTAAATTTGGTTACGAAGAAATTTTTGTCAGAAAAAACTACCCAATCACAGGAACTGAACATTTCTTTACGAAGAATTTATGCAATGATAAACATAAATAATAAAACCGTTTATAAAAAAAGAGACCTTGGTATTCCAATTCGCGATAGCCAAATTTGGGATGCCAAAGTCTCTTTTTCTAGTAATGACTTGTTTTTTTATTGATTAATTAATTTTAAAGCTTCTTTTTTAGCAAATGACGTCAAGTTCTGTTTATTAGTAAAATCAATCACCCATTGACTGTTGACTTTACCGTATTGTCTTAGTGACCAACCAATGGCTTTTTGAATAAAAAATTCCTGAGTATTTATGTCATTTAAAATAGCTAATTCTAAAAGTGTGGTACTCGTATTTTCTTTTTCATTCAGCTGAAGAATAATCGAAATACGTCTCATCCACATATTCTCATGCTGATAAAAATGGTGAAAAACACGGTCTTTATCAGCAGGACATCTTAAAAGATGCAAGCCAAAAACTTTTCGCCAAGCATCTGTACTATCCCACCATGACTTATCTTGAACAAATACACTGTACTTTTTTAACTCTTCCCAATCAAGTCGTTTCACATTAGCTTCAATCATATCAATTGCGATGTACTGATATTCTCGTTCGCTTTTGTTATACATCTCTTTTGTTAATTTAAATAACTCACTTAAAGGCATCTGCTTACTCGCTTTAATAAAGTCTTTGCTTTGTCTTTTTCTATCTGGTGATTTGATGCCAAGAAAAGTAAAATGATTTTTCATATAACTTTCCATAGGCCCTTTATTTTCTAAAGAGCCGCTCAAATGAAGCTCATTTAGTCTCATCCTTTTTCATCTCCTTCATCTCTTACTGGAATAAATCGACCTGCAAATTGGTATTTATCCCTATTTTTTATATAGAGTAAACCAAAAATAGAAAAAACAACTGCCCCAATAAAGTTGACAATTAAATCTTTCATCGTATCAATAATTCCTAACTCAAGATAGCCACCTTCAATTGTTGTTGTTAAAGGTTTTCCGTTTGAATCAATGGAATGAATTTCCGTTTTCTGAATATTATCAATAATCACAGGAATATTTTTTCCTTCAGGTTCTAATTCAACACTTGAAATTTTTTGAACAACTCGGTCCTTTTGCATATCTAGATTCAACCACTGATCACCAGCAAATTCAAAAAACTCCCACAACACACCAATTGTCATTGAAAAGCAAAAAGCCACCATTGCAACAAAAAACGGTGACAACTTAAATGAAAATTTTTCATGTTCATTTAAAATATCAATTAAAGAAAAACCAATTGCTGCAGCTAAAAAGCCATTAATAGTATGAAGCATGGTGTCCCAATGAGGAACGGTTCCGTAGAAATTCATAATTTCACCTAAAATTTCTGCAGCAAATATGAAGAGTAAAATGATTGCCTCAAGTGTTTTAGGCAACCTAATACCCATTTGTCTTTCAATAATACTTGGAATAAAAAATAAAATAAGGGTAAGAATGCAAATAAAAACACTGCCCCAATTATCGAGCATAATTTGTCTAATTAATGTGATTAAAACAAATAGTCTCAAGAAAAAATAAATACTTAGTTCAAACTTTCCGTTAATTTTCATAAATCAATCCCCTAAAACATTAATTTGTCAGACCTTCCAAAAATTTAAAAATGGAAAGTAGTAAAAAATAACCAACAATCATAAACGAAACACCTGTCTCTGACTGCCACGAACTAAACAACATTCCTATACCTAAAACTATACCAACAAGGAGGCTTAATTTTGACAGCCATTGCCATTTATCCTGATTATTTTTTTCTTGCTTAAACATCATTAGGCGAGTGATTGAATCAGTAATAACCCAAATTCCAAACATAAACCCAATAAAGGCACCTTCAAGTAATCTGACCTTTAAATTAATTAATAATAACAGTGCAAACATCACATCTAGCAAACTACTTGTTTTTAACCACACGACAGACTGAGATGATAGATTTTTTTGCGTTTTTCTTGTAAAAAAACTCGTGCTAGCTTTTAATAAACAGACAATAATGATAATACCCATCATACTGTTAAGGACACTTGATACATTAAATAAACCCCAACATGCTAGAAAGAAAAAAATCAGACCCATTAAAAGGCTAACGATATTTTTCTCCTTCACTTTTTCCATACACACACTACTTTCTTATTTTGTCATATTAAAAAATTAACACACATTTTTTCGATAAGCAACTCTATTGATAGACACGAAATGATAAAAAAGTATAGTTGCATTTTTCTAATTTCAAGTCTATACTTTATAGCAATAAAAGAAATTAATGATAAAGACAAGTACAACTTTAGAAATGTTTTAAGAGAGCTAATGGTAGGTGAAAATTAGCAACAACTAAAATTGGAATGGACTTTTAAATGATATTTTGAAAGTGAAACATGATTAGAAATATTCGCAACCATGCGTTATCAGGGTAGTTTAACTACAAAAGTTAATTTTGAGGTGGTACCGTGATATTTTTCACCCTCTAGTAGGCATTTTTTTGCTTACTAGAGGGTGATTTTTTTATTTTAAGGAGGAACTATAATGACAGCTATATATTTAACAGGAGACAGACCTACAGGAAAATTACATTTAGGCCATTTCGTTGGCTCACTGCAAAATCGGGTCACTATTCAAACAAAAAATGATACCAACCAATTTATTATGATTGCAGATCAACAAGCACTAACAGATAATGCTGATAATCCATTAAAAATTCAAAAAAGTGTGAAAGAAGTTTTACTTGATTATCTGGCAGTTGGAATTAATCCAGACCAATCGACTATTTTCATTCAATCAAAAATCCCTCAATTATCAGAATTAATGATGTATTATTTAAATTTAGTCACAGTTTCTAGATTGTATCGCAACCCAACTGTGAAATCAGAAATGAAAGAAAAGAATTTTGAAACAAGTTTACCTGCTGGATTTTTAACTTATCCAGTAAGTCAAGCCGCTGACATTACAGCCTTTAAAGCGACTCACGTTCCTGTTGGCGGTGACCAATTACCTATGCTTGAGCAGACAAAAGAAATTGTTAGAAGCTTTAATCGTATCTATAATACCAATGTTTTAGTTGAACCAGAAATCGTCCTTCCATCTAAAAAACAAGAACGATTAAAAGGAATTGATGGTCAAGGTAAAATGAGTAAATCTTTAAATAATGGCATCTACTTGTCAGATGATGAAGCAACGATTAAGAAAAAAATTATGAGTATGTACACTGACCCAAATCATATCCACGTAAACGATCCAGGACAAGTCGAGGGAAACATGGTTTTTGAGTATTTAGATATTTTTGCCCCTGACAAAACGGAAGTTGTCGCATTAAAAGAACACTACCGAAATGGTGGCCTTGGAGATGTTAAAATTAAAAACTATTTAAATGATATTTTACAAGATATTCTTCTCCCAATTAGAACAGAACGCCAAAAACTTGAATCAGAAGAAAGTTATCTTTTAGATATCTTGAAACAAGGTAGCTTGACTGCTGAAAAACGAGCAACAAAAACTTTAGATGAAGTAAAACACGCTATGGGAATAAATTATTTTTAAACAAAATAAATAGAGGTGGATGTAAACAGTCCACCTCTTCCTTATACCATTACACCATTGTCTCAGGTTTTACCCACTTACGAAATTCTTCAAGAGTGGCGTAGTTTAATTTTAAGACCGCTTCTTCTAAAGAGAGCTTTTCTTTATGAGCTAGTTTAGCGACTTCCGCACACTTTTCATACCCAATATGAGGACTTAAGGCTGTTACAAGCATTAAAGAATTTTCCACTCCTTGTGTCATTGACTCAACATTAGCTTCTAATCCATTTAAACAATGGATTCTAAATGAGAGCATCGCTTCAGTTAATAATTCAACACTTTCCAAAAAGTTGGCAATAATCACTGGTTTGTAAACATTTAACTCAAAATTACCTTGGCTACTTGCTACTTGTATCGTGGTATCATTTCCCATCACTTGGCAAGCAACCATTGTTAAAGCTTCTGCTTGAGTTGGATTAACTTTACCCGGCATAATGGAGCTACCTGGTTCGTTTTCAGGGATATTAATTTCACCTAAACCAGCTCTTGGTCCACTTGCTAGCCAACGAACATCATTGGCTATTTTCATTAAATCACCTGCTAAAGCTCTCATAGCACCGTGAGTAAATGATAGGCCAGAATGACTTGTCAAACCATAAAATTTATTTTCTTCTGTTTTAAAAGGAAAACCTGTGTGATTAGCAATTTCTTTTGCCATGGCAACATCAAATCCTTCTGGTGCATTTAAACCAGTTCCAACGGCTGTTCCACCAATTGTTAAGCAATGGAGCGACTCACTACTTGTTTTTAAGAATTCTTTTGCTTTAATAATCATCATTTTCCAACCGCTGATTTCTTGACCAAATGTTAACGGTGTCGCATCTTGTAAATGTGTCCGACCAATTTTAATAATATCTTTGTTTGTTTTTTCTAACTCATTTAGAATATCAAGCCACTGATCTAATTCGACAAATAAAGGAGCAAGCTCCACTACAGCACCAATATGCATCGCTGTTGGGAAAGTATCATTAGAACTCTGAGACATATTCACATCATCATTTGGGTGAATATTAACTCCCTTTTCTTGGCATAAATGAGCAATGACTTCGTTAGAATTCATATTACTTTGCGTTCCGCTACCTGTTTGGTAAATTTTTAACGGAAATTCATCATCCCATTTACCTGAAAGAATTTCATCACAAACAGTAACTATGACCTCTTTTTTTTCAGATGGTAATTTACCTAACGCATGATTAATCACTGCGGCTGCTCGTTTGATTTCAACTAATCCATAGACAACCGACAGAGGCATTGTTGATTTGCCGATTTGAAAATTTTGTCTACTTCTTTCCGTTTGCGCGCCCCACTTATGATTAATTGGAACCTTAACTTCACCAAGAGAATCTTTTTCAATTCGATAAGTCATTTAATTTCCTCCAGTAATTCTTGCTACTCCAGTTTTTTTGGCTGCTTCTTTTACTGCTTCTGATACAGCTGTTACAACTCGTTTATCAAAAGCATCTGGAATAACATATTCATGATTTAATTCTTCTTCAGAAATCAAGCCAGCAATCGCATATGCAGCTGCTTTTTTCATCTCTTCATTAATTTGACTCGCCCTAACTTCTAATGCTCCTTTAAAAATACCTGGGAATGCTAGAACGTTATTGATTTGGTTTGGAAAATCAGAACGGCCTGTTCCCATTACTTTAACACCTGCTTTTATAGCATCTTCATACATGATTTCAGGAACGGGGTTAGCCATAGCAAACACAATCGGGTCACTTGCCATCGTTTCAACCATCTCAGGACTTAAAGCCCCTGCAACAGAAACTCCGACAAACACATCTGCATCAACAATCGCATCTTTTAAACCACCAGTTACATGATTTGGATTAGTTGTCTCAGCTAAATCTTTTTTATGTTCATCTGTTAAGTGATGACGACCTGGAGATAAAATCCCATGCTCATCACAAGCAATAATGTTTTTAACACCAAGCTCTTGAAGCAACTTGATAATTGCAGTACCAGCTGCACCAGGTCCGTTTAGAACCACTTTGATGTTAGAGAACTCTTTTTTAACTATTTTCAAGCTATTAATTATCCCAGAAGCAACAACAATTGCTGTTCCGTGTTGATCGTCATGAAACACTGGAATTTCAAGCGTTTCTTTCAACCTTTTTTCAATTTCAAAACATCTTGGTGCTGAGATATCTTCTAAATTAATACCACCAAAACTTCCTTGTAATGATGTAATGATTTCAATTAGTTTTTCAGTGTCTGTCTCATCCACAACTAACGGATAAGAATCAATTCCTGCAAATTCTTTAAATAAAATTGATTTACCTTCCATTACAGGCATTGCAGCTTTTGGTCCAATATTTCCTAAACCAAGAACTGCCGTTCCATCTGAAATAACAGCTACTAAATTACCACGAGACGTATATTTATAACTATCTTCCGGGTTTTCAGCAATTTTTTTACAAGGTTCTGCCACGCCTGGTGTATAGGCTAGGGCTAGTTCTTCTCTTGTTTGGACTCTTAATTTACTTTTTATTTCTAATTTCCCATGATTTTCTTCATGAATTTTTAAAGCCTGTTTACTAACATCCAATTTTCTGACCTCTTTCAATCTATCTTATTGTTGCTTTAACTTTTTCTTGTGACTGTACACTGATACCTTCAGATTCTGCAATATCACGAATTGTTCGACCTGTTTCAAGACTTACCTTAGCAATTTCAGCAGCTCTGGTATAACCAATTGTTTCTGATAAAACAGTAGCTAAATAGGTACTCTTTTCAAGATTATCATGGCATTTTTTCTCATTTGCTTCAATACCAGCCACACAATGGTCGATAAACGTTGCAATTCCGTTAGTTAAAACTTGGAATGATTCCAACAATTTATAGAACACAACTGGTTCAAAGGCATTCAATTCTAATTGACCAGCTTCAGCTGCAGAGCCAATGATTGTATTATTTCCCATAACAACAAATGAACACTGAGTCATCACTTCTGGAATAACTGGGTTAATTTTACCTGGCATAATCGATGAACCATTTTGTCTAGCTGGTATTCTAATTTCACCAATCCCAGAGTTAGGACCTGATGATAATAACCGAATATCATTTGAGATTTTTGATAGAGAGATAGCAACAGATTTTAACACATCTGACAAAATAACATATTGCTCGATATTTTGAGTGCCATCTACTAAATCTTCTGCAATGTCTAAATTTTCATCAGTTATCTCATTTAAAAATGGTAACACTGTTTTAGATAATTCAGGATGGGCAGTGATTCCTGTACCAATAGCTGTTCCACCTAAATTAATCATTTGCATTTCTTCACGGACATGTTTCAACCGACGTAAATTTCTTTTGGTTACTGAGTAATACGCATGAAATTCTTGTCCTAATGTGATAGGTACAGCGTCACTTAACTGTGTTCTTCCAAGTTTTAATATATCTTTAAATTCCATTGCTTTTTCTTCAAACACATCACTTAATCGTTCTAATTCAGCTTCTAGAAGTGGCATTTTTTTCAACATAGTTAATTTACCAGCTGTCGGGTAAACATCATTGGTTGATTGGCCTTTATTAACATCATCGTTTGGATGAACAACTGAAAAATCACCTTTTTGACCGCCTAAAATTTCAATAGCACGGTTGGTAATTACTTCGTTAACATTCATGTTACTACTTGTTCCAGCTCCACCCTGAATAGGATCTACAATAAATTGATCATGGAATTTACCTGCAATAATTTCATCTGCTGCTTGGACAATCGCTTTTGTTTTGTCGTCAGGTAATAAACCTAATTGGTGATTAGCAAGAGCCATTGCTTTTTTTATTTGTGCCAAACTAACGATAAATTCTGGATCTAATTGTTGATTAGTAATCGGAAAATTCATTTTAGCTCGTAAAGAATGAACCCCATAATAGCTTTCAACTGGTATTTCTAACTCTCCAACGCTGTCTTTTTCCGTACGATACATCATGTTAATAATTCCCTTCTATAGTTGTTTTAGTCGTTTTATTCTGTCATAAACTGACGAAACTCATGATGTGATAAACGTGCATTTAAGCCAACTAACATGCGCAATCTGGCTTTAGGACCTGTTAATCCTTGGACAAACATAACGCCCATTTTACGAAGTGGAATTCCTCCTCCTTCGTAATCATAAATATCTTGAGCAATTCCGTTTGAGCATCTTGAAACAAGGGAAACTGGGATTCCCGCATCAATTAATTCCTTCAAACTTAAAAGAACTTGAGGGGGTAAATTTCCAGCACCTAGTGCTTCAATCACAACACCATCTACTTGTGCTTCTTTTAAAACATCGAATAACATGGCATCCATTCCAGCGTAAGCTTTAAGTAAAATCACTTTGCCTTCAACACTACTAATCGGTAATGCATTGTGATCAACCACATCTTTTAAGTAGATAACTTGTCGTTTTGATAAAATCCCAATCGGACCAAATGTTGGTGTCCTAAAGGTATCCACACTTGTTGTATGGGTTTTAGTCACAAATCTTCCAGCATGAATTTCATCATTCATCACTACAAGAACGCCTTGGTTCGTTGATTTTTCATCTGCTGCTGTAATAATTGCTTGAACATAATTGTATAACCCATCAGCACCAATCTCATTACTTGAGCGCATGGCACCTGTTAAAACAACTGAAATTTCTTTTTTAAAAGAGATATCTAAAAAGTAAGCAGTCTCTTCTAAAGTATCTGTTCCATGCGTGATAACAACACCGTCATAGCTTTGTTTTTGGGCTAATTCAATTCTGTTTTTTATAACAAGCATCTCATTAGGTGTGATGTGGGGAGATGGTAAGTTAAAAATCTCTTCCACTGTCACGTCGATATCTTTTGGCACCACACTTCTTGTTTGACTTAATGGATGATGAGCAGATAATCCTACTGCACCATCTTCTTCTTGAGTCATTGAAATTGTTCCGCCTGTATGTAACACCAATACTTTTTTCATTGCGCACCTCATCTTAACGTTTCCACACATTAATCATAAATTTTTTTCAAATTTTTGTCGTGTAGTATTTTATTATTTGTATGGTTCATATTTACTTATTTAGTAAGTATTCTTTCAAAAAGTCAAAATCAAAGGGTATATTTTTGACCTTTTCATTCACTTTCAGCAATTCGGTTTAAAATTAATAAATAGCAAGCATTAATTTCTAGAAAAATATGTTCTTCAAGTTGACCATCAGCAATCTCTAATTGCTTCATTTGAAAATCAGGGACTACAGATTGAAGTAAATACTCCTGAACATCTGTATCCATTTCAATTGTTCCGCCTGCTTTTAACCATTGATTGTAAATTCCCCCGTGATTGCTATCAAGTAAAAACTGTTTAATAAAGTACGTGCCCTTTTTTAGTTGCGAAAAATTAAATACAGCCTCTCTTTGAGACGTTTTCCAAAGATTATTATATGCTGTATCTGCTGGATTTAAGTAGTAATAATTGTAAAAGAGTAGGTAATAAGAATTAAAACGTTTCGTTAAAATATAATTATCCGTTTCTTTGATAATTTCATCTCCCACTCTTTCAAATAAAGTTAGGACAAAAAATAAAGGTCTTCTGAGTGGTCCATGAAGGAAAATAGATAAACTAGATTCTTGCCGATTCTCTTTCACACACCCCTCACTTTCCAAATTAAGCCAAAAACCAACACCTTGAACTCTTGATGACATTTGGATAAGCGATTTCATGACAATTCCTGAGCGGAAGAACGTACCACTTAACACGTGAGTATGACTTGCAATAATATTCCATTCAGTAACCAGTATTTTTGGAACATCTACATTCTCTTGTTGTTTCAACCAATTGATTAAACTATCCAAGCCTTCGATAAATTCCAAATGCTCAGACTCATGACGCTTAGTTTTGACAATATCATCATGGTAATTAAATGAAATAAAATTAGGATAATTTCGATTAAATTGATGGCTCTCATATAATTTCTTAAACCCACTTAAATCATGATGAGCAACGGTTAAACCAATCTGTCCTGTTGTAAAATTGTTATATAAAAAATCATACGCATAATCATAGTAGGAAATGTAACTAGCAACATCACAGTCTTTTGGCAATTTTATTTCTAAAAACCAACCTGATTTAAAACTTGCCTCAAAATGAACATAACCTTGAATAACCTTCCTCAAATAACGCAGCTCTTTTTGCCATTCCTTGAACGTCATTTTTTCTTTAATCTCAAGAACAATAATTGGCTTTAACCGCATTTCGTTCATAAAACTAAACAAACGATGATTATTAACATGTTTATCTTTGATAATGTAATGACTCTGATCTACTTCATCACATAAACCAAAAAAACGAATATACTCAAAAGATATTTTTTCTTGAAGAAGCCTAATTTGATACCGAACATCTTCTGAAATTCCGTGGTCTGCTTGCCCAATATTTATTATTTTTTCAGGTTTTATTAGTAACTGTGTTTGACTTTCTTTAACATTTAAATGGTACTGCGTTGGTAACTCATCTGGATTATTTTTTATGTCTTCATTCAGCATAAACTGAGCAATGATTTGGATCATTTCGTCTTCTGGAATCACTTTATAATCATCTTTCTTAGTTGATAATGAGGAATGAGATTTTTTGTCATTAAAAGCTTTTTTCCGGTATTCATTTGGGGTCATTTGATATTTTTCTTTAAATAATTTCGAAAAACGTTTTCCTGTTGAGAAACCACTATTTAAAGCAATCGTCAAAATTGGTAAGTAGGAGCTTCGTAATTCTTCAACAGCGTGTTTCATTCGAATAGAATCCACATATTCAGAAAAATTAATTCCCGTTTCTTCTTTAAATAACCTTGAAAGATAGGCCTCTGATAAAAATTCCTTTTTAGCCACTTCCTGTAAAGATATCCGGCGGTTATAAAATTCTTCCACATACTCGATGACAGCCGTAACTTTTGGATGCTCACTTACAAGAAATAAATCTTTCGTTTCTGTTTGCTGCTCTATTAAAACAATTTTATTTAATTGTTCTAAGAAAGAGAACAAATAATTCATACTAGTAAATGGCTGCCCTTTAGTACCATAGCTTGAGGCATCTAAAACCAAGCGAAAAATTTTTTCAGTTAACACTTGCTTATCTTCTTCATTAATATAAACTAAGCGATCATCACTAAAGAATGGACGCCAGTCTTCACCTATCAATTTTTCGACTTCTGAAAAATAGAACTCTAAATGAAGAAGTGCATTTTGCTTGGCATTTTGTTTAAAGGTAATATTTTCATGACGATTATTAATTATAAATTCTTGTTCAGACAACTCAAAAACTTCTCCAGTTTTCTGACAAAAAAATTTTCCTTTAATAACATAGAAGATACTAAAAGAATGACGTTCATTTTTTTTAGAAAACGATGAATTTACTTCTAACAAATTAACTGATAAAGCCTGATATGTTCCCATTTATAACCCTCTTCTTTTTTGGTAACTCTAGTATAACGTTAAAAGAAAATTACTCCAATATTATTTATTGGTTTTTAATTTAGATACAAACAAATTTTTATTTTTCTCATTTTAAAAAACAAAAAAACTTGAAATGGATAACACATTCAGGTATAGTTGCTTCAAAATATTTACATAAAGGAGAACCCAAATGCCCATTGTATTTGATTTAGATGGCACAACAATTTTTGAAGGAAAGAAAATGACCGAAGAAATGACAAATGCTATTAGCGATTTAAATAAAGTTGAAGATGTCATTTTTGCCTCTGCAAGACCTATTCGCGATATGCTTCCTGTCTTACCTACACCTTTTCACTCTTTTGATTTAATCGGTGGAAATGGTGCCTTTACTAGAAAAGATGATAAGCTTAGAACTACTTGTTTTTCAGATAAAGAAGTGGCCACTATTATGGATGTTATCACAAAGTATCAATTAGATTACTTAGTTGATAGCGATTGGAACTACTCTTATAAAGGAGATACGAGCCATCCACTTTATCAAGGTCTTGATCCACTTAACCTGGCAAAATCTGTGACGTTAAATGAACTTACATCAGTTGTTAAATCAGTACTTTTCACGACTGACAAGCATATTATCAAAACACTTGAATCAGTCGGTATTAATGTTCATTTTCACGCTAATGAAGAATTAATTGATATTTCACCTAGAAATGTTTCAAAATGGACCGGTTATCAACATCTTGGTATTAATCAACCCTTTATTATGTTTGGTAATGACGCCAATGATTTACCTATGTTTCATGCAGCTACGAAAAGTTTTATTGTTGGTGATTTAATAAAAGACGTACCAAATGCAACGTGGATTTCTAAAGAAGAAGTGATTCCTACGATTCAAACACTAATGACATCATATACAAAAGTAGCTGAGACTTTTTAAGGTCTCAGCTGCTTTTAATTATCTTTTACAAATAGATGATTTTTCAGATTGTAAGAAAGTTCTTCTAACTCTCATCATTTGATTAATTCTTTCTTCTGCTAAGTGATTTGCTGCTTGAACAGTTGAAATTTTTTGTTCCTTAGCAATATCGAAAATTTGTCCCATTTGATGGTAAACATTCTTAACTTTTGTAATCGTACGGTCTTCATCATATCCTGTTAACTCATCAGCTACAGCAATTACCCCACCGCTATTAACAATAAAGTCAGGTGCATATAAAATGCCTCTTTCTTCTAACATTTTGGCATGTTTTTCACCGTCAGCTAATTGATTATTAGAAGAGCCACATACGGCTTTTACCTTTAATTGAGGAATTGTTTCATCGTTTAAAATGGCACCTAAAGCACATGGTGAGAAGATATCAGCCTCAACACCATATATTTCATCAATACCAACTGCTGTTGCTCCTAAATTATCAACAACGCGCTGTACCGCTTCTTTATTAATATCAGTAACGATTAACTCGCCACCGTCTTCTCTAATCAAACGACATAGTTCGTAAGCTACATTACCAACTCCTTGAACCGAAATAACTTTGCCTTCTAAAGAATCTGTTCCAAACACTTCCTTAGCTGTTCGTTTCATTGAATAATATACACCTAAAGCTGTTTTAGGACTTGGATTACCAGAAGAACCTGCTCTTGCTGTACTTCCAGTTACAAAGTCAGTTTCTAAATACATGTTATTCATGTCTTGTTCAGTTGTTCCAACATCTTCAGCAATTATATAACGACCGTTTAAACTTTCAACATATCTACCCATTGCTCTAAACAAGGCTTCACTCTTATCAGTTTTTGGATCTCCTATAATAACGGATTTACCGCCACCTATGTTAAGTCCTGCTGCTGCATTTTTGTAAGTCATTCCTTTTGATAATCTTAAAACATCTCGCAAAGCTTCTTCTTCAGAATCATACGGCCACATTCTACAACCACCTAAAGCTGGTCCTAAGGTTGTGTCGTGAATAGCAATAATACCTTTTAATCCTGATGCTTTGTCCTGACAAAATACAACTTGTTCATAATCATAAAGTGACATTTCTTCAAATAAATACATGGAAATTCCTCCTTCTAATTAAGTAGATTGTTAAAAAAGAAAGCGTTTGCTTTTTATGGTTTCATCTTAACATGAAGGGTGTCATCACACAATTTCTCTTTGTGAAAATAAGGAATCTCTCATATTCATTTAATCTAATAAATAAAAAAATGAGGAAGCTTCGACTTTTAGGTCTTTAGCTTTCTCATTCTTAAATTAGTATTTAGTTGTTTAATATTAAAAAAGTCGCTGTTACTTGACTTAGAATCTTTTTCACAAACTAAACAAGCTACTTTAGCTACTCTTTTTTACCACTTTATTATAAATAGTTACCAAAAGTAATAACAAAACGACAAACATTCCTGTAAAAAATACAAATGGAAAGTATAAATCCGAAGCACCACCAAGCATTTCAATGGCTCTCATCAATACCGGTGCCATTAATACCCCAAAATTACATCCTAAAAAAATGAAAGATGTTAACAGTCTTGTATCCATTCCTCTTGCTATGTCTTCGATATGATTAAATAAATAAGGTAAAATCCAAGCAACTGGAATACTTGAGATAAGTAAACCGGTAACTAATAATGTAAATGAATTACTTGAGAGTGCAATAAAAAAATTAGCAAAAGTATTAATTAGTACGGCTAAATAAAGAATACGATGTTTCAAAACAGAAGTTAACCATTGAAACATAAATCCTGCAACAATACCCAGTATCGGCATCATTGCTAAGAAATTACTTGTATTATACGATGCTCCTTTTAATTCAACTGCAAGAGCAGGGAATCTTACTGCAATTGCAATACTATTCATAACCATAATTGAGGCAAATAAGACAGAAATAATCGGTAAAAAGGTTATACGTGCCCCCTTTTTCTCACTTACTTTCTCCTTTTTAACATCAGGAACAAAAAAGTAAAATAAAATTGCAACTGGAATCGCAGATAAATAAACCAAATAGGAGTATTGCCAACCTAAAACAATCAGTAAGCCTGATATAAAAGTTAAAACCATCTGACCAATGCTCTCCATTGAGTTTCTCATGCCTAAAAGTGACATTCTTTGTTTTCCTTCAAATAACTCATTAATATAATTAACTGCTGAAGAGTTATAACAACCAAGCCCGGCACCTAAAATAAGTCTTGACGCTAGAATTACTGGGTAACTATTTGGTGTTAACACTGGCAATGTGCCTCCAAAGGCAACTAGGATTAAACCCATTAAAACTGTTTTTTTCATGCCTATTTTCTTAATGATAAATGTTGACAACAACACACAAAGAAGTACTGTTAAACTTGGAATCGTTCCTAATAATTCACTTTGTGTCTGTGTTAAGGATAAATCCTCCTTAATTAAAGGAAGCGTTCCATTAATTGCCATACCACTTGTTAAAATAAGTGATATAGATAAAACGACCCAAGGTGTAGCTTTATTTACCTTTTGATTCATATAACCCAACTTTCTAACTAATTAACTATTTTTTTCTTGCCTATCAAATGCTTTAATCACATGACTTGCTAAAACATATGTTGTCACAGTTCCAACGCCACCTGGTACTGGAGTTACACCACTTGCTTTTGATAATACATCATCAAAATTAACGTCACCTACTAAACGCCCCTTTTTATCCACGTTTATTCCTACATCAATAACCACTGCGTTTTCTTTAACATGTTCTTCATTAATTAAATGAATTACTCCTGTAGCAACAATTAAGACGTCTGCTCTTGAGCTTTCTTCTTTCAAATCTTTGGTAAATTCATTACAAACGGTCACTGTACTACCTGCTTCTAATAACAATAATGTTAACGGACGACCTATTACCATACCAAAACCAACCATGACAATTGATTTACCTTTTAATTCAATATTTTCATACTTCATAATCTCCATTACAGCTTCTGCTGTACAAGGGATAAAGCCTTTTGGTCCTTCTTGATAAATTTTTGCCATATTAACCATTCCGATGCAATCCACATCTTTCAACGGATTAATCGTTTTAATGACATGATCAAGGGTTAAATGTTTTGGTAATGGTTTTAAAAGTAGTATCCCGTGTATATCAGGATTAAGGTTCACTTTATCAAACTCATTATCAAATTCTTGTTGCGCTACTTTTTCATCATAAACATAAGACTCACACTCTATTCCTAGAGGCGTTAATTTACTAATGACAGACTTTTCATAAGAAATTTCACTTGGATGACTTCCAACTCTTAAAACAGCTAACTTTGGTTTCTTTGCACTATCTTTTGGAAATTGAGAATTAACATCTACTAAAAAAAATTCAGCCACATCTTTACCTTTAATAATATGTCCCATTTTTTCACTTCCTTATTATTTGTCAACTCAATCATAGAGAATAAACATCTGAATTTCAATCAACTTTTGTTTATTCTCATTAAAAATGAATATCATTTCTTAAGCTTTTTTTAAAATATCCTTTAATTGAAAATAAAATTTAGCAAAAACTACTCATAAACATTTCAATATGTTAAACTAAATTTTGACCGAGAGGAGTGTTTCTTAATTTATGTTAAACAAATTTAAATTCATTGATTTCAAAATATTAATTCCTTATATTATTTTAAATATTATTGGTATTATTATGATTTTTAGTGCCAGTTCATATAATTTAGACCAAAAAGGGTTGAGTTCTATCTCAATCGCTTCAAAGCAACTGTTATTTTTAGTTGTTTCTATCCTAATGATTATTTTAATTTACCGAACCAAAATAAGTCTTTATCAAAAACCAATGTTTCACAAAATGACAATTATAGGGTCTGCCCTTCTACTACTCTCAACATCTGTTTTAGGCTTGGGTAACACAATTGGTGGCGCTCAACGCTGGATAAATATTGGTCCTATCAGCATTCAACCCTCTGAATTTATTATGATAACCATTATTCTGTATTCAGCTTTTATTTTTTCAAGGCGGCAAAAACGGATCAATTCCCATTTTAAAGAGATGGTACTTGCACCATCAATTATTATCGGAATACTCATTTTACTTGTTTTTACGCAACCTAACGTTGGCGGGGCGGCAATTCTAACCTTAATTTACTTAATTATTCTTCTATCAAGTGGAATTCCTTACCTTTACATGGTAGGTGGTTTTAGTATTACTCTTGTTTTTAGTTTCATTATGACAAGACTTGTTCTTTTTAGAGATGGCTGGTTAATTCCTAATCGATACCATCATGTGTACGAACGCTTTTCTGTAGTTAAAAACCCTTTTGAAGATCAAATGAACAATGGCTTTCAATTGGTAAATTCCTACTACGCCATTTATAACGGTGGCTTTCTTGGGTTAGGACTTGGGCAAAGTATTCAAAAAAAAGGATTTTTACCCGTTGCTGAAACCGACTTTATTTTTTCTGTAACAATGGAAGAGTTAGGTCTCATTCGCTCACTCATGATTTTAGCCCTTTTATTTTTCCTAATTTTAAGAATTTTCGCTATTGGTATTCAAGCTCGTTCTTCCTTTAATTCATTGGTATGTATTGGTGTTGGTGCAGCGATTTTAATTCAAGTATTCGTCAATTTAGGTGGTATTTTAGGTGTTATTCCAATGACTGGTGTTCCATTTCCATTTATGAGTTATGGTGGCTCTAATTTACTAACCTTGTCCATTTTGATTGGTTTTGTCTTAAATATTAGTGCTGATGAAAAAAGAAATCGGGTTTACTCTTCACTTATGCAGTTAGCTTAAACCATTACAAAAGTTGCTAATTCTCAAATTTATTGAGAACTAGCAACTTTTTTTGATAACAATTATTAGAATTTCATTAATAATAAATTATTTTGATTATTTCACTTGCTATGGTACGCGTTTCATAGTTTACCTTTAGGATAAGTTAATAATAAAAAGCAAGGGAGATATGCATTATGTTTGATATTTATGGATTAGTAGAAGTTGAAAGTTGTGAGAATTTGACCTTTTATTTTGTTTCAATTGATTTAAATGACTCATGTATCAAGTTAAGTGATCGAACAAATGGCAAAAAACCATTGAATATATCTATTCCACTATCAGATATAGAAAATTTTCATACCAAAACAATTTATGATACCGACCAGATTTCTTTCACTTACCAAGATAATCATTACAAATTTGTTGAATATGGGAACCAAACAATCAGTATTTTTGGTAAAATATTAGAAGAAAGATTAACGGTATTAACTCATTAAGGAGGTCTCTATGAGTATTAGAAGAATTGCCAAGTTAGCTAATGTTTCCACCTCTACTGTTTCTAGAGTTATAAATAATCATCCTTACGTAGCTGAAGATAAACGTCAACGAGTTTTAAAAGTCATGAAGGATATTGATTATGTTCCTAATAAAAATGCTATTAATTTAAGTAGTGGTCAAAGCGGCATCATTGGTTTAGTCGTTCCGTATACAAGAAATTCCTGTTATGACCAACTAATTGAAAGTATTCTAGAAGAAGCAACGTTACATGATAAAAAAATTATGTTGTTACCAACCTATTTTGATAAAAACCTTGAAAAAGACTATTATGCTCTACTAAGAGACAAGACAGTTGATGGTATTATTGTCACTTCCAAGACACAAGATGATGTTTTTTTGCAAGAATTAAGTCAGTTTGGTCCTGTTGTTACAACCGAAAAGACAAAATTACCAGACATCCCCTCTGTCTATCCTGATCGTTTAAAAACTTATCATACCGTTTTTTCTTATTTAGCTAAACTTAAATCATTTAAAAAAATAGTTGTTTCTGTCAGTCGAAATAAACAACAAAGCTATAGTACAGAACTTAAAATGACTGTATTTAGTCACTATTTCCCTGAAGTTGATGTTGAAACAGCATTTCTTGCTGGAACGATTACCTACGACGATGGATATCAACTTGGGATAAGGCTTTTTAATTATCATAAAGAACCTTTAATTATTTATGCTAATGGTGATGAGGTTGCTGCTGGCTTTTTTAAAGCTAGTCAAAAAGCAGGTTTAATTATGGGAAAGGACTTTTACCTACTTGGAGAGGATAATCAATTATTTAGTGAACTATTAGCAATTGACACTGTTGATTTCCATCTAAAAGAAGTTGGAAAAAAAGCTGTCCGTCATTTAATAAGTCATTCAAAAAAACATGAGATTGTGAGCTGTTCTCTCATTAAACGTTAAAACCTGGGAAGATGACGTCTAATCGTTCATCCTCTCCAGGTTTTTTATTTTAGATAATCTTCTTTTAGTATAGCCATAATAATTTCATCTGAAAATTCATTTCTTATTTTTAGAACTTGCCTTCTTCTTCCCTCATAAACAAATCCTGCTTTTTCATATGCTCGAATTCCTTTAGGATTATGACTATAAACCTCTAGCTGCAAACGATTAAGGTTTAACTTATTGAAAACAAAATCAACAACTAATTTAATCGCTTCAGTTCCGTAACCCTTCCCAGTCAACTGAAGACTTAACATTGATATTCTAAATGCTGCAGATTCATTTTCAACCTCAATGTCTACAACTGAAAGTTCACCAATCATTTCGTCACTTGCCTTTAAACAAATCGCAAAATCATACCGTGAATCATCACCTTGACAATGAAGGATATGGCCTTCAATTTGCTCTAAAGAAAAATCAGATTCAGTACCTGTTAAATAGGTTAAATCTTTATCTTGATAACCTAGATACATGTTAATTCCATCACTTACTTCTAACTTTCTTAAATAAACTCTATCTTCCATATTTTTCTCCAATTTAATGATTAAATTTAATTAAAAGTATATCACATTAAATAGGTGCATTATCTT
Organism: Vagococcus sp.; assembly: GCF_036639995.1. GTDB lineage: Bacteria > Bacillota > Bacilli > Lactobacillales > Vagococcaceae > Vagococcus. Next base: position 61 of record NZ_JAVWHO010000003.1, on the reverse strand, counting down.
CTTTTCCTTTAAAATCAACATATTTAACTTTTGGAGTAACAAAAACTACTTTTCCTTCTTT
>NZ_JAVWHO010000002.1:99824-110952 GCF_036639995.1 Vagococcus sp. | reverse complement strand
TTTTTTGTTAATCACTCCATAAATCATTCATTGCATTTCGTTGCTCTTTGTCGACAATATGAGTATAAAGAGCTGTTGCACTTGTTCCTGTTTGACCCAATTGATGAGACACTGTCAGCAAACTATTTGTCTTTTTATAAAGTTGCGTACCTACAGTATGACGCAATTTATGAGGCGTAATTTTTGTTTTAAACGCAGCGGAATATTTTGAAACTAATTTTTCAACAGTAGATGGTTCTATCCGCTTGGCTGCGCCTTTATATTTTGTTAAAAACAATGCTTTCTCTTGCGTTTTTGGGGTATATAAGCTATTTCTAGCTTCTTCATAGTCAATAATATAATCAATAAACAAAGAGGAAATTAGCGCCACATCTTTAAAGCCACCTTTACGTACAACGGTTGCTTCCAGATTTATCGTATCTAAATCAGATACTTGCATGTTCACAAGTTCTGATAACCGAATGCCTGTCCCAAGAAATAAAGCAATTATTGCTAAATCCCGTGTCTTATTTTTCTTAAAAAAAGCCTTTGCTTGATGACTTTTAAGTGTATTTTCATAATCTTGATCAATATAGTACAAAAATAAAATTGCTTCATCATCAAGTAATAATTTTTTTTCAATTCGCCGAGATCTTTCTTGCAACGTTTTGTTTGCCTTCACATTATCTATTTTCAATAGAACGTTTTGACTTAAATAAGGTTGATTATTCTCATCCTCAGTTTGTGTACTCAAGTATTTAAACAAAGAGCGTAAAGAAGTAATAGATCGTTGAACGGTGACAAAAGAGCGGGCACGATTGTCTTTAGATGTTCCTACCTTAGGAGAATGCATCAAAAAAGATTTATAAAGCTCCAAATCTTCTTTCTTTAATTCTTCTAAATCAGCTAAAGTAGGGGATGTAGAGTCTATAATTTGCTCTAACTTTAACCAATCAAAAAAACGTCGATATTCTTTTGCATATTCATAGAGAGTTACTGAAGAATAGGGGACAATACTTTTAGAATGAATGTATTCTTGAACGAACCAAGGAAGGGAAGCGGTTTCTGATTCAAGTAAGTTATTTAATTTCTCATTTGGCATATCTTTCCTCCTATATCATTATCAGAACATTTGTTCTTAAAGAGAGTATAATTCATCTATACCAATTTGTCAAAACGATTTAAAAGAAAAGGAGAGGTAAGTAATATTATTTATACCAATCAGCTGTTTATTTCACCTTTACGGAAAGAGATAACTTTCAAGAAAGGTAGGTTTCCATAAATTTACATGTTATAATTAATTTATAAAATATCAGTTATTTGTGTAGAGGTGAAGTCTATGAATAAAGAAAAGGTCTGTTTCCTAACAAAAATGGATATTAACTCTTTTTCAGTAGTATCAGATGAGCGACTAGATAAAATTTATAACACGTATTTATTAGAGAATAAAAATCGTGAATACTTCGTTTTAAAAAAAGCAACTGATAAAGAAATTGCAATCAATCAGTTGCTAATTAAACACGGTTTCATTGATTTAATACCAGAAATTATGAGTTTTTCCAAAGAACTTGATAGCAATCACAAATGGATGACAACTCGATATGTTGGAAAAAAGGATTTATCTAGACTAAATCAATCTACAGCTAAGTTACTGGGTAAGCATCTAGCCAAACTTACTAACTATTTTTATTTTGAAGAAGACTTATTGAATCAGTTAACCCCAAACACGGACGAACAATTAGCTCATAAACTTGCTATTTTAGATAAACTTGATAAGAACTCTATTCTATATGACAGCTACAACCTTTATATCAATCGCTTTATCTCAACTCCTAAAACACTTTGCCACGATGATCTATTGCCAATAAACGTCTTGCAGAACCAAACAACGAATCAGTTAAAAATAATAGACTGGGAACACACTAGAAAGGGAAATTATACAACAGATATTGCCCGTTTCTCAGCCTTTTACACAACTAATCAAGAAACATTTGAGAAAGGATTATCCTTTTACGGCTGCCAATCTGATATTGACTTACTCCTTTGTACTTATTATTCTTTGCTGGATGCACAAATAAAGGAACAAGTTAGTAAACAACAGTTTTTAGAGGATTACCACTTAGAAGCTCTTAATCAACTAATTATGACAATCAGCTACTTAAAAAAGATTAATACCACCTATATTCAAACTGAATGGGAAAATTACTTCTTCACATTAGCATTAGAAAAAGCAATTTATATCAAAAAGGAGCATTTTAAATGAAAAAAAGATTCACTTTAATCATGTTAATTTTAGGTTTACTAACACTAGTAGCATGCTCTAGTAAGTATGACATTAGCAATGACAAAAAAATATTGACCGTTGATGATAGCTACTCAATAAATGAAAAAAATACAACTTCTAACAGCACCAATTACAAAGGGGATATTGAACTGAATGGTCGACTAACACTTTGGGAAATTGATGTTCTAGAAAAGTCGGAACTGACTGTTATTTATGATATAAAAAATCAAAAAGGTCAGGTTAGACTTGCTCTCACAGACAATAAAAAATACATTCGAACTATTTTTAAGTTAAAAAAAGGGCAAACAAATGATGATAACATCAAAATTACGCTTACCCCTGGAAAGTATTTTATCAAATTAGTTGGAGATGATACTAAATTTCAAGCTAAGACAATCAAACTAGATTATTCAAATAAAATGATGAAAACAACGCATATTGACAGCATTCGTGACGATGATAACTAGAAAAATATATCTGGAGGGTTTCTTATGTTGACTTTAATAATAAGTTTTTTCTTTCGTTTATTTTCACAAACTTATCTTACTGAAGCTCCTAAAGAAATCAATAATTTCGAGGGTTTTAGATCAAAAAAATCAATGTCTAGTCAATCCAATTGGATTTTATCACAAAAACTTGCAGCAAATGCATACCAAAAAATTTACAGAACTAACTTAATTATAGGTTCAATTATTGCGATACTTGAAATATTGTCATTTATTTTTCTAAAAGAAGTTCTTAGTTGGATTTTTCTTTTAGAACTCATGATATTTTTTATTTCATGTAGTTTTATTAAGTGGTATGTTGATAATCAATTGAGCTAGTTAATAAAAATAATCTGAAACGCTCTCTTATTTAACTAATATTCAGCTTGGTTTAATATATATTATGTAAACCAAATAGAAATAAATTTAATCGTTGCTACTTTTAGAGTTCTCTTTCGCTATTTTTATCCATAAGCCTGCTGTAATCTCTTACTAAGAATTTAATTTGACTTATATATAAGTACCTTAATTAATTTTATCTGTTAAAATCTTTTTTAAAGAATTATTTTTCTTAACTAACGTTCCAAACGGCTTGCTTTTTAAGCATTCCATTATTTAATTAAATATAGATTTAACATTTTTAACCTTAAACCATTCGATTAGTGCTATAATAGCCAAGTAGAAAAATAGATTTAGGAGCTGGATTATTTGAATAAAAACATACAAAACAAAGAAGTTTCTTTAGAAACAATCAGAAATAACAAAGAAATTTTAATAAATGGTAGGAAATCTTACTTTGCTGAATTAATAAAAGTTGCAGTTACTCTTAACAAAGAAATTTTAAATGAAACAAATAAAGAAGTAATCGAATTAAAATCTATGTTAATCACTGAAACAGTTACTATTATGACTGCTTCATGGAGGAACACCCTTCCCTTCAACATTTTTGTTTCTAAAGGAGCAGAAGCTTTTGCTAAGAGTTTAAGCATCAATGACTTGCGTAACCATGACTATAGTTTAAAATTTGGCATGAATGAAATTATTGAACAAATCGAAGAACCTAGTTTCCTTGCCGTAGCAGAAAATTTAAATGATCAAGACCTTGCTAAGTTAAACAAAGCTTTGAGCAAAGACGATAAAGCGTTAAATTCAAATGTTATGTTACACTGGGAACACGCTTTTACTGGAAAAATGTTCGTTAATATAGTTACCGATTTGATCAATACTCTAACTGAGAACAACGCTAATGATGAAGAAATCTTTAAAGCAGCACAAGAGTTAGTAGAAAAACAAGCTATTGTTTGGATTCTAAAAACTGAAAACTATGTATTAGCAGAAAATGGATTTAAAGACACGCGAGAACCAAATTGGGAATCCGCTTATAAAAAATGCGGTATTGAATTAAGCGAGATATCAAAAGCAGACTATTACAACAGTTTTAACAAAGAATGGTAAACCATTCTTACATCAAAAATAAAAACAGAGCTACCTTATAGCAGCTCTGCATCGATAAGACTTAAGGTAAATCTTAAGTCTTTTTTAATTTAAATCTTTATATTTATTAATAGATTTTTGTACTAAAACAAATTGATACACAAAGTATCCTAATAAAATCAGCGGAGCAAAAGCAAATATAATTCTTAAAATAGCAAATGGTAGTTCAAATAGAAAAGCTCTCCAAAACTCTTGATCGCCCTTATACCATAAACCAGGTGTCAAAAAAGCTGCCTTAGGGTTAAAGAAAACCGATTTATTCGTCTTGTTATAAAAAATTAGCATATAAAACGTAAAAATAAACATGTTCATACTTAATAAAGAATTTCTAGACCTTACTTCTCTTTCATATTTTGAATTTGAGTCAGAAAAAAGTTCGTCTGATATACTTGAATCCCCAATAAAATAAATCTTACCATTATTTTTTGATTCATTTTTTATATTAATCCACCCAAAATCGGCCATAAATTGAAAATAATCATTTTTCTCATCTTCTGTTTTAAACTTTCTTGAATCAATTCTTACTACCTGATTACTTTGCGAGTTTGACTCAAAACTATATCTACCGAAACCAACAGGCTCACAAAGAACCAAGCCTTTATTTAATTGAGTATTTAACCACTCTTCTTCTTTATCAATAGTTGAAAAGTATCTATACTTTCTCATTATCAATCCCTCCTCCAATATTAATTTGATCCCATAGTTGTGTACAACGCTTCATTCTTTCAACTTCCATTGATAGAATCAACTCTCCCAAAGACGTTACTTGATACATTTTTCTTCTTTCTAAATTAGAAGGAATTTGCTCTATCATACCCTTCTTTAATAATGTCTCTATCGCTCCATACATTGTTCCAGCAGCAATACGAACCTCACCACTACTCATTTCTTCAATTGACTTTATTGCTAAGTAGCCATACGTAGGTTGTTTAAAAGCCATTAAAATGTAAAATACCGTTTCAGTTAAAGGTAACTGATCCTTCTCCATAAAAACAACTCCTTACTTTTAATTTATATAGTATCACTATACAGTCGAAATGTATAGTGATACTATATAAAAAAACTAGATTATATAATAATCTAGTTTACTCATTTTCTCTATTTTTATTTTCATATCTTTCAACCTTATATCTATTACCGCAAATTTTCATCGAACACCACTTTCTTCTACCGTTTTTATTAATAAATATAAGTGGACAAGAATCGTTAGCACATTTACTCACTTTATTGATATCTCCATTCTCCACTAATCGAGACAAATCTAAAAACATTAATGTTTTAATTCCAGCTAAACCACTTTTAACTGGTACAAAGATTGGTGTATTTTGAATAAAAATAATTGAAAAAGGATTATTTAAAGTATTAATTTCAATAAATAATTTGAAATCACTTATTGAAATTTTTTTATCTAATAAGTCCAAAAGAACACTATAAAGCTCTGATCTAAATTCCAATAAATCATTAATGTCGATATTATTATCTAAGCAAGAATTAAATGTTGAAAGTTGAGTATTATAATGTGTATTTCCATCTATAGGAGACTCAGTCCAAGCCTCTAAATCTTTAACATTCTTTACTAACTCAATTATCCTCCCTTTTCTGACGATTCGAGAATTAATAAAATTTAAAGATATACTATCCGTAATGTTTGGAAACATATCTCTCATTTAAGCTCCTCCTTTATGAATTACTAATAGTATATCACAGCTAAAGTAAAAAACCTCTTAAAACCATTTCAACAGGTTAGTTAACTAACTTTTAAAATCCGATATAATAGGTTAGTATAGATTTTTCACCTATTTTTATCTAATCTTTTATGGTAGACTTCGTAGTAAACTAACACTCATATTGGAGGCTTACCTATGATAACTCTTATAGCAGAAGATTTTATTCATCCAGAATCGATTGAAATTGTAAAACCAATTTATACTAAATTAATTGATGAAACTAGAAAGGAATCAGGATGCATTTCCTACCACTTACATCAGGACTTAAAACAGCCCGGACACTTTGTTTTTATTGAAAAATGGCAAGATGAGCAGGCTATTCAAAATCATGTTGATTCACCTCACTTTAAAAAATTAGTCCCTTTAATCGATAAGCATATATTCCAAGAAGCAAAATATATGAGACTCTCTGATTTTTAAATCCAAATTAATTTTAATGTAATAATATTATGTTAACCAGAATGCTATACAAAAAAACTTTAGATTTTGAGTATTACGTCAAAACCTAAAGTTTTTTACTATCTTATCTATAACATATCTTTTCTTAATCATTTAATTCAATCCAATATCGTTCTACTATTTTTTTATTCATCTCTATCCGGTTATCTAACTTACCACCCGAACTTAAAATGACAGATTTAGATACGTAGTTATCACTATCACATGTCAATAGAACTTTATTCAAATCAAATTTATCTTCAGCAATTTTCAAAGCTTGATGCAACCCTTCTTTAGCATAACCTGCTCCTCGGAAACTTTTTCTAATAGAATAGCCAATATGCCCACCTTCTTTTTCTAAGTGAGGTGTTAACTTATGACGAAGATCTAGCATTCCTACTAAGTTTATCTTTTCATCAATTAATAAAAACTGAGTTGAAGGAACCAAATTGCTAGGTGGTGATATCTCATTTTTAAACACTCTTTTTCGCCATTTTACTATATCAAATTCTGTTGTTAAGCCGTTTGATCCATGTATTATTTCATGATTTTTAAGAAACTCTTTTTGATACTCAATAATTTGTTCATTACTTATTTGATCAATTTTTACTAATTGAATCATCTATAAATCACTTCCTATTTTAACTTAAAAAGCTGCATACTGCTGCAACAATAACGTACATTTTGGGTTCGTAAGATAAAAATTTACTTGATTGAAATAATGGGATTGGTTGAATCCATCGTAGTAATAGCTTTGAAAAAACAAAGTATAAAAGCCATCCAGCACATGCACCTAACGTATTAGTAATTAAATCATTGATATCGGTTGCTCTAAATCGTGTAAATAATTGACTGATTTCTATAAATAGAGAAAGAAAAAAAGCAAATTGGAACGTGTATTTAAAATGATGATATTTCTTCCACATTAAAGGTAAGATAACTCCTAAAGGCATGAACATGATGATATTTAAATAATCCGATCGAAGCATGCCGTTACCAAAAGGAATTAGACTTAAATTAGGATCAAAAATATCCCCTTGAACATTAAGTACCCTTATCCAATTTGATATACTTGGAAAACCGATTATTTCTTTCAACATGATTAATAGATACAACATAAAACCATAACCTATTACATAATGAGTTACTTCTTTATAATTTAAAACTTTTTCAAATAATTTTTGTTGTTTGTAATTATAAATAGACAAAATAATAAATGCTAATGCCAAACTTATCATAAAAAAACCTCCTAGATATACTTATTATATCTAAGAAGCTTCATTTACTCATAGGACTTAAGTATTATCTTTTTCTTAATAAAAATTAAGTTTTATCTATTAACAGAAGTCGCTACACGATTCATTGTATGGCGCAAACCTCTAATGGCAATTGACATCGCATAAATATTTTCAACTGGAGCTAATCCACTATAACCTGCATCTCCAATATGCTGAATATCAACGCCACAAATCTTATTACGAATCGCAATCTGTTTGATAGTCTCTTGATCTGAACTTTCTTGACTCGTTCCAATGGCTGACATAGACAAAGCTCCATTAGATCTAATATATTTTGTTGCATCTCTAATATCTTCATCTGCGACACCAGGTATCGTTCCTACTGCTGGGAGCAAAACAATGTCTGCACCTACTTCAACAAAAGACTTAATGGCTGACATATTAACAACTTCCTCATCCACTCCAGTACCGTGCGTTTTTCCCGCAATGATTAAACCAAAAAAATGTTGTTTTGCTAATTGAATAGATTCAGCAATTTTTTTATTAGTAACGCCAGTCTCTGAATTTCCTGTTAAGCAAATAAAATCAAACCCTAATTTTTGAGCTTCTTGAAGTGTTTCAGGTGATAAAGCATCAACTGACTCTATATTAATACCAATTGGCTTGCCAGTTAAATATTTTAATTGGTCAACAGGATTTTTTCGCAAGCTTCTTGGGTCATTCATCAAATCAATGACTTCTTGCAAATTAGCACTCCCTGGTAACCCCATAACGATTGGATTAAACACATCAAAAGCATTTAATAGTATTAAATCAGCACCATATGCACTCGCTAGCTCAGCATTGGTAATTTCACCTGCAACAGGTTGAGATAACGCCGCATTTTCAGAACAAATAATTCGCCCTTCAGAGGATTTTATTGCCTGTTTTAATTCCATTGGTGTCATTTTTTTAATCTCACTTGCTGTACAACTCAGTAATCTCTTTACCATAATTATCAAAGCTCCTTTACACAATTGTCTCTTCTTTATTATATAAGACTAGAACGTAAATCTCTAGTTTAATAACTAAATTGATTATTCAAAATAAGACAAAACATCTCTTAATGTTAATTGGTTCTTTTCTTCTTCTGAGATATCGCGTTTTATTTGTCCGTTTTCGAGAACGATTAGACGATTACCATATTTTAGTGCATCTTCCATTCTGTGAGTAATCATTAGACAAGTTAAACGATCTTTTTTAATAGTTTCTTCTGTTAATTCCATTAATTGCTTTGCTGTTTTAGGGTCTAAAGCAGCTGTGTGCTCATCTAATAGGAGAATATCAGGTTGTGTCATTGTTGCCATTAATAAACTTAGCGCTTGTCTTTGCCCTCCAGATAGATTACCAGCAGGTGTATCCAAATGTTTTTCTAAGCCGTTACCTATTTTTTTACACATCTCTAAGTAATCGGCTTGCTCAGCCTTAATATTTCTAAAAGTAAGGTTTCTTTTTTCTCCTCTTTTACTAGCTAACATCAAATTTTCAGCAACGGTCATTCTTGGAGCTGTTCCAAGTTTTGGGTCTTGAAATACTCTTCCTAAATACTTTGCTCTTTTTTCTTCAGAATCTTTAGTAATTATTTTTCCGTTTAATAACACATCTCCAGAGGTTAAGGATAATTTTCCGCTGATACTATTAAACAACGTTGATTTTCCAGCTCCGTTTCCACCTAATATAGTAATAAAATCTCCCTGCTTCACATCTAGATTTAAATGGTTCATAATAACCATCTTAGTATCTGTCACCTTGACTCCATCTCTAATGCTTAACATTGCCTCTTTCATCTAGAACATCTCCTTTTTTTGAAACAATTTCAGTTTAAATTGAGGAATCATTAAGCAGACAGCTAAAATTGCTGATGAATAGACCTTTAAATATGTTGTATCTAATTTGAGTTTAATGACTACTAGAATCAATAGTTGATACAAAATACTTCCTACAACAATAGCAAGCAATCGCTCAAATAAAGTTAATTCACCAAAAAGCAATTCTCCTAAAATAATTGAAGCTAGCCCTATCACGATAACACCAATTCCTTTGTTAATATCAGCATAACCTTCGCTTTGTGCAATCAATGCGCCAGATAAGGCAATAATGCCATTTGAAATAGTCAAACCTAGTATTTTCATTTTATCTGTTTTAATTCCTAATGATTTGGCCATATCTTCATTATCACCAGTAGCAATATAGGCTTGACCTAAATGTGTTGTTAAAAATAAAATGATGCCTAAAATCACAATTCCTACGACTATTAACGACATAAAAATCTTATCAAAATTAGGAGGTAGATTAAGACTATCTAAATAATTAAATATCTTATGATGATTAAGTAACGACAAATTCGGTGACTTCATAACGAATAACATCACTGAATTTAAAGCACTCATTACTAAGATACCTGATAAAATAATAGGGATTTTCCCTTTTGTAAAAAGAAGTCCAGTTATTAATCCAGCAAGCATACCTGCAATTACACCTAAAAAGGTAGCAATTAAAGGGGAGATCCCACTAGTAATTGCTGTCACACAAACAGCTCCTCCTAAAGGAAAACTTCCTTCTGTTGTTAAATCAGGAAAGTTTAAAATTCTAAAAGTTAAAAATATTCCTAAACCCAGAATAGCCCATAATAAACCTTGTGCAATCGTTGAAACTATCATTTCTCTTCTCCTCCTTTAATCACGGCTTTTTTTAAAATTGACTCAGGAATATCAATTCCTAAAAACTTAGCTTGCTTCTTGTTTATAATAATATCGCCATCACTAAATATGTAAATAGGTGTATCTTGCGGTTTGCTCTTTTTATTCAAAATATCTGCAACCATTTTACCGGTTTGTGTTCCTAATTTATACTGATTTATTCCCACAGTTGCTAATCCTCCTTGTTCTACCATTGAGTCAACAGACGGAATAACTGGCAAGTGATGCTGATTAGCAACATCAACAATTGTTTGCATAGCATTTGCCATTGTATTATCTGTTGGGATATAAAGAAAATCTACTTCCTCAGAGATAACTTGCATCATTTGGGAAATCTCATTTGTTGATGGCACGGCGTAAGACTGGACGTCAAACTTATTTTTCTTTGCTTCCTTAGTTATTTTTTCTACCTGATAAGCAGAGTTATCTTCAGCTGATGAATACAAAATCCCCATTTTTTTCTTTTCAGGCAATAGCGATTCAACAAGATCTAATTGTGCTTTGACTGGTGATTGATCACTAACACCCGTGACATTTCCACCTGGTCTCTGATTATCTTTTACTAATCCAGCTCCTTTGGGGTCACTAACTGCTCCCAATACGATAGGTACATCCTTTGTTTCATTTAATAATGATTGAGCTGCTGGAGTAGCTATCCCAACCAAAATATCTGATTTTTCGTTAATTAGATGTTGACTCATACTTGTTAATTTTGATTGATCTGCCTGACCATTTTGAAAAACAA
>NZ_JAVWHO010000002.1:3731-99724 GCF_036639995.1 Vagococcus sp. | reverse complement strand
AAAAAAAGATGAGCAATAACCTAATATTGGTTATTGCTCATCTTAAAATAGACAAAACAAAAACCGCATACTTTCCTATGCGGTCAATTTATAAATCACCCGACATAGATACATTTTTAGAAAAGATTCTAAAAGGTTGTATCTACGCCAAAATAAAAGCCTAAATACAACTATCTACGCCAAGTTTGCCATGAAAAACTATTTAATTGATTTTTTATAATACCAGTTGATCTCATGACAATACCTTCTTTCATTTATTAAATAATTATTAGAAACATCTTAACCTTCAAACATAAAAAAGTCAATATCTACTCAAAAATAACTTCTGATGTACGTGTGCCACTTTGGTTATTTGGTGTCTGTTCTAAGGATTGTTCTAGACCTTGATCCAGAGATGAATCTTCTTTTTTATCAACACGAATTGGTTTCTTTTGTGCTATTTTAGGGTTGATCATTACATCAATTTCGTCAATTAATTGTTGTTGCCCACTTTCTAATTCGTTGAAGCTAAAACGATTTTCTTCCTTGCCATCTTTCATTAAAAGAAAATTATTCTTTTCTTTTAATTTCAATTCTTTAATTGTTTTAGAGTTCTCGTAAATAGGCTGATAAACGTAAACTACATCAGGCAAGCCTTCTACTTTTGTTTTTTGATTAAACATTTTCTTTAAATCTTTATATCCTTTATTATCTTTAGCATCAACGATGGCTACAACAGATTGTCCTTCAGCAGAAAGCGCCTTTTCCAACTCTGTGTCTTTTACATTTTTAAATTGCTTGTTTTTAAAAGTTGTTTTAGCAACCGATTCGATTTGTTGCTCTCTAATCGTGTCACGGTACATAGATGCAAATCCCTTACTAACAACTAATCCAACAACAATAATACAAATAATTGCGATTGTTTTTTTCTTTTTCAGCACATTTAATATGACGTCAAATGCATCTTTAAATCCGTCTTTGTGTTCCTTCATTGAAAAACCACCTTAAATATTAATAGGTTTATTATAACTCATATTCACTAAATTGAGAATACTAATAGAGAATCAACTCATCAAAGCATTGTTTTAAATTATGTTTTCCCTATATTTTTTACTTAAAATAGTATATAATGATTTAATTGTAGAGCAATTTTTTATGATTAGGAGCGAATTCATTTTGACAAAAGAAAATAAAAAATGTCCTAATTGTGGTCATGAATTTAAACAGGGTGAAGAATACTGTCCTAACTGTGATTTGTTCATTCCAATAAACGAACAATCTGAACTGGAAAATACCCTTGACCTAAATGCAACCAAACAATTTAAGACATTCAAAGAAAAAGATATAGAAAAAAATGTAGACGATACGCACAAAGAACCAACATTTAAGCACAGAGGAGAAACTGCAGAATCCACTAAAGAAAAAGAACAAGAAGAAATCCCATCTGTTACTCAGGAAACTAATAAAAATACAGGTGATACTTTTGTTGCAGAAAAAGAAGAACCTTCTGTTGAATGTGATCAAATAGAAGAAACAATCTATGAAGATGATTTAGCTAATACAACAATTGTTAGTGGTCAAAATATAGCAAAAGATTTAGAAGAAGAATTTAAAGAAATCACTTCTGAGGAAACACTTCCTTCTAAAGAATCCCAGGTCTTATCTGATGAATCTATTGCTAAAGAAGAAAGCGATAGCACCCCTGACAAAAAGAAAAAAGGAAAAGCTATTATTGGTATGTCTGCTGCGGTCCTTTTAATTGCTGGTGGTTTAACTTTCTATTCAGCACAACAAAAAAAGGCTGACGAAAAAGCAACAACAGAACTGGTCTCTTCTGCTGAGTTAAATTTAAATTCTTTATACAGCAATTCTGACCATGTTTTTTTGAAAAAAGATATTTCAGCTGCAGATATTGAAAAAGCCAATTCTTCTTTAGATAAACTTAAAGGCAAAGACAATTACAACGAACTAAAACAAGATTTTGATAAAGTGGAAGAAAAATTCAATAAACAAAAGGCAATGAATGAATTGTTCAAATCACCTATTATTGAAGGCGACAAATTAAATAGTAAAGTATTTGTCAAAAATGCTGATCATATAGCAATCAATAAAATAGCTACTGAAAAAGACGGCTTTGATATTCTTTATAATAAAGGGTTCGCTGAAGCTGAAGAACAAAAAGAGTTACTATCAAAAGCTAACGACGCCTTAGAAAGTATTTATAAAGATGATAAAGTGATTAAAAATGCTACACGTGAACAATATGAATCAGCTGAAAAAGCAATTAAAGGGATTAAAGACGCTGACGCTAAAAAAGATCTACAAGAGAAATTAGAAAAAGTGGATAAATACCTTGTTGAAAATGATAAAAAACAAGCTGAATTAGCTGCTGCTGAAGAACAGGCTCGTTTAGCTCAACAACAAGAACAACAACAAAATAACAGTATTCAACCAGCACAAAACAATAATAATAGTAACTCAAATTACAAAGATACTGATTCTAAGTATAAATGGGGAAATCGTAAAGATGAAAACATTGACTACAATGATGCTGCTTGGGGCTGGGGTCCTGGCGTTCAAGAAAAAGTTATCTCAGAGGTTATTAGCCGTGGTTATGTGACTGAAGGAGGTTACAATTTAGTTCCTAAATATGTTGAAAATGGCGAAGGTTTTTACGATTTATATGCAACGACTAATTCAAAAATTTTCCCAAATAGTAAACCTGAAGAGTTCCCTCTTTATGTTGTAACAATTAATGCAAAAACAGGTTGGTTTAAAGGAAACGGACCTAATTAAAATGACTTTATAGGGAAATACCGCTCTGGTTATTTCCCTATTTTTATGTTAAAAAGGAGGATTTATCATGTCTTTTGATGGCATCTTTACTCATCTAATAACTAAAGAATTGACCCAAGAATTAATTGGTGGGCGAATCTCAAAAATTCATCAACCTTATGAAAATGAGATTATGTTAGTTATTAGAAATAACGGGAAAAATCATACATTACTTTTATCTGCACACCCTTCCTACTCAAGGGTTCAGATTACACAAATAAATTATACTAACCCAAAAACGCCTCCTAACTTTTGCATGGTTATGCGAAAATACTTAGAAGGAAGCCTTTTACAAAAAATTGAACAAATTGAAAACGATCGCATATTACAATTTTCTTTTAGTAGCAGAAATGAGTTAGGCGATTTAGAAAACATTATTTTAACGATTGAACTAATGGGACGTCATAGTAACATCATTTTATACAATCAAAATTCGAATAAAATTATTGATTCTATTAAGCACATTGGAACAAGCGTTAATAGTTATCGCTCTATTTTGCCTGGTACAGATTATATTTATCCACCTACTCAAGATAAGCTAAACCCCTTCAACGTTTCTGATGAAAGACTGTTTGAATTAATGAATACAGCAGATCAAATTGATACTGCACTTATTCAATCTACTTTTCAAGGATTTGGAAAAGATACCGCAAACGAACTCGCTTGGCGACTTAATCAAAATAAAAATAGTAAACTCACGACCTGGAATCACTTTTTCAAAGAATTAAATGAGAACCTCTCCCCTTCTTTCTATCAATCAGGAGAGAAAGAATTTTTTACGCCTATTTTATTCGAAACACTTGGCGAATCTTTCGAAAAATTCGATAGTCTTAGTTCTTTACTTGATGGTTATTATGAAGGTAAAGCTGAAAGAGATCGTGTAAAACAACAAGCAGGGGAACTTTTTAGAAAAGTAAAAAATGATCAAGTGAAAATTAAGAAAAAAATAAAAAAGTTTGAACAATCTTTAATTGATGCAGATAATGCGGAAATTTACCGAATCAAAGGCGAATTACTTACAACTTTTTTACATGAAGTCCCCCGTGGTGCAAAAAAAGTTAATCTTCAAAATTACTATGAAAATAATGAATCGATTGAAATCATTTTAAATGAAGCGCTAACGCCTAATCAAAATGCACAAAAATTTTTTCAAAGATACCAAAAACTAAAAAATAGTGTTAAAATTGTGACGGAACAACTAAAAAAAGCAAATTATGAGTTAATTTATTTAGATTCAATTGAAGATCAGCTTGAACGCGTTTCTCCAAAAGATATTGATTTCATTCGTGAGGAGTTAATTTCAGAAGGCTATATTAAGGACAAACAAAAAAAGAAAAAGAAAGTACCTAAAAAGAGCCAACCAGAAACATTCTATTCTTCTACAGGATCAACTATTCTTGTTGGGAAAAACAATTTACAAAACGATCAATTAACTCTAAAAACTGCCAATAAAACTGATACTTGGCTACATGCTAAAGATATTCCTGGTTCTCATGTTATTATACGCAGTAATGAACCTGATGATACGACTCTTTTAGAAGCTGCTAATCTAGCCGCTTACTACTCTAAGTATCGTTTGTCTGCTCGTGTTCCGATTGATTACTGCTTAGTAAAATATGTAAAAAAACCAAACGGTGCGAAACCTGGTTATGTTATCTATGACAACCAGAAAACACTATTTGTAACACCAAGTAAAAGTTTTGTTGAAAAAGGATTAGCAAATGGAGGTCAGTTATGAGATTTAGAGATGCTTTAATAATTTTTATTGGTATTAGTTTGATGGTATTTGGAATTAGTTATTTCATTTATCGTTATATTTTCAAGAAAAATTTAAAAAATCGGAAAGCTAACATATTTATGATTGTTGTTACCCTTTCTGGGGTTGGTTTATTTCTACCACAAACAACTACCTATGTACTAGAAAAAAAAGGTATTATCAATAATGAAACAGTAGAATATGTTAGTGGGAAAAAAGTTGTTAGCCACGCAAACGCTCGTGAACGCCTAGTTCTTCCTACAGCCTATGATACAATTGAAAATACTCACCCTTCTGTTATCAGTTTTCCTGAAAAATGGAATGGATATAAATACTGGATGGGCATTACAGCTTACCCTAAAGGTGTTGCAACCTATGAAAATCCTCATATATTTAAATCAAACGATTTAATTGAATGGATTCCTGATGAACAAAACCCATTAGACGAACCAAAATCTGAGAAATTTAATGGTGAAGTCCCTCTACAATATGATTCAGATACAAATTTAGTTTACAACAAAGAAGAAAATCGTATTGAATTATTCTGGCGTTATGTTGATGATATCTCTGGAGATGTTATTATTTACCGAATTGATTCAAAAGATGGTAAAAGTTGGACAGATAAAAAAATTATTTATAAAGCCAACCGTAAAAAAGGAGATTGGATTTCGCCAGCTTTCGTTAAAGATGAAAATGGTTACCAAGTTTGGTATGTAGCAAACGGCTACCGTATATGGCACCGTACTAGTAGTGATGGACTTAAATGGAGCGCTCCAACAGAAGTTAAAATGAAGTATTCAAACTCTGATAGTATGCGACATTGGCATTTAGATGTCCAAAAAACTGATCTTGGATATGAAACAGTTGTCTCTGGTTTTAAAAATGATGGCACAAATAACTTGTCACTAAGACATGTCATGAATCTTTATTATTCAAAATCAAAAGATGGTGAGAAATGGGATGATTTAGACCCTATCATCTTCCCATCAAAAGACAAACATCAATTCGATGGCAAAGGCCTTTATAAGAGTGCCTTACTAAAAGAAAATGGTAAATACTATGTCTTTTATAGTGGTATTGGTTTTGATGATACCCGTGGTGTTGGGTTATCGTACGGTAAAGATATTCATAACCTGAAAGGTTTAAACTACTCTGATACATCAGATTTATTAAAAGATAAAAAAGAAGAAAAAAAAGATAAGAAATAAACAAAACGCTCAAAGAACCGTTTACATCATTGGTTTTTTGAGTGTTTTTTTATTTTCTAAAATGCTAATTTAGTTAACGAATATTTATTCAATTTTAACTGTATTTTCATAATATTAGGTTTTGTTTAAATTTTGATTGTCATATCATGATTAAATCATTATTATTAATTTTATATCAAATTTTAAGGAGTGATTTATTTATGGGTAGTTCTAAACAACTTAGATGGTATAATGTTGCCATTATTGCCTTCGTATCTGTTTGGGGGCTTGGAAATGTTGTTAACAACTATGCAACGCAAGGCTTGTCTGTTATTGTCTCTTGGATACTTATCATGGCCCTTTACTTCGTACCCTACGTATTAATTGTGGGACAGTTAGGTTCTGTGTTTAAAGATAGTACAGGTGGTGTTAGTAGCTGGGTTAAAAACACTACAACAAAACGTATTGGATATTTTGCAGCTTGGACTTATTGGGTCGTTCACATCCCCTACTTAGCTCAAAAACCGCAAGGAATCATTATTTCAATTAATTGGATATTGAAACAAAATGGTGATTTTATCAACACTGGAAATGCAACAGTTATTGCATTAATCGGTTTAGTTATTTTCTTATTCTTTTTATGGATCTCATCAAAAGGATTAACTACATTAAAAACTATTGGCGGTCTAGCTGGTACTGCAATGTTTATTATGTCATTATTATTCATTTTATTAGCTGTATCTGCACCTGCCATTACAGGAGCAACTTTTGCAACACCTGATATGGGAAATATAAAATCTTATTTACCTAAATTTGATTTTGCTTACTTTACAACCATCTCAATGTTAGTTTTTGCTGTTGGTGGGGCGGAAAAAATTTCTCCTTATGTTAATGAAACAAAAAATGCCTCTAAAGAATTTCCTAAAGGAATGCTCGTTTTAGCTATTATGATTGGTATTTGTGCCATTTTAGGTTCTTTTTCAATGGGAATGCTATTTGATAGCCACAACATTCCAAATGATTTAATGGCAAACGGTGCTTATGAAGCCTTTGGAAAGCTGGGAGCTTATTATAAAGTAGGTAATCTATTTGTTGTCATTTATGCGATTGCTCAAATGCTAGCACAAATTTCTGCTTTAGCTTTCTCTATCGATGCACCTTTAAAAATTCTTTTATCTGATTCTGATAAAGAATTTATTCCAGAGAGTTTTTCAAAAACTAACAGTAAAGGGACACCTGTAAAAGGTTATATCTTAACTGGAATTTTGGTAAGTATTTTAATTATTGTTCCTGGTCTTGGAATCAAAAATATGAATGAAAACTATAAATGGCTATTAAATCTTAATTCAATTGTTATGCCTCTACGTTATTTATGGGTATTTTTCGCTTATATGATGATTAATAAATTACATAAAGATTTCAACTCTGATTATAAATTTATTAAAAATCCTAAAATTGGTTATTTAGTTGGTTTATGGTGCTTTATCTTTACGGCATTTGCTTGTATTTTAGGAGCTGTGCCAAAAATTTCATATACCGATGAACCAAAAGCTTTTGTTTTCCAATTAATTATGAACATTGCTACACCTATCGTATTAATCGGTTTAGGGGCAATCTTCCCTTATTTTGCAAGAAAAGCTCAAAATAAAGAAGTATAAAAATAAAAAACCTTCAAAATTGAAGGTTTTTTTGTTACTATTTTATGGCCAAAAAAAACGCTAGAGATTTATCTCTAACGTTTCAGAAAGCTTTAATTAAGCTTTTTCGATGTTTGTTGCTTGAAGTCCACGTTGTCC
This sequence comes from Vagococcus sp., assembly GCF_036639995.1. Classification (GTDB taxonomy): domain Bacteria; phylum Bacillota; class Bacilli; order Lactobacillales; family Vagococcaceae; genus Vagococcus. The sequence continues at coordinate 92,171 of NZ_JAVWHO010000002.1, read as the reverse complement.
TTCTTCTACGTCGAAAGTAACAGCTTGTCCTTCTTCTAAAGTTTTGAATCCTTCACCTTGGATAGCTGAGAAGTGTGCGAATACGTCTGTACCGTCTTCTTGAGTGATAAATCCAAATCCTTTTTCTGCGTTAAACCATTTTACTGTACCGTTAGCCATGTGCTTTTCCTCCTATTGCGCATCTTTGTACGCGTATTATTGCAATAAATGTGACGCTTAATAGGAGAATTATATATAAAATAAATATTTTCCTAATTTCGAATCAAATTACTACACTAATTATTCTAACATAACAATCATAAGACTACAATGCTTTTCACTGTTATTTTTTTAATTATGTACTTGATCAAGTCTTGTAATAAACTTTTCTCTCCCATAAAAGTCTTTATTCAGTAATTCTGGGAATATTTCTTCAAAAAAATAAATAACAGAAGGTCTATGAGTAAAACTCTGTATCGTTTGAACTGACTCAATAAACATATCCATATAGACTTCCTCAGGATTGCTTTTAACTATTTCTTCAAAAGATTCATAAAGTAAATCTATTTTATCAGCAATTGCCAAAATTTCTCCTTCCACACTGTCATCTTTTGCTTCAAACAAACGTCGACGATAAATTTCTTGGAACTCTTCGGGAATTTCTTGTGCAATAAATTCTTCTGTCATTTTTTCTTCAACTACTTGAAGCATACCTCTTAACTCAGTACTCGCATATTTAACAGGTGTTTTAATATCTCCGATAAAACGCTCTGTATAATCATGATTAAGAGCTTTTTCGTACAACGCTTTCCAATCAATCGAAATGCCGTTTGCTTCTTCTATATCACCTAATACTTGAGAAATAGATGCCACTCGGTAAGAATGAGCTGCCACTGTATGTTCTGTATATTTAAAAAAACCAGGAGCACGACTTATTTTTTCTAAATTATTTAATCCTAAAATAAATTCATTTAATCCCATACTTATCACCTCTTAATTTTCTAACAATGATATCATTTATTTTTATGTTGTCAAATATTAACCTTGATTCTTACGATCAATTTCTTTCTTTTTAATTAATTCAATGATATACAAGACAATAATTAAAATAAGAATGGCTAGCGTGAGTAACAATGTTTGAAGAGCATCATCATGAACAACAAGTAGTTGTCTTAATATGGCTGTTATACTTATGATAACAAGATACTTAATTGGTATGTTATGTGTATCCTCAATATACTTTGTAATCATCACTATAAACTCAAATAACATGAAAAAGGCCAGGATGTATCCAGAAAAAACTTCTAAAGAACGTTGGTCATTTGGTAGAGTAATAAGTTGAAAGATTCCTAATAAATCTCTTGCCATGTAGATTATTATTAATGTTGCTAAAATAAACAAAAACACATTTACTATTTTATCTAAACTTTTTTTATAAAATTCTAACATAAAATCCCTCTTTTCCTTAATATCTATCAAAAATTTGTAAAATCATCATATCTTTTTGAGAAAAAACTGTCAATTAATAGTCATTAAAATAAAAAAGAAGAACTCTGATTATCCCAGGTTCCTCTTCCTAACTAACTTAATTAATTATTTCTTTTACTAAAAATAGATAATGATGTTTTGAAATGCTCATTCGAGGAATATCAAAACGTTTTACAATTCCAGTTGCTTCGACAGGGTCGAGTTCATCACATTGCCAATGTTCATTAATAATTTCACTTTCAATATTAGTAAAATTAAAGAAACCAATACACTCTTCATTTTCATAATATCTATGGATCGCAAACAATGATTTATCTAGGTTATATAAAATATGAGAGTCTCCTTTTAATAAAGAAATATGACTTCTTCTAACCATTGATAAATTTTGACAAACTTTTTTCATCTCTTTATTTGGGTTACCCCAAGGATAGAATCGTCGATTATCAGGGTCTTTCTCGCCCTCTAAGCCAACTTCATCTCCGTAGTATACACATGGAACTCCTGGCATCATAAACAGCATAGCGAAAGCTTGAGCAGTTTTTAAGAAGGAGCCTTCGCATTCGTTCAAAACTCGAGCGGTGTCATGCGTTCCGATATTATTAAATAAATTGTAGTAAAAATAATCCGGATAGTTTTCCTTCATTTCCATCATTGCCGAGATAACATCAATCATAGGCTTTCTTTGATTAACCAAATCTAAAATTTGCTCTCTCAAGGGATAATTCATTACGCTATGTAAAACCGGATGAGAAGCATACTCTTTTCGCTCCCCGTAAGCAACTTTGTTAGAAGCGTCTTCCCAAACTTCACCAATCAAAACTTGATTATCTTTTTGATTGATTTTTTTTCTAATTCCTTCTAAGAAGAAGTTGGGTAGTTCATCAGCTACATCAAGACGCCAACCATCAATGTTATATTTTTCCCAAAAACCTAAAACACTGCTTTCATTACCATAGATAAACTCTTGATATGAACGATTGTGCTTATTAATTTCTGGTAAATCAGCAATTCCCCACCATGATTCATACTCATTAGGGTAATTCAAAAACTTAAACCAATTATAGTACTTAGAATGTGGGCTTTGATAGGCCCCGACATTTTTTCCATACACTCCCGAATAATTAAAATATTGACTATTTCTTCCAACATGAGAAAAAACACCATCTAAGATGATTCGGATATTATTTTCATGAAGAGTATCAACCAATTCTTTAAAATCATCATTTGTCCCAAGAACAGGATCAATATTAAAATAGTCATTTGTATCATATCGATGATTACTATTGGCTTCAAATACTGGATTCAAGTAAAGAGCAGTAATCCCTAATTCTTTAAAATAAGGTATTTTTTCTTTAATTCCTTTTAAATTCCCACCGAAAAAATCCCATCTCTCAATGTCACCTTTTTTATCTTTGATGTACATTGGTACGTCTTCTTCAGTTCCATAAAGAAAAGTATTTTTTTTAGGGTTATTTATTCTTTTATTCTCATTTCCGTTAAAGAAACGATCTGGAAAAATTTGATAAAATACTCCTTCTGTATACCAATCAGGCGCAGCATCTCTTGTCTCATAACAAGTTAGTTGATACCACTTGATACTTGCCTCATTAACATATTGATAACCTTGACCACCATAGTCACTATTTCCATAATAAAGAATAAATTCATTACCTTCATTATTAATTGCTGTAATTTTGAAGCAATACAAATACAAACCACTACCCTTAGTTGCTTGGTAGTGGTAATTGTATTTGTTGGCTTCAATTTGTTTCATTGTATATTCGTTAATTTCAATTGAATCACCTTGTTTTTTCATTACCAAGGATACTGATTTAATGTATTCATTGGAATCAACGTTTATATTAAACTCAACTTTCCCTTTGTCCTTAATGGCACCAAAGGGCATTTTGAATTTTTTTAACCATGAATTATATTGAATATCCAAAAACTATTTCACCTCTTTTAATGTTTGCGAATTGGTTCGATTTGCCAAATATCTTCAGAATATTTTCTAACGGTATCATCTGAAGAAAAATGACCTGCATGGGCAATATTAGTTAAACTCATTTTACCCCATTTTTTCTTATCTTTGTAGCTTGCATCGATCCATTCTTGTGCGTCGCAATAAGAAATGAAATCTCTTAAAACAAAGAATTCATCATTGTATTTAATTAATGAATCATAAATTTCTTGCCCTTCTAATTGGCAGTTTGGAATTGTTCCATCAACAAATGCATTAACCACACGATGAATAATTGGGTTATTTTGATAGATATCAGATGAATTATAGTTTTGTTCGTTGTAATAACGATAAACTTCTGATTCAGTTAAACCAAAAATAGCAATATTATCTTCTCCAACAGTATCTCTAATTTCAATATTTGCGCCATCTAATGTTGCTAAAGTGATAGCACCATTTAACATAAATTTCATATTAGATGTTCCTGAAGCTTCTTTTGAAGCAAGTGAAATTTGTTCACTCACATCAGCTGCAGGGATGATAATTTCAGCCAAACTAACATTATAGTTTTCTAAAAAGACAACTTTTAATTTATCTTGGATATCTTTATCATTGTTAACTAAATTAGCTGTTTCATTAATTAATTTAATGACAGATTTAGCAAAATGATAGCTTGGCGCAGCTTTTGCTCCAAAGATAAAGACTCTTGGTGTCATATCTAAATCTGGATTTTCTTTTAAATCTAGGTAGAGTTTAATAATATGCATCAAGTTCATCAATTGACGTTTATAAGCATGGAGACGTTTGATTTGAATATCAAAAATAGCATCTGGTGAAACTTCAACATTGTTATGTTCTTTAATATAGGCTGCTAAGCGTTTTTTATTTTCATGTTTGGCATTTGCAAGGTCTGATAATAATTTATCATTGTTTTCATGATTAAGAAGTAATCTTAAATCACCTGTATCTTTGCGCCATGTTTTACCAATGTATTTATCTAACGTTTTGGACAATACTGGATTACTTAATTGTGACCAACGTCTTTGAGCAATTCCATTTGTTTTATTATTGAATCGCTCTGGATAAATTGTGTAAAAATCCTTCAAAACAACAGATTTTAATAAATCAGAATGAAGTTTTGCTACACCATTGATAGAGTGAGAACCAATAATCGCTAAATGGGCCATATGCACTTGATCATGATAAATTATGCGAGTTCGTTTGATTAAATCATCATCAAATACGCCTTGCCACTCTTCAACATAGCGACGATCAATTTCTTCAATAATTTGGAAAATACGCGGACAAACTTCTTTGATTAATGATGTTTGCCATTTTTCAAGCGCTTCTGACATAATTGTGTGGTTAGTGTAACTCATCACTTTAGTTGTCACATCCCACGCTTTTTCCCAAGCCATACCTTCTTCATCAACAAACAGACGCATCAATTCAGCAACACACATCGCTGGATGAGTATCGTTAATATGAATCGCAATATATTGATTCATTTCTGTCATTGGTAAATCTAGTGTTTTATAGTAATTAAAGATACTTTGCATCCCAGCTGAAACAAAGAAATACTCTTGAGATAATCTGAAACGTCTTCCGTGTTCATTAGAATCGTCTGGATATAAAACTGATGTTAGATTTTCAAGTTCTTGACGACCTTCAAAGTTTTGGAAATTAGCTTTATCTGCTTCGGTAACCTCTGCACTCCATAAACGCATTGTATTAACAGTATCATTTTCAAAACCAGTCATACCAGTGTCATAAGGAATAGCTTTGATTGAGTAACCGCCTTTATACATAGGTTTTAGTTGTCCAGTTGGTGTTTCAATCAAGTAAACTTTCCCGCCAAAATGAACATCCACAGCTTTACTTTCACGTTTTACCTCCCAAATATTTCTACTAGTTAACCATTCATCTGGAAGTTCAGCTTGATAGCCATCAACAAATTTTTGTTTAAATAAACCATATTCATAGCGAATACCATTTCCGTTCCCAGGCATACCAATTGACGCTAAAGAATCCATGAAACATGAAGCTAGTCGTCCTAATCCACCGTTACCTAATGCCATATCCGGTTCTTCTTTTGCTAAGTCATCTAAACTAACACCTAATTCCTTCAATCCTTCTTCAACTGTATCGTAAATACCTAAGTTTAATAAGTTACTTTTAAGCATTCTACCTGGCAAAAATTCGATAGAGAAATAATAAACTTGCTTCTGTTTATTCTCTAAATAATCTTGTCTAGTATGTTTCCAGTTGCGACTATAGTGAGATGTCACTAACTTTCCTAATGTCTCGTATAATTCTTTGTTAGACGCATCTTTAATTGAAAGAGCAAAACGCTCTTGCAATCTTTCTTCAAATTCTTCTTTAAAATTTTTCTTCGTAAATGTCATATTTATTCTTTTCTACCTTTCAAATACACAAACAACTCTTTAAATCACTTCATTGTATAGTGCTATATATTGTTCACAAGAATGACTCCAACTGAAATCTGTATTCATTGCTTGTTTCATTAATTTTTCAAACGCAACTTTATCATCAATGTATAAGAAAATTGCTTTTTTGATTACTTCCATCAAGAAGTAAGATTCGAAATTACTAAAGCCAAAACCAGTTCCTTCACCTGTAATAGGATTGTATGGGATTACGCTATCTTTTAAACCGCCTACTTCATGAACGATTGGTAATGTACCATATCTCATAGCCATCATTTGTGATAGGCCACATGGCTCAGTTGCTGATGGCATTAAAAACACATCAGATCCTGCATAAATTTGTTGAGCCAACGTTTCATCAAAGGAAATATTAATACTCGTTTTTTCAGGATACTTATGGCCGAAATATTCAAACTGACTTTCAAACATCGGATCTCCCGTTCCAAGTAATACCACTTGAACATCAAATTGTAATAAATTTTCCATCTCGGCTAATAAAATGTGGAAGCCTTTTTGATAAGTCAAACGACTCACTAAACCAATCAACGGCACATCATCACGAACAGGCAAACCAACTCGTTCTTGTAAGTCAGCTTTGTTTAATTTTTTTATTTCTAATGAGTCACTGTTATAATGGTGGTTTAGTTTTGGATCCGTTTCAGGATTGAACACTTCATAATCTATTCCATTTAAAATACCACATAATTTATGAGATTCCATTCTTAGGATTGGATCTAAACCAAAACCAAATTCAGGCGTTTGAATCTCATTAGCATAGTTAGGACTAACTGTGGTAACTTTTGCTGAGTACAAAATACCTGCTTTCATAAAGTTTACAGCGTCATGGAAACGTATTGTCCCGTCATCATAACGATCATAACCTAAACCAAATAATTCTGGTAGAATTTCTTTACCATAAACACCTTGGAATTCTAAATTATGAATCGTCAAAATCGTTTTAATATGCGAATATGATTCAATCCAATTATATTTTTCTTTTAAAAGGAACGGGATCATCGCTGTATGATGATCATTAAGATGCATAACATCTGGAACAAAATCAACTTTTTCCAGCATTTCTATAATAGCCATTTGGAAGAATGCGAATTTTTCTCCATCATCAAAATCACCATAAATATTTGGACGATTAAAATAGTACTCATTGTCAATAAAATAATAATCAATTGAGTTATGATGTAAGAGTTTAACACCGCAATATTGTCTTCGCCAGCCAACACCTACTGTAAATTCATAAATGTCTTCGCATTGATTTCTGAGCTCTTCTGAAATTTTAGATGAAAAAGGTAAAACAACACGAACGTCAATACCTTTTTCTTTCAATTCTTTCGGTAAAGCTCCAGCAACGTCACCTAATCCACCTGTTTTAAAGAATGGACTACATTCAGATGTACAAAATAAAACCTTCATTCATTATTCCTCCATTTGAATTAAATCTTCAACTACATGAACATTTTTTTGTACCACAATTGGATTTTCCGGTGTACCGATAACACGAACGCCCTCTTCTATAACGACATTTTTATCTAAAATAGCATACTCAACACGAGCATCTCTCTTAATTTCAGATTTCGCCATAATAATAGAGTTAGACACAACTGCATTTTCTCTTACAATTGATTTAGAAGAGAATATTGATCGATCAACATTACCATATACTAAACATCCTGCTGCAAGTTGACTATTCGTTACTTTACTATTAGCCGAATAATAAGTAGGCACACCGTTAATATTTTTCATGTAAATTTTCTTACTAGAGTGGAGCAGTGACAAGAATTTTCCTGATTCGAGCATTTCCATGTTAGCATCATAGTATGATTTAATATCATGGATATTACTTAAATAACCAGTATATTCAAAAGCCCATGTTTTTTTAGTTTTCATTGTGTCTCTTAAAATATTTTCAATTCTAATGGCATCATCCATTGCTTTTCCTTGTTTCAACTCTTCAACTAACCAATCTGATTTTACAATAAAAATATTCATGAATAAATTTTCTGTATCATCTATTTTAGCAGAAGAATCAAAAACAGTTAAATCCTTCACATTACCATTTTCAGCAACATCAAGTAAAATATCCCCTTGAGCAACTTGTTCTTTTGGCATTTTTTTGTAAACAACTGTAACGTCTTCTCTGTGTAATTTATGTATATTAAGCACTTCACCTAAATCAAGATTGCAAAGCATCTTATTTCCAATAAATACTGTAAATTCTGAATCTGATTTTTCAACGTATTCAATAATGGCATCGTAATAATGTTCATCAACAGATTTTTCAGCTTCAAATCCTTGGAAAAAGTGCATGAAATAACGATTTGGTAAACTACTTAAATTCCATTCTTTTCCACTACTAATATGATCAATAACAGATTGGGTCATTCCTTGATTGAAAATCATATAAATTGAATGAATATCTGCATCAATAACATTTGATAAATTAAAATCAATCATTCGGTAAATACCATCAAACGGTAATAAAGAAACAGGTCTTCTAGATGTTAAAGGTAATAATCCTTCAAATTTATTAATATCTCCAAGAATCGCACATGTTTTATTAGTCTTCATCATTACACACTCCTATTACTTCAGCATGGCCTACAACAGCAACCTCTTCGTCTCCCTCGATACTCGCATTATCACCAACAACTGCATTTTCACCCACAATTGCTTTTGTGATAACAGCATTTTTACCCACTCTTGCACCTGGCATAATCACACTATCAGTGATTTTAGCTCCTTCACCAATTTGAGCATCCGTTGAGATGATACTATGAACCACATCTCCAGACACATAACTTCCACTAGCAACTAGTGATTCACTAACTGTGGCTGCTTCATTTAAAAATTGAGGAGGTGATACACGGTGTTTTGTTGTAATACGCCAGTTACGATCACGAATATTAAGTTCGTTGTCTGGGCTAATGAATTCCATGTTCGCTTCCCATAATGATTCAACAGTACCTACATCTTTCCAATAACCTTCAAATCCATAAGCGTACACTCTTTCTCCACTATTAATATATGAAGGAATAATATGTTTACCAAAATCAAGCATTTCACCATCTTTTTGATGTGTTGTTAATAAGAATTCTCTTAAATACGCCCAGTTGAAAATGTAAATTCCCATTGATGCTAAATTATTCTTAGGGTTTTCTGGTTTTTCTTCAAACTCAATAACTCGATTATTTTTGTCAGTATTCATAATCCCAAAACGAGAAGCTTCTTTTAGTGGTACTTCGATAACCGATACAGTTAATGAAGCATTATTTTCTTTATGAGCTTCCAACATTTTTTCATAGTCCATTGTGTAAATATGATCACCCGAAAGTACTAGAACATATTCAGGGTCCATTCTGTCAATGTAATCCATATTTTGGAAAATAGCATGTGCTGTTCCTTCAAACCATTTACTTCCATCATTTGCTGAGAAAGGTTGTAAAACTGTCAAATCTGAATTAATACCATCTAATCCCCAACTATCACCATTTCCGAGATGGGAATTTAAGATCAAAGGTTCATATTGTGTCACGACACCTACGTTTGAAATATTTGAATTAATACAATTACTTAGAGTGAAATCGATAATACGGTATCTGCCACCAAATGGAACAGCTGGTTTGGCAATACTTTGAGTGAGCTTTCCTAACCTAGAACCTTTACCGCCTGCTAAAATCATTGCTAAAACTTCTTTTTTCATATTGACCTGATGAAGTTAAAAACCTCATCATCCTCCTCTCAAGTTCTCACTATTTTTTGCGATTGATTCGAATATCAACGGGTTTCAAAATAATTGCACCTAAGGCTGGAACCGTTGTTTCGATAGAGTGTTCAAATTGTTTAAATTCATTGTTTTCTGTTTCACATGGTTCGTTGTGTTTTGCCCATGTTCCACCAAATTCTTCCATCTCAGTATTCCATACTTCTTCATAAATTCCTTCATACGGAACACCTATTTGAAAGTCTTTTCTTTCAACTGGCGTCATGTTTAAAACGACAATATAAAAATCTTTTTTCTTCTTACCTTGACGAATAAAAGAAAGTACTGTTTCATCTCGATTGTCTGCGTCAATGATTTCAATGGTTTCTCTTGTTTCTTCTAATTCCCAAAGACAAGACGATTCGCGGTAAAATCTATTTAACTCAGAGGTAAAATGCTGCATCTTTTCATTCATGTCATCTTCTAAGTCAACCCACTCTAGTTGTTCATTAAACTTCCATTCTAGAAATTGTCCCCACTCGCTACCCATAAATAATAATTTTTTACCTGGATGGGTGATTAAATAAGTGTATAAATTTCTTAGTTGAGCAAACTGCTTGTACCGATCTCCCCACATTTTATGCATTAAACTTTTTTTACCATGAACCACTTCGTCATGTGATAACGGGAGAATAAATCGTTCTTCCATCATATACATAAACGAAAATGTCATTAATGTGAAGTTATCACCTCTAAACAATGGGTCCATTTCATAGAATCGTAGAATATCGTTCATCCAGCCCATATTCCATTTGTAGTCAAATCCTAGGGAGTCTTCAATCGTTCCTGTAACTTTTGTTTCCGAAGAACTTTCTTCTGCAATCATCATTACTTCAGGATGCTCATTTTTCATTACAGCGTTTAATTTTTGTAAGAAATAATAGCCTTCTAAATTTGTATAACCACCCTCATGATTTAAAGTAAATGGTCCATCATCATAATTTCGGTAAATCATACTTGATACAGCATCAACTCGAATTCCGTCAATATGAAATGTTTCTACCCAATAAAGAATACTTGAAATTAAAAAGCTCTGTACTTCAGGTTTACCTAAATCAAAATTAATTGAACCCCAACGTCTATTTTCCGCCCGTTGAGGGTCCACATACTCAAATTGTGGCGTTCCATCATAATAAGCTAGCGCATCATCATTCACACAAAAATGCCCTGGTACCCAATCGACAATAACACCAATATTATTTAAATGGCACACTTCTACAAACTCTTGAAATTCTTCTGGTGTCCCATAATAAGAACATAAAGCAAAATAGCCAATGAGCTGATAACCCCATGATTGATCTAGTGGATGTTCCATCAAAGGCATAAATTCAACATGAGTATAATTCATTTTTAGTAAGTAGGGAATTAACTCTTCAGTAAGCTCTTTAAAAGTGTAAGGGTTTCCATTTTTATGATATTTAAAAGAACTCGTATGCACTTCATAGATATTCAATGGACGTTTTAAATGGTTGGTTCGTTTATTACGACCACGATACAAACCATCTTTCCATTTCTTCTCTTCTTGAGTATAAACTCGACTTGCATTTCCTGGCCTTTTTTCAAATATTTTTGAAAACGGATCAATTTTCATTATTTTTCTTCCGTTTTGTTGTGTCACATGGAATTTATATAAATCCATTTCATTTGGTAAATTGGTTGTTATTTCCCAAATGCCAGTTTCTTTATCACATAACATAGGAAGTGTGTCTTCCCATTCATTAAAATCTCCCACCAAAAATACTTCTAAAGCATTTGGTGCCCATACGCGGAAAACGTACTCTATTCTTTCATCTGTTTCAATTTTATGAACCCCTAAGCAGTCTTGACTCTTAAAGTTTTCACCTGTCACGAAGCTTTTTTTACAAGAAGAACGCTCGTGAAAAATTTCTGAATCTTGTCTTTTCATAAATTGTACTATCACCCTTTCCAACACATAACTACAAACAAAGATATTTCGTTCCCTTAATCTTGTTTATACATATATAATACCACATTTGAACCAATTTAGTGATTTAATATTCAATTTTTTTATCAAAAAACACGTTTTTATCCCTTGTATATTCATGAGTTATTTTTTAGGCACATAACAATAGTATTTAAGTTAAATTTCAATGGAAATGTACTAAATAACGTATCTTCTAACATTTACATTTAAGAACGTTTGTAATTCCTTCGTTATTTTCTTTTAATTTCATTTTTCTTTCTTTTTATTTTTCAAAACATTATAAAATAACAATTATTGAACAAAACTTCTAATAATAATGATATAATTGGAATGTATGCAATATTTTAGGAGGATGAATATGAAAAATAAATGTTTTGTTTTATTAGTATTATCTGTTGGTTTTTTTTCTATACCTACCATTAGTTCTGCAACAGAAAATTTAGATTCTTCTGTTGCAACTAGTGAATCTACTGATTATTTGGTGAGTGATACATCTAATTCAATAGAGATTAGTTCAACAGGAACTACCCCAACAACTAGTTCGACAAGTAATAATGTCAAAAAGATAACAGTTGACAACAATGATTCAAGTGAACCAGAAACAGATTTTTCAGAGATACAACAATATTTTTCTTTAAATAAAACTGATCAAGCTATCTACGATAAATCTGGTGAACAAATAATTGCTTCATCAAACGACTTACTAAATCAAACTGTTTTAGCAAAAAAAGTGATAACACACCACACAGGTAAGCTTCTTTATCAAATTTTTAATGAAGATAATAAAGAACTAGGTTATATTTTTGAAGATGCTGCAACTGAAACTGAAACTTCAAGTGGTGTTTATCATTCATTTGACAAATATGCAACCATTACTGAAGCAAATAGTCAGACATGGCAGAACTTTGATTGGACACCAAAATTTTCGGGAGATGTTCTAGCTAATAAGACTTTCTTTGCTAAAGGAAAATATCATCATTTTAATGGAAATATTTATCTTTCACTCTTTGATAACAAAGGTATTTGGTATGGTTATATCAATCAAAATTCTGTAAAAATAACTGATAATTCTCAAGGATCTTATAATGATTACAATAAATACATCACTTTTTCTAATAAAAACTACAATACTTGGTCTAATTTCGGTTGGAAATTCCGTCAAAACGGAAATGAAATAGTTAATAAAACAATGATTGCAAAAGGAATTTATTACCATCATAACGGTAATGTTTATTTTTCACTTTATGATACAAATAATAAATGGTATGGCTATGTTAATAAAAATGCTACAACATTAACTGACGGACCACAGGGAAAATACAATTCTTTTGGAAAATATGTTACTTTCAAAAATCCCAATTATAATACTTGGTCTAATTTTGATTGGAAGTATCGTGAAGAAGGTAAGATATTAGCGACTAAAACGTTTCTTGCTAAAGGTGTTTACCATCATGTGAATGGTAATGACTATGTTTCATTATATGACAATCAGAATAAATGGCATGGCTATGTTAACATAGCAGCAGTTGATATATCTGATGGTCGTCAAGGTATTTATCAAAACTATAACAAGTACGTTTCTATTTCTAATCAAAATTACTCAATTTGGCAAAATTTTAATTGGAAAAAGAAGAATTCAACAAAAAATATTTACGAAAAAACGTATCTAGCAAAAGGAATTTATAAACATTTTAATGGTGATACCTATCTTTCTATTTATGACAGCAAAGGCACATGGTTTGGTTATTTAAATATAAGTGCAACAAAAGAAACTGAACGATCAGGAATTGCAATTCGTCAAAATAAATATATTAGTGTAATCAGTAAAAATTATGACACTTGGAACAATTTTAACTTTTCAAGTACTCGTGGAAAAACGACTAACATGATAAACAAACCTTACCTTGTTAAATACAAATATGAACATTTCAATGGTTCAACATACTACTCTCTTTATGATAAAAATAATAAGTGGCAAGGTTATCTAAATAGAACTGGCGTTAAGGAAGCTAACGGAAGTAACTCAACTTATGTCATGTTGAATGCTCCTTTTTATAATCAAATGGAAGAAAAGAATGGAAGAAAAGCTTACATGGGATGTGAAGCGGCTAGTCTACTTCAAGCACTTCATTTGAAGGGTTACGCTAAAAATTATACATTACACCCATTTATTGATGTTATGCCACGCTCTAAGAACAATAACCCTAACAACGGTTTCTCTGGGGATCCATATGGAAATATATTCGGTGTTTATCACTCAATTTTCCCTAAACCATTAACAAAATGGGCTAATCAGTATTCTAAAGGAAATGCTCACGATATTTCTGGTTCGTCACTAACACAACTTAGTAAAGAACTGACTAACGGTAACCCAATAGTCCTATATGTTACTTTAAACTTTGAACAAAAATCAGAATATTACAGATATGCTTGGGGGATCGGACTTGAAAATGCACATGTCGTTACTTTAGATGGGTACAATAGTCAAACAAATCAGTATCATATTTCTGATCCTAACAAACTTGGCGGTTATTGGATTAATGAAAAATCATTACAGTATTCATATTTTGCCAACGAAAAACGAGCTGTAGTAATTAGATAAATAAAAAACAACGATCTTTCAAATTTGAAAAATCGTTGTTTTTTTATTATTTCATAATGTCGTAAATTTCTTTTGATAAGACTGAAATTGTTTCGTATGATGTTCCGTTTTGTGTCATCACAGATAAAACATAAGGACTATTAGCATAAACAACACCAATATCATGTGTGTAACTTCCCACATCTCCAATTTTATGTGCAACTTTAACTGGTAAATATTTAGGAATTCGTTGATTATCAAATACTGTGTTTTGCATATAGCTCATTACTTGTCCACCTTGTCGGTACATTGCACTAATTAAAAGTGCATTTTCTTTAGCTGATACTTGGAAAGGTGATACCCATGTTCGTCCAATAATTTGAGATATTTCGTTTCTCATTTTTTGTTCATATTGATTAGCACCATAATAACCTAAGAAATTTGCCCCTTGATTATCAGAATACTTCGCTGTCCAATTTAACATTGTATCTAGAGAATAATAACTTCCATAAGGTTTTCCTTGTAAGATACCAGCGCCACCACGCATATAAGAATATATTGGCATTTGATTAATCGCATCTTTATATTGATACAATTTATTTGGATCCTTTTGTTTTTGATTAATCATTTTTTGAGTGTAATACATAGCAGGTAATTTTCCAGTACTTGCTGCTGTAAAAGTCTTAGTACCATTCACGGATGCAACTGAACCATCTGCTAAACTTGTTACATAAATTCCAAAATTAGGTGAGCGATATTTAGAATCTAATAATCGTTGAACTCTTGCTAATTTTTCAGCATCAATTGAAACAGCATCTTCATTTAAATAACCATACCACTTACCTTTATTGTCATAAAGAGTTAAATAAGTTGAGCCATTAAAATGACGATATTTGCCTCGTGCTGTAAATTGTTGGTTCATAAATGATGATGTATTATGTCTTTTTTGCCATGAAAAACTGGACCACATTGTATAATTTCTCTTTGTAACTGTAACCTTCTTACCATATCCTTGATAAATGCCTTGAGCACCATCAGCTACTGTGGTTCCTGTAGCATTAATATAGCCGTACCATTTCCCTTTATTGTCATATAATGAATAGTAAGTATCACCATTAAAGTGTTGATATTTGCCTTTTGCTAAAAATGTTTGGTGATACACACTTTGACTACGACCTAATTCTTTCCAAGAAAAATTTCGCCAAAGACTATAATTGCTTTTAGTAATCGTAACGTATTTACTTAAATTTTGATAACCACCCTGTCTACCGTCAGCTACTGTTACAAATTTTTTATTAACATAACCATACCACTTATTATTTCTATCATAAATCGAAACATAGTCATCGCCATTGACATGGTAATAAATACCTTTTGCTAAAAATGTTTGTCCAGATAAATTTTTTAATTCCTGACGTTTATTCCATTTAAAATTACTCCACGAGTTACCGTTACTATTTTTTATTGTGACATATTTGCCATAAGAAACATACATTCCCTGTTCTTCATTTGTTGAAGTTGTTCCATTCTTGTTAATGTATCCATACCAAGTACCGTTACTATCATACAATGAATAATAAATATCTCCATTAAAATGGTGATATTCTCCTTTAACTAAAAAGGTACGTTGATAAAATTTACTACTATCATATTTCTTCTTCCAACTAAAATTTTGCCAAATAGAATAGTTTTTACTTTTAACAATTACATGCTTATTGAAGTTTTGATAAACGCCCTGTTTACCATCAGCTACTGCCACATCTTTTTCTTGAATATATCCTTGCCATTTGTTGTTCTTATCAAATATCGAGTAGTACAAACTACCATCAAAGTGATGATATTTCCCTCTTGCTTGGAAGGTTTCTTTTTCCAGCTTGCTCGTTGATTGACGAATTTGTTCATCAAAATTAGAATAAGTAGAGCTTGTAGAATTGGTAACAGTAACATACTTACCGAAACTTTGATACACGCCACCTTTGGTTTCAGCAATTGTTACATTTTCACTTTCAACATAACCAACTAATTCTTCCTTTGAATTAATTAATGAGTAATATATTTTCCCATTAAGATGTTTAAATTGCTCTTTCGCTAAAAAAGTTTGACCTAGTACAAAATCATTTGCTTCAGTTAATCCTAAATCTAATTCTTTGTAAACAGCTGTCTTTTCACCTTTTAAACTAACATATTTATTTAATTCTGTTTTTTCAGTGTAGATATTTTCATGTAAATTAATTTGCGATTCTTCAACAAGTCCTAATTCTTTTCCTTGACTATTTGTTAAAAAATAATAGTTTTTTTCATTAATGATTGTCTTCTCAAGAGTTTCGATTACAACCTCTTTCAACTCGTTAAGGGGAACCATTTCTTTTAACTCAACCGTTTTAAAAACTTTAACATTTTCATCTTTAAAAGAAACGTAGCGTTTACTTTCTAATGTTTCCTTAGTTGATATTCTTTCAATGGATTTTTCAGTTTTTTCTGATGAACTTTCTTTTGTTTCCGTCTTTTGAGTTTGAGATGATTCTGTGATTAATTCACTTGAAGTACTCTTTTCAACTACTACACTTGAATTAAATGTGCTATCAGATGTTTTTGTTTCAGTTGCATATGTACTAAAAACACCGAGTGAAGCACTTCCCAGTAATATCCCCATACCACTTAAAACTGTCACCATAACCCTTTTATTCATTTACTCAACCCTCTCTTTTTGTTATCTCATTCCATTATAAATCAAATCACCTTATTTACTAGTTGAAAAACAAGAAAAGATTAAAGTTTTTTACACTTCAATCTTTTCTATCAAGTTATTTAATTTTGCCAGTCTTCTGGATTTATTTTCCATCTATTTAATAATGTTACATCTGACTTTGAAATAAACGATTTATTAACTGCTACTTCTATTAACTCACTGTAATTAGTTAATGTTAAAAAAGAAAGATTAGCATTTTTAAAATTATCTATTCCTTTAGGTAACTCATAAGTAAATATTGCTGCCACACCTAAAATGTTCGCTCCCTCTTTTGTTGCAGCGACACACGCGTCAATTGCACTACCACCTGTTGAAATCAAATCTTCAATAACTACCATTTTTTGATTCAAACTAATTTGACCTTCAATTTGATTTTTCTTACCGTGATCTTTCGCTTTTCCTCGAATATATACCATGGGTAGATTTAGCTCTTCAGCAACCCAGGCAGCGTGAGGAATACCGGCTGTTGCTGTACCTGCGATAACTTCCACTTCAGGATAAGTTTCTCTAATTTTTGTTGCCAGAGCTTTAGTGATTTTTTTTCTAACCTTTGGAAAACTCATGGTTAATCGATTATCGCAATAAATCGGGCTTTTTATACCACTTGCCCATGTGAACGGGTCATTAGGTCTCAGTGTCACAGCCTTTATTTCTAATAGTTGCTCTGCAATTTCTTTCATTTAATCTTCCCCTAACCATTCTTTTTTGATTTCTAAGTAACTTTGATAAGGCGAGTTTGATTTAGTAATTGGACGTCCAACCACAATATACGTAGAACCTATTTTTCTTGCTTCTTCAGGAGTCATTACTCTTTTTTGATCTCCAACTTCACCATCTTTTAATCTGATTCCAGGTGTCAAACAAACAAATGACTGATTTGTCGCTTCTTTAATAAGCGCTACTTCTTGAGCAGAACAAACAACACCATCAAGACCTGCTTCTTCTGTAATTTTGGCATAATGAGCTACACTTTCTTTTAAACTTACTGAAATTAACTGGTCCTCATTCATTTGTCTTTCACTTGTTGATGTTAATTGTGTTACTGCAATCAACTCTGGAATAGAATGCCCCTCTTTAGTTCCATCAGCTAGCCCTTCAAAAGCTGCTTTCATCATTTCTTTTCCACCTGCAGCATGGACATTTGTTACTTTTACTCCCAATTCTGCAATATTCCTCATTGCAGAGTAAACCGTATTTGGAATATCATGTAGTTTTAAATCTAGGAAGATATCATGACCAGAAGCAATTAATTCCTCTACAATACTAGGTCCTTCTTTATAGAATAGTTCCATACCTACTTTAAGAAAAAGGGATTCATTTTTAGGAAAGAGACCTAAAAAATTGGTCACTTCTAATTTACTCGGGAAATCCAAAGCAATAATTGGTCGATTCATTAACGATTCTCCTTTACTTCTTTGATAAGTTCCTCAATACTACTAATTCCAAGCTCATCCATTTTTTCAGGTAAAGCATCGATCAATTTAGGGCAAATAAATGGATCTGTAAAATTCATTGTTCCTACAGCAACAGCACTTGCTCCTGCTAAAAACATTTCAATTACATCATCCACAGTAGTTACACCACCCATACCAATAACGGGAATATCAACTGCCTGAGTAACTTCATGAATCATACGAATAGCTACTGGTTTTATTCCTGGACCTGAAAGGCCACCAGTACCATTAGCCAAGATAGGTTGTCTTGTTTTTAAGTCAATTCGCATACCAAGAAGCGTGTTAATCATCGTAATACCATCTGCTCCAGCTTCTTCAACTGCTTTAGCAATTGGGACAATGTTAGTAACATTGGGTGACAATTTAACATACACGGGAACTTTTGCAACTTTTTTTACTGCTCTTGTTAAACTTGCAGCAACCTCAGCACTTGTCCCAAAAGCAATACCGCCCTCTTTTACGTTAGGACAAGAAATATTTAGCTCAATTGCTTTAACATTAGGAGCATCTCCAATTTTGGCGCATACCGCAACATATTCTTCCTCAGAAGAACCCGCCACATTAGCAATAATAGGTAAATCATATTTTTCAAGTGAAGGTAGTTGATTAGTCATAATTGTTTCTAAGCCAGGATTTTGCAAACCAATTGCATTTAACATTCCACTTGGCGTTTCCGCAACGCGTGGTGCTGGATTTCCGTATCTTTTTTCTAGAGTTGTTGCTTTAACCATGATTGATCCTAACAAACTCAAATCATAATATTGGCTAAACTCATCTCCAAATCCAAAACAACCACTTGCAGGCATAATTGGATTTTTCAACTCTAAACCTGGTAATTTGACGCTTAATCTGCTCATATAACCACCTCTCCTGATTGGAATACTGGACCTTCATCGCAAACTTTCAAATTAACCGATTCGTCCCTTTTAGATTGACAGACACATGCATAGCAAGCTCCAATTCCACACGCCATTCTTTCTTCCATAGATAAATATACATGAGGATGTCCTTCAAACTGTTTCTCTACTGTACGAAGAAGTGCTTTAGGTCCACAAGAATAAATGGCAGCTGGTTCAGGATGTACTTTTAATGCCTTCTCTATTAAATGTCCCACATGCCCTTTTTGAGCATACGAGCCATCATCAGTTGCTAACATCAATACACCCAAATCTGAAAATTCTTTCTCATAAAAAATAGTTTTTTTATCAGAAAAACCATTTAAAATTATTAATTTAGCGTTCTTTTTAGCTAACTGTTTACATAATTCATAAAGAGGTGGGACACCAATCCCACCACCAACAATAAATACGACATCATTTTCTTTAATAAAATCAATTTTAAATCCATTGCCTAGTGGTCCTAAAACGTCAACTCTGTCATCGACCTTCAATTGGCTTAAAGATTTCGTTCCGTCTCCTTCAGTTCTGTAAATAACTTTACATATTTTTTCTGTTTTAGAAATGCTCGCCAAACTAATAGGTCTTCTTAACAATAAATCAGAACGAGGAACACGAATATGAATAAATTGACCAGGCTGATTCATCTCTTGCACCAATTCACCTTGTAAAGTTAATTCGAATATATTTTTTGAAATTTCACGTTGATTCTTAATAAGCATCATTTCTTGTTTCATATTCCCTCTCCTTTTGTTGTTTATAATGCGATAGCTGAAAAACTCCGATCTTCCAATACTTTCAAAATTGCATCAGCTGTATCAAGAGATGTCATTAATGGCACACCATTTTCAACTGAAACTCTTCTAATTTTAAACCCATCTGACTCATGTTTATTATCATTTCCTGTTGTATTAATAACAAGCTGCGTATGGCCTAAACGAATAGTATCCAAAACATCTAAGTTTTCTTCAGAATTTATTTTTGACACAATTTTAACTTCTAAATTATTATTCTTCAAAAATTCTCCTGTTCCTTCTGTCGCAATTAATCCATAACCAATATCGCTAAATCGTTTAGCTAAAGCTAAGGCTTCATCTTTTGTTTCATCTGCTACTGTAAATAACACAGAACCATAGTCAGGTAAATGCATGCCACTAGCTTCAAAAGCTTTGTATAGTGCTTTTTCAAGCGTAACATCTGTCCCCATAACTTCACCTGTTGATTTCATTTCAGGTCCAAGTTGAGTATCTACATCATGTAGTTTTGCAAATGAGAACACAGGTGCTTTAATATGAACATAACCTGATTCTTGGTACAATCCATCACCATATCCTAATTCATTTAAACGTTGACCTAATATACATTTAGTAGCCACTTGCGCCATTGGAATACCTGTTACTTTACTCAAGAAAGGCGCTGTTCTACTTGCTCTTGGATTAACTTCTATCACGTAAACTTCCTCATCTTGAGCAATAAATTGAACATTCATCATTCCTTTACAATTCAAGCCTAGAGCTAATTTTTTAGTATAATCAATTATTTTATCAATCACGACTTCCGAAAGATTTTGAGGAGGATAGACAGCCATCGAATCGCCTGAATGTACACCAGCCCGCTCAATGTGCTCCATGATACCTGGAATAAGAACACTTTCTCCGTCACAAATGGCGTCTACTTCGCATTCAGTACCAACCAGATATCGATCAATTAAAACAGGATGCTCTGGGGATGCCTTTACCGCTTCTTTCATATAACGCTTCAAGTCTTCGGTGCTCCAAACAATTTCCATAGCACGACCGCCTAAAACATAACTTGGTCGAACAAGTACTGGATAATTAATCGATTCAGCTATTTTGATAGCCTCTATTGTATTAGTTGCCGTTGCGCCCTTTGGTTGAGAAATATTTAATTCCTTCAAGGCTTGCTCAAATTTATCGCGATTTTCAGCTCTATCCAAATCTTCAATGGTTGTCCCAATGATAGTTACTCCGCGTCGTGATAATCCTTCTGCTAAGTTTATTGCTGTTTGCCCGCCAAACTGGACGATAACCCCTTTAGGTTGTTCCAACTCAATCACGTGCATAGCGTCTTCTAATGTTAGAGGTTCAAAATATAGTTTATCTGAAATTGAAAAGTCCGTTGATACTGTTTCTGGATTACTATTCATAATAATCGCTTCAAAACCTGCCTCTTGAATTGCTCTTACTGAATGAACCGTTGCATAATCAAACTCAACGCCTTGACCAATTCTAATCGGTCCAGATCCTAATACAAGGATAGACTCTTTCTCAGTTTTAATACTTTCATTTTCTATTTCGTAAGTACCATAGAAATACGGTGTTTTAGATTCAAATTCTGCTGCACACGTGTCAACCATTTTATACACAGGAAAAAGTTGTAATTCTTTTCTTTTATTGTAAATTTCTTGTTCGGTGACTTTCCAACTTTTAGCAATGAATTGATCGGAAATACCATAAGATTTGGCTTTTTTTAATGTATCAAAACTCCAAGTATGTTCTTTCAACTCCTCTTCAATTTCAATAACATGTAATATTTTATCTAAAAAGAAAACATCAATTTTTGTAAACTGAGCAATATCGTAAATCGAAAAGTGTCGTCTGATAGCTTCTGAAACATAAAATAACCGGTCGTCTTGTGCATGAGTCATGCCATACATAATGTCATCATCACTTAGATGACTTAACTCTTCTAACTCTATATGAAACGCACCAATTTCTAGAGAACGGACAGCTTTTAAAAGAGATTCCTCAATTGTTCTACCAAGTGACATAACCTCTCCTGTTGCTTTCATCTGCGTACTTAATAGTCGATTTCCTTTTTCAAATTTATCAAATGCCCATCTTGGAATTTTTGTTACCACATAATCTAATGTTGGTTCAAACATTGAATACGTGTTTTTTGTAACGGGATTTTTCACTTCATCAAGCGTTAAACCAACAGCTATTTTTGCAGCGAGTTTTGCAATAGGAAAACCTGTCGCCTTACTAGCAAGTGCGGATGAGCGACTGACTCTTGGGTTAACTTCAATAACGTAATACTTAAAGCTCATCGGATCAAGGGCTAATTGTACATTACATCCTCCCTCAATTTTTAGCGCCTTAATTATTTTTAATGACGCATCTCTAAGAAGCTGAATTTCAACATCTGAGAGTGTTTGACATGGTGCAAATACAATTGAGTCTCCTGTATGAATACCTACTGGATCAAAATTTTCCATATGGCAAACAACAATTGCATTGTCTTGAGAATCTCTCATTACTTCAAATTCAATTTCTTTAAACCCTGCAATGCTTTTTTCAATTAAGCACTGAGTTGCAGGAGATAAGTGCAAGCCGTTTTTTGTTATTTCAATTAACGTTGCTTCATCCTCACACATGCCTCCTCCAGTTCCTCCAAGTGTAAAAGCAGGACGAACAATCAATGGATAACCAATTTCATTAGCAAAAGCTATCGCTTCATTCACATTGTTAACAATCACACTCTCTGGTATCGGTTCTCCCAACTCTTCCATCAATTGTTTAAACAAATCTCTATCTTCTGCTTTATCGATTGCATCAAGTTTAGTTCCTAAAAGTTCAACCTTTAGTTCCTCTAAAATACCGCTTTTAGATAATGCCATCGCCATATTTAATCCTGTTTGACCACCTAATGTAGGTAAAATAGCATCTGGACGTTCTTTTCTTAATATCTTAGAAACAAATTCTAATGTGATTGGTTCAATATAAACTTTATCAGCAATTTCTTTGTCTGTCATAATCGTTGCTGGATTGGAATTTATCAGAATAACCTCGTATCCTTCTTCTTTTAAAGCAAGGCACGCCTGAGTTCCAGCATAGTCAAACTCTGCAGCCTGACCAATGATAATTGGCCCTGAACCAATAACTAGTATTTTATTAATATCTGTTCTTTTCGGCATTTTTTCTCCCCCAATTATCCATTAACTCAATAAACTCATCAAACAAAGACACCGCATCATGTGGCCCTGGTGCAGCATCTGGATGAAATTGAACTGAAAAAGATGGATACTTTTTATGTTTAATTCCCTCAACTGTTTCATCGTTTATTTCAATATGAGTCATCATTAATTCTGTTGTATCTATACTATCTCGTGATACGGCATATCCATGATTTTGAGAAGTAAAATAAATATTATTTGAGGCAATTTCTTTGACCGGATGATTGCTTCCTCTATGTCCGTATTTTAATTTAAAGGTATCTGCTCCATTAGCTAAGCTCAACAGTTGATGCCCTAAACAAATACCAAAAATTGGTAGCTTACCTTGTAATTCACGAATCATTCTTGTTGCTCCCTGAACGTCTTTGGGGTCTCCAGGTCCGTTTGATAACAAGACACCATCAGGCGCTAAGGCTAGTATTTGATCTGACGTATAATTATAGGGAACAACTGTCACACTACATTTTCTTGAAACTAGTTCTCTTAAAATACTTTGTTTCATGCCAAAATCAACTACTACTACGCTTTTACCTGTGCCTGGCACATTAAATGCACGAGTTGTTGAAACTCTCTGTACTTGATTTTTTGGTAGAACAATTGCACGTAATTGATCATATTCATGCTCTAAATCTTCAACAACATTGGTTATGCTTCCTTTAATTGTTCCACTCTCCCTAATTTTCCTTGTAAGAGCTCGAGTATCAATGCCTGAAATTCCTGGAATCTTTTTATTTTTTAGAAACTCATCTAACGTCATTTGACTTCGCCAGTTAGATGCAACTCTTGCATAATCTTTAACAATTACTCCACTACAAGATGGTTCCATTGATTCAAAATCATCTCGATTAATACCATAATTTCCAATCGTTGGATATGTAAATAAAATCATTTGCCCTTTAAAGCTTGGATCTGTTAAAACTTCTTGATAACCACTCATCCCTGTTGTAAAAACAACTTCACCTGTTCCGATATGTGGTGCTCCAAAACTTTCTCCTTCAAAATAAGTACCATCTTCTAAAATCAGTAATCGTTTCATTCTTTACTCTCCCTTATGCCAAACTATTTCCCCATCAACGAACGTATACAATGTTTCTCCTATAACTCTTTCTCCTATAAAAGGCGTGTTACTTGATTTTGAAGCAAAACTATCCTTAATTGTTATCTCGTTTTCAATATCAAAAATCGCTATGTCCGCGTAACTACCAATATTCAGCGTTCCTGTTTTCAAACTAAATATCTCAGACGGTGCCTTGGTCATCCAATCGACTACTTGTTTTAAAGTAAAACGTTTCGTCTTAACAAAATGTGTATACATCAATTGGAAAGCTGTTTCACTTCCTATAATCCCAAAAGGCGAATGTAACATACTTTGATTTTTTTCTTCATGACTGTGTGGTGCATGATCTGTGGCAATACAATCTATCGTGCCATCTAGCAAGCCATTAATTAAAGCTTGTTGATCTTCAGTTCCTCTAAGTGGTGGATTCATTTTGAAGGAGCCGTGATCTTTTGTAATATCTCCATCATTTAAGATCAGATGATGAGGGCAAACTTCGCAAGTCACGTGAATCCCTTGTTTTTTTGCTTGTCTAATAACTTCTACACTTTCTTTTGTTGACACATGACAAACGTGATAGTGAGCACCTGTCTCCTTAGCTAAAAGAACATCTCTAGCAATTTGAGAGGATTCTGCGGCACTCATTATACCCGGTAAACCCAGTTTTTCTGCTGTTTTACCTTGATGCATTACCCCACCAAAAAGTAAGGACTCGTCCTCTGTATGAGCAACAATTGCCATTTTTAACTTTGCTGCTTCTTTCATTGCGAGATACATCACACTCGCAGTTTGCACACCCACTCCGTCATTTGTAAAAGCAAAAGCATTTTCTTTCTTTAACGCTTTAAAATCCACCAATTCATCACTTTTTAACTCTTTAGTAATAGGCGCATATTGTTTAATTTTTACAACACTATCTTTTTTTATAAGTTGATTAACCATTGCCATTTTTTCTTTTGTATCAGGAACAGGATTTAAGTTTGGCATTGCGCACACTGTAGTAAATCCTCCTTTTGCCGCTGAGTGACTCCCTGTTTCAATTGTTTCTTTATACTCGAATCCAGGTTCTCTAAAGTGCACGTGAACATCAACCAAACCAGGTGTTATTAAACCACCCTTAGCATCTATCACTGTATCAAAATTAATTATCTCATTTTCAAATAGTCCTTTTGCTTTCACTTTTTTATCTTCTATCCAAATATCAACTTGGTTCAATTCATTATTATCTTCAACTATGTAGCCATTTTTAATTAATGTTTTCATCAAATCCTCCTATGCTTTTCCATGTAATATTGCTTCTAAAATCGCCATTCTCATAAAAACACCATTTGTCATTTGCTCAGTAATTCTTGATTGATATGATTCGACTAAATCACTTGATAATTCAACATCCCGATTAACTGGAGCAGGATGCATAATTATACTACGAGGTGCCATCGTTTCAGCTCTCTCATTTGTCAATCCGTATTCATCATGATATTTTTCTTTAGAAAATAATTCTTCTCCAGCGTGTCTTTCATGTTGTACTCTTAGCATCATCATCACATCTACTTTTGAAACAATTGTATCTATTGGTAAGAATTCTCCATAGGCTTCGTACTTTTGGTTATACCATTCATCAGGTCCACAAAAATAAAGATTAGCGCCTAAGCGTCTTAACATTTTCATATTAGAGTTTGCCACTCTTGAATGAGTTAAATCGCCACAAATAGCAATATTTAAATTTTCAAATGTACCAAATTCTTCATAAATTGTTAGTAAGTCAAGAAGGCATTGCGTTGGATGATTGCCGCTCCCGTCTCCACTATTTATTATTGATGTTGTAATTGTCTTACTTTGAATCAACTGATTATAATATTCTTCTTCGGTATGCCGTATCACACATGCATGAACACCAATTGCAGCCATTGTTAGTACAGTGTCATAAAGGGACTCACCTTTAGAAACAGAGCTTGCTTTAGCATCAAATTCAATCACATCAATACCTAGTTTTTTTTCAGCAATTTCAAAACTTTTATGTGTTCTCGTACTATTTTCAAAAAATAAGTTAGCAACAAAGTATTGTTTTTTTTTTAGCTCAGGTGACTCTCCTTTTTTTAATTGTTGCGCTCTTTTTATTAAGGCCATCACTTCTTGGTCATTTAAAGACTCAGCTGTTAAAAGGTGTTTCAAACTAATTCTTTCAGATGTAATTATCATGATGTTCCTCCTCGAAATTTGTTTTAGCTACTCCATTTCACTTTTAGCATTCTCTGGTAAAACAACATTTAGTATAATACCAAAGAGTGTTGCTAGTGCCATTCC
Organism: Vagococcus sp.; assembly: GCF_036639995.1. Taxonomy (GTDB): domain Bacteria; phylum Bacillota; class Bacilli; order Lactobacillales; family Vagococcaceae; genus Vagococcus. Next base: position 65,560 of record NZ_JAVWHO010000002.1, on the reverse strand, counting down.
AGATACAGCAACTGGACCTGCTTGAAAAGTCAGTCCGCCAATTCCCACAACTAAGATAACTGAAGCAATCAACAAATTACGTTTTTTATTAAAATCAATGTTGTTGTCAATTAAAATCTTCAATCCACTTGACGCTATTACTCCGAATAAGATAAAGCTAATCCCTGCAATAACTGGCCCTGGAATACTTTGGATAATTGCTGTTAATTTCCCAACAAACCCTAATACCATTGCTAGAACTGCTGCACCACCAATAACAAACACACTATGAACGCGAGTAATTGCAAGAACGCCTATATTTTCCCCGTAACTTGTTACTGGAGGTCCTCCGACTAGACCAGCAACTATTTGTGCTAAACCATCTCCCATTAACGTCTTGTTCAATCCTGGATCTTCATAAAAATTACGTTTAGTTAATTTATTCAACACCATCAAGTGACCAATGTGCTCAGTCATCGTTACAAAAGCAATCGGTGCCATAGTGACAATTGCTGTTATATAGAGTTTAGGCGAGTATGTCACAAATGGAACTTGAAAATTTGGTACCGCAAACCAGGCCGCTTCTCTTATAGGAGCTACATCAACAATTCCAAAAATCAGCGCTAGAACATATCCACAAACAATGCCCAAAAGTATCGGAATTAATCCTAGAAAACCTTTCAAATACATGTTAAACATTATTGTTAACATCAATGTCAACAAAGCTACTGCTATGTATTTCACGTTGTATAACTGTTCACCATTTGGTAATTGTTGAAACATTGCTTGGTTGGCTGCATTTGCGGCAAGACCTAAACCAATTACCATAACAACAGGCCCAACCACTATGGGGGGTAACAGTCTATCTAACCAAGCAGAGCCTACTTTTTTCACTATGATTGAAACAATCACATAAACCATCCCTGTTGTTACGGCTCCTAATGCAATTGCCGGGTATCCTGCATCTTTCATTAACATTTGCATTGCCGCAATAAATGCAAAACTGCTTCCTAGATAAGCAGGTATTTTTCCTTTTGTTACAAATAAATAAACAAGTGTTCCAAGCCCTGAACTGAAAAGTGCTATACCAGGGTTAATGCCAACTAATATGGGAACTAAAACTGTCGCACCAAACATCGTGAACAAGTGTTGTAAGCTTAACCCTAACCATTTAATTCCTTGCGGTTTATCTTTAATATCCAACACTGCGTCTGGATTTCTAAATTCTTTACTCATTTTTTCTCTCCTTTATAATAAAAAATCCTCGTATCTAATATATAGAAACGAGGCGTACGAAAATAGACAAGAAATTCAGAATACAATACCCCTCTTTCTTAATGTCTAAGTCGCTTTTCCCAGTCTCTCTGTACTCGATTAAAAAGCTTATTTAATTTTCTTTTTTTATTAAAATACCATCGTTTCCATCAACTTCTTCGACAGCGACAATAATTTGTTCAGATTTTGATGTTGGAATATTTTTCCCAACATAATCAGCTCTAATTGGAAGTTCTCTATGTCCACGATCTACTAAAACGGCTAATGATATTTTATCAGGTCTACCAATATCCATAATAGCATCTAAAGCCGCGCGTATGGTTCTTCCAGTAAAAATGACATCATCCACTAAAATAACTTCTTTATTTTCTATAGGAAATGAAACATTTGTTCCATTGATTGTTGGGTCATCATGTTTTGCTTCATGTTTATCATCTCGGTATAAAGTAATATCTAATTCCCCAACAGGAATTTCTTTACCTTCTAGTTGTTTTAATCTTTCTGAAATTCTTTTTGCTAAGTAAATGCCTCGTGTTTTAATACCTATTAGAACAATATCATCAATTCCTTTATGACGCTCAATTATCTCATAAGTAATTCTTGTTAAAGCTCTACTCATTGTCATTTTATCGATAATTTCCTTTTCAGACATTTGACTTCCTCCTAAAAAATCCAATAAAAAAACTCCTATCCTTAAAAGGATAAGAGGGAATTTGATTACATCAAAATAATTAGCCTATGTCAGGATATTATATATCCTAAAATAAGTTAATTTCCCTTCTTAGCCTCTCTGGACTATTCTTAAAGGACTTCTATTTATTTTCTACAAATAATACTACCTTAATAAGGATTAATTTGCAACATTTTTTCGTAATTCTTTTAACGTTTCTTGGAAAATTTCTGGCAGCTCACTAGTAAAAGTCATTAATTCATGTGTTTTAGGATGTTCAAAACCTAATGTTTTAGCATGTAAAAATTGACCATTTCCTTTAAGTGATTTCTTAGGTCCATATAAAGGATCTCCTGCAATTGGGAATTCAATATAATTCATATGAACACGAATTTGATGTGTACGTCCAGTTTCAAGTTGACACTCCACTAATGTGAAATCACCAAAACGTTCAATTACTTCAAAATTAGTGATGGCCGGTTTACCGTCTTTTACAATTGCTTGCTTTTGACGATTATCTTTACTTCTTCCAATTGGTGCATTAATCACACCTTTTTCATGAGGAATATCGCCATGTACTAAAGCGATATATTTTCGTAAAGCTTTTCTTTCTTTTAATTGTTCAGCCAAGTAAAGATGAGCTTCATCATTTTTAGCAACCATTAAAAGACCTGATGTGTCTTTATCAATTCGGTGGACAATTCCTGGTCTGATAACATCATTAATAGTTGATAAAGAGTGACTATGAAACATTAGCGCATTAACAAGAGTGCCGTCTGGATGTCCTGCTGAGGGATGAACTACCATTCCTTGTGGTTTATTGATAATCATAACATCATCATCTTCAAAAACAATATCTAAAGGTATGTCTTGTGCTACTGCTTTAATTACTTGCGGCTCGGGTCTATCAATTTCAATATAGTCATTTTCTTTCACCTTGTAGTTTGCTCTTGTGACCTCTCCGTTGACTGTCACTCGGTCATCTTTTAACCAAGCTTGAATTTGAGATCTTGAAAATTCTGAAAAAGCTTCTGTTAAAACCTTATCTAATCTTCCTTTTTTTTCTTTTATTGTATAAGTTATTAATTCCATCAGTTCGCTCCTTAAGTGTTGTTCTTTTCTATTTTATCACAGTTGTCAAACAATTAAAAAAAACATGAAAAAAGAGGTTAAGACACTTGCCTTACCTCTAGTTCTTATCAGTGAAAACACCGACAACACTACCATCTTTTTGCTTAGATGCAGTTACTAAGTACAATGTTTTATCTGGATATTTGTCAATTTGATAGGTTTCATCCTTTTGAAAACCTTCTAACTCGTCAAAAGACTCAAAGGTTTCAACATACTTATATTCTTCAGCCAATTTTTTTGTTTCTTTATCAATTTTAGCGTACTCTGCTGAGTCCAACTCATTTACTTTTATTTTTCCTGTATCTGTCGCAACTACATCTGGTGCTTTTGTTTGCATATATTCATTGTAAATAAAGTAACCACCACCTGCTGCTATAACTAGAAAAACAAGGACTGAAAAGAATTTTTTCATTAATTTCACCTCTTAAATAGTTTTACTTTGTTTAATCCATCAACAATTTTTTTAGTTTGTTCATACAGATTTTGAACTGGAACAAATCTTGCTTGTCTTAAATATTCTTTACCATCAACAAATAATAAAACAACTGGAACCGTCATAATTGAATACTCACCGGCAACTTCAGGAATATCAAATGTGTTTACTTCTAAAAAAGTTATCTCCTCTTTAAACTCAGATAACTTATGGTCAATTTGAGGTTTAAGTCCATGACAAACACTACAATTTGGTTGACCAAAATAAACAAAACACAATTCTGAAGCCGTTATTTCTTCTTTTAATTTGTTAATATCATATATTTTCTTAAACATTCGTATCCCTCTTCTCATAACTATTGTATTAAAGAAATACTAGAATGCCAATATTTATGCCTAATTATAACACACCATGACAGGTTTGCGTTGGATCAATTAGATTTTGTGAGACTAGCCATTGGAAAAACAGAACATTCACCATAAACTTCTTTTCTTCTTCATCGAAATTGACTAGATTAATTTCATTAACTAGTTGTTCTTGTATTTTTGTCAGAGAACTTAAACAGGTATCCTTAATACGAACTATATTAAAAGAATATTGCTCATCTTCAACTAAACAATATTTCATATTATAAAGAACTTCCATAAAAATATCTGGTTTTATAGTTGAGATGACTTTCCCCTTTTCCAAGCGTCTTAACTTTCGTTCACAATAATTCATAAAATAAAGTGAGTTGACATCACCTATTTTTCTTCTTGTTTTTAAAAACTCTTCTGGTAAATCATCTCTATTCAAAGATAGAAAGTTAAAGTAATCAGATAAATTATGTGCATAAAAAGGTTCTCGAGTCGCCATTGTAAAAAAACGGTCTTTTTTTCCAGACACTTCAGTATATCTAGTAGGTAAAGAAAGACATCGTTTTGAAAATTCAGTTTCTGGATAGATTGAATCTTTCTCGAATACTCCATCTGAAAACAATTGATATAAAACAACTAATTGTCGGTTATTAAAATCTATTTTAGCTAACTCGTCATTCATAACGGAAAAAATTTCAGACTCCTTTTTAGAAAGATATTGAGTCACCTTATCTATCACTTCATCTTGAACATCTTTAGTTACAATGTTACCCGCAAAAGAATACGTCCTTTTACTGCGTGTCAACAAGTCAAAACTAACGAGTTCATCAATCAATCGGTCCATCGATTCAATATTAGGAAAAGCTCTTTTAATATCGCGAAGTGTTACTTTTTCGTTGTACCTACTTACCAAATAATCAACAATTAATTCCGTCTCTTTAGTCAAAAGAGACGCCATTTTTTCTTGATTGAACGGTGTATTTTTTATTTTTATCATTATTACTCACCTTCAAAAAAGAGGCTAGGAAAACGATCGCGTTTATCCCAACCCCTTGACAATTTTAATTAGCTAAATGCATTGGTTAAAGGTGGAACGACTTGTTTCTTACGAGAAACCACACCTTTTAATACTGCTTGGTTATTTTCTAGTTTCACTTTGAAAGCTTCTTCTACTTTTTCTTTAGGCTCACCAACAACCAATACCACTGAATCACTATCCAAAATATTAGTAATAACTAAAACAAACATATCAAAACTATTTAATTCATTTTGTTTTTTCATTTCAGCTTCTAATTCTTCTTGTCTAGCTAAAACATCTTTAACATCTACAGTATTTACTTGACCAATGCGTAAGTTTTTACCACCCATTGGGAATGATTTAGCATCAGCATCAATTAATTGTAATGCTGTTTTATCTGAAAGGTTTGTTCCAGCCTTTAGCATATCTAAACCATAAACATTCATATCAACTTCAGCAATTGCAGCTAGTTCTTTTGCTGCTGCAACATCTTCATCTGTACAAGTTGGTGATTTAAATAATAAAGAATCTGAAATAATAGCTGACAACATTAAACCAGCAATCTCTTTTGGAATATCAATGCCTTTTTCTTTATATAATTTCAAGATAATTGTATTTGTGCATCCAACTGGTTCAGCACGGTAATACAAAGGATTTGCTGTCTCAAAATTAGCGATTCTATGGTGATCAACTACCGATAGAACTTCTAATTCTTTAATATCAGAAATACTTTGTTGTGCTTCATTATGATCCACTAACATAACTTGATTAGCTTCAGGTAAAGCCATTTCAACAACTCGAGGTGCATCAACTTTAAAATAATTTAAAGCATATGTGGTTTCTTCGTTAGGAGTGCCTAAAGCAACTGCTTCTGCTTCTACACCTAATTTTTGTTGTAAATATGCAAATGAAATTGCCGATGTAATGGCATCTGTATCAGGATTTTGATGTCCAAAAACTAAAACTTTTGACATAATAATAATTCCTCCAATATCTATATCTTACTTCTGATATTATATCATAAATTATTATTTTCTTAAGTCTTTTAAGAAATTAATTTTAATCCTACAGCTGCAATTAATATTAACCCAATGAAGAAGAGTCTCTTCACATCTTTAGACTCTTTGTAAAAAACAATTCCTAAGATTGCTCCACCAGAAGCACCAATTCCTGTCCAGACAGCATAAGCAGTACTCATCGGTAAACTTTCAATTGAATAAGAGAGTAAAATAAAACTTAGAGCAAACATAATAATTAATGTTATTAAGTTTCTCTTCGACTTTTCATTAACATACTTATTAATGCTATTCACTCCAAGCATTTCAAAAATTCCAGCAAAAACTAAACTAATCCATGCCATATTACTTTACCTCACTTTCTTTTTTATCATCAGATGATAGTTTTAATCCCATTACACCAATTAATAAGATAACTAAAAATGTTACTGTCATCATACTTATTGGTTGCTTAAAAATAAATGTATCAACTAAAATAGTTCCTGTCGTTCCAAGACCTACAAAAACGGCATAAACAGTACCAACCGGCAATTTTTCACCTGCTTTAATCATTAAATAAAAACTAATAAAAATAGCAATCAAAGTACCTCCCCATTCAAGTGGAGTACTTGCATGTTTCAAACCAATTACCCACATTACTTCAAATATTGCTGCTATAACAATAGATAGCCAACTACGATTCATAAAAAATCTCTCCTCTAATTTAGATTTTCACACAAAAAAGCCTGGGAAATTAATCTCCCAGGCTTTTATCCTTCCGTGTGCACAGTTTTCACTATGGGCTTACTCTCGGACCAGACTAACTTTCATTACGGAACCCTAGTAAGTACTTAATATTATCAGTCGATTATATCAACTCTCATTTAAAAGTCAACTATCTTGTTTGATATTTTGTATAATCTTGGACATGCAATAAATCTTGAGCATTTTTCACACGTTCTTGAGTCGGTGGGTCAATTCCATCTAATGGATAAGCTAATCCTAACTCTTCCCACTTGTATCTTCCCATTGTGTGATACGGTAGAATTTCTACTTTATCAACATTTTTCAACGTTTTAATAAATGCATCCAATCTGACAAGAAATTCATCATAATCCGTTCTAAAAGGAACTAAAACATGTCTAATCCAAACTGGTTTACCAATATCAGATAAATGTTGCGCCATTTCTAAAATATTGTCATTTGGATTTTTGGTTAATTTTTTATGCCCTTCATTATCAATATGCTTAATATCAAAAAGAAGTAAATCTGTATATTTCATTAATTCATCAAATTGACTAATAAATGGTTCTTCATAAGTAAATGGACGACCACAGGTATCGATGGTTGTATGAATGCCTTTTGCTTTTGCTTTTTTAAACAGATCAGTAATGAATTCAGGTTGAAGCAATGGTTCCCCACCACTTATAGTAATTCCACCTTTTTCACCCCAATAGCTTTGATAGCGTAAAGCTTCTTCTAAAATTTCGTCTGTCGTCACTTCACGTCCACCGTTAATTTTCCATGTGTCCGGATTATGACAAAACTCGCATCTCATGCGACATCCTTGCATAAATACGATAAAACGAACACCAGGTCCATCCACAGTTCCAAAATTTTCAGTTGAATGAATTCTTCCAGTAACTTTTTCTGTCATAACTTTTCCCATTCCTTATTTAAAAAGAGGTGACCGAAGTCATCAGCCACCTCTTAGTTATTTAATTTAATTACATTTTTTCGTGAGCAGTTCTTGAGATAACATCTGCTTGTTGTTCTGGAGTTAAATCGCGGAATTTAACAGCATATCCAGAAACACGGATTGTAAGATTTGGATATTTTTCAGGATGTGCTTGAGCATCCAATAATAAATCTGTTGTAAATACGTTAACGTTTAAGTGGTAACCACCATTGTCAAAGTATCCATCCATTACATTACGTAAATTATTAACACGTGTTGCATCGTCTTTACCTAAACCATTAGGATTAATAGTTTGTGTATTAGAAATACCATCGCGAGCGTTTGTATATTCTAATTTAGCTGTTGAGTTTAATGATGCTAATAAACCATTCTTTTCACCTAAGAATTTGCCATCTTGATAACTTGGGTTAGCACCTGGTGCTAATGGTTTACCCGCACGACGTCCGTCAGGAGTATTACCTGTAGCTTTACCATAAACAACATTAGAAGTAATTGTTAATAATGATGTTGTTGGTGTTGAATTACGGTAAGTATGTTGACGTTTAATTTGAGTCATGAAGTATTCTAAGATCCAGTTTGCCATAGCATCTGCTTCAGCGTTGTCATTACCATAAGTTGGGAATTCATTAGCTGGAACATAATCTACTGCTAAGCCATCTTCATCACGAATAACTTTAACATTACCATGTTTAATAGCCATAACACTATCAGCCGCATGAGAAATACCTGCAATACCTGTTGCAAAAGTACGTTTCAAGTCTGTTTCCATAAAGGCTAATTGTGGAGCTTCATAAGCATATTTGTCATGCATGAAATGAATAACATTTAATGTATTAACATATAATTCAGCTAACCAATCCATCATGTCTTTGTAACGATCCATGAATTCGTTGAAATCTAAAGTGTCTCCAGTCATTGGACGATATTTAGGTCCAACTTGAGCTTTAGTTTTTTCATCCACACCACCGTTGATTGCATAAAGAACAGCTTTTGCTAAGTTAGCACGAGCACCAAAGAATTGCATATCTTTACCCATAACTGTTGCAGACACACAACAAGCAATCGCGCAGTCATCTGATCCCCAGTTAGCTCTTAATAAATCATCATTTTCAAATTGGATTGAAGAACTTTCTTTTGCAATATGAGCAGCAAATGTTCTGAATCCTTCTGGTAAATGTGAAGAATATAAAACTGTTAAGTTTGGTTCTGGAGATGGTCCCATGTTTACTAATGTATGTAAAATACGGAAATCATTTTTAGTTACTAATGAACGACCATCAATTCCCATACCAGCAATTGATAATGTTGCCCAAATTGGGTAACCAGAGAATAATTGATTGTACTCAGGAGTACGAGCAAATTTAACCATACGTAATTTCATGATTAAATGATCAATCATCTCTTGAGCTTCTAATTCAGTAATAACACCATTTTCTAAGTCACGTTGAATATAAATATCTAAGAATGCTGAAATACGTCCAATTGACATAGCAGCACCATTTTGAGATTTAATTGCTGATAAATAACCAAAGTAAGTCCATTGGATTGCTTCTTGAGCATTTTTAGCTGGAGCTGATAAATCAAATCCGTAATAAGTACCCATTTCTTTGATATCGCCTAAAGCTTTAACTTGTTCAGCAACTTCTTCTCTTAAACGGATAACATCATCAGTCATCACTTTGTTACCAACATTTGATAAGTCTTTTTTCTTTTCAGCAATTAAGAAGTCTAAACCGTATAATGCTAAACGACGGTAATCACCGATAATACGTCCACGACCATAAGCATCTGGAAGACCAGTGATAATTTTATTTTTACGAGCGGCTCTCATTTCTGGAGTGTAAGCATCAAATACACCTTGGTTATGAGTTTTTCTCCAATCAGTGAAGATTTTTGACATTTCTTCGTCAGTTTCGTAACCGTTAGAAACTAAAGCGTTGTTTGCCATGTTAATACCACCATAAGGCATAAATGCTTGTTTCAATGGTACATCAGTTTGTAAACCAACAATTTTTTCTTCTTCTTTGATTAAATATCCAGGCTCATGTGATGTAATAGTAGCAGGGATGTTATTATCCATGTCGTAAACACCATTTTTTTCGTGTTGTACTTCGAATAATTCTTGTAATTTAGTCCATAATTTTTCAGTGCTTTCTGCAGCTGGCTCTAAGAAACTGTCATCACCTTTGTATTCTGTGTAGTTATGTTGGATAAAATCTCTAACATCCACACTTGTACGCCATTTGTCGCCTTTAAATCCATCCCAATGTCCCATATTGAGAAGCCTCCTTAAAATGTTTGTTTTTTAATGTTTAATTTATAATTTTGTTTTACATGCTCATTATAACACATAAACAATCAACTGCAAGTGTTATAGTGAAAAAAAGAGTTTATTTTACCATTATTTTTCTTCACACTCTATAAATAGCTATATTATCAAGTTTTCACTAATTATTTTCATTGTTAACACTGTATCAATCTAACGAAAAACTGTACTATAACAGGTTTCTTTTAATCTGTCTGATATATAACAGAAAAAGGAGCATCTCTTAAAAGATACTCCTTTCACATATTATCTACGGTTCGGTTATTTCAGTCGTCACCACTTCTACTAGTCCATCGTTCTTTTCATCAATCACAAACGAACCATTAGATTGGCGATCATTTATTGGAACCTCTCTAAAATCAACTGAATAAACATTATTAGATGTTGTTTCGATTTTAATTAATTGGTTTTCTTGATTCTTAATTGCTGCTATTACGCGATGCGGATTGCTCTTAAGTTCTCGCAGTACCATTAATCCGCGTTTAGCTCGACCGAGTTTGCTTAATTCATTTACTCTCATTCGCTTCACCGAACCTCGTTGTGAAACGATTGTAATTGATGCTTCCTCGTTCTTATCCAAAATAACTGCACTTGCAACATAATCAGTTACTTTTAGATTGATAGCTTTCACACCAGATGCTTTTGCTCCGACAACCGGCACTTCTTCCAAATCATAATATAAACCAAATGCCATATGAGTCACCAAAAGAACATCCTTACTCTGTATACCATCTATAAGCTCTACAGAAATGATTTCATCTGTTTCTGTTTTCAATTTAATGCATTGGGTCGGACGGCTCTTATATGTTCGCCAAACATTAAATTCACTCATTAATGTTCGTTTGATCATTCCTTCTTTTGTCACAAAGACAAACTGTTTCTTCTCATCTATTTCAGTATACGGATAGATACCAATTATTTTTTCACTAGCATCTAATGTTGTAATACTTAGTGAGAAATGCTCTCCAACATCTTTCCATTTTTTATCGGCTAATTCATGAACTGGTCGATAAATCATGTTCCCTTTATTCGTTACAATTAACAAATGATCATGAGTATTTAATTGAGAAGCAAACAATAAACTATCTGTCTCTTTCATCTCAATTGTATCATCCTTAGAAGCGCCATATGATCTTAAACTACTTCTTTTAGCGTACCCCTCTTTAGTAACACTAACCATTACATCTTCTTGAGGAATTAACACAGCTGTTTCAATCGTAATTTCTTCAATCTCTTCTTCTAATTTTGTTAATCTTGGTGTGTGATATTGTTTTTTTACTTCTCTTAATTCCATTTTCATGACTTTTAAAAGTTCTTTTTCATTGTTTAAAATAAGCATTAACTTAGAAATTAATTCAGTTAATTCCTGATTTTCCTTTTCAAGAGCGGTAATATCAGTGTTCGTCAAACGATAAAGTTGTAAAGAAACAATGGCTTCAGCCTGAGCTTCAGTAAAGGCATATTCCTTAACCAAGTTATTTTTGGCATCTTTTTTATCTTTACTACCACGAATAGTCGCAATCACTTTATCTAAAATAGACAATGCTTTAATTAATCCACTAACAATATGTTGTCTGTCTTTTGCTTTTTTAAGCTCAAACTCACTACGTTTTTTTATAACATCGCGTCTATGCGCTACGTAGGCATCTAGAATTACTTTAAGACCGACTTGTTCTGGCCTTAAATCATGAATTGCCACCATATTAAAATTGTAGTTAATTTGTAAGTCAGTATTTTTGAATAAATAATTCAAAATACCATTAGCATCTACTTCTTTTTTTAATTCAACAACGATTCGTAATCCAGTTCGATCACTTTCATCCCTCACTTCAGAGATTCCTTCTAATCGTCTTGATAAACGAAGCTCATCCATTTTTTTAACTAAAACAGCCTTATTAACTTCATAAGGTATTTCAGTAATCACTATTTGTTCACGTCCTGCTTTTAGTGGCTCTATAGATGTTTTAGAACGTAAATTAACTTTTCCTTTTCCAGTTTCATAGGCTTTTTTTAATTCTTTTTTTCCTTGTAGAATGGCCCCTGTTGGAAAATCAGGTCCCGGGATAAATTCCATTAATTTATCTAAAGATGCATTAGGATTATCAATTAAGTAAATTGTTCCATCAATAATTTCTGATAAATTATGCGTTGGTATTTCTGTTGCATAACCTGCTGAAATTCCTGTTGAACCATTAACTAAAAGATTAGGATATTTAGCCGGTAATACGGTTGGTTCTTTTTCTGTATCATCAAAGTTCCAAACAAAATTAACAGTTTCTTTTTCAATATCTGTTAAAAGTTCACCACTTAGTTTTGATAATCTTGCCTCTGTATAACGCATTGCCGCAGGTGGATCACCATCCATACTACCATTATTACCATGCATTTCTATTAAAGGTTCTCTTAATTTCCAATCCTGACTCATTCGAACCATGGCTTCATAAATACTACTATCCCCATGTGGATGATAATTCCCCATAATATTTCCGACTGATTTAGCAGACTTTCTAAAAGCTTTTTCAAAAGTATTGCCATCTTTGTTCATCGAAAATAAGATACGGCGTTGAACAGGTTTCAGTCCATCTCTAATATCAGGTAACGCTCGATCTTGAATAATATATTTCGAATAACGACCGAATCGATCCCCCATTATTTCCTCGAGTGTTAATTTTTGGATACCTTTTCGTTCACTCATTATTTTTTCTCTCCTTCATTCCCATTAATCTCAAATAGATTAATTTCTTGAAAGTTATCTTCCTTATTAATCACAGGTTGAGTTGGCTCACTATTTTCTAAAATACTGCCATCTTCATCTAAAGAGAATTGAACATTTTTTTCAATCCATCTTCGTCGAGGTTCAACCTTATCTCCCATCAATGTTGTAACACGACGCTCTGCTTTAGCAACGTCTTCAATTGTCACTTGAATTAATGTTCTTGTCTCAGGGTCCATTGTTGTTTCCCAAAGCTGATCCGCATTCATTTCGCCTAGTCCTTTATAGCGTTGAAGCATATAGCCTTTGCCAATTGAATTGGTGACTTCTTTTAATTCCTCATCAGTCCAAGCATATTTAATAACAGCTTTTTTACCCGTTCCTTTTTGAACTTTATAAAGAGGTGGTAAAGCAATATATACTTTTCCTGCCTCAACTAATGGTTTCATATATCTGTAGAAAAATGTTAATAACAGAACTTGAATATGAGCACCGTCAGTATCCGCATCGGTCATAATAATCACTTTATCGTAGTTACAGTCATCAATTTCAAAATCAGCACCTACACCAGCACCTATCGTGTAAATCATTGTATTAATTTCTTCGTTTTTCATAATATCTTGTAGTTTAGCTTTTTCAGTGTTAATAACTTTACCACGTAACGGTAAAATTGCTTGGAATTTACGATCTCGTCCTTGTTTAGCTGAACCTCCCGCAGAGTCTCCTTCGACTAAATAAAGCTCATTTCTTTTTGGGTTTCTTGATTGCGCTGGTGTTAATTTCCCAGACAATAAAGATTCACCCTTACGACGTTTTTTACCATTTCGGCTATCTTCTCTTGCTTTACGAGCTGCTTCTCTTGCTTCTCTTGCTTTGATAGCTTTTCTGATCAGCATTTGTGACATTTCACTGTTTTCTTGCAAGTAAAACCCTAGTTGATCACTAATAATACTTTCAACAATATTTCTAGCAATAGGTGTTCCTAATTTACCTTTTGTTTGTCCTTCAAATTGAAGAAGATTTTCTGGAATTCTTACAGAAATGATTGCAGATAAACCCTCTCTAAAATCGCTACCTTCTAAATTTTTATCTTTTTCTTTTAGCAAGCTAACTTTTCTAGCATATTCATTAAACGATTTGGTTAACGCACTTCTCATACCTGCTTCATGCGTTCCTCCATCTCTTGTTCTAACGTTATTAACAAAAGATAACGTGTTTTCAGAATAACCATCATTGTATTGACAGGCGAATTCTGTTTCAATACCCTCTTTTTCACCTGAAAAGTAAATAACTGGTGTTAAAACATCCTTATCTTCATTTAAATATTCAATAAATTCTTTAATTCCCTCTTCAAAAAGAAATGTTTCTTCCTTATCATCTCGTTCATCTATTAGGGTTATTTTTATTCCCTTTAACAAAAAGGCAGATTCTCTTAAACGCTCAGCTAAAATATCATATGAAAATACAGTTGTAGAAAAAACGGTTGGATCTGGTTTAAAGGTAATTAACGAGCCATTTTTCTTCTTCGTAGACTTAATTCGTGTTAATTTCCCATCTGTGTGACCACCATCTTTAAATTCAAGTTTAACTTCTTCTCCATCTTTAATCGTTTCAACTCTCAAATAACTGGAAAGAGCGTTAACCACACTTGCACCGACACCATGTAATCCTCCTGATGTTTTGTATCCACCTTGACCAAATTTACCACCAGCATGTAATACTGTAAAAATGACTTCTATGGTTGGTTTGCCTGAAGCGTGCATTCCTGTAGGCATTCCTCGACCATAGTCTCTAACACTGATACTGTTATCTTTATGAATCGTTACATCAATCTCACTTCCATAACCAGAAAGTGCTTCATCTACTGCATTATCAAATATTTCAAATACTAAATGATGTAGTCCTTTTGAATCAGTCGACCCAATATACATCCCAGGTCTTTTTCTAACCGCTTCAAGTCCTTCTAAGACTTGAATCGAAGAATCATCATATTGTCTTTCAATTTTTTTCGACATGAAAAAACCCCTTTACATCACTTGAATGCTTATTTAAGCATTTAATTTCTTTATACATATTACTTCAAAATGAAGTGAAATTAAAGCCTATTTTTTAGACCAAAAAAAAACAACTTGCTGACAAGTTGGCTTTATCTCCTTCATCTCTTGTACTTTTCATTCTATAATAAAATCAAGAAACATGCAAAGTTTTAAAAAGACTCAGTTCAAAAATCACTTGTTTTTAAAATGAAAAGGACTAGGCAGTTCTCTTTTTTAAGTGTATATTTAATTAGAAATTAACTTTTTAAAATTAACCTACTTATATAAATATAAAGGAATGATTTTTGTAATGAATCAAAAAAATAAAGCAACTAATTTAAATATTTTGCTAGGTTCCTTATTCCTAGGATACGTTATGGTCTACATTGACAAAATGTCAGTTGGTATTTCAATTGTCTCTATCAGCCAAGATATTCCAATGTCAGAAAGCACTAAAGGTCTTATCATGAGCGCTTTTTTTATTGGTTATGCCATGATGCAGATTCCAATGAGTTTTGCTATCAACCGATTTGGTGCTCGAAAAGTAGTCATTTCTTCCATTCTTTTAATTGGTAGTTTTGATTTATTGTTTGGTTTAGGTCAAAATATTCAGATGCTTATAGCCATTCGTTTATTAACCGGAATGTTTTCTCACTCTGGTTACGCTTCTGCTTCTAGCAAGGAAGTTATTGATAATTTTCCTGTTGAAAGGAGAACTTTTGCTAAAGGTATATTGATTTCATCATCTGGAGTAGCTGGAATAATTGGTCCACTTTTACTTTCTCCCATCATTGAAGCAAAAGGTTGGCGTTTTGGTTATAGTTTACTAACTATTTTGGCACTTATTATTGCTTTTATTATCTCATCATCAATTCCTAAAAAGAAGACGTCAAAAGATACCGTTACAGAAGAAGAAAAAATTTCTATTTTTGTAGTTTGGAAAAACCCAACTATTTGGATTCTGTTTTTTGGCGCTTTTTTTATCAATAATTTGCTTTATGGATTAAACAATTGGCTACCTACCTTTTTGACCTCTTACCGTGGTGTTAATTTAACTCAATCTGGACTAATCAGTTCAGCTATCGGTGTTTTTGCACTTACCGGTGCGATAGGGGGGAGTTATATCATTAGTAAGTTTTTTCAAAATAAAGATAAACTAGTTATTATGATTACTTCTTTGATTGGATCTTTTCTTGTATTTGCAGCATATTTTCTACACAAACCTTTTAATTTCATTTTTGTATTAGGTTTTGCAACATTCTTTTTAACGTTATCTTTTGTTACTTTGATGGCAATACCTATGAAGCTTTTTGAAGGAGCAAATTTTGCACCTAGTTATTCTACAATTGCTTCAGGAGGAATCATAGGTGGTGCTGTTGCTCAGTTAATGATAGGTTTTCTTGTTGATATGAGTGGAACCTTTTTAACAGCTTTTGCTTATTTTTTTGTATTAGGTTTACTGACTAGTGTTAGTTTAGCTTTTGTAAAATTAGAGAAAACAAACAATTAATACCTTGATTATCTCGAAAGGATGATTTTAGATGAACAGCTTTAAGGAAAAAGAGCTAGAAAATAAAATTTTTTCTAAACAGGATTTATCGTACGCCGATTTTTCAAATAGTATTTGTAAAGAATGTAACTTTTCACTCTGTCAGCTGTCTTATGCAAACTTTACAGGAGCTACTCTCATCAATTGTTCATTTAATCAAGCAGATGTTAATCAAGCAAACTTTAGATATGCTATTCTTACCAATTGCGACTTATCGGAGATTAAAAACAAATCATCTGCAAAATACCTTGAGATGACTTGTCCGGAAACAGGAGCTTTTCTAGCGTATAAACAGTGTTACAATTTTAGAATAGTTCAACTATTAGTACCCGCTGATGCCAAACGTTCCTCAGCGACCAACAATACATGTCGTTGTAATAAAGCGAAAGTTTTAAGTATTAAAAGTATTGATTTTAAAGAAGTTTATCAAGAAGCTGTTTCTCTAGTTGATGAGCATTTTATTTACCGAGTTGGAGAAATTATAGAACCTGACAGCTACAATGAAGATCGATGGATTGACTCTACACACGGTATTCATTTTTATATGACACGAGATGAAGCCATTCATTATTTAAAATAAAAAGCTAAGAGCAAAGGTTTAAAATAAAACCGCTCTTAGCTTTTTACTTAATTAACTTAAAATTTGTTGGTTGAATCGCTTTTATCTTTGGATGATTTTTTAAATACTCAGTAATTAGTTCCACCATATCTACTGAGATTTCTTTTATGATTTTTTCAGAATTAAACATACTATAATCGCCGCCACCCACTGCACGATATTGACTCATAACAACTTCTAATCTATCTTCTGGCAAAACTTCCTTCTCATTATAACTTAAATACGTCACACGTTCTCCTTTTGGACGACTAGTATCAATTGTGTAATCAACTCCACTATATAAATCATAATTAAAATTAGCAATAGTATCTTTTGAAAAATCATTTTCTGAATACCTACCGTTTAAAGTATTCCTATCAAAATAGCAAGCTGATTTCTCAATTGCTAACCTTAAATCCTCTCCTGAAATTGAAACAACCGATAAGGAGCTAGGATATATATAATTAGTCATAATATCACGACGACTAATTTCTTTGCTAAACCCTTTTGCCTTATCATCAAACAAAGCTGTTGAAGAAATATTAGCTCCTGTTGCATTTTTTTGAACCTCTTGAATAAACTCAATGTAAGGATGTCCATACATTCTCGCTTCCATTGTATCTTCAATCTTCATATTTCCTTCAACTTTCCCTAACGTTTCATCAAGCCAGTCTTCAACCTGATTAGATAAAGGTAAATAACGATTTCTTAATTCAAAATCTTCTTCTTGTTTACCAATTTTGATTAATTCAGCATGTGTTTTAATTATTTTTTTTAAATCCTCTTCATAATCTACATCTACTCTAGCAATAAATTTCCCCTTATCACCTGGTTGAGTAGCTGAAATCTTTTCATTATTCAACGCAATGTAACGATGCTGATGGCCAGTTAATAAGACGTCAATCCCCTCAACCTCATAAAGCAGTGCATAGCCCTCGTTTTCGCCAATTATAACCTCAGTTGCTTCACCTGTTTCTAAGTCTTTTTCAAACCCACCATGGTAACTAACAATCACAACATCTGCTATTTCTCTTAATTTCGGTACAAATTCTTTTGCCGTTTCTACTGCTGATCTAAAAATTAGACCTTCAATAATTTCTGGTTTTTCCCAATGGGGAATATATTGAGTCGTAAGACCAAGTACAGCTATTTTTACTCCTTCTTTTTCAAAAATAGTATACGGAGTTCCAGTAAAATATTCTCCTGAACGTTTTAGTATATTGGCGCATACAATTGGATAATTAAGCTTAGCGATTGTTTCTTCTAAAAACTGCAAGCCATAGTTAAACTCATGATTACCTAAAACACCACAATCATAGCCAATTTGATTCATTATATCTGCCATGGATCCCGCTTCCCGATTTTTTTCTAAATAAAAGCTTAATGGTGAACCTTGTAGAAAATCACCATTATCTATTTTCAAAAGAATAATATCTTTCTCTTTTTCAATTTTTCTCATTTCACTCACTAGCTTAGTTAAGCCAAAATTAAGTGATTGATTTCTTTTTCTAAAGTTTGTCGGGTAAAGATAACCATGCGTATCACTAGTTGATAGCACTGTTAGTTTCATACGTCATTCTCCTATTATCTTTGATATCATATTTGGTAAATTTATTAATAAAAATTACCAACAATCACATTGTAGCATTTATTAACTTTATCTCTCAATAATTAAGTGAATTGAGAGGTAAAGTTGTATTTGGTTTACATAAAAAAATTATTAACTTTAAAATTATTCAGCTTTTCCTTGCTTCTTATTGTGACTACTTTTATTTCATGGTAAAATTACTTTTAGCCTAAGGAGGTTTTTTGCATTGAAAGAGATATTATTTTTATTTATCGCTTATCTGTTAGGTTCCCTTCAATCAGGTGTTTGGATTGGACAATTATTCTATAAAAAAGATATTCGAAATTTTGGGAGTGGAAATACTGGGACAACCAATACTTTTAGAGTATTAGGAAAAACAGCCGGTATTATTGTTTTGTTTATGGATATTTTAAAAGGTACTCTAGCCACATCTCTTCCGTTACTATTTGATATGAATTTAAACCCACTTTGGTTTGGTGTCGCCGCTATTCTTGGTCATACCTTTCCAATTTTTGGTCATTTCAAAGGTGGAAAAGCTGTTGCAACAAGTGCGGGAATGTTACTTGCCTACAGCCCCTTGTTTTTTATCTACTCTGCAAGTATTTTTGTGATTCTTTTATTTTTGACCAGCATGGTTAGTTTAGCAAGTATGGTAAGTGCTATTTTAATTACTTTATCAACTATCATACTACCACTCATATTTCCAACCATTTTAAATCACCAAGATTGGCTATTAACAGGCCTGGCCATGGCTATTACTAGCTTCATTATTTATCGTCATCGCGATAATATTAAAAGAATAAAAAACGGAACTGAAAGTCGTGTTCCGTTTGGTTTAAGAAAAAGAGAAGACTAAAAGAGAAACTTATCGTCAATTGGCGATAAGTTTCTTTTTATTAATTAAAACACAAAAAAACCTATAGACTCCATGGTTAGTCTACAGGTTTTACATTTTCAAAAAAATGTTTTATGCTTCTTTAGTCATAACATCTTTTCCATCATAGTGGCCACAAGAAGGACACACATGATGACTTTTTCTCATTTCACCACAGTTTGAACAAGCTGTTAAGCCTGGAGCTGATAATTTATAATGAGTACGACGTTTAGCTTTTTTAGCCTTAGAAGTTTTTCTCTTTGGTACTGCCATATTGTTACACCTCCCTAAACAATAACTACGTGCTAAAATAACACATATATTCCAATCTTACTCTTCGTCGTCTGTTACTAGTAACTCAGACAATTTCGCAAGACGAGGATCAATTTTTTCTTCTGAATCTTGGTTGTCTGCATGAGCAACCTCATCTTCAGTAAGTACTTGCCAAAAGTCACCTTTTGGAAGTTCTGTTGCACTTAGTTCCGCTTCTGTTAACACTTGCAAAGGTAAGTTAAGTAAAATATAATCTTCTACAGCCTCTGTTAAATCAATTAAATCTTTTTCCAAAGGCATGATTAATTGTTTTTCTTCCTCACTTACATCACTTAACGCATTAAGTTGAGCTTCTGTCATATATTCTTCGTCAACCACCAAAGATAAAGGAATATCTACAGGTTCTAACGAACGAGATGAAGGTAATATGATTGTTGTATTGACAACAATATGAGCTAAATAGCCTGTTGAATCAACTTGAACAAATCCTTCAACAAAAACATCCTTCACGCCTAAAATAGATGGCTCTCTTAATTTTAGAGAAGATTCTAAATCAAGTGTTTCTTTAAACGTTATTTGACCATTTTTAAACTTATTTAATTCAGCCAATGCCCACTTCATTTTATCACTCCTTAAGCAACAAAAATAATTATACTAGTCTGTCATTTCTTTGTCAATCAGTTTTTCTCTTGTTTATAATATTCAAAAAACTATCGATAAAGTCGTCTATTTTCGCCAATCATATTAATCTCTTTAGCTAAATACCGAATTCTCTCCATAATTCTCTTTGCTTTAAGTGGCTCTTCTTCCCCTCTTTGAGTCACACTCAAGTGTTCTTCTTCTAATTGTCTCATGTCAAAGTTAGAAGAAAAAAATGTTGGCAATTGTTCCTGCATTCGATATTGTAAAATAACACCTAACACATCATCTCTTACCCAACTGCTCATGGAGTCAGCACCTATATCATCAATCATCAAAATTTGAGCTCTTTTTACCACATCTAATTTTTCACCAACTGTATCCTTTTGAATAGATTGTTTCATCTCAACTGCAAATGTCGGAAAATGAACAAGAGTTGATTGAAATCCTTTTTCTGCTAAAGTATTGGCAATAGCCCCTAAAAGATACGTTTTTCCAACGCCAAAAGTACCTTGTAAATACAGCCCTTGATGAAACTCTTTAGGGGTATCTTCAAATTCATTAATAAACTTTATAGCTTCTTGAAAAGCCTCTTTTCGCTCTGCATCCAATTCAAAACGATCTAATCTTGCTTCTCTAATATCTTTTGGCATATCCATTGCTTTAACTCGGTTTCTAATAATAGCTTGTTCTTGTTTTTGAATTAATCCTTTTGTTGGAACATACGTAACATCAATATAGTGAAAATTCATAAACAAACGTGGTTCATAACCAGGTGCAATCATTGTGGCATCTTTGAGCTTATATTTTTTCTTCTCTTGTACAAATTCATACAATTTCGCATAACTTTTAACAATATCATCATCTGATAATTGCTCTCTATGTTCCATTATAAACTGTTGAACATCTTCATCTGACATGACTTCTTCCATTAATTTATCTAATTTACTAGTTAAATTTTTAGATTTTAACGTTTTGTCTAATCCTTTACCGATATTTTCCATTAGTTGTCACCTTCTTTGGCTTTACTTGTCAGTTGCTTAATTTGGTTAGCAAAGAAATCTTGTTCCTCTTTAGATAAAGGAGTATTTTTCCTTACAGCATCATCCTTCGCCCACTCCGGCAATGTTTCTTTTCTGTTTGGCGCTTTAGAATAATTTTTATTCTTTTTAACAGGTTTTTCACGTTCTTTTTGCAAATTTTTTACCTGAGTAAATGCTGCTTCAGGAGAAAATATCTTCTTCTGAGCCCAATCATTTGCAATAGAGGTCATCATATTTTGATTAACTGCTGCTTTTTCTTGTACAACTAACATATAATGTATCAACACATTAATTACCGAATCAGGTAATCCCGATTGCTTTTTCAAATTTTCAACAGTCCATCTTTCATTGTTACTGACAAAACCACCCTTTTGTGTTTTTATAGCCTTCATAAAAACAAGGGGGGGAATTGATTCACAAGAAATAATAACACTGATTTCTTCCTCAGAAAAACCTGATAAACGAAGTGTATTTTTACGAAGTTGATCTTTTTCTGTTTCTGTCAATCCAGTTGGTATGTCTTCTGAATTAGACATACCTCTTTCTTGCTTCTTACGACTGTGATAGCCTTTATAAATCAACTGTTTAAAGTCTTTTTCAATGACACGATTATTAACATAATCAATAGATTGCTTAATATAATCGTACATCTCCAACTCATTAATTCCGTATAATTGGTTAAAGAGTTCAATGCTTCGCTTTAATTCCTTCTCAATCTGCTCTTGATTGATATGTAAGTTTTCAATCAAACTATTAAAGAAAGTCCAATCAAATTTTGAAGCTAGATTAATCGAGTCTTGCTCTTTAACAACACTAACATTTTCTTTAATGACTTTTATTCGTTCATCGTTTGTTGACAATCGGTTTTCATTAAATTGAAAAACATCTACAAACGATCTAGTCACATCAACATAATCTTCCATATTTTTTCGCTCAAAATTGAAAAATTGGCTGATTGTTTCAACCTCTTCAAAACCTAGTTTTTCAATTAATAGTAGTGATAAAATATCATCATGTAAAAAAGCACTTGGTTCCAAAGGTTTTTGAATCTCATAAATAAAATGATTTTCATGATCTAACTTTTTTAAAAAAGTTTTCAAAAGCCCAACTGCCTCTAATTTACCTCTTGCTTCAAAAAAACTAGGAATACCAATATTTAATTGATTTAATAAAACACTATGTCGCGTTGTAGATTTGTTATCTTTAATTTTTTCTATCATTAACAATGAATTAATTAAACCAACTGCTTCGGTACCAATTATTGGTTGATACAACATGTTTAACACAACAGTATCCATTTCAGAAACATATTGTGTTTTAATCACTGAAAATTTATCTTTCGGTTTTAATTGTTCCCATGCTTTACTCAAAGGTACCGCTCACTTTCTTATTCTCTGTTTTCTTTATCAATTACTTCTTGTAATTCTTCTAAGAAAACACTCATATCTTTAAATTGACGATAAACACTGGCAAAACGAATATAAGCAATTTCATCTAGATTAACTAAATCTTCCATCACAAATTCACCAATCATAGTTGTTGAGACTTCATTTTCACCTAAGCTTCTAATTCTATTTTCAACGCTATCAACAATTTGCTCCATTTTTTCCATTGGAACAGGTCTTTTTTCAGCTGAACGCACAAGACCTCTTAATATTTTATCTCGATTAAACTCTTCACGAGTACCATTCTTTTTAACAACTAAAAGAGGTGTTACCTCAACACGTTCAAAAGTGGTAAATCTAAAGCCACAATCTTCACATTCTCTCCTTCTTCTAATAGCTCTTCCATCGTCAGCAGGTCGACTATCCACCACTCTGGAACCATTATAATGACATTTTGGACATTGCATCTGCTTCACCTCATCTATTTTTACAGTATATTACTGAAAATTACTTTTTAATAGGAACATTATAACATGTAACGGCGTAAAAGGTATAGTCTGATTCATAATTGAAAGAAAACAAGAAAAAACGCAAGAAAATCTCTTTAAAACGAACAAATTCAAAACTTTTTTTGCAACAAATAGAAATTGGTGAAGATACATTTTTATCATTATCTGAATAAAAAAAGGTAAAAATAAACACATTGTCTACTTTTACCTATTCCAAAAACTATTTAGATGTTGCTTTAAAAATTTCAAGCCATCGTTCGACCTGTAACTTCGTATTTTCTATAGTTCCTTCATTATCAATGATAACATCAGAATTTAACGCTTTATCAATAATAGACATCTGACTATTTACTCTAGCCAAAGCGTCTTTCACTGACAAAGAATCTCTTAACATTAATCGTTCTAATTGAGTGGGTTGAGAAACAAAAACTGTCATTATTTCATCACATTTAGATTCATAATTAGCCTCAAAAAGTAACGGAACATCTATCACAATTAAAGAATGATTGCTCGATTTCAGCTCATTCAACAATTTATCAATACGCTGTTCAATCTCTCCATGGATAATATCATTCAATTGTTGACGTTTGTCTTCATCATTAAAAATAATATTTCCCAATTTTTTTCGATCAAGCGCCCTCTCATCCGTTAAGATAGATGAACCAAAATGAGCAACAATCTTAGCTAATCCTGGGGTTCTTGGTTTCACTACTTCTTTAGCAATCTCATCAGCATCAATAACTGGAATGTTCTTTTCTTTAAAGTATTGACTCACCGCGCTCTTGCCTGATGCAATACCACCTGTTAATCCTAAAACAAAACTCATACTACTTGTCCTTTCTTTTGCGATGAATTTGACATTGAGGGCAATAATGGGTTCCTCGCTGCGCAACTTTCTTCTTTAATATTTCACTACCACACCTTGGACAACTTTCGCCATGTTGACCATAAACTGACAAAGAGATTTGAAAAGTACCTGCATCTCCTAAAGCATTTTTATAAGTTCTAATCGTTGTCCCACCAGCCTCAACAGCTTCACCTAGTACATTTATAATTTCCTGATGTAATCTTTTTACTTCTTGTTTAGTCAGTGTATCTGCTTCTTGCTCTGGATGAAGTTGTGCTCTAAATAATGCTTCATCTACATAAATATTGCCTAATCCTGTAACAAGTAATTGATCTAACAATAAAGGTTTTATTGCTTTTTTTTTCTTTTTCAATTGCTCAAAAAATGGCTCAAATAAAAAATCAGCTGGTATTGGTTCAGGCCCTAGTTTTTTAATTCCTTTGTAATTTTCAGCTGTATTTTTAGGTAAAAGAACGAAACGTCCAAATTTTCTAACATCCAGATAACGTAACTCTGTTTCATCGTCAAACTTAAAGATGACATGGCTATGTTTTATCAAAGGGTCATCACTTGAATGAAACTCAAATTTTCCTTCCATCCTCAAATGACTCACCATATCAAAATGAGTCCATTTAAAAATTAAATACTTGCCCCGTCTTTCCACTTTTTCTAACGTCTCACCGATTAAGTTGATTTTAAACACATCAACATTTGGAGATTCGATAATTCGCGGCCAATAGACTTTAACTTCATTAATTTTTTTACCCAAAACTAAGTTTTCCAAGCCTTTTCTAACTGTCTCTACTTCTGGTAACTCTGGCATTTTACTAACTCCTTGTATTAAAAATATGAGAAACACTCTTAATTTTTATTATTTGGCTTCGTACCAGGTATTTCCAACGCTACTATCTGCTTTTAATGGGACACTTAGTTTAACAGCTGTTTCCATTGTTTCTTCAACGATTTTTTGTAGTTTAGGAATTTCTGATTTTGGTGCTTCAAAAACGAGCTCATCATGAACTTGAAGTAACATAGTCGCTTCCATTTTTTCAGTTTTCAGTTTTTCACTAATTTGAATCATTGCGATTTTCAAAATATCAGCCGCACTTCCTTGGATAGGCGTATTAATAGCCGTCCTTTCAGCAAAACTTCTGATATTAAAGTTTCTAGCGTTAATATCAGGTAAATAACGTCTTCTATGATATAAAGTCTCGACATAACCTTTGTCTTTTGCTTCTCGAACAACTTCTTCCATATATTCCTTTACTCCAGGATATTTGTCAAAGTATGTATCAATAAAAGTTTGAGCGTCTTTTCTAGAAATACCTAAGTTCTGTGATAGTCCATAATCACTTATACCATAAACAATTCCAAAGTTCACCGCTTTTGCTTGACGTCTTAAATTACCATCTACATCTACTTCCTTTTCAACTCCAAAAACACGCATTGCAGTACTAGCATGAATATCTTGACCTTCAATAAAAGCCGCTTTTAAATGCTCATCGTTTGAAATGTGCGCTAATACGCGTAATTCAATTTGAGAGTAGTCAGATGAAAAGAGTTGCCAATCTTTATTTCTAGGAACAAAGGCTTCTCTTATTTTTCTGCCTTCTTCTAGTCGAATCGGAATATTTTGAAGATTAGGATCCACAGAGCTTAATCGACCAGTTTGAGTTAACGTTTGAACATAACGTGTGTGAATTTTATTATCTTCAAAAATAACTTTTAGCAAGCCTTCCACGTATGTAGATTGAATTTTAGCAATTTGACGATAGGTTAAAATATAATCAATAATCGGAGATTGTCCTTGTAGTTTTTCTAAAACATCTACTGCTGTTGAGTAACCTGTTTTAGTTTTCTTAATAACTGGAAGTCCCATTTTTTCAAAGAGAATAACACCTAATTGTTTAGGTGAATTTAGATTAAATTCTTCGCCGGCTTCTTCATAAACATTCTGTTCAATTTCTTGAAGCTTTAGGGCAAATTCACCTTTCATCTCTTGAAGACGACTAGCATTAACTGTAATTCCCTGTATTTCCATTTCACCTAATATATGAGCCAATGGCAGTTCAATATCAGTGAATAACTCCATTTGATTTTTATCTTCAAGCTCTGTCATTAAAGGTTCATACAAATCATTGATTGCCATTGTTTTTCTTGCTAAATGTTCAAACAGTACCTTATCATCTTCTGGAAGTCCTTTTTTAGCACCTTTACCATAAATGGCTTCATCAATATCAACTTCATAATAGTTAAATGTTTGACCAATTTCTGCAATATCTTCACTATTATTTGTCGAATCAATTAAATAGGATGCTAATAGCGTATCAAATTTTACTCCTTTAAGTGAGATACCATAACGATTAAGCGCAACTTCTGTTCGTTTAGTATCAAATACCTTCTTCGTTTTTGTTTCATCTTCTAGCCATTCCATAAATAAAGAATCATTTAGAAGTTCAATATTATTTGATACAAAATATTTTTCTTCAGTACCGAATGAAAAACCAACAACATCTGACGTATGATAATTTTCATCTAACATTTCAATATAAAGAGACATGTCCGTTGTAAACATGCTAGATTCAAATGTTTCAATTGATTGATAGTTAACCATTTTTTTTTCAGTAATTTCCATCTCTACGGAACTTGTATCAAGTTTGTTTAAAAAAGAATTAAAGTCCATTTCTTTATAAAAAGGAATTAATTTATCTAAATCTTTTCCATTAAAAGCTAAATCGTCCACACTTACTTCAATCGGTGTATCCACATTAATAGTTGCCAGACGTTTACTCATTAATGCAACATCCTTCTCATTAATGAGGTTTTCTTTCATTTTACTTTTTTTCATGTCTTCAACGTTTTCGTAAACGCCTTCTACAGTGCCAAACTCTTTTAAAAGCTTAATAGCTGTTTTCTCACCTATTTTAGTAACACCAGGGATATTATCTGATTGATCTCCAGCTAATCCCTTCATATCAATAATTTGATTTGGAGTTAAACCATATTTTTCCATGATATGATCAGGTGTATATGATTCAATCTCACTAACACCTTTAACAGTAACATCTACACGAACATTATCAGAAGCTAGCTGAGTTAAATCTTTATCTCCAGACAGTACAACCACGTCAAATTTTTCCTTATCTGCACGTGTTGCTAAGGTTCCAATGATATCATCAGCTTCATAATTTTCTAATTCATAATGTTTCATACCAAGACCTTCAATTAAATCTCTTAAATAAGGCATTTGCTCTTTAAATTCGCTAGGAGTTTTAGCTCTTCCAGCTTTATAGTCCTCATAAAAACCATGTCTAAAAGTAGTTTTTCCTGCATCAAAAGCAACTAAAACATGCGTTGGTTTTTCTTTTTCTAACACATTTTCTAACATATTATTCACCGCATAAAGTGCATTTGTATGAAGTCCACTATTATTTTTAAACCGTTCCAGAGACTGATACAATGCAAAGAACCCTCTAAACGCGATACTATTTCCATCTACTAATAACAATTTATTTTTTGACATATATACACTCCATTTCCAAACTATTCTCAATCATTTTAACAAAAATCACTACACAATGCGAAGAGAATCCACTTAAATCAAAAAAAGATTCCCCTAGCTAACGCTAAGAGAATCCTATAAGTTATTTCTAACTATTAGTCTCTACCAAAGATACGTACCAAATATAAGAACAAGTTAACAATATCAAGATAAAGTGTCATAGCACAATAAATTGCTAAATTAGAACCTGCTTCTTCACCTAACTCTTGGTAGAAATGCTTAATTTTTTGATTATCGTAAGCTATCAATCCGGAAAAGATAACTACCATAGCAAGAGAGATGAATAAATCAACTACTGAGCTCTTTAATAAAAAGATATTTAAGAAAATAGCAATGATTCCACCAATCAATAAGCTGTATAATGCATGTCCCATAGCACTCAAGTCTTTTTTAATAACAAGCCCCACTATCGACATAGCAATAAACATACCTGATGCAGTCACAAAGGCTAAAGTAATATCTGTTCCTTCATACATGAATAGTGTCGCAGAAACGGTAATGCCTGTTAATATCGTATATGCAAGGTAACCAATTAATGATTTTCCAGAATTAGAGAATGCATTTTTACCTAAGTAAATAACAAGTGCTATTTGAACACCCCACATTAAAAAGAAATTTAGCTTACTTCCGTAAACAAATCCTAATACTTCTGCTGGATAAATATTCATTACAATATACGATGTTATTGCGCTGACCAAGATACCTAAACCTAAATAGCCATATACCTTACTATAGAATTTAGATAGGCCAGCCGTTTTTTCCACATTATGATTATTGTCCATCATTATCAATCACGTCCCTTTCTTCTGATTGTTTCACCTTTGTTGGCTTCACCATCACCACTGCATCAAGAACGCGCACTTCTTCGTAATTTTGAGCTTTGACCGAAACAGTCACAACTTCTTTCATTAAATCAATCTTGATTACTTCAAAATGAAACGTTAATGTTTCATAGTGATAAACTGGATGAACTAAATTAAAAGATAAATTAACTATGTTAGATCCTGGACCTGGTAAATGTTTTGAAACAACACTTGAAATAATCCCCATCAACATAATGCTTGGAACAATCGGACGTTTATATTCCGTTTTTTCTGTATACTTATGCTGAATAAACAATGGATTCGCATCGTTCGTTAGTCCTAAATAAAGCAATAATTGACTATCTTCAATTGTTTCAGTGATACTTAAAGACTCACCTTCAAACAATTCATCAATTAATTTACCTTCTTTTTTTGGGGAATTTAACATGATTTAATCTCCTATTCTGCCAACAAAGTTAATAACATTACATGTTATTTCTTATAGTATTACCTAAAAGTTGTTCATATGCAACCTGAAATTTTTGAACATCTCCAGCACCCATGAAAACAATGACTGCTTCTTCATGATTTAACAATGCTGACATATCATCCAGGCTCACAACTGAACCGCCTTTGGAAATTTTGTCACCTAAGTCTTCAATTTTTACTTCACCAACATCTTCTCTTGCTGAGCCGAATATTTCGCATAAATAAACACTATCTGCTAAATCAAGTGAAGTAGCAAAATCATCCATTAATGCGATGGTACGAGTAAATGTATGGGGTTGAAAAACAGCGACAATTTCTTTATTCGGATACTTTTGTCTAGCCGCATCAATCGTTGCGGCTATTTCTGCTGGATGGTGAGCATAATCATCCACTAAAATCATATCCGCTACTTTTTTCTCACTAAAACGACGTTTCACACCATTAAAAGTAATCATCTCTTGAGCAACTTTGACCATATCTAAGCCTTCTAAATAGCTAATTGAAATCACACTTAAAGCATTCATCACATTATGGAAACCAAATGCAGGAACTGTAAACTTGCCTATTAATTCCTTGTTATAAAAGACATCAAAACTTGAACCTTCTGTTGTTCGTTCGATATTTTTAGCTTGGAAATCATCTGAATCTGTTGCACCGTAATAATAAACAGGAACATCCACTTTTAATTTACGTAAATACTCATCGTCCCCATAAGCCACAATTCCTTTTTTTACACCTTCTGCAAAAACTTGAAACGCACTAAATACATCATCAATGCTTTCATAGTAATCAGGATGATCGAAGTCAACATTAGTAATAATTCCATAATCAGGTTTATACGACAAGAAATGTCTGCGGTATTCACAAGCTTCAAAAGCAAAAAATTCTGCATCTTTTTCGCCATGCCCTGTCCCATCACCAATCAGAAAACTTGTTGGTTTAATTCCTGACAAAACATGAGCTAATAATCCCGTTGTACTTGTCTTTCCATGAGAGCCAGTTACAGCAATACTTGTGTACAGTTTAATAAATTCACCTAAAAAACGATGATAACGAATTACATTCAATCCTTTTTTTAACGCTGTTTGGATTTCAACATGTGTATCAGGAAAAGCATTTCCAGCGATAACCACTAAGTCATCGGTAATATTATTTTCATCAAAAGGAAGTAACTTAATTCCCTCTATTTCTAATTCTCTTTGAGTAAAAAAGTATTTTTCAACGTCAGAACCTTGAACTGTAAAGCCTTTTTGATGTAGCAATAAAGCTAATGAGCTCATGCCTGATCCTTTAATTCCTACAAAATGATATGTTTTATTTTTATGAATCTCCATAAAAATCACCTTTTCTTTCTATACACTTTTTAATATATCAATACAAATATCTAAATTATTATCGTACAATTTACAGAAAATATCAATAAAAAATACTTACACAGGACCTGCCTATGTAAGTATTCACTAATCAAAATAATAACTATCTAATTTAGTACTTCCTTCTTCAGCAATAATTCCAGATAATGTTTTTTCAAGTCGTTGGTTTTTCTTTTTATCCAACGATGGTGTTTCATTAATTAAAGTACTCACTGGTTCAACTTCTTCTATGATTGGATCTAAAATAACCTCTTCTTCCATTAACAGCAAATTATCAGATGATGCTTTTCTAAGCTCATCCACAATTAGTTCTCTACTGTGTCTTGGACGTTCTTCTTCATAAGAATCTTCTATCAAAGAAGCAGGGATATGTTTTGGTTGAAAAATATTTTTCCCTTTCTCTCCTGGTAAATCATACGAAGATTCAAATTTTGATCGTCTACTATCTGTTTTTTGATGTTTAGCATTACCATAATTATCCGTTTCAAAAAATTTATTTGAAAACGAAGATTGTGGGGATTTATAGTCTTTTTTTTCAGGTTCGACATAAGTTCCACTATTTTTTACTGGTACTGTTTTTTGATCTAGTTTTATTCTTTTTTCATGAAATGCAGTTTTTTGAGTTTTGGGTGCTGCTGAAATATCTTCTGTATCTTCTAAACCATCATGTCCGAAGTAGTCTGGGGCATCGATTATTTCAACAGGATCCATGTTATAATTATTAACTATTTTTTCTTCTCGTTTAACGGGGGCCTGTTTTGAATAAACAAAACCATCATCTAATATATCTTTTAAAAACTCGCGATTTCTTTTTTTAGGTAATTTAACTCCTGTTTCATCATCGTAAACAGGAAAACGAAAATGTTGTCTTTTATCTGAAAGATTTAACATTGATATCATTCCTTTTATTTCACTGTATACAGTCTATCATACTCGCTTTCAGAAAAAAACCGATAACATCTAATAAAATAAAAAAAGATGCTGAAAAATCAGCATCTTACTTAAAGCCTTGGAAAATTTGCCAAACGATTGGAAGATAAACATCTAATAATGGAGCAGCTATACAAAAAAGAAGTACACTACCCACCAAAACAGCTATTAAAATTCCACCGATTTTTCTGGACCTTTTTAAAATAAATAGAATTAAAATTACTAAAAGACCAACGATTAACATGATAGCCAATTCTTTTGTTTGAATATCAATTGTTTGGCCGTTCATCATTTTTTTTACTACTTGAGAATAAAGAAACCATACTAATTCGATCAAATAAATCACTAAAACTGATCGTAACACTAATTTTGATGTTCCTTGCCCATTTTTCTTGGCCATATATATTCACCTACCCTTTTCTAAATACACGCAATGAATTATAACAAATATTTAATAGTTTGTTAAATAAAAATTTGAACAAATTGTGAGATTTTTTTTAATGTTAATTGATTAATAATTTGATAATTTTTGTAAACACCTTTTTTTAATCGGATTTAGCTTACATTCAAATGAATATATAAAAATGATATTTTTCGAAATACGTCAACAAAAAAAGAGATTGTCTCTTCGTTGAGTCAATCTCTACTTCTACTTAGTCTTATTTAATAATATTAGAAATCATTTCTGGTCCGTTTTCAATCGTATCTGCTACTGGACAAGTTCTGTTAATAAAATCAACAAAATCTGCAATTTCTTCATCTGTATTATCAGCTTCTATAAAGAAATTAGTTGTAATTTTTGAGAATCCAATTTTAGCATTTGGATTTTTTCCCATAAAGCCATCTGGATCAAGTTCTCCTTCAAGTTCAATACGAATACTTTTTAGTTTAATTTTATGCAATCTAGCAAAGCTTTTAGCAACAATCACTTTACAAGCACCTAAAGAGTTTAATAAAGCTTCAACTGGATTCATTCCAGTATCAGTTCCACCTAAATTTCTTGGTTCATCTAAAATAAATTCAAAATCTCTTGATTTACATGATACTTTCAATCCTGCTACGTTTTCTACAACTGCTTCAAATTTTTCAATCGCCATTGTTAAACATCCTCCTCAATTTCAACTACATGCTCAAATTAGCACAAAGAAGTTTGTGAATCTACCTGTTTGTGATCTTTTTTACAATAAATATAGGTATAATGGTAAACGCTTTCTGACATTTCTAATCAAGTTCTTAATTTGATAAATTAGATAGCTGCTTTTCCTCTATTTTTTTTGTCAAAGAATGAACGAATAAAGGAGAAATTGAAAAAATGATTATAATTACAGCAAAAGATGAAGCGTAAATGATTCCAGTTAAATTAATTGATTTTAAAAACTTATCAAAGCCTATTTCCAATAATATGTAATTTATTATTTTGTGCATAACTAAAATTATCATTGAATTTTTCCCTAAGTATCGAATGATATTATTTTGATTGTCTTTATTTAACCAAATGAAAAATATCATTGCTAAAACTGCACCAATCAAGTACCAATAATTTTCTATATACAATATTTCAGAAGGAAACACAAACGCAATAATTAAACCTAATCCTCCACATGTTAAGGAGACAAATGGACTTAATTGATGGTCAAACCAGTCAATTGCATTTAAGTACTTCATTAAATAACCCAAAGACATGAAAAAAATAGCAGGAAATAAAACATTAATACTCCAAAAAATATTTTCTTCTGGATTTTTCAAAAACAGATAAGCATGTGGGGAAATAAAAAAACAGATTGAAGCAATTCCTATAATAATTTTTATTGAAAATTTTGTTAAATATTTAAATGTTAAAGTACTAACAAAAAATAATGGTAAAAACCATAGAGGAAAGTTATTTACATCCATCCAATGTGAACCTAATAAACCTCCCTTGAGAAACTCAATAAAGAAAAGAAAATTTCTTTTATCAGATTCAAAAAATAAAGTTACTAAATAAGAAAAAATATAAGCAAAATAAAACGGAAGCATGATTTTTTTTAACAACTTTTTTATGTATAAGAAATTAATTGTATTTTGTTTACTTAAATACATTAAATATCCTGAACAAAAGAAAAACAGTGGCACATGAAAAGAATAAATGTAATTAAAAACATCCTTAGGAACTTCTGGGATATGGCCTAATACAACAAAAAAAATAGCCATTCCTTTAAAAACGTCAATATTACTTTCTCTTTTATCCATATTTTATCTCCAATCATACAATAATAACTATTTTATCATACGATTAGTAAATATTAGTAGTATTAATAAAAAAGGTTGGACTCTTTTAAGTCACAACCTTTCATAATTTTTACAGACGTTCATTCAACTCTTTAGCTAAATCTTCAAATCCTGGTTTGCCTAAAAGTGCGAACATATTTTTTTTGTAAGCTTCAACACCTGGTTGGTCAAATGGATTAACACTATTTAAGTATCCTGAGATACCTACCGCGATTTCAAAGAAATACATTAAGTATCCTAGTGTATAAGCATCTGTTTGAGGAATAGTGATTACAAAGTTAGGAACATCTCCATCAGTATGAGCTAATAAAGTTCCTTGGAAAGCTTTTGTATTAACAAAATCAATGTCTTTTCCTTGGATGTATCCTAATCCATCTAAATCTTTATCCATTTCTGGAATTGCTAATTCATGACGTGCTTTATCGACTTTAATAACTGTTTCAAAGATATTGCGACGACCTTCTTGAATATATTGACCTAAAGAATGTAGATCAGTTGAGAAGTTAGCACTTGAAGGGTAAATTCCTTTTTGATCTTTACCTTCTGATTCACCGAATAATTGTTTCCACCATTCAGAAAAATATTGTAAGCTTGGTTCATAATTAATTAACAACTCAGTTACTTTTCCTTTACGGTACAATACATTACGTAATGCAGCATATTGATAAGCTTCGTTTGTTGCTAAGTCATCTGAACTATATGCTTCACGAGCATCAGCAGCACCTTTCATTAAATCATCAATGCTTGCTCCTGTAACTGCAATCGGAAGTAGTCCTACAGCTGTTAGTACAGAGAAACGTCCACCAACATCATCTGGAATAACGAATGTTTCCCATCCTTCAGCATCTGCTTCTACTTTTACTGCACCACGTTCTTTATCAGTTGTTGCATAAATACGTTTATTAGCTTCATCTTTACCGTATTTTTTAACAAGTAACTCTTTAAATACTCTAAATGCAATTGCCGGCTCTGTTGTTGTGCCTGATTTAGAAATAACATTAACTGAAAAATCACGATCTCCAATAACATGAATTAAATCAGTTAAGTATGAAGAACTGATACTATTTCCAGCGAAAAATACTTGAGGTGCTTTTCTTTCATCACCATCTAATAAATTGTAAAAAGAATGATTCAAGAAATCAATTGCTGCCTTAGCTCCTAAATAAGAACCACCGATACCAATTACTACTAAAACTTCAGAATCAGATTGGATTTTTTTAGCAGATTGTTTAATTCTTGCGAATTCATCTTTATCATAAGCGACAGGTAAATCAATCCATCCTAGATAATCGCTACCAGCTCCAGTTCCTTCTCTAAGTACTTTATGTGCTGCACTAACTTCTGCTTGCATATACCCTAATTCGTTTTCACCAATAAATTTTCCGACTTTAGAATAATCAAAACTAATATGAGACATAATCATCCTCCTATTTTTTTACATGTTTATTTGTTGTTACTATAGTTACATTTTAACATTCTTTCAGGTTTTTCACATCATATTTTCAGAAAAAAATAAAAGATGTTACTTGTAACACAAATTAAACCAATCCTTGACTTAGCATTGCTTTAGCCACTCTTTCAAATCCTGCTATATTGGCTCCTGATACAAAATCATTTTTATTTGCATAGCGGTTAGCAGTATCACGACATGTTTCATAAATATTTTTCATAATTTGATTTAACTCATGATCTACTTGTTCAAAAGTCCAAGGTAATCTTTGCGCATTTTGTGCCATTTCTAACGCTGATACTGCAACGCCCCCTGCGTTTGATGCTTTTCCGGGGCAATATAAAATATTATTTTCTTTAAAAACCTCCAAGGCTTCTAAGCTTGTCGGCATATTAGCGCCTTCTGCTACTATTTGAACACCATTTTGCACTAACTGTTTGGCAAGTTCTTCTGATATTTCATTTTGAGTAGCACATGGTAGTGCTATATCAAAATAAAGTTCGTCCGACCAAATATTGCCTTTTTCAACAAATTTAGCTTTAGGTTTTTTTTCCAAATATGTTTTAATTCTGTCTCGTTTGATTTCTTTAATTTCTTTAACTAAATTAAGATCAATTCCTTCTGGATCTATTACATAGCCTGAAGAATCAGAACAACCATAAACCGTCGCTCCTAATTCTTGTGCTTTTTCAATGGCATAAATTGCAACATTTCCACTTCCTGAAACTAAAACTTTTTTGCCTGCAAAGCTATCCTTCTGATCATTTAATAAATGCTCAACAAAATAAACTAACCCATAACCTGTTGCTTCTGTTCGAGCTAAACTTCCCCAGTAAGATAATGGTTTTCCCGTTAATACGCCTGCTTGATAACTATTTAAACGTTTATATTCACCAAACAAGTAACCAATTTCACGTCCACCAACACCAATATCCCCCGCAGGAATGTCTTGATCTGGTCCAATATACTTTTGAAGCTCTTGCATTAAACTTTGACAAAAGCGCATAATTTCACCTTCTGATTTTCCTTTAGGATCAAAATCACTTCCACCTTTTCCTCCACCAATGGGTAAAGAAGTTAAGCTATTTTTAAATATTTGCTCAAAAGCTAAAAATTTCATAATACTTTGATTAACAGTTGGATGAAATCTCATACCGCCTTTATATGGTCCTAAAGCTGAATTGTACTGAACTCGGTAACCTGTGTTAACTTTCCACTCACCTGAGTCACTCATCCAAGGAATTCGAAATTCAATCAATCTTTCAGGTACAAGCAGCATCTCTAAAATATTCTTTTCTACAAAGATTGGATTTTGATTTAAAAAAGGTTCAATGGTTCCCATGAATTCTGCGACAGCTTGTAAGTATTCCTTTTGATTTGGATACTTAGCTTTAAGATTATTCTCTAAGTTTTCTAAATATTGTTTAATTTCTGTCATATTATCACACACCTTTTTTTATTTAGACATAGTATAGCTTAAAATTTAAAATTTACAAAAACATTTACTGTTTATGTTAGAATAAAAGGCGCATAACTACTAGGAGGAAAATAATGACTGATTTTGATGTAATTGTTGTTGGTGGCGGAACAAGTGGAATGATGGCTGCTATTTCAGCAGCTGAAACTGGTGCCAAAGTTGCTGTTATCGATAAAAATAGAATGCTTGGAAAAAAATTAAGACTTACTGGAGGTGGTAGATGTAACGTTACCAATAATCGACCACCCGAGGAAATTATAAATTTTATCCCTGGAAATGGAAAATTTCTTTACAGTGCTTTTTCTCAATTTAATAACTATGATATTATGGAATTTTTCGAATCAAATGGGGTTCCCTTAAAGGAAGAAGATCATGGTAGATTGTTTCCTGTAGAAAACACCTCAAAAGCCATTGTAGAGGGATTAGCTAAAAAATTAAAAGAGTATAACGTAACACTTATGATGAAGACTACTGTGAGAAAAATCTTAACAGAAAACAAACAAATTACTGGTGTTAAAACAGACGAAGGAAAAGAATACTCCGCTCACTGTGTCATTCTTTCTACTGGTGGAAAAACATTTCAATATACTGGCTCTACTGGAGATGGGTACAAACTTGCAAAAAAATTAGGGCATAGTGTAACTCCCCTTTTTCCAACAGAGTCTCCTATTCGTTCAAAAGAAACTTTTATCGAGAAAAAAATCTTACAAGGGTTGTCATTACGAGATATTAAGTTATCTGTTTTAAATGAAAAAGAAAAAGTTATCGTTTCTCATGAAATGGATATGCTCTTCACCCATTTTGGTATTTCCGGACCTGCTGCTTTAAGATGCAGTATGTTTGTTAATAAAGAATTAGAAAAAGGGTATAAGACGGTTACTCTCACATTAGATGTACTACCAAACCATTCTGACAGCGACTTGCTTCAAGAGATTGAATATCGAATTGAAGAACAAGGCAATAAATCAGTTAAAAACGGGCTTAGAAACTTACTCCCTGAAAGATACTTAGAATTTCTTCTTAGCAATTTAAAAATCGATGAATCAAAGAGTCTAAAACAACTAACTGATGTTGAAAAATTACAGTTGATCAATGAAATAAAAGATTTTAGATTCTCTGTTTACGATACTTATCCTCTCGACAAATCATTTGTTACAGGTGGCGGTATTGAATTAAAGGAAATTAATCCAAAATCAATGGAAAGTAAATTGATTAATGGTCTCTTCTTTTCTGGTGAACTTCTTGATGTCAACGGCTACACAGGAGGTTTCAATATCACAGCCGCTTTTGTTACGGGACATGTTGCAGGAAAAAATGCTGCTGAGATTGCTAGTTATTTTACTTACTAAAAAAGAAATTAAGTTAAGTGTTCAAAAACACTTTAACTTAATTTCTTTTTAATTACTCAACAGTAATATCAGCAAACTTGCCTCTTAATAAATCAACTAAAATTTGAGGTGCTACTTGCATTTGTAATCCCCTCATACCTGCGGAACATCGGAATGTTTCCAATTTTTCTGCTTCTACTGCAAAAAAAGTAGGGAATTGCTTTTTCATACCTATTGGTGAACAGCCTCCGTGGACATAACCTGTTAAAGGCTCCAGTTCTTTCATAGGCAACATATCTACTTTTTTATTTTGACTTATTTTTGCGATTTTTTTTAAGTCTAACTCTTTATCTCCAGGAACAACCGCGACGATTGGTCCCGTTTTATTACCAACAGCTACTAGAGTTTTATAAATTTCTGAATTATCAACGCCTAGTTGCTCTGCTGCATCTTTAGCTCCCATATGGTCTTCTGACCAAGCGTATTCTGAAATCTCAAAAGGTATTTTCTTTTTTTCTAACAAGCGAATCGCATTTGTTTTATGCGTTTTTTTCTTTGCCAAAATCTACACCCTCACTCTTTGAACTCATAACATCTAGACCTTTTCTAAGTTGACGAATTGTCATTTGTCCAGATGCTGATTTGTATTTACCCGATGAAGCAAATGTCATAACAGAACCAAACAATTCACCTGTCATTCGAGTTAACTTTCCAACTTCTCCCATCCCGATTAAAACAAACGGTATATTTTCTTTTTCCCTTTGAATGTTATCAGAACTTTGTAAAATAGTTAATACATCTTGCATATCGTTTGGTGTAACAGCTAGTTTACAAATATCTGCCCCAAGATAACGCATATCATATATCATCTCAGTCATCAATGCTTCTGTTGGTGTTTCGACAAAATCATGATTAGACAATAAAACTTTTACGTTATTTTGCTTAGCAAATCTAATTAAATCTGTTTCAGAATCAACTAATTTAGCAAATTCAATATCAATAATATCAACTAATCCAGTATGAACCATATATCGATTTAGTTCAAAATAATAATCTGGTTCAATATACTGCCCGCCACCTTCATCAAGTGTTCTAAATGTAAAAATTAAAGGCTTGTCTTCTATTGCATAACGAATAAAATAAGCCGCTTTTCTCATAAAAGAAATATCATTAACATACATAAAATAATCTGCGCGCCATTCAATCAAATCACAATCCATTTGACTAATACGCATTGCTTCTGCAAATAACTCTTCAAAGTTACTCGCAATTAAAGAAACACATACTTTTGGTTGACCTGTACCAAGTGTAAGATTTCTAACCTTTAATTTAGACATAACACATCTATCCCATCTTTTTGTTGTTTATTAAATTATTTTGTAGATTAACACCTTTAAATAGTCGCCGTCTGAAAAAGTATCAGACACAACAAAATCACTTGGTAATCTAAAAATACGTTCTTTTTTAAATTGACGTCCCGAATCAAGTATACCCTTTTCTACCATCTTCTCAAACTTTTTGAACGAAACATTTGCTGCATTAGTTGAAGCAACCAAAGTTCCATCGTTATTAATTAAATTTACCGCTTCTGTTGTTAACTTACCGTAATCTTTTGCTACTGAGAATGTTTTCTTTTTATTTCTGGCAAAGCTTGGTGGATCAAGAACAACCACATCAAAGGATAGCCCTTTTCTTTCAGCATATTTAAAATAATTAAAAACATCCATAACTAAAATCGTTTGTGTTTCAGGATCTATACCGTTTACTTGAAATTGTTCTTCTGTTTTTTCAATACTCCGCTTAGCCAAATCAACACTCGTTGTATGGAGCGCCCCACCAGCAACAGCAGCAATTGAAAAAGCACCAGTATAGCTGAATGTATTAAGCAATGTTTTTCCACTTGCTAATCCATCAATCAAACAATCTCTTACTTCTTTTTGATCTAAGAAAATTCCTGTCATTAATCCTTCATTTAGATAAGTTGCGTAATTAACACCGTTTTCTTTAACAATCAAAGGTTCCTCAGCTTGCTTGCCAATAATAAATTGTGATTCTGGTAATGTATCTGAACGGAATCTAACTTTTTCGTAAATTCCATCTAAATCCGGTAAAATATTAGTAATAATACTTATTAGTTCGTTTTTATGATCATAAATTGTTTGGTTGTACCAAGAAACGACCAGATAATTATTATACCAGTCTATGGTAATTCCTCCAAAACCGTCTCCTTCGCCATTTAAAATTCTAAAGGCAGTTGTTTGCTCATCATTAAAGAAATGCTTTCTTTTATCAATAGCCACTTCTATTTTACTTTTCAATAATTCCTCAGTTATTGGTTGATTTTCTTTAAAACTTAAAATCCAACCGTATCCTTTATTTTGAATGCCTAAATAGCCATATCCCAAAAACTGATTTGATTGACTAAAAAAAGAAACCCATTCAGAATTTATCACATCTTTTTCAGATGCTAAATCTTCTTTCTTAATTAAGGGGTACTTCTTATCAAATTTAGTTATTGCTTGATTCTTTAAAATTATACGTTTCATTAAAATACCCTTTTCCTTAAAATTCTATACTATTTATACTATATCAGTTTAAAGGTACTCAATCCACATTTTTTTATCTCCGTCTAAAGTCTTAATTTTTACTTAATACACCCTAATCTAATTGACACTTCAATTTGATAAGGGTAAAATATTAGGGAATGTTTAATAAAATAATTTTTACTAAACAAGGGTTGGAATGTAAGAAAGGAAGTTTAACTTTGAAACATAATTATTATAAAAATTTACTAAATACAAGATTAGGATTCTTCACACTAATGTCTGTTCTCTTTTGGGCTAAGAATATATTTGCCTACTTAGTAGATTTTAACTTAGGAATTGAAAGTGTCTTTCAATATTTCATTTTATTCATAAGTCCAATTGCTACGACAGTATTTTTATTCTCAGCAGCACTTTATGTAAAAAATCCTAAAAGAGCCTATACTGCCTTAATCATTATTTCATCCTTAACCACATTACTACTATTCTCTAATGTCATTTACTACAGAGAATTTACTGATTTTATTACGGTTAATACAATGTTAGGTGCAGGTAAAGTTTCTTCTGGACTTGGAGAAAGTGCCTTACGCATGTTCCGTCCATATGACTTTTTATATTGGATAGATATTATAGTCTTGACTCTTTTATTACTTTTCAAAAAGATCAAGCTTGATGAAAGACCAATCCGTGCAAGAACATCTCTTGCGATTACTTGTTTTGCAGTTTTTCTTTTTTCAGCTAACTTAACTTTAGCCGAAATGGATCGCCCAGAGCTATTAAAAAGAACTTTTTCACGTGATCACATTGTCAAATATCTAGGTATGAATGTTTTTACCGTTTATGATGGCGTTCAAACATATCATGCTAACCAACGACGTGCTCAAGCTAGCGAGAATGATTTAGTTGACGTTCAAAACTACGTTAAAGATCATCAATCAGAACCAAACAAAGACATGTTTGGTATTGCTAAAGGAAAAAATGTTATCTATATTCACTTAGAAAGTTTCCAACAATTTTTAATTGATTACAAATTAAAAGATGAAAATGGCGTTGAACATGAAGTCACACCGTTCTTAAATAGCCTATATCATTCAAATGAAACATACAGCTTTAAAAATGCCTTCCATCAAGTTGGTTCAGGTAAAACAAGTGATGCAGAAACAATGTTAGAAAATTCTTTCTTTGGCTTAGGTCAAGGACCATTATTTACACAGCTAGGTGATAAAAATACGTTCCAAGCAGCTCCAGCTATTTTAAATCAAGAAGCTGGTTATACTAGTGCTGTATTCCATGGTAATGGTGGAGCTTTCTGGAATAGAAACGAAACCTATAAACATTTAGGGTATGACTATTTCTTTGATGCTAGTTATTACGATGTTAATGAAAGTAATTCATTCCAATACGGTTTACATGATAAACCGTTTATGGACCAATCAGTAAAATATTTAGAGCATATGCAACAACCTTTCTATTCTAAGTTTATTGCTGTAACTAATCATTATCCTTATTCTCAATTTAAAGATGAAGAAGCAGGATTTCCTATTGCTAATACACCGGACCCAACAATCAATGGCTACTTTGCAACAGCTAATTATTTAGACAAAGCTGTTGAAGAATTCTTTAACTATCTTAAGAAAAGTGGCCTTTATGAAAATTCAATGATTGTCATGTATGGTGACCATTATGGTATTTCAAATTCTAGAAATAAATATCTTGCAGATTTAATTGGTAAATCCAAAGATGATTGGAATGACTTTGATGACGCTCAAATGCAGCGTGTTCCTGTTATGTTCCACATTCCTGGTCAGAAAGACGGAAAAGTTTCTGAAACTTATGGTGGACAAGTCGATATCTTGCCTACGCTTCTACATTTACTTGGTGTTGATTCATCTAAGTATATTCAATTAGGTCAGGACTTCTTCTCAAAAGACAACGATCAAGTAGTTGCATTTAGAAACGGAACAATTGAAACTCCTAAGTATACAATCATTGGACAATCAGTTTATTTAAATGAAACAGGTGAATTACTTGAAACTTTAACGGAAGATCAAGCAAGTGAAGTTGAAGTAGCAAGAGAGAAAGCTAGTACTCAGTTAAATATGTCTGATGCTTTAACCAATGGAGATTTATTACGATTCTATACTGAAAGTGGACTAGAACCTGTTAAACCTGAAGATTATGATTATAAAAATGGGTTAGAAAAACTTGAAACTATCGAAAAAGAAAAAGGTAAAAAATCAACAAGTGTTTATTCAAAACATGGAAACAAGTCAACTCAAGATATGTATGAAACAAAAACATATCAAGACTACCACGGCAAAGAAGATAATAAAACGAGTGGTAGCTCTTCTTCAGAAGAAAATAAATAGTTTAAAAAAAGATTTTGGCTTTTGCAACCAAAGTCTTTTTTTTATTTGTTATTATTCATATTTTTTTCACAACTAATAGGTATAATTTTTATTATGGAGGTGAGATAATGACAACTTTAAAACAATCTTTTGTCGCAGCAAAATATCATAAAAAAATAACTATTTTTTATTTTTTAATTTTCTCATTATTCTTATTTTCTTTTACTTTAATTTCACAATTGGTACAGACACAAAATATTACATTAAAATATATTATGAATAAATGGGATTCTCTCAGAAGTGCTTTGCCTCAGATAACCAGTGGGTTAAATGATCAATTGATTGAAAGTAATCACTACGTAACTTCTTTTTATAATGATCTATTTTTAGCCTTAGTTTTTTTCTCCATTGTTTTCTTTTTTTTACTCAGCTTTTATGCTTCAAAAATCAGAAAAGATGAAATTGATTCAATGTATTACATCGGTATCAAGCGTTCACACATCTTAAAATATCTTTTACTTGAACTTATTTCTCCAATTTTTATTAGTATATCATCACTTCTATTATTACTCATTTTATTTCATGGGCAATTTATTAATGAAAGTGTCAATATTAATAAAAAAATAGTTGATAATTATTTTGAAGAACAGTCATTAGTTTTTACTCAAACTCATGAAGATGCAGATTTAACAAATACAACTAATCAAAATAAAAAAAAGATGTCATCTAAGAATGATACTAAAACTATTTTACCCTATAATAAAGTATCGCTTTTTGATGTGAGTTTTGAGGAAATTTCTTTTAAAAATACTTTAAAAAATTACATTAGAAATTCACTTATTTTAATTGCAACAACTATTATCGGTTCTTTAGCAGGGTATTCAAGCTACATTTCACTCTGTTCGTATAGGAGGGTATTACCTGAATGATTTATGACAAACAAAATAAAGAAGCAATATTTGCTTCGCTTCTCTCAGAAAAACTAACTATTATTTTAGAACAAGAAACAACTGATAAAAGAAAGGATATCTTATCTTTTTTTCAAGCAATTAACTCTTTCAACTTTTATGCTGTAATGGGAAGAAAAAATATTATGTTACCCTTTTTAAGTGTTCAGGACAACTTACTTTTAGGTATTCCAAAAAAGGAAAAAGAAAATTTTTTAATCCAAATTAATCAGATAATTATCAAGTTTAAACTTAATGACAAGAGCTTAAAACAGAGTGCTAACGAATTGTCTGAGTATGAACAAATGATATTTCAAATCATTCGGGCGCTGATTTTGAAACAAAATATTATTATTTTTGATACTTCTTCAAATCAAATAGATACAAGCCTTTTTTTATTTAACCTTATGCCTATTCTCAAAAGTTTCACTAAGCTAAATCAAAGTACTGCAATTATTGTCACCTCTAATAACGATTTAGCAAATTCGAATTATTATGATCAATGTATTCTTTTAGATTCTCTATTCAAATAAAAGGTAGAAAAACGAATTCGTTTTTCTACCTTTTTTAATTATTTTTTTAAAACAGTAACACACTCAATATGCGATGTTTGTGGGAACATATCAATAGGTTGAACATAATCTGGTTGGTAACCTAGATCAGCATATAATTTCAAGTCACGAGCAAATGTTGCTGGATCACAAGAGATATAAACAATTTTTTCTGGATTCATTTTAGCACTTGCTTCAATAAAGCTTTCAGATAAACCTTTTCTTGGCGGGTCAACTATAATGACATTAGGTTTCATCTCTTCTTCTAACCATTTATCAAATACATATTCTGCCTTACCTACTTCAAACTCTACATTTTCAATGTGATTAATTTCAGCATTTTTTTTCGCATCTTCAATTGCATCACTTACGACTTCAACACCGTAAACTTTAGATACTTTATCTGCTAAAGATAAACCAATCGTCCCAATACCACAGTAAGCGTCGATTACAACGTCAGTTTTCTTTAATTCAGCACGGTCTATTGCTTCTTGATATAAACATTCAGCTTGTTTCGTGTTAACTTGATAAAACGATTTTGCAGAAATTTGATAGGTATTACCTAACAGTTCATCCTCAATAAATTCATCACCATATAAACGGACAAATTCTTTACCTAGAATAACATTATTATTTTCCGTATGAATACTTTGAATCATTGAAGAGACATTTGGAACTTCTTCAACAATTGCTTTACAAATTTCTCCAATTTTAAAGATTTTTTTCTTTTTCGTTACTAAAACAATCATTAATTGATTCGTATAATGACCTTTTCTAATAACAATATTTTTTAGATTGCCTGTTTGATTTTTTTCATCATATGGTTTGACATTAAAGCGTTCAAGAATTGGTTTGATTGCAATAAGAGCAGCATCAATTTCTGGTTCTTGGATATAAAAATCCTCAATAGGTACTAAATCGTGACTATTTCTTCTAAAAAATCCAAATTCTAGACGATCATTCAATTTTCTAAC
The DNA here is from genome assembly GCF_036639995.1 of Vagococcus sp. Taxonomy (GTDB): domain Bacteria; phylum Bacillota; class Bacilli; order Lactobacillales; family Vagococcaceae; genus Vagococcus. The sequence continues at coordinate 20,581 of NZ_JAVWHO010000002.1, read as the reverse complement.
TGGAATTTGTGCTTTATTACGATATTTTGATGGTACTTCCATTCCCTTAGTTGCCTTTACTTCAACGCTATCAAACCCACCAATTCGGTGTATCACCTTTTCAACTTGATTTTGTTTAAATTGTAATTGTGCATCATAAGTCATATGGTGTAATGGTGCGATACCAGTTCTTATCCAGTCGGACTCAACGTCCTCAACACGGTTTTCACTTTTTACTTTCCATTGTAATACTTTTCCATAAGCAAATTTTTTCGTTGTCTTCAATACGCGTACTTCTACTTCCTCACCTGGAATTGCATTTTCAATAAAAATTGGATAATAGTCAACTTTTCCTACACCACGTCCATCGTGAGTTAGATCTTCAATGACCACCCATACTTTATCATTCTTAGTTACAGGTATTTCTTTTTTTATGTTTGTCATATAGTCCGTCCTTTAGTTTTACTCTTTGTCTGCAATAACTCCGTCACCATCAATATCTTCATTTGTCAATTGTTCAACTTCTTTAATAAACTGATCTGAGGCTTCTTCCATATCACCTGAAACAGCTGAATCAGGAATCTCATCCAAATTAGCATAAATTTCAATATGTTGTTTTAAATTTTCAAAAGTCATCGGTGCATCTCCACCATATTCACCATCAAGATTGATCATCATTCGAAAATCTTTATCTTTTGGTTCTGCATATAGTTTAGATGTTTTAGTATAGATTAACCGTTTATCATTAACATGCTTTCCTCCATTAATCATCATTGCAACTAAATGCATTATTTCAATGACATTTGCTGTTTTTACGATAATTAATGAAAATTTTCCATCATCAAGTTGGGCATCAGGTGCAATTTGCTCAAACCCACCAATTGAATTTGTTAATCCTAGGAAAAACATAGATGCTTTCCCTTCATATACTCCATCATCATATTCTAATTTCATATCGATTGGTTTTACTCGTGGAAGCATTTCAGCTCCCTTAACTAAGTATGCTAAGTAGCCAAAAACACTTTTCAACTGTGAAGGAACTTCATAAGTCAATTCTGTTAAATAGCCACCTGCTCCAATATTCATAAAATAAGTATCATTTGCTTTTCCAATATCGGATTTAATTGTTTGGTTTTTTAAAATCACTTCTGCTGCGCTAACCACATTGTCACGTGGAATATGAAGAGCTCTGGCAAAATCATTTGTTGTGCCACCAGGAATGATAGCTAATTTCGGTCTACTTTCAAGAGGAGCGATACCATTAATTACTTCATTAATCGTGCCATCTCCACCAGCTGCAACAATTAAATCAAATCCTGCTAAACCACAACGGTTAGCTTCTTTTTTTGCTGAAAATGGTTCTGGAGTTGTCGCATAAGCACTTGATTCATAGCCTGCTTGCTCCATAACATTTAAAATATCTGCTAGATTTTTTTTAAGTAATTCTTTACCCGATGTTGGATTATAAATTAGTCGTGCCTTCATGGCCTTCTCCTTATCTAGAAGAGCTTATCTTTTTGATAGTTCTTCATTCAATAGTTTATTAACAACCCCTGGGTTTGCCTTACCTTTTGTTGCTTTCATAATTTGACCTACTAAGAAGCCAACTGCTCTGCCCTTACCATTTTTAAAGTCTTCAATTGATTGTGCATTTCCATCAAGAATATCATTAATTACTGGTAACAATTGAGCCGGATCAGATAACTGAACAAGTCCTTTTTCTTCAACAACTTCTTTTGCATCTCCACCATTTTCAATTAATTCTTTAAATACTTTTTTAGCAATTTTAGAACTTATTGTACCATCAGCAATCAAATTAATCATACCAGCTAAATTATTTGGCGTTAATTTAGTATCTAGTAATTCAATTTTTTCACTGTTCAGATAAGCAGAAACTTCACCCATTAACCAGTTAGAAGCTTGTTTAGCATCTGCCCCTTCGTCTAGTGTTGCATTAAAGAAATCCGACATATCTCTTGATAGAGTTAATACCATCGCATCATATTCTGGTAATCCTAATTCTTCAACATAACGTATACGTCTTGCTGCTGGTAGTTCAGGAATACTTTGACGAACACTTTCTACCCATTCATCAGAAATTTCAACACGAGGAACATCTGGTTCTGGGAAATAGCGATAATCACTTGCGCCTTCTTTAACACGCATCAAAATAGTTGATTTTGTTGTTTCATCATACCTTCTTGTTTCTTGTTGAATTTCTCCACCTGATAACAATGTTTTTGCTTGGCGTTTTTCTTCATGAATCAAGCCCATTTTAACATTATTTAATGAGTTTAAATTTTTAAGTTCTGCTTTTGTTCCAAATTTTTCTTGGCCATAAGGGCGTAAAGAAATATTTGCGTCACAACGCATTGATCCTTCTTCCATTTTAACGTCACTAACACCAGAGAACTGGATAATTGAACGAAGAGCCTCTAAATAAGCATAGGCTTCTTCTGGCGAGCGCATATCCGCTTCTGAAACAATCTCAATCAGTGGCGTTCCTTGACGATTTAAATCAACATAAGAATAACCATCAGTGCCATGAATGTTTTTACCTGCATCTTCTTCCAAATGCACACGTTCGATCCCGATCTTTTTCTTTTTACCTTCTACTTCAATTTCAATCCAACCATCATGTCCAATCGGCTCATCATCTTGAGTAATTTGGTATGCTTTAGGATTATCTGGATAAAAGTAATTTTTACGATCAAAATGGGTAGATTGAGAAATAGTACAATTTAAAGCTAGAGCGGCTCTCATACCATATTCTAGCGCACGCTTATTCATTACTGGTAAAACGCCTGGCATACTAAAGTCAACAGCGTTTGTATTTGTGTTAGGATCTGCACCAAAGTGAGCGGCAGAGGATGAGAAGATCTTAGAGTCTGTTTTTAACTCCACGTGAACCTCTAATCCGATAACTGTTTCAAAATTCATTAAGCATTACCTCCTAAAATAACTGGTTTCATTTTATGAAACTCTGTTGCTTTTTCAAATGCATCAGCTGCTTGATACATTTTTTCTTCTTCAAAGTAGTTTCCGATTAATTGTAAACCGATTGGCATACCTTCTGAGAAACCACATGGTAAACTAATTCCTGGAAGACCAGCTAAGTTTACTGGTATTGTTAAAACATCTCTCATATAAGCTGTTACCGGATCATCTTTATCTGAGCCAAAGTTATGAGCAATAGTTGGTGACACAGGCCCTAAAATCAAATCATAGTCATTAAACACTTTTTTAAAGTCTTCAATGATTAATGTTCTTACTTGACCAGCTTTTTTAAAATGCGCATCATAAAAACCTGAACTTAGTGAGAATGTTCCTAGCATAATACGACGTTTTACTTCATCTCCAAAACCTTCAGAGCGTGATTTAACATAAACATCTTCTAAGTTCTCAATATTTTCAGAACGATAGCCGTAACGAATACCATCGAAACGTTGCAAGTTAGATGAGGCCTCAGATGAAGCAATAATATAATAAACTTGTACGCCATATTTTGAATGAGGAAGACTTACTTCTTCAACGATAGCGCCTAATTGACGGTAAGTTTCCATCGCTTTTTGAATTGATTCACGAACCATTGGATCAACACCATCTGTCATGAATTCCTTAGGTACACCGATTTTCATGCCTTTGATATCTTTACCAATTAACGAGGTAAAATCAGGCACTTCTTTTTTAGCACTTGTACTATCATGAACATCATGTCCTGAAATAGCATTTAATACCATTGCATTATCTTCTACTGTACGTGTCATTGGCCCAATTTGATCTAGACTTGAAGCAAAGGCTATCAAGCCAAAACGAGAAATACGACCATATGTTGGTTTCACGCCAACAATTCCATTGTAAGAAGCCGGTTGGCGAATACTACCACCTGTATCCGTTCCTAAAGAAGCTGGAATTTGACCAGCCGCAACACTTGCTGCTGAACCACCTGATGAGCCTCCTGGAACTTTTTCATCACTCCACGCATTCTTAGTTTTCTTGAAATAAGAAGTTTCTGTTGAAGAGCCCATAGCAAACTCATCCATGTTCATTTTACCAACAGGAATCATTCCTGCTTCATAAATTTTTGTCATGACCGTTGCATCATAAGGTGGATTAAAATTATACAACATTTTACTTCCAGCTGTTGTTAATAAATCTTTTGTTACGATGTTATCTTTAATGCCAATCGGAATACCTGCTAAAGGCATATCTGTTGATGGTCCCTTTTTATCTAATTCTCTAGCTGATTCTAATGCTTTTTCTTCATTCAATGTAATAAATGCTTCTATTTTTTCTTCTGTTGCATTAATACGCTCAAATGAATCTTTAATAACCTCTTCAACCGTTACTTCTTTTGATTGAATTTTATTTGATAGTTCTTTAACTGTTAATTCATATAAATGACTCATTATGCTCCTGCCTCCCCATTGTCCATAATCGCAGGAACTTTAATAAATCCATCTTTAGATTCTGGCACGTTTTTCATTAATTCATCTCTTGTTTCACTTTGGATTACAATATCCTCACGTAAAACAGTCATTTCAGATGCCACATTTGACGTAAAAGGAACACCCTTTGTATCAACGCTCTCCAATTGTTCTACCATTTCTATTATGTTACCCATTTGAGTTGTAAACATTTCTAATTCATTATCATCTACTGATAATTTAGAAAGATGAGCAACGCGTTTTACTTCTTCTTTAGATATTGCCATATTATTTTTCGCTCCTTATTCCTGAAAATCATGTTTTTATCCACTATACTATTCTATTCAACTTTAGTACTATTTTCAATGGCTGAAACCATTTGTTCTTCATTCCATACAGTAACTTCTAATTTTAATGCTTTTTCAAGCTTACTACCAGCTTCTTCACCTGCAACAACAATATCTGTTTTTTTAGAAACACTGCCTGTGACTTTCCCACCTAAAGCTTCTATTTTTTCTTTGGCTTCATTTCGGTTAAAGTGTGTCAGCTTTCCAGTTAATACAATCGTTTTATCTTTAAAAGGTGACTCAACATGAGATAAGTCTTCTAGAGTCTTACCTAAATAAGTAAGATTAATTTCTGCTCTTTTAAGTTCGGCAATCAACTCATGAACTTCTTCATTAGCAAAATATTTTTCTAAACTATCTGCAATAACAGGACCAATCGTGTCAATGCCACTGACTTCCTCTTTAGTTGCTGACATCACAGCATCTAATTCTTTAAATTTTTCAGCAATTAGCTTAGCAGCTTTAGAACCTACATGTTGAATACCTAAACCAAATAATAATTTTTCAAGAGAATTAGTTTTACTATTATTGATTGCGGTTAAAATATTATTAGCTGATTTTTCTTTAATTTTATCCAATGTTAATAATTCTTCTTCTGTGACAAAATATAAATCTGCAACATTTTTAATTATTTCTTTATCGTACATTTGTTCTAAAACCTTTGGACCTAAACCATCAATATTCATTGCATTTCGAGAAACAAAATGGTTTAATCCTTCTTTAATTTGTGCAGGACACATTGGGTTCATACATCTTAACGCTACTTCTGATTCAATTCTTTCAAGTTCAGATCCACAAGCTGGACAATGTGTTGGAAATTCGTATACCTTACTATCTGTGCGGCGTTTATCGACTAGAACTCTAGTTACTTCTGGGATAATATCTCCTGCTTTATGAATCATTACAGAATCCAATAATCGAATGTCTTTTTCCTTTATTAAATCAACATTATGCAGACTTGCCCTGGATACTGTTGTTCCTGCAAGTTGAACAGGATCCATTACTGCCGTTGGAGTCACTACTCCTGTTCGACCGACTGTCCACTCAATGTCACGAATAATTGTCTCTGCTTCTTCTGCTGGAAACTTGTAAGCAATCGCCCATCTAGGTGCCTTAACCGTAAAGCCTATGTCTTTCTGAGCTGAAAAATCATTTACTTTAATAACGATGCCATCAATTTCATAATCAAGTTCATTTCTTTTATCCAAAAAATTTTCAATGTAATCCCAAACGTCTTCAATTGACTGACATAATTGTCGTTGATGGTTTGTTTTAAAGCCAATTATATCTAGTTCATCTAAAGAAGCTGCTTGCGTTGAAAAATCAAAGGAAGATGTTTCTGCTACCGTATAAATGAACGTACTTAAGTTACGTTTGGAAGTAATTTTTGAATCAAGTTGCCTTAAACTTCCAGCTGCTGCATTTCTTGGATTAGCAAACACATTCTCACCATCAGCTTCACGCGCTTCATTCAACTGAATGAACGATTTTTTTGGCATATAACACTCACCACGAACTTCAATATCAATAGGCTGTTTTAATTTTAAAGGAATTGACATTACTGTTTTTAAATTTTGTGTAATATCTTCCCCAATGACACCATCTCCACGAGTAGCTCCTTGAATAAATAAACCATTTTCATAACGTAAATTGATAGCCAAACCATCAATTTTAAGTTCAACCATATATTGAATTTCTTTATCTGTTAATTTTTTTATTCGTTTATCAAAATCAAGTAAATCACCTTTATTAAAAGCATTATTCAGACTCATCATAGGCACTTGATGCTCAACTTTGTTAAATCCAGTTAAAATTTCTCCGCCGATTCTTTGAGTAATAGAATCAGATGTTACTAAATCCGGAAATGTTTCTTCTAGTTCAACAAGCTGGTGATAAATTTTATCATATTCAGCATCTTCAACTGTAGGCATATCTTTAACATAATATTCATGTGCCCACTGGTTTAGCTTTTCGTTAAGTGCTATCATTTCTCTTTGTGCTTGTTTTTTATCCAATCCTCATCACTTCCTTAATCAACTTTTTTAATTGGCGCAAATGCTGCTAATAAACGTTTAATTCCTTGTGCTGGAAAAGCAATATCAAGTTCTAAATCTTTACTTGATCCAGAGACTTTGACAACTGTGCCGATGCCCCATTTTTTATGCTCAGCTTTGTCTCCAGGACTCCATGCACTAGCTTCACCACCAGTTTGAACTTTGTTTGATACAGAAGTTTTTTCTGGTTGGATATAATTTGAACGTTTCGGACGTTCACCAATCGGTGTTTGTCTAACGACTCGATTTTCTTGTCCAAATGTCTCTAATACTTTTTCGTCAATTTCACCTAGAAATCTTGACGGACGATTATACTGAGTACGACCGTAAAGTGTACGGCTAAAAGCATTTGTCAGGAATAGTTTTTCTTCTGCTCTTGTTATTCCTACATAAGCCAGACGACGCTCTTCTTCTAATTCATCGTTTTCTAAAATAGCACGTGAAAGTGGGAAGACACCTTCTTCCATTCCCATTAAGAAGACAAATGGGAATTCCAAGCCTTTTGCTGCATGGAGCGTCATGAAAGTCACTTGACTTTGATCTTCTTCTAGACTGTCGATATCAGCAACAAGAGCTAAATCATTTAAAAATAAGGTTAATTTATTTGGTGCTTCTTCTTCTGATTCTAACTCATTATCGTCATATTCCCCTGCTTCAAATCGTTTATCAAATTCCTGTGTTACTGATAAAAACTCTTCTAAATTTTCTAATCTTGAGTGAGCTTCTAAGGTGTTTTGACGTTTTAAGTCATCGCGATAATCACTTTTTTCCAAGACTTGTTCTACTAGTTCAGTCACACTTAAAAAAGGAATCATTTGCTTAAAGTCTTGCATCATGGCTCCAAAACCAGCTAGTTCATTGTGAGCTTTTCCAGTGATATTTGTTAAGTCGATATCAACAGCTGCTTGCAGTAGGGACCATTCATGAATTTCAGCAAAATCTCTTAGTTTTTGTACAGTTCCTGGACCAATACCTCTTTTAGGCACATTAACAACACGCTCAAAACTTAATGAGTCCATCTCGTTTGAAATAACATTTAAGTAAGCTAAAATATCACGAATTTCCTTACGATCATAAAACTTATGACCACCAACCATTTTATAAGGAATATTTGATTTTAGAAATGTTTCCTCTACCACACGACTCATTGCGTTTGTTCGATATAACACACAAAAATCACCATATTTTTTATTTTCTTCTGCAACTAATTTTTGAATAGTTGAAACAATAAACTGTGTTTCCTCTCTTTCATTCTCACCTCGGTAATAAACAACTTTTTCACCGTCATTATTATCTGTCCAAAGATTTTTCTTTTTACGATTGTCATTTCTTTCAATGACACTATTAGCAGCCTGTAAAATATTTTTTGTCGAGCGATAATTTTGCTCTAATAAAATAGTTTTTGATGTTGGATAATCTTTTTCAAAATCTAAAATATTTTGCATATCAGCTCCACGCCACCCATAAATACTTTGATCAGCATCTCCAACAACACACAAATTCTCAAACCGTTTAGCTAACATATTAACTAACGTATATTGTGCATGGTTTGTATCTTGATACTCATCCACATGAATATACTGAAATTTATTTTGATAATAAGCTAAAATATCAGGACTTGTTTGAAGTAAGCGAATCGTTAACATAATTAAATCATCAAAATCCATAGATTGATTTTGTCTCAATTCTTTTTGATAACGTTTATAACATGTTCCTACCACTTTTTCAAAAAAGCCTGTATATTTTTCTTCGTATAATTTAGGTGTTAATAATTCATTTTTAGCATTACTAATGGCACTTAGCATACTTCTTGGATCATATTTTTTTGAATCAATATTTTCTTCTTTTAATATCCGTTTCATTAAAGTTAATTGGTCACTACTGTCTAAAATCGTAAAGTTGCGATTATAACCAATTACATCTACATCTCGCCGTAACATACGGACACACATAGAGTGAAAGGTAGATACCCACACATCTTCACCACTTGGCCCTAAAATTTTAATGACACGATCTTTCATTTCCCGTGCTGCTTTATTTGTAAAGGTAATCGCAAGAATGTTCCACGGATTAATATCTTTTTCATTAATAATATAAGCAATTCGATGGGTCAAGACACGTGTTTTACCACTGCCTGCTCCAGCCATAATTAAAAGCGGTCCATTTGTGTGCATTACCGCTTCTTTTTGTTTTTCATTTAAGCCTTGAATTAGACTATCTTTATTATTCATGATGTACGAACACCCTTTCTTATCAAATCTTTTCCATTATAGCAAAAATCAAGAGAAATAGCTGTTAAAATGAGAATAATTTCGCGATTTAAACCACACTTTTTTGATGATTATCTCAATAAAAAAAGAGACTGGAATCAAAAAACTCCAATCTCTCACTTGTTTCTAGTTATCTGCTGTTTTTTTACGTTTAGCCGCTTTTTCACGTTCAGCTTTGTTTAAGATTTGTTTTCTTAAACGAATGCTTTCTGGTGTTACTTCACAGTATTCATCGTCATTTAAGAATTGTAAAGATTCTTCCAATGAAAGAATTTTCGGTTTCTTAATAACTGATGTTTGGTCCTTATTAGCTGAACGAACGTTAGTCATTTGCTTAGCTTTCGTAATGTTAACGCCTAAGTCATTTTCACGACTATTTTGACCTACAATCATACCTTCATATACTTCAGTACCTGGTTCAACGTAAACAGTTCCACGTTCTTCGATACTCATAATACTGTATGTTGTTGCTTTTCCTTGGTCAATTGAAACTAACGCACCATTACGACGACCACTTACTAAACCAGAAAGAACTGGTAAGTATGAATCAAACGTATGGTTCATAATTCCATAACCACGAGTTAATGACATAAATTCAGTTGAGTAACCAATTAATCCTCTAGCTGGTGCTAAGAAAATCAAACGAACTTGGCCGTTTCCAGAATTAATCATATCTTGCATTTCAGCTTTACGTTGACCTAAAGATTCAATAACTCCACCCATATATTCTTCAGGTGTGTCAATTTGAACTCTTTCAAACGGTTCGCATACAGTGCCATCTACTTCACGATAAATTACAGTTGGTCTTGAAACTTGTAATTCAAACCCTTCACGACGCATGTTTTCAATCAAAATTGATAAATGTAGTTCTCCACGGCCTGAAACAGTCCATCTATCAGGAGATCCAGCTTCTTCAACTTTTAATGAAACGTCAGTTTGTAATTGATTTAATAAACGTTCTTCAATTTTTCTAGCAGTAACAAATTTACCTTCGCGACCTGCAAATGGTGAATTATTTACTAAGAATGTCATTTGTAATGTTGGTTCATCAATATGTAAGATTGGTAACGCTTCTTGATGATCAGCAGGTGTAACAGTTTCTCCAACGAAAATATCTTCCATACCAGAGACTGCAATCAAATCTCCTGCTTTAGCTTCTTGGATTTCTACACGGTCTAAACCAAAGAATCCTAATAATTTAGTTACTCTAAATTTCTTAACTTCTCCATCAAGTTTCATTAATGTTACTTGATCACCAACTTTAATTGTTCCACGGAACACACGACCAATACCGATACGGCCAACATATTCGCTGTAATCTAATAAAGATACTTGGAATTGTAATGGTTCGTCACTATTGTCAACAGGAGCTGGAATGTGATCTAAGATAGCATCATAAACATAGTTCATTGTTGACTCTTGGTCTGCTGGATCATCTGATAAACTTGTTGTACCATTAACAGCTGATGCATAAACAACTGGGAATTCTAATTGGTCATCATCTGCACCTAATTCGATTAATAATTCTAACACTTCGTCTACTACTTCAGCAGGACGAGCAGTTGCTTTATCAATCTTATTAACAACCACGATTGGTGTTAGTTTTTGTTCTAGGGCTTTTTTCAATACGAAACGTGTTTGAGGCATTGTGCCTTCATACGCATCTACAACTAAGATAACACCATCAACCATTTTCATGATACGTTCAACTTCTCCACCAAAGTCCGCATGTCCTGGTGTATCTAAAATGTTGATATGTTTGTCTTTGTAATTAATCGCTGTATTTTTAGCTAGAATAGTAATACCACGTTCTTTTTCGATATCTCCTGAATCCATTGCTCTTTCTTGAATCTGTGTGTGGCTATCAAATGTGTTTGACTGTTTCAACAATTCATCTACCAACGTTGTTTTACCATGGTCAACGTGGGCTATAATTGCCACGTTACGAATATCTTCTCTTAATTTCACTATCTTAGACTCTCCTCACTCTATTAAAACAAAAGACGAACCTTGTTCGCCTAATTTTTCCGACTGTTTATTATAACAAAAAAAACGACTGAAAAAAAGTGAAAAGTTTTCATTTCGACTTTTTTTACAAAAAATTAACTATTTAAAAATATCTTGATAAGTTTTTTCCGTAGCAACAACGAAATATTGCCTACCATCTAAAATACTATAATCACTACCATCAAATTTGGAACATTTAAGTCCTAATGGGATTCCTAACGCTACACCTGCTGCAAAATCCCAAGGAGCCAAATGGGAAATATACCCATTTTGCTTGCCTCGTAAAATATTTAAAAAGTCAAGACCAGCACATCCTAACATACGAATACCGACAGCTTCAAATCCAATATTTTGAGCATTTGAAAAATTTTTAGCAAACATTCCACTATTAATTCCAATCAGTCCATCTTTTAAACCAATGTTTTCAATCTTTTTGATAGGTTCTCCGTTTAAAAAGACTCCTGTTTCTTTTCCGCCATAAGCAAATTCATTCTTAATAACATCATAAATAAATCCTAAAACAGGTTCATTATCTTCAAAGATTCCAATCATAATACAAAAATTTTCTTGTTGCTTAACAAAATTTAACGTGCCATCAATTGGGTCGATTAACCAAATTCTCCCCTTAGTATCGGAGATAGTATCTCCCAAACCTTCTTCACCTAAAATTAAATCATTTGGGTAATGAGCTCTAATTTTTTCAACTAAGAATTTTTCTGTTTCTTTGTCAACATTAGTGACTAAATCATGTCGATTGCTCTTTTCTTCGACCAACAGTGGGTGTTCAAGCTTTTGCTTAACCTCTCGAGCAGCTTCAGTAATCCAATCAACAACTTGTTCCATTAGTTTTACTTTACTCATTGATTAAAAATCCTTTCTGTTTAACGGACCTGTTTTCTGAGCTTTTGCTTGCTTAACAACACGGTACAAAGAATAACCAGATAACTCTTCGAAATCTCTTCCTAATTGTCTTTCTTCACCAATACTTTTAACGACTGTTTTAAACTCTGTATAAGTTGCTAGAAAAGATTCGGCTGTCATTTTATTTTCATAGGTTTCCTCTAGTTTCCCCCATAAATTAACAACTTTTATCATCTCTTCAGTTGTCCACTCAGGATTTAATGGATAGCTATAGTTTTCGGTCATATTCTCATCCTTACATTTTATGTCTACTAAAGTGTATCAAAAAAAAGCGATTAGGTATAGTCAAACAAAAAAAAGGATAGAAAAATCTATCCTTCCTCTGGTATTTGGTCTGGAAAACTAATCGTAAAAGTGGTTCCTACATTAACTTCACTTTCAACTTTTATCGTTCCACCATGAAGCCTTACAAGCTGATCTACAATAGATAAACCTAAACCAGATTCACCATATTTTGTATTTTTTCGAGATGGATCTGCTTTGTAATATCTGTCCCAAACGTTCTTCACTTGATCCTCAGACATACCAATTCCTGTATCACTCACACTTACATTTGTTTCCATGTAACCTCTTGAAACACTGAGCGTTATCTGTCCGTCTTCTGTAAATTGAATTGCATTCGTTATTATATTAACCATAACCTGTACGAAACGATCATAATCAGCATACACTTCAACTGGTTCTGTTGTTTCTAAGATAATTTCGTCATTCTTGTCTTTTGCTTTTCCACTTAGTTGATCCACTAACGTTTCAAGAATTTCTGTTGCATTTAATTTTTGAATCGCGATGCTAATTTGATTGGTTAAGATTTTTTCGTAATCAAGATTTTCATTAACTAATCTGATTAAACGTCTTGTTTCATTTTGCATAAGTGTAATACATTTTTCTTCTTGATCTTTTGGAATTGCTTTGTAAGCAAGACCTTCTAACAATCCGTTAATTGTTGTTAACGGTGTTCTCATTTCATGAGCAACGTCAGCCATAAAATTTCGCCTTCGCTCTTCTTGACGCTCAATTTCGATATGGGACTCTTTTAGAGCGACTGCCATTTGATTGAAGTCTTGAGCAAGGTCATCTAATTCATCGTTATTTTTTACATCCAAATAAACATCAAAGTTACCTGCAGCAATTTGATTAGTTGCTCGTCGCATTCGATTAATTCGATTAACTTGAAACTTCGCCAAGATATAACTAATAATCAAAGCAATAACTGTGGAAATAATAAAACCTTTAAAAAGATTTTGTGTGACAGAACTAACACTTTTTTCAATGTTGCTACTTGGTTGCCACACAATTAATGCTCCTTCATAATCTAAATTAGGTGCAGAAAAAAGTGGTTGAATAAAAACTGCAATCATTGTTTTTTTATTTTCTAAAGAATTAACAACGGTTTTTTTGATGGATTTACCATCTTGTAAATCTTTTAATTCCTCATTAGAAATCAAATTTTTAGCTGATTGATTTTCAATACTTGGTGGATAAGTAACTGTTCTATTTTTATCCAACAAATAAAAACCGACATGTTGATTCTTTACAATAGCATTAGTCGTATCAAGAGACTGCTTTAACGTCCAGTTTTGCTCCTCCATGTTATCTATAATCGTTGTTGAGTATCCCTTTAACTGGTTATAGGTTGTTTCCTTCACCGTTGTTTTTGTAATTCTTGTAAAGGCAACACCAAAAATTAAAAGAACTGTTAAAATAATCGCAAAAAAAGCAATCATTTGTTGTAGCAAATAACGCATTACTCACCGACTCCTGAATCATCGAATTTATAGCCAACTCCCCAAACGGTTTGAATAACTTGAGGTCCAACTTTTTCGATCTTTTGTCTTAATTTTTTAATATGAGCATCAACTGTTCTTTCGTCACCAAAATATTGATAATCCCAAACAAGTTCTAATAATTTTTCTCTTGAAAAAACTTGTCTTGGTTTTTTAGCTAAAGTTAATAATAAGTCAAACTCTTTAGGGGTTAAACCATCTACTAACTGATCATCAAGGTACGCTTCTCTCGTTTTTGTATTCATTTTAAAATGTTCCGTAATTACGTCGAATGCCGAATCAATATCGTTTGTTGTTTTTTCAGTATCTTCAATTAATGCAGCGCGGCGATGAAGTGCCTTGATCCTAGCAATAAGTGTAATCGGACTAAATGGTTTGGTCACATAATCATCTGCTCCCATTTCTAAGCCAATCACTTGATCACTTTCAGAGTCTCTTGCTGTCAACATAATAATGGGTACAGTTGTCGATACTTTTCTTATTTCACGACAAACAGTAACACCATCCATTGTTGGTAGATTTAAATCCAACGTAATCATATCCCAACTTTCAGGGCTTGCTAAAAATTTATCTAACCCGTCTTTTCCATCGTATTCAAACGTAACATCCCATTCTTCGTTTAAGAAAAACATTTTCATCATTTCTGAAACTGATTCATTATCCTCGATCATTAGTAATTTCATTTACTGTCTCTCCTTCTTCGTCATTAAATTTTTCAAGTTTTCTTTCCATTAAGTAAAAAATTCTGATTATTGGTATTCCAATCAAGAGAACTTCGATAATAAAAAAATGAACAAAACCAAATTGTTTCAATAAGAAACCAACAATAAAAGTGGGTATTCCAATTAAAAGAAAGGTTTTACTTGCTTCTTTTTGAGCAAATTCGTAACTTTTGTCACTCATTTTAGCTCTTTGTGTTCTATATCCGTACTTATTAACCCGCTGTTTAGAAGGAAACACTAGATATAACACACCTATTGCACATAAAATTAATCCTACAAAATAAAAAACCATATTATTTACACCAATCCTTATTAATACATCTAGTATACTATGTTTTTTTTGAATTCGAAATAAAACTTTCAATAAAAATAACGAATTAATAAAACTAGCCACCTCTTATCTTAATAAAAATTTATGAAGTATCCATGAAATTTACACATTTTTCTCTTGCTTAAAATAAATAGCTATGTTAGATTGAGTGTAGGAATTTTGTTACCATGAAAGTTTATGCCTTTCTTTAAAAAGAAACAAGCGAAAGGAGAATTTATTATGGTATTTAACAATCAAGCAATTCAATATCGTATAACTTTAGACACTGAGGCAAATATCTTTATTGTCTTTGATGCAAACAATGAAAATATTTCAGCACAAGGTTCTACTATTGAAGAAGCAAAAAACAATTTAAATCAACTAGTTAAGGAGTAATCAACTGTGGAAGATTCCAGCTATTGACGAAGGTATTCAATCATTTTATATGGATGGATACCTTTTTGTTATGCAAAAAAAACAATTTCAAGTGATCTACTCAAAATTGTTTTCTGCTTTTTCCATTCTTTTATAACGACAAGGAATAGCAACGTTCATACCAAATGCCACAAACATTCCAATAAAACTATCTAAAACACGAGCTAAAGCATAACTATAAGATTGATTATCTGGAATCATAAAAAGAATGGTTAAAAATGTAGCACAAGCCCCAACTGTTCCCTCATAACAATTTGCCACTGATAATAACCAGATCATCAATGTAATTAATAACGGGATTGCGAATAACTGAACAAGATTTCCGTCACCAAATTGATTAAAAATAAAGATGGCAACTACTGAAAACATTGCTCCCATAATATTTCCAACCACTCTATGTCTGCCAAATTTTAACGTATTATACATATCTTCTCTCAAGGTAAAAACTGCTGTTATAGATGAAACAACATAGGTTTCTCTATGAAAAATAAAACTTATTAAAATACAAATAAACACGCTTAACCCTGTTTTTATTGTGCGCATACCAATTCTCAACTTATTTCATTCCTACTTTCCTTTTTTGAAATGAAAAAAGCTTTCTTTTTCAAGAAAACTTTTCATTTATATCCTATTTTAAAGGCAATCCTAAAAAAAAGCAAATACCCATTAACTTCTCAACACTTTTTCAATCTTTTTTCCTTTTGCCAATTCATCTACCAGTTTATCTAAATATCTTATTTTTTGCATTAGAGAGTCTTCAATTTCTTCCACACGATAACCACAAATAACCCCTTTTATTAATTTAGCATTCTCATTAAATTCAGGTGCCTCTTCAAAAAAATCTCGAAATGAGGTTTCTTTCTTTAATTGCTCATCTAGACTAAGTGCATCATAGCCTGTTAACCAAGTAATCACTTGATCTAACTCTTCTTTTGTTCTGCCTTTTTTTTCAATTTTTTTCAAGTACAATGGATAAACACTTGCAACTGACATATCAAAAATTTTGTGATTAGACATTTACCTGTCCTC
Organism: Vagococcus sp.; assembly: GCF_036639995.1. Taxonomy (GTDB): domain Bacteria; phylum Bacillota; class Bacilli; order Lactobacillales; family Vagococcaceae; genus Vagococcus. The sequence goes on along the minus strand of NZ_JAVWHO010000002.1, from coordinate 4,296 downwards.
CTTCTCTTGTACATTTATAGTAATAATATCTCCAATATCTTTTTTTAATATCTGACGGATATCTTTTTTAATTCCTATAATATAGCAAATGTTTCCTTTTGAATCTTTAACTCCCATATTCACAATACTACCTTCATAAGGTATTCCTTCAAATTCAACTTGAACTTTGACACGACCTTTACCGAATTCTTCACGAATATCAAATGGAAAAATAACATAGGCGCCCCCTTTGCCAACTTCCGAAGAATATATTGTTGAATTAAATTCATATATTTTTTTCACCATTATCTTACCTTCTTTTTATATTTAATATAGCATATAATGTCTATTTTTCTGCTTTATATTACTCCGAAGTGTTCCATTTCAATTTGATAACATCTATAATTAAACTTGAGAAAGAATAAGGAGGAAATGCTGTGTTTAGTCTTATTAGTTTAATTGCTGGGATGTTGCTACTTAGTTTTGTTTTAATTTCAAAAAATAAAAAAGGAATTCAAACTATCTGTTTATTACTCGTCTTACTCGTTTTCTGTGGGGCTGCTAAACCTAACAAAAATTACTTAAA
>NZ_JAVWHO010000002.1:0-3631 GCF_036639995.1 Vagococcus sp. | reverse complement strand
GAAAAAAAGGCGAAGCAAAAGAAGCAGAAAAAACTAGCTGCTGAAAAGAAAGCTCGAGAACTTAAAGAAATTCAAACTGCTCTAGCTTTAGCTCAAAAAGAGCCAACAAAACAAAACTATGATAGAGCGCAAAAAATAGTAACTAATTCAAAACATGCTAAAAAAGAAGATACTGAGTCACTCAAAAATATTGAAGCCAAGGTTAAAGAAAAAGAACTTATTCGTTCAATTGAGAGTTCAATTACAACTGCTGAAAACTCACTAAATAAAAGTGATTACAATAAGGCTTTACAAGAAAAACAAAAATTAACACATGAAAACGACCAATTTAACCAAAGACTAGAGACTATTAATCAACATATTCAACAAATAGAAGCAGATGAAAAAGCTGCCAGAGAACAAGAAACTGCCCAAGTAAACGAAACTAGTGAGATGGTTCTAGTCACACCTACTGGCTCTAAATATCATAATCATGTTTGCGGGCGTGGTACTTACACTGAAGCAACACTTGATTCAGCTATTAGTAGAGGGTTAGAACCTTGTAGTAAATGTTTTTAAAAAAAAGAGAGGATTTTTCATCTCTTTTTTTTATCCGTATAATGCTCGTAGCTTTCTATCCACTCTTCTAATGAGATTTTTGTGACCAACTCTCCTATTAAATCGTATGGAATATTTTTCACATTAGTCATTCGAATACAGCTTTTTCCCATATTTAATTTCGTAGGTACTTGCTTTGAGTACTCCTCTTGAAACCATGTAAGTAACGATTCCTGTCCCATAATCCCCATATGATATAAAGCAATATGATTTTTTTGAGCAGCTAATGAAATAAAAGGTATCGGTTCATCTTTCCGGTCTAAATACCCCTTAGGATATGTCTTCAAAGGAACAACAAAAGAAATCATGCCATATAAAAATTCTTCTTCAAACCCAATAGGCATATTATTCTTAATCACATTATATAAGTGTCTAAAGGATTTTCGTCTCTTTTCATCAACATTATCTAAATAATTTTCTATCTTTTCCATCATCATTTTCCTTTAAATTTGATAAGCTAAATATATCATTTGAACTCACAATTTTACAAAAGAAAAGAGCTGAAATATAAGTTTTTATTCTTATACTCCAGCCTTTTTCTAAGGTTTAATTAAAAATATTTGAAAAGAAATCTTTTATACTTTGCCAAAAGCCTGACATACCTGTTTTTGCTTTTTCAACATTTTCCTCTGATAACAAATTGTCTTTAAATTCTTTGCCATTTTTAACAAGATCATCTTTAAATCCTGACAATTGTTTGGTCATCTCAGAATCAGTCATAGCATCTGTGCCTGTGAAGGATACCATATTATTAATAATTTGTGTTCTTTGGTCACTAGATATTGCGTCTTTCAAGCCGTTTTGTTCAATTTGATTATCAACAACTTTGCCAACTTCCTGTGTTTTCTCTTCTTGAGACATGTCAGCTAATTTTTTATTTATTTTTTGTAATTCTAACTGAATATCTGCGAGCATTACTAACATGTTTTCAGATGAATATTCTTTGTTATCTTTATTAGCTTCATCAATAGATGAAACTACTTGCATTTGGTCTTGGGCAACTTCACGTTTTTCGTCGCGTTTCTTTTGATCTGTACCGTCTGTTGCTGGATCTACTTCATCATAAATTTTATAAATACCTGCTAAAGCGCCACTTCCATCCATTGGTTTAACACTGGCAATTCGAATATACGCATCATAAACCCCACTTGTAATCGCTGCGGAACGATACATTGCTTCTGTTCGAGCTGTAATATTTTGAGGGGTTACAATTTCAACATTTACACCTGATCCTGATTTAGTTCTGGCAATTAATGCACTTGAGTATGCTTTTGAATTAGCTGTAAACTCTGGCACATCAGTTACATATTTCACTAAATCATTACCATCAACAATAAACTGATTGTTTTTAGTAATGTCTATTCCTTTTAACTCTTTTACTTTATCGATATCCTTCGTTAATATCTCATTGGTTTTGTTCTTTTCATCTTCTGATAAGCCGTTTCCTAGTGCAATATTTGGCACATCCCAACCTTCATCTTTTGCTTTCTCATCTGCAAAAGTTGTTACACCAGTTGCTAAACTTGTAAAGAGTAATAATCCTATTGATAGTAATTTTATTTTTTTCATAAGTACCTCCGTATAGTCTTTTGATATGGCTACATTGTATCAGTGATTTGAAACAAGTGCATCCAACTTTAGTTGTGTTTTAGAAAATATTCAAAAACTTTGGAAAAAATTAAGAAATATTCATATGAAACACATCAAACCAATAAAAATGAGGAAATCATCTGACGATTTCCCCATTTTAAAGTTATTCAATTTTAAACTCTTCCAAAATTTTTGCACAGACTTCTTCTGGAGTTAACGTTGTATTATTGATTTTCATAGATTTAACATTTGGAAAACGCTCTTGTAATTCATGGTCGAAACTTTCCAATCGATAATTATCGACTGAATCAAGTAATTCTTTTTCCGAAAATACTAAGTCTCTTTTAGATGGTTTCATTTTCAGCCTAACTTCATGCGCATTTCGTTTGAGACGCTCCTTTAGATCAGCTACTAATTCAACAAAATAAACTTTTTGTCGGGAATTCAAAAAAATGTCCGAAATTTCTTCTAAAAATTCTATATCAACTTCTTGGTTGAAGTCAATAAGAACTGTAAATATTATTGTTTTTGTTCTATTATTGCTTGGACTTTTTACAAATTCCTCAAATAATCCTTTCCTCATTTGATCTGATAATTTAAATGTTGCATCACCGTAACCTAGGTAATCAGCAAAAAGGTCTATCGTTTGATGATTGAAAAGTAATTTCCCGTCAATCTTCTTCTCTAAAGACATACCTACAGTCATTTTACCTACAGCTTGTGCGCCAATAATGACAATCAGAGACATAAAATCCCCCCTTACTTGTTATTTTCTGCATCATTTTATATGCTTATAAAAGAAGTAGCTTGTATAAAAACAGATAGCGATAGAAATACATATTACTCCTTCCGTTACTCTTCAATTATTGTCTTTATCTTTCTACTCGAACTAATAAAAGTTGAAAAGATAACATATAGTAACATGCTAATTAACAGTATACATATTACGATAACATCAACATTAAAAGTGTTAACATCTTCAGAATATAAACCAATCTGAATTGTTTTGATAACTGACGAAAAAAAGATAAATTTTCCTACTATTAAACCAGTAATTGAAACCACCAAAAAAGTCTCTATTATTTGTAACATTGAAAAAGCTATTAAACCACGAGTCGATTCTCCAAGTAAATACATCGTTCTAATGTCTTCTTTTTGACTTAATAAAAATTGATAAAAACTTCTTTTTACTGTTCCTACTAAGAGTAAAATTAATGACATTGTTATAATACCTGCAGCTAATTTAAAAACAAACATAGTCGTAATTGGAAAGCCACTCATTTGAACCGTTACAAAATCTGTTTCTTTCTCTAAGGATATTATCATCTGTTTCTGCATATGACTTACAAATTGAAAAACAAAAAAGCAAAAGAAAGAAATAACAGCAAGTAATTCACTTAGAATAAAGGTTGAAATAATTCCCTTGGTACGAAAAACATTCTTT
>NZ_JAVWHO010000001.1:193254-288341 GCF_036639995.1 Vagococcus sp. | reverse complement strand
AAGTGATATTTTTCTTATCAAAATAATCTCTAATTTTATCTCTACCTACTTCTGTATCAGGCATGACTTTACCTCCTTCTTTTAAAATAAGTAAGTTAATACGATAGAAAAAATATAATTCTATTGACAATAACTACCCGATTGGGTAGTATATGTATATAGTTAAACAAGCCTTTAAAACCATTAATAACAACAAAACTTCCGCCAAGACGTTTTAATATTAAGGTATTTTTAGTTTGCTTTTTTCTATCAAATTAACTTACAAACCAATATTAACCCTACAAGGTTATTTTGTCAACATAAAAATAACCCTTAAAGGTAGTTTTGGCTAAGAGAGAACGGAGAATCATTGATATGACAACATTTGAGATAATAAAAAAACTTTCTCAAAAAAGAAGTATCACTCTAAAACAGCTATCTGATGACTTAGGTTTCGGAGAAAGTACAATTTATAAATGGAAAAACCAAATTCCTAAAACTGAATATTTAGAAATGGTAGCTGATTATTTTAATGTAACAGTAGACTACTTATTAGGAAGAGAAAAAAATGAAGAACCTGTAAGTTTCTTTCGCATTGATACAACCAATTTGACTGAAGATGAAGTGAATGAACTTCAAGATGAATTAGAAGAGTATCAAGAGTTTTTGAAACAAAGAATTAAAAACAAACGAAACAGAATGGATTGATTTAATGTTAGATTTTGAAGATGTTCGAGATTGTTACTTTACTGCAAAAGATGTTGTTGAAGGATTTATTAATGATCAATTGTATACTTATTCCAGAACACCAATTGAATTTTTAACGCATTTCAATTTTGAAAACTTTTGTGAGGAAAAACTCGATTTCGATTTTGCTCCTTACAAATTTAAAAAATTGAGCAAACAAGTTGGTGGTAGTTTATATATTGATAATAATGATGTAGTTATTTCATACGATGTAAACAACAGTAAATCGAGACAAGCTTTTACAAAATTACATGAAATATATCATTATTTTGGTCATTATAAAATGGGAATCAAAGGGAATTATTTTGGACAGAGTATCAATAATAATACTTTAAGCTATGAAGACTTAATACTTGAACAGGAAGCTAATTTTGGAGCATCATTTATGCAGATAAGTGATAAAGGGTTAGCGAAGTGCCTTATTGATAAATTATCTTTTAGTCAGATTTGTAATAGTTATAATATGAGTTACTCTGCTTTATATAATAGATTTTTAAGTTTTCTTGTTTTTGAAAAAGATATTAACGAATCTGTGGCTCGAAATGCAATAAATAAATATCGTTATTGCTACAATAGTACAGAATTAAAACAATTATTTTTTAGACAATAAAAAAACACTACTCTCCCCGACTAAAGTTTGAGTAGTGCCCTAAAATATTATGCATAAATATTATATCATATTGGAGGAATATTGAAATGAAATTTTGTTCTGAATGCGGTGCTGAGTTAAACGGAGCTAATTTTTGTCCTAATTGCGGGTCAAAAACTTCCGAATCAACTAATCTTGATGATTCAAAAACCACTCTAAACCATGACGAAGTTTTATGGGAGGGAAAACAATCTATTTTGTTTGGCTTAAACGATAAACTTAGGTATAAAGCAACTGATAGTATAGAGCTTAAAATGAAAGAGGATCGTTACAAGATAACAAATTATGTTGTTAGGATCACTCACGATTCAACTACTTCTACAAACGAAGAAGTCATAAACTTTGAAGATATAAAAGATGTGAAAATTATACAAGGTCTAAAAGAAAAAGTACAAGGTATCGGTAATTTAGAAATACTGACTTTAAAAGGAAATACATTTTTAATGAAAGGTATTAAACAACCAGAAATACCTAAAGATATAATTATGAAGAAAGCTCTTGATTTCCAAAGATCAAGAAATATCTTATACAAAAGAGAACTATAAAAAAATAAGCACTCCATCCCCGACCAAGAGAATTGAGTGCTTAACAAAATAAATAACCTATGTGATAGGCTTCTTTAATTATGCCTATTATAGCATTAATGGGAGGAAAAGAATATGTGGATGGAAGAATTAGCAAACGGAAAGTTTAAATATGTTGAGCGTTATATAGATCCGTATACTGAAAAAGAAAAGAAAGTATCGGTTACTTTAAATTCAAAATCTAACCATGCTAAAAAAGAAGCCAATCGTCTTCTTGTAGAAAAGATAGATAAAAAACTAAAATCGAGTAGCACTAACAAACTAACTTTGCAACAATTACTTGATGAATGGTGGGAACAATATAAAAAAGGTGTAAAAAATACTTCTATTGTTGCAACTAGGAAACCTAAAAAAATAGTTGAGGAATACTTGGATATGGATAGTTTGATTCATAAAGTGGATGCTAAATTGCTTCAGTCATTTTTTAATGACTTAGATTACTCTTATGAGTATAGCAAAAAAATAAGAGGTGTATTAAATCAAGCTTACAACTACGCTTTGGATATGGATTACGTTTCTATTAATCCTGTAGCTAGAACAAAGATAGTTCGTCCGCCTGCGACCGCTGAGGATGTTGAACGTGTGGAGAATCGATACTTAGAAAAAGACGAAGTTAATAAGTTACTAAAAATATATTATTCAACTTTTCAAAGTATCAGATTAGGTAATTTGGCTGAATTTATGTATCTTACGGGAATGAGATTTGGTGAAGTTGTATCACTAACTGAAGATAATTTCATAAAAGAAACTAAGATGTTAGAAGTTCATGGCACACTTGATTACTCAAAAGGTTATTCTAAGGCTGTTAAGTCTACAACAAAAACAAAAGCATCACATCGAGAAATAAACCTATCTAATCGTGCTATAGAAATATTAAATAAAGTAATAGAGGAAAACAAAAAACATCATGAGGTTAACGAAAAAAAGTATATTTTTATAGGAAAAACTGGAAAACCAATTCAACTGAATTCATTTAACAATTCTTTAAATGAGATGAACCAAAAACTAGAAAAAGATAAAATAAACAAACAATTGTCTAGCCATATCTTCAGGCACTCTCACATATCTCTTTTATCTGAAATGAATTTACCTGTAAAAGCAATCATGGAAAGAGTCGGACATAGCGATGAAAAAATGACACTGCAAATCTACACACATGTCACTAAAAAACAAAGAACAGATATTACTGACAAACTAAACGAATTAGGGTTGTAAATTACTCTGCCCCTTTTCTGCCCCTTTACTAATTTTAATCAAAAAAAATAAGGCTCTAGGCCTTGATATAGCTTTATTTATTCAGACACATGGCGGCACTCACTTAGTGCTGCTTCCTTCCAGATCTGACACGCTTCACGAGCCCACCATTGTCCTAGCCTTGCGGCAAATATCATTATACTTTAAAACGAAAAGAAATGCTAGCCTTTTTTAGCTTTTTTTTCCTGTCGAATCTTTCTAAAGAAGTTAGTTAAAATACTTCCACATTCTTCTTCCAAAATACCCGACTCTAAATAACAAGAATGATTAAAGCGCATATCTTGTAACAAGTTTAAAATACTCCCAGCTGTACCACCTTTTGGGTCTTTGGCTCCAAAGAAGACTTGGTCTATTCTTGATAATAAAATACCACCACAGCACATTGGACAAGGTTCTAACGTCACAAATAACTGTGCTTTTTCCAATCGCCAACTCTTCATGTTGCGATTAGCATCTCTAATTGCAATCAATTCAGCGTGCGTAGTCGCGTCCTGAGAGCTTTCCCTAACATTGTGTCCTCTTCCTATGATTTCTCCATCTAGAACAACCACAGCGCCTATTGGGACCTCTCCCATAAGTTCTGCCTTTTTTGCTTCAAGTAGTGCTTCTTTCATAAATCTTTCTTTATCTTCTTGTGTTAATTTTACTGACCGTATAATCATAAACTAATCCCTCTATCAATTTAAGTGTTTTATTTATCTTATCATAAAAAGTAAAGGTTTCCTCTGCTTTATGTTAAAATAATGATACATAAAGCAAAAGGAATGACTTCTTCTATGGAACTTAAAGAATTAATGGCTATTTATCCTCATAGTACTATCAGCAAAACACCCGTTGAGGATGCCGCTTATTTATCTTTACCAATAAATAATCAATGGTTTATCATTGCAGCAAGTAAACTTTCAGAATCAGAAATCAAACTTTTAAACACCATGTTGCCTCAATCAAAAGATTTATCAGATTTAAGTAAACATGTGTGGTATCAATATCTCTACCAACAAAAACCTTTTCCAATAACAGATACCACTTACCGCGTGATTCAATTAAAATTAAAAAAAGAGTCACCAAACGCTATGGAATGGTTGACTCATTTATCTGAATTATTCAATCATATTGAAGATTTCTTTTTTGTTGATTCTTTAAATGCTGTTCTTATTGAAAAGAAATCCACCATTGTTTATCAAAAAGCTGATATAGAAGGCATGATTCTCACTCTTGAATCTGACCTTTTAATTTCTGCAAAAGCATTTGTCGGCTCTTTTAATGAGGCCAATCAAAATTTTATTGCTTACTTTACTGAAGAACAACGTATTTTTTCAGCCTACTCGAGAATCAAAGAGAATGTATTTTCTTTTCAAGACGTTGCTATTGATTATCTAACAAAAGATAAAATCGAGGAAAGCCAAATCATGCAAACGTTAAAAGAAAATCTTAATATTGATGACGAATTAAAAAAAATCATTAAAACACTTTGGCTGAAGCAAGGAAATATTACTTCCACTTCAAAAGAACTGTATATACACCGAAATACTCTTCAATACCGATTAGAAAAATTCCATGAACGAACAGGTTTTTCTTTAAAAGATATGAGTGATTTAACCCTGTGCTACCTTCTTATTCATTAATCTCTTCTATTACCAAACAAGATAACTAATCTTAAAACTTGAAGTAATGAGGCAATTGCTGCGGCTACATAAGTTAACGCTGCAGCAGTTAGCACTTTTCTTGCCATCGCAATTTCTTCACTGTCTAGTGCTTGATTTTCTTCTAAAACAGCCAAGGCTCTTCTTGAAGCGTTAAATTCAACTGGTAACGTCACGACTTGAAATAAAAAAGTTAAGGCAAAACACCAAATACCAATCGTCACTAATCCTGGCATACTACTAAAGAAAATAGCACCAATTAAAATTAATGGAATTGAAATTTTAGAACCAAAATTTACGACTGGCACTAAACTTGCTCTTAATTTTAACGGAGCATAACCGACTTCATCTTGAATTGCATGGCCACACTCATGAGCGGCCACGCCAATAGCTGCAACCGAGCGAGATTCAAAAACACGTTCAGATAAACTCAAAATTTTTGTGTGAGAATTGTAGTTATCCGTTAAATCTCCTGATATTTCTTGAACCGGGACATTTCGAATATCTGCATCACTTAAAATCATTCGCGCAACATCTGCTGCCATAAATCCCTTCTTATTCGCAACTTTTTCAAACTTTCGATAGGTACTATTAACATAACTTGAAGCCCAAGCTGAAATAGCGATTCCAATAATGACTAATATATACGTTTTGTCAAAATACATGTATGGCATAAACATAAATAATTCCTCCTTTTTTTTCTTAATAATAATTTTATCAGATTTTTCAGAATAAGTTTTGGTTTTCTTTTGAACCTTTTGTGAATTTTTACATTTCTAAAGAATAAAATTCAATGAGGTTCCTTCGTTCAAGTAGATTTATCACACAAAATGATGTATCTTTATAATAAAGGGTGCTTTACTAAAATTTGCCAAAATGTTTTTTTACACTAGATTTAAAAGAATATTCTGCATACCATTTAAGGGGGGAAGTGGAGTGCGAAAATTACTAGATACACCAACACAAAGACGTTTAAAGATATTAGAACACTTAAATGAAGTATCTGATTGGATTAGCTCAAATGAATTAGCTAAAGAGAATAACGCCTCTTTAAGAACAATTAATAATGATGTTAGCTATTTAAAAGAAAATTGGTACCCGCATCTATTAATTGAAACATCAAAAAAAAATGGCGTTCGCCTTAGAACACAACCTAGTAGTCATGTGGAGATTGTCTATAGCCATGTGCTAAAAAATTCTGAATCATTCAGATTACTTGAATCAATGTTCTTTGATACAACACTGAGTATTGAAAAATGGGGAGAAAAACTTTATATCAGTGAATCTTCTTTATACCGAATCACAAGTACTATGTCCAAGTCATTACAAAAATATGGTCTTATTCTCGAAAAAAAACCTTGTCGGATTGTTGGAAAAAGTGAATTTTTTGTACGATTTTTTTACACCAGTTTTTTTAGAGAAGCTTATAATATTACAGAATGGCCATTTTCTATTGATAAATATGAGTCTATTACCTACATTGAAACTGTTCTAAAATCACTAGGTTTAGATTTAGATGATCATCAAATCAATCAAATTAATTACATGTTTAATGTTAGCTTAATTAGACAAAGTCAAGGCTTTTTCATTGAAGAAGTTGGCGAGGAAGCGATTAATCCCGCTGTCTTTGAAGCTTTTTCAAAAAAAAGAAAAGGCCTAGAATCTCTTGCCCAACACTATAAATTAAAAGTAACAGATAGAGTAATCAACGATATTATTTTAACACTGTTTTATCATAAAAATAATTGGGATTCTGAGGAAGAAAAGTTACTTATTAGAAAAGAAATCAGTGGGTTTATCAAAACACTTAGAAATGTCTTTGATATCACCTTGAGTAATTCAGTTTCAAGTAAAATGGAGAGCACTATGGAACATCTCTATCTTTATCATAAACTTTACCCCTATCGAAATTACGTTATTTTTGATCAATATTTCTATGATGGGGCTGTTATTAAAGAACATTTTCCAACTCTCAATAAAGTAATCGAACACGCTTTAACTCAAATGGAAAAAAACACAAAATTTCCATGGAAGTCTAAATATCATTACGTCATTTTATATTGGGTAATGATTAAATGGAACGACCTTCCAACTATCTTAGAAAATAAAAAAGAAAAAGCAAAGATTCTTGTACTTAGCAATTTAGGAAGTGACCATTGCGATTTCTTAACTAAGTTAATTCAGCGAAATTTTAATTCAAAAATCGAAATATCTGCTTATCAAGGAAGAATTCTCTTTTTAGATAAAGAACCTACGAAAACGTTTGATGAATATGATATGTTAATCACTAATTTCAATACGGATTTATTGCCAAATGAAAAATTAGTCGTTGTTGATGATATACCGTCAAACGCTGATTGGGGAACCATTCGCCATAGTATCAATAAAATTAATAAAATAGACCCAAAAATACTTGATTACTTAGAAACAGACTAGAGGAATATTTATGATATTTACTATGATTAATTCATACATCGTCAATCTTGTTATTATTATCTCGACTATTTTTGTTTTGTATTTTTCTTCGCTAAAATATTCATTAGAACACGATGACGCTGAAAATGAAATTCTCACTTCAACTGGACAATTCAACCTATCGTTTACACTTCAAATTTTTCTGGGTATTTTTATTGGCTTAATGAGTTTTGTCATCTCAATGAACCGAATTCCTATTGACAATATGAGGCCTGTTGATGTCAGATATTTACCCGTTTATTTTTCCGTCTATTATGGTTCACCTGTTATTGGAATTGTCACAACCATTACACTTATACTTACTAAATGCTTAGAATATTTTATAACTGGCACTTCCATTACTGAGTATATTAATAATTTTTTAATTACAGGAATTATCTTGTTCATTAGTTTAGTCATTGTTAAGAAGAAGCTGCCACCAATTAAAGCGGCGATGACATGTTTAAGTTTAACTCTTATTTCAAGAGCTATTTTGGCAATCTTCTTCTTTTTCAATCAAATGGAGAATGAACTACTTTTTCACTTTCTACTCCATTTTTTAGTTTTTTCAAGTCTCTTTTTTATTACTGCTTGGCTTTTAAATGCTGCTATTTCTATTTCAGAAAGTATTCACAACTACCGGGATTATGCTATTTTTGATAATCTTACCAAACTTTATAACAAAGAATCATTTTTCTTCTTTTTAGATTTAGCTCGTCAAAAAACAACGACTGAAAAAGTTAGTTTTTCGCTTGCTATAATAGATTTTGATAATTTTAAAGAAATAAATGATACCTATGGTCACTTAATAGGGGATCGCGTCTTAAAAGAAGCTGCTGAACTTTTTCTAGATATCACTAAATCAGATGAAAATATTAGAGTTTGTCGAATCGGTGGTGATGAATTTGCCGTTATCTTCAAAAAAGAAGAAAACTCTTCTTTCGACCTATTAGAATTTCTTACTAAAAAATTAAATCAGTTAGCTATCACTGAAACCTTTGATAAAAACATGATTACTTTATCCATTGGTCTGATTCATATCCTGCCTAGTGATAAAGAAGAAAACAAAAAATCATCACAAGATATTTTTAATTTGGCAGACAAAGCTCTTTATATAGCTAAAAATAATGGAAAAAATCAAATTTTTGAAAGAAATGATTACTTATATGCCAAAAAATCCTAGAAAATCAATAATTGATTTTCTAGGATTTTCTTTTTATTTACCCGATAATTCTTTATAGGTCTGTGCTTTTTCAATCACTTCATCTGCTGATTTTTCAAGTAAACTAGACACCTCTTCAGTATCTTCTAACACATTTTCAAGAGCTGAAAATCGTGTTTGTTGTTTAAAGAAATCTGGTAAGCGTTCAAAGTCTGATTTTTTATAATCAATACGCATTGGTTCCTTACCTTTTTCAGCTAATCTTGGATCATAGCGGTAAAGTGGCCAGTAACCGGATTCTACTGCGTCTTTTGTAATTTGAACTGCTTGACTCATTCCACCTTTAATCCCGTGATTGATACATGGAACGTAACCGATAACAAGAGATGGACCAGGATATTTTTCCGCTTCATCTAATGCTTTTATAGTTTGTGTTGGATTAGCGTTTAATGCAACTTGAGCCACATAAACATTGCCATAAGTCATCGCAATTAAACCTAAATCTTTCTTCGCGGTTCTCTTACCATGTGAAGAGAATTTAGCAATAGCAGCTGTTGGTGTTGCTTTAGACGTTTGCCCACCTGTATTGGAATAAATTTCATTATCCATTACAAATATATTTACATCTTCTCCACTTGAAAGAACATGATCAATTCCGCCAAATCCGATATCATAAGCCCAACCATCGCCACCAATAATCCACTGGCTTGGTTTAATCAATAAGTCTCGTTGCTTATAAAGTTTTTCAAGTCTATGATTTGATGCCTTTTCTTCTAATAATGCTGCTTCTAACTTAGTTGAACGCTGTCTTGAGCCTTCTCCTTCATCTTTTGTTTCAAGCCAGTTTGTCATTAAATCTTGAAGTTCTGATGAACCAACGTTTTCAGAGAGTGCTGATGTCATTTGATTAGCCAAATGATCGCGTTTAGTTTTATTGGCTAAGTACATTCCTAACCCAAATTCAGCATTATCTTCAAATAAAGAGTTACTCCAAGCTGGTCCTTGTCCTGCCTCATTCGTTGTATACGGCGTCGACGGAGCTGATCCCCCCCAGATGGATGCACAACCTGTGGCATTTGCAATTAACATTCTATCTCCATAAAGTTGAGTTAATAGTTTTATGTACGGTGTTTCCCCACAACCAGAACACGCACCGGAAAATTCAAGCAATGGTTTTTCAAATTGAGACCCTTTAATGCTTTCCTTTTTCTTAATTGGGTTTGCTTTTTGTTTCAAGGTCATCGCAAATGCCCAGTTCATGGCTTCTTCTTTTTGTTCTTCATAAGGTTTCATTACTAACGCTTTTCCTTTAGCAGGGCACACATCCACACAAAGACCGCAACCTGTACAATCTTCAAGAGACACTTGAATACGGTATTTCAACCCATCGGCACCCTTCATTTCACGTACTAAGAAACCTTCTGGTGCTTCTTCCATCTCTTCGTCATCTGCTAAGAAAGGTCTAATTGCAGCATGAGGACAAACAAACGCACACTCATTACACATAGTACAGGCATCCATTTGCCACTCTGGCACCTCAAGGGCTATCCCACGTTTTTCGTAAGCAGTCGTTCCAAGTGGGACACTACCATCCATCATGTTGTTATCAACTAATGTCTTCACTGATAACGTGTCCCCTTCTTGTGCGTTAACAGGTTCAAGAATTTCTCTAACGTATTGAGGTTTGCTTGCATCGATTTTTTTCTTAGGTATTTCTATTGTTGCCCATTCTTCCGGTACTTCTATTTTAATTAAACGATCAAAAGTTGCATCAATTGCTAAGTGATTTCGTTTAACTATTTCTTGTGATTTTTTCCCATAAGCTTTGTCTACTTCTTCTTTTAAGTATCGGACAAAATCTTCTCTTGCCATCAAATGAGTTAATTCAAAGAATGCTGCCGACATCACCGTATTAATTCGACGGCCTAAACCAACTTCTTGAGCAATTTCCATTGCGTTAACAACATAAAAATTAATGTTCTTTTGAGCTATTTCTTTCTTTAAATGCTTAGGCAACAATTTCAGAACTTTTTCTTTTGTCCAAGTTGTATTTAAAAGAAACGTTCCTTCTTCTTTTAAACCTTTCAATAAATCATATTGATGAATGTATGAAGCGTTATGACACCCAATAAAATCTGCTTGTTCAATTAAATAAGTAGACTGAATAGGTTCTTTACCAAAACGTAAATGAGAATTAGTTAAACCACCAGATTTTTTAGAGTCATATGAAAAATAGGCTTGCGCATACATATCTGTGTGATTTCCTATAATTTTAATAGCTTGTTTATTGGCTCCAACTGTACCATCTGAACCAAATCCCCAGAATTTAGCTTGAAATGTATTATCTGGTGTTAAATCAAGTATACCTTCAACAGGCAATGATAAATGTGTCACATCATCTTTGATTCCTACTGTGAAACGATATTTTAATTTTTCATTTGGTAAAAGTAAATGATCATAAATGGCCTTAATTTGATTTGGTGGTACATCTTTTGACCCTAGTCCATAACGACCACCAATAACAATCGGGCGATTTGGATGTCGATAAAGCGCACTTTGAACATCTAATAATAACGGTTCTCCGTTAGCACCTGGTTCTTTGGTTCTATCTAAAACTGCTACTTTTTCTACAGAATCCGGCAATTTTTCAAGTAAATTTTCGACTGGAAATGGACGATACAAGTGGATATTAATGTGTCCTACTTTACGGCCTTGATTATTTAAATAATCAACTGTTTGTTGAATCGTTGGAGAAACTGACCCCATTGATATAATGACTTCAGTTGCCTCCTCATGACCATAGTAATCAGTTAAGTCATAATGAGTTCCACGAAGTTTATTAATCTCTTTCATGTAAGTCTGAACAATCTCTGGAACTTTTTCATAATATTCATTGACTGTTTCTCTTTGTTGGAAATGGATATCTGGGTTTTGCGCCGTGCCAGATACAGTTGGATGATTTGGGTTCATCCCTCTTTGTCTAAATTTTTCCACTGCGTCTTGATCAATCAATTCCCCTAGATCTTCATAAGGAATCATGTCAATTTTTTGTATCTCATGACTTGTTCTAAACCCATCAAAAAAGTTCATAAATGGTAAGCTTGCTTTTAAACTGGCAAGATGAGCCACTGCTGATAAATCCATGACCTCTTGAACAGAACTTTCAGCCAGCATACAAAAACCAGTTTGTCTTGCTGCCATGACATCCCCGTGATCACCAAAAATACTTAGAGCATTAGTTGTAACAGCTCTAGAAGCGATATGAAAGACTGTTGGCAGTAATTCACCTGCTATTTTGTACATATTAGGAATCATTAAAAGAAGACCTTGAGAAGCAGTGTACGTTGTTGTTAGCGCTCCTGATTTTAAAGAACCGTGAACAGCTCCAGCGGCACCTGCTTCTGATTGCATATTAACAACCTTAATTGGCTCTCCGTATATATTTTTTCTTGCTTTCACTGACCACTCTTCAACAACTTCTGCCATTGTTGAACTGGGGGTAATGGGGTAAACGGCTGCCACTTCACTAAAAGCGTATGAAATATAGGCTGCAGCTGTGTTACCATCCATGGTTACGCTTTGCTTATTCATTTAACATCCTCTTTTTCAATTAATATTTTAAAACAAAGAAAAGATTGACTTCGTTCTGTCAATCTTTTCAACGCGATAGTTTTAGTCATTGTTGAATAAAAAAACTTCAATTAAAAATTATTTAGTGCTATCAATTAATTCTTCCACAAATGTTTGTAATAAATCAATATCACCATCTTCTGCATTGTTTT
Organism: Vagococcus sp.; assembly: GCF_036639995.1. Taxonomy (GTDB): domain Bacteria; phylum Bacillota; class Bacilli; order Lactobacillales; family Vagococcaceae; genus Vagococcus. Next base: position 276,087 of record NZ_JAVWHO010000001.1, on the reverse strand, counting down.
CAATACATACTAAATCAGCACCTTGCTTAGCACCTGTTTGCGCAAATTGATTCACAAAATCTCTTGCTGACTGACAATAATATTCGCCATATTCTTTATCACCAGAGCCAACCACGCCAAAGATTTTCCCACTAAAATCTTCCTCTTTTAAATCATCGTAAAAGTCTTCAATTTCAAAAGGTAAGTCCCCATCGCCATACGTATAAGTAGCAATAATACAAATATCTGCATCTTCAAAAAAGTCAGGATCAACATCTGAGCACTCTTCACGTTTGATTTCAATACCTTCATCTTCTAATTTTTCTTCTATAATTTCAGAAATTTCTTCTGTATTTCCTGTCATACTTGCATAAACAATTTTAGCTAGTGTCATTTTTTATCCTCCTAGATAGTTATAAACGTTTGTCTTTATCAACTATTTCACAAATCAGTTGACTAAATTTTAACATAAAAAAGACCTAAGATGAAGCAGATTTCATTAAATTATTACTTCGTTAGCAATGAAATAAGCATAAAAAATGACAGAACCTCCTAAGTTCTGCCATTCATGTACTTATTTTTTTAATTTAAATAACCAAGCGCCAGGCTCATCAAGTACTTTTGTATCTTTTAGAGCAGCTTCATTAACAGAAATAACGGTACCAGAAATTGGTGATTCATATTCAACTACTGCCTTTTCTGCCTCTAATTCAACAACGCCTTCGCCTGCTTCAATAAAAGATCCTACCTTTGGAAACATAGCAAAACTAATACTCCCTAAATCATCTTGAGCAATCTCAGTTAAGCCAATTGTTATCCCTTCAGAATCTTCAGTCATCCATAAATTTTTCTCAGTCATTTTCGACCAACTTTCTATAAAAATGCTTCTTCGTATGCAGCTTCTTTAAATCCTAATAATACTTTATCTCCTAAAACCATGATAGGACGTTTTATTAACATGCCATCCACACAAAGTCTTCCTGCTGCTTCATCTGTAGAAAAATCATTCACAATATTTTTTAAGCCTTGTTCACGATAACGGATACCACTTGTGTTAAAGAATCGACGAATTGGATAGTCATTTGCTTCCATCCATTTTTCAAGAAGTTCTTTTGCTGGTGGTGTTTCAATCATATCAATAATATCGTATTTAACATTATTTTCATCTAACCAAATTTTTGCTTTTTTACATGTTGAACATTTAGGATACCAATAAAAAGTTGCCATATCGCATTTGCCTCACTTTCAATTTTTCTTTTCTTAGTATATCATATCCTAAAAAAAAGTATTAGCCATTTATTTACTTTTTAAATTCCTATAAAATATGTTAAAATAGATAAGTTAAAGGGTATTTAACAGATTGATATTTGTAGGAGGAAAAAAATGAAAAAATCATCAAGTAATAAAGAAGACTATCTGAAGGCTATTTATGAGAATAATGGCATTAAAGAATTTGTCTCTAATAAAACATTATCAAATCATCTTGGTGTCTCTCCTGCTTCTGTTACTGAAATGGTTGAAAAACTTCAAAACGATGCCTTAATTGAATATAAACCATACACTGGGGTTAAACTAACCCAAGAAGGATTAAATCAAACAGTTGTTATCATTCGCAATCATCGAATTATTGAAACTTTCCTATATGAAAAGCTAGGCTATTCTCTTCATGATTTACATAATCTTTCAGAAGAACTTGAACACGTTAAAGATTCTATCTTCTTCTCTCGCCTATATGACTTTCTTGGTAAGCCAGAAACATGTCCTCACGGAGGCATCATTCCAACTGAAGAAGCTTTTATCGAAAAAGCTGTAAAACCTATTTCTGAATTCAAAGAAGGAGACTCACCAAAAATTTGCCGTGTTATGGATGACTCTCACATTTTAAACTACATGAGCTCTATTTGTTTAAACATCAATGATATTATTCATATTACTGAAGTCGATGATTTTAATGAACTTATTTTATTTAAAATCAATGACCATTCAGACACACACCATATTAGTTTCAAACAAGCACAAATTATTTTTTCATATTAAAAAAAGCTGAGGAAAAAATTTTTCCTCAGCTTTTTTATGTAAACTATTTTAATAGTCACCTGTACTAAAATCCATTCCACCAAATTCTTCTGGTTGATATTGATACCTCATAGACATGACAAGTCCAACACCAATCATATTACTAATGAGAGAGGACCCTCCTTGACTAATAAACGGCAACGGGATTCCCGTTAATGGAAGTAATCCAATGTTTGCCCCGATATTTTCAAATACATGGAATAAAATCATCATGATTACACCTGTTGCAATATATGAGAAAAACTCATTGTTTGTATCAAAACACACACGAATCATGCGATAAATTAAAATAAAGTATAAGAAAACAACAAAACAACTACCGATAAAGCCAAAATTTTCAGCTATCACTGAAAAAATCATATCTGATTCTCTTACTGGTACGTAAACATCTGATACATTAAATCCTTTACCAGCTACCCCACCAGAACCAACAGCTTTTAGTGCCTGCGCTTGTTGATAGGAATTGCCTGTTGCATCATGGAAAGGATCTATCCACGAATCAATTCGTGCAAATTGATAACTTTTAAAACCAACATTATAAAGTAACTCACGTCCAGTATCTGTTGTGACTAAATAAAGAATAATCACCCCAAAAATCGTAAAAGTGATAACAACTGGGACAATAATTTTCCAAGAAATACCCGACATAATGAATACCCCACCTAAAATGGCAATAAACACTAACATCGTTCCAAAATCATTTTGAAGTTTTAATAAAATTCCAACTGGAATAGTAGCAATAACTAATTTTAAAATTAGCATGCCATCTGTCTTTAACGTCCTGATTTTTGTCTTCATATTATGTGCTGTAACAATATACGATAAAATCAATATATAAGCTATTTTCATCAATTCAGCAGGCTGAAAAGTGATACTACCAATTCTAAACCAGTTTTTGGACCCTGTTCTTGTAGCAAGTGTCGCGTCATAATAAAATAAGAGAGCGGTCATCACACCTAAACCAAGTACGTAACCTAATGGGGTTAATTTCCATATTACTTTCGGGCTAAATTGCATTACCACAAATATTAATGCCGCCCCAATAATGTACCATAACCCTTGCTGCATCATTTGAGAAACAATGTTCTTCATGCCACCATCTTTATCTAATGCAACATATAACGACATCATACCAATAACGGATAATAAAAATACTGGAAGTAATATCCCGTAGTCGACTGACTTAATTTGTCTTTTATTTTTTCTCTGCATATTTCCTCTCTTTTCTCGTGACTTAAACAAAACATAACTAACATTATACTATCTTTTTTTCAATATGCTAGTCTGAACTATCTTCATAAGTTTCTTTTTTTGTTTCAGTCCAGTCATTCACTTCTAATGTGTCTTCTTTTGATGATTCAGACATCATATCATTCACAAGTTGATGTCTTAAATCTGAGAGTTCAAGCTCTTTTTCTTTCAATTCTTTTTTCAAGTTCAAGATAACTTCATTTTCCTCTGAATCAATCTCACTATCATCTTTGGTTTTTAATTCAATAATTTCTTGTTTTAATTGCTTAATCGTTCTATTTTTTTGCCAAACACCACTAAGCATAACGATTAAAACAATCAATGCGCCAATTATCACACCACTAATGATAATCAGAACCAATGGCAATGATAACTTAGTGAAAAGAAAATTCACCTCAATTTGTTGTGCATTAATAACAGAAAACAATACAACCACAAAGGATAATATTAATACAAAAAATAATTTAGTTGTTTTTTTCATCGTAGTCCCCTTCTCTATTTTTTATTAAATAATGTGCTAGCTAGCAAGTCTCCAACATGGGGAAACAATAGATAAGATTTACTACCAAACTCCATTATAAAAGGTGCGTTGATTTCACGTTTATACGTTCCCATTGAATTAACAATTCTTTTAGCTAATTTAGTTGGATTTAACGTCAAACCACCCATAGAACTTAGGTAATCTCCACTAGGGTCAGCAATATCAAAGAAGTTAGTGTTTATCGGTCCAGGATTGACGGTTGTAACAGAGATTCCTAAAGGTTTTAATTCTAATCTCAAACTATTTGAAAATCCAAGAACGGCAAATTTAGTTGCCGAATAAACACTTGATTTAGGCGTAGCCATTTTTCCTGCTTGAGAAGCCACGTTAATGATATGTCCAGAGTTTTCTTCTGCCATTTTAATGGCTATCTTTTGCGTGATGTACATCAGTCCTAGTACATTGACTTGGAACATGTTGACTGTCTCTTCAAACTTAGTTTCAATAAAATTTTCAAATAATCCAAATCCCGCACAGTTAACTAAAACATCGATTTGTGGATAATGAGCATCAATTGTCTCTAATTTATCTTCCACATCTTGAAAATCAGCAATATCTAATGGCAAATAATCACTGCCTGCATTAGATAAAGTAGAACATTTTTTAGCAATTTCTTTTAACTTATCTTCTCTTCGCGCGCATAAAATTACTTTCGCGTTTCTTCTAGCTGCTTCATAAGCAATTTGTTCTCCTAATCCACTTGAAGCACCAGTAATTAGAACGGTTTTATTAGTTAATTCTTCAAAAATCTTTTTCATAAATAAACACCTTAGTCTTTCTTCATTGGTATATCAATGATGTCAAAATCTTTTACAATTTTTGTAGATGGAAAAACTGTTTTTGCTTCATCTTCTAAATCATAAACTGCTTTTCCTAAGTATCTTGCACTAATATGAGTTAATAATAACAACCCTACATTCCCATCTTTAGCAATTTGCGCTGCTTGTGTTGAAGTAGAGTGATAGTAACTTTTAGCCATTTTACTTTCTTCACGGTTAAATGTACTTTCGTGAACTAGACAATCTGCATTTTCTGCTAATTTTAAACTATTAGGATGAAGTCTTGTATCGCCTAAAATCGTAACGATTCTCCCTTTACGTGACTCGCCTATAAACTCTTTTCCATTAATAACACGACCATCAGATAATTCAACAACTTCTCCATTTTTTATTTTTTTATAAATAGGGCCTGCTGGGACGTTTAGTTCTTTTAATTTATCAACTAATAACTCACCTTGAAAATCGGCTTCTTCAACGCGGTAGCCGTAGCATTGAATTCGATGGTCTAATTCCTCACAATAAACTTTGAACCCATTATCTTCAAAAATCAACCCTGGTTTTTCAATTTCAATAAATTTTAATGGATATTTTAAATGAGTCTCAGATATTTTTAAGCTCGTTAAGATAAAACTACGAATACCTTTGGGTCCGTAAATCTCTAAAGGAGCCTCTCCCCCTTGAAAAGAACGACTACTAATCAAACCGGGTAAACCAAAAATATGATCTCCGTGTAAATGAGTAATAAATATTTTTTCAATCTTTCGCGGTCTAACATTGGTTTTTAAAATTTGCTGTTGGGTTCCTTCACCGCAATCAAATAACCAAATAGCATTTCGTTCATCAAGCATTTTTAAAGCAATACTTGTCACATTTCTTTGTTTAGAAGGCACACCTGCACCTGTTCCTAAAAATTGGATTTCCATAATGTTCCTACTTTTCTATCTAAATTTTCTTATACTTACCATTATCAAATTTCATTCAAAAATACAAATTTGATTCCTACCTATTGTATCAGCTTTTGGCTTGATAAAAAAACAAAACAGAAAAAAAGTTGAGAAAATTTAATTTCTCAACTTTTTTCACTATTTCATTAAGCCGTTATGAATAGTTTCAATATTGGTTTTTAAGAAACCTAGATACGTATCTCCATCTGTTCCTTTTTTACCTAATTCATCAGAATATACTTTTCCAAAGATTGGCACTTTTGTTTCTCTAAAAACAGTTTCCATTGGTTTTGGTGGCACGTTTGTTTCTACAAATAATGAAGGTATATCAGATTTTTTAACAAATTTTACTAACGATTCTATTTGTTCTGGTGTTCCATTTTCTTCTGTATCAATTTCCCATAGATAACCTTCTTTTAAACCATACTCTTTTGCCATATATTGATAAGCATGTTCACTTGTTACTAACGTTCTATTTTTTTCTGGAATTTCAGCCACTTTATCTCGGTAAACTTTATCCATATCTTCTAACTCTTTTTGATATTTTTCGGCATTTTCGCGATATTTATCAGCATTTTTAGGATCTGCTTTTTCATAAGCTTTTAAAACGTTATCAGCCATTGTCATTCCAACTTTTGGTGATAAAAAGGCATGAGGGTTCATTTCTTTTTCCCCACTATTTTCACCTAAATACATAGGTTCAACACCCTTCATCACTTCAAAAACTTTACTATCTTCTTTTTTCACTGATGTCATTAATTTAAAGAACCAGCCTGATTTTCCGCCTTCTAAGTTTAAACCGTTATAAAAAACAACATCAGCATTTGTTGATTTTTCAATATCCTCTGGTAAAGCTTCGTATTCATGGGGAGCTAATCCAATCGGTACCATATTGTGAACATCCACCAAATCGCCACCAATTTCTTCAGCAATATCTTGAATAATTGAAAATGATGTTACGACAGATAATTTGTCCGATTTCTTATCTGCGTCCTTTTTTGATTCTTTTCCTTCGTTACCACAAGCAGCTAACCCAATTACTGCCACTGCTGTTAATAATCCTAGACCTAATTTTTTAAATTTATTCACTGACCAACACTTCCTTCTTTTTAAATATAATTCCTTGTTTTGGTGAAAAAATGAAAGCAAGCATAAAGAAAAATGCTGCTGTTAAGACAATTGTCGCACCTGATGGATAGTTAAATGAGTAACTAAAGAACAAGCCAATCACTGCACTTACTGCACCAAATGATGCTGATAAAACAATCATTGTACTTAAACGATTAGTTAAAAGAAACGCTGTTGCTGCTGGTGTAATCAATAAGGCGACAATTAAAACAGTTCCAATTGTTTGTAAAGAAGTCACAGCTACTAAAGTTAAAGCAAAGACTAAAGCGTAATGAAAAGCTTTAACATTTAGACCACTTGACTTAGCCATTGTTGGATCAAATGAACTGAGTTGTAATTCTTTGTAGAATAAAACAACAAATAATAAAACTCCGATACCTACAATTCCTGTTAAAAGAATATCATTTTTAGTAACAGACAAGACATTCCCAAAAAGGATACTTGTCAAGTTTGTTGAAGAATCTGCTTTACTAATCATAATAATTCCTAGAGCAAAGAATGAACTAAAAACAATACCAATTGCTGTATCTGTTTTTAATTTACTCTTTTGATTCACATACTCAATCAATCCTGCTGCCATCAAGCCAAAGATCGAAGCCCCAATAATATAGTTTGTTCCAATGATATAAGACATAGCCACACCTGGTAATACCGCATGAGAAATCGCATCTCCCATCAATGACATTCCTCTTAAAATAATAAAACTACCAATAACCCCTGCAACAACTCCTACTATAAGTGATGTTATTAATGCGTTTTGCAAAAAATCATATTGAACGAGTGCTTCAAAAAATTTGATTATCATGCTTGCACCCCCTTAATAATAATTTCTCCCATCGATTCACCGTAAGCTTTTTGAATATTTTCTGTTGTAAACGTTTGTCTGACACTACCGTCAGCCACCAGTGTTTTGTTTAAAATAATCAAGTTATCAAAGTACTCTTTTGTTTTATGTAAATCGTGGTGAACAATAACAATTGTTTTGCCTTGATCTCGTAATTCCTTTAATAAATCAACAATCACCTTTTCACTCACCATATCAATTCCTACAAATGGTTCATCTAAGAAAATAACATCTGCTTCTTGAGCTAGCGCTCGAGCAATAAAAACTCGTTGTAATTGTCCACCAGATAAATTACCGATTTGACGTTTAGCAAAATCTTCCATTTTAACTTGTTTTAAACACTCAACCACTTTTTCTTTTTGAGCTTTTTTTGGTCTTCTAAATAGTCCAAGTTTTGGAAATGTACCTAATAGAACCACTTCATCCACTTTAATGGGGAAAGTTAAATCAATGCCACTTCTTTGCTCCACATAAGCTATTTTTTTTCGAATAGTATCAAGTGGTTGTCCTGCGACATTAACTTCACCGCTTTCTGTTTTGATAAGTCCAATAATCGCTTTTAAGAACGTTGATTTACCAGCACCATTTGGTCCGATGATTCCCGTTATTTTACCTGGTTCAATAGAAACACTAACATTTTCTACTGCCTTTTTATTTTGATAAGCCACTGTTATGTTTGTCACATCAATGGGCTTACTAGTTAAATCTTCATGGATGACTCCTGATAAAGTTGTTGCATTCATCATAATGAATCAAGCCCCTCTCATTTTGGTATATTTAATTATATTTTTAGGTGTACCTAAAACTACTTGAGTTCAGTATAGCAAATGATAATAATTATCACAAGTAAAAAAACAAAAAAAGCTGCTAGAATTTCTTCTAACAGCTTTTCTTACTATATATGCTATTTTTTTTAATCGACAAATTCAAAAACAAAATCTTTGATTCTAACTGAATCACCGTCTTTTGCTCCCATTTTTCTAAGTGTTTCATCCACACCCATACCTCTTAATTGACGAGAAAACTTCAGAACACTCTCTTCTCGATCAAGGTTTGTCATAATAAATAATTTTTCTAATTTTTCTCCGTAAAGAACCCAAGTTGCATCATCATCACGCGTTACTCTAAAGTCTGGTTCATCTTCTACAAATTCATAATGAACAATTTCTTCAACTTCTTCGTCTTGATAAAGTGGGAATTCTGGCGTTACTTCTAATAAATCAGCCGTTGCACTTAATAAAGAGTCAATTCCTTGTCTTGAAATGCTTGAGATGGCGAATACTGGAAGATCATCACTAAACTCATCTTCTTTTAGTTCCGCAATTTTTTTCTTAAATTCTTTCAGGTTCTCTTCTGAATCAGGCATATCCATTTTATTAGCCACAATAATTTGTGGACGCTCTAATAATCTCATGTTGTGAGATTCTAATTCATTGTTGATTAATAAGTAATCTTCAAAAGGATCTCGTCCTTCCATTCCACTCATATCAATCACATGAAGAATAACTCTCGTTCTTTCAATATGGCGTAAGAATTGTGTTCCTAACCCAATACCTTGAGATGCCCCTTCAATTAACCCAGGTAAATCAGCCATAACGAAGCTTCTACCTTCTTTTGTAGATACCATTCCTAAATTAGGAACTAACGTTGTAAAATGATAAGCACCAATTTTTGGCCTAGCTTTTGAAACAATTGAAAGTAATGTTGATTTTCCAACAGAAGGGAAACCTACTAAACCAACATCTGCTAAAACTTTTAGTTCCATTTCAATTTGACGTACTTGACCTGGTTCACCATTTTCAGAAATCTCTGGAGCAGGGTTTCGAGGTGTTGCAAAACGAATGTTTCCTCTTCCTCCACGACCTCCTTGAGCAACTTTTAATTGTTGACCATGAGTTAATAAATCGCCTAACAAGCTTCCTGTTTCTTTATCTCTAACAGTTGTCCCAGCAGGAACTTTCACATATAAATCCTCAGAGCCTCTACCGTGCATACTTTTACTCATGCCATTTTCTCCTGGTGTAGCAGAAAAATGACGATTAAATCTAAAATCCATTAAGGTACGTAGTCCTTCATCAACTACTAAAATAATACTACCACCACGGCCACCATCTCCACCGGCTGGGCCACCATCTGGTACGTATTTTTCACGTCTAAAAGCAACCATTCCGTCTCCACCTTTACCGGCTTTAACATTAATTGTTACCTGATCTAAAAACATGGACATTTTTTGTCCTCCTTATTCTAAAAAAATCTCTTCATCATTGTAGCGTCTACACTTAACTTTGTCCAACCTCATCTAATAAGTTTGGTTAAAATTAGCTTTCATCTCATATAATAGCGTAATTTTAACCAAAGATAAACAAAAAGAAGATTAGATAAGCGCTAATCTTCAATAGTTACTAGTTTTCAACTAACTCAAAATTAGACCACGGTTTTAAAAAATCTAATAAAAATAGTTCGTCATCACTAATTTTACCGACAACATTAACCCGACCGTCATTTTTCATTTCTTTTAAAGCAATTTGAGTTTCACCTTTATATTGACCATAATCACAATTATCAATTAAAACATCCCCACGTTTGATATCTGGTGTATTCGTTTTAGGGAATTCCCATTCTTTATATTTAATTCTCGTCTGAGTTGAACGCATCATGTACTCCGAACAATCTCCTCGATATTGATGTAAGTTTTCAAACAAGACAACTCTTTCTTCTTTTGTAATCGTCTTACAACAATCTACTTTCACTTTTGGATTTTCAGCAAAAAAAGCATCTGACATAGCTTTTAGTTCTTTTTCAGAAGCATAGGCATTACCAATTGTTATATCATCAATTAACCCAGTTAAAAGCAAATGTTTCACCTGAGTTTCAATCTCTAATTCTCTGTGTTCCTCAAGTGTACAAAGGCCATCTTGAGTCGGCCAAGGCCCAAATGTTGCATCCTGAGAGTTAACAAAAGCCATTGTATTAATATTATACTGTCTAAATTGTTTTGAGCAATTAACAAAATGCTGATATCCTAGTCCTGAATATTTGTGGGGATAAAAATTATGAGAGCCTAATAGATTAGTAACATTAGGTGAATAACTCATAATATTATCAACATATTTAGTCCCAGAACTCATATTAATCTCAATCTTTAACCCATATGGATTACGCGTCATTCTAGCTTCCTCAGCACCGGTAAATCCAAGGTCCAAACGAATACCATCTGCTCCTAAATCAGCAAAAAAGGATAAGTCATCATATGAAATAGCCAACTGAGAAAATAAAGTAGGATTAATATCAACCATTACTTCAAAATTTAACTCATTAGCATAATCAACGACTTTTTTAAAATCAGCAATCACTTTTTCTTGATCACCGTCTATTTGTAAAAGGCTAGTAAATACACGTTTAAATCCATAGCGACGTGCGGTAGCCAAATATGCTTTATTTTGTTCAAATGTTGATCTTTCTGGATAAATTGAAACCCCTAGTTTTCCCATAAAAAAATCCCCCCATGCATTAATTTATTAGATAATAACATTCAAACACTAAATAGTCTAGACCACTTAATAATAATCAGAGTTGGCAGTAAGAACTATTTTTGTTACTATGAAAAGGAACACAAAACCTCAAAAGTCGAAAGGAACAGGTAAATGAAACGAAATAAATTACTTATTGGCGCAACTTCTCTTATTTTATCTATATTTTTATTAGGAGCTTGTGGTGAATCAAAAACAAAAGACACTAAAAATTCAAGTCAAACAGAACAATCTTCAACAGCAAAGAAACCTAAAGCAGATTTAAACAAGTTAGAGTTGCCACAATTAAATAAAGACGTGGCTGAAAACGAAGCCTTGGTTGAAATGGTTACTACTGAAGGAAACATTAAAATCAAACTATTCCCTGAACAAGCTCCAAAAACCGTTGAGAACTTTATCAAACATTCAAAAGATGGTTACTATAACGGAGTAACATTCCATAGAGTTATCGATGACTTCATGCTTCAAAGTGGAGATCCTAAAGGTGACGGTACTGGTGGCGAAAGTATTTGGGGTAAACCTTTTGAAGATGAAATTTCAAATCAACTTTATAATATTCGCGGTGCACTTTCTATGGCCAACGCTGGTCCAAATACTAACGGTAGCCAATTTTTCATCGTTCAAAATACACAAGATGTTTCAGATGGTTTACTTACTGAAGATTATCCTGAAAAAATTATTGAAGCTTACAAAAATGGTGGTACTCCACTATTAGATGGAAAACATGCAGTATTTGGGCAAGTTACAGAAGGCATGGATGTTGTTGATAAAATTGCTAAAACAGAAGTTGAAGCAAGTTCAGGCGGCGAAATGTCAAAACCTAAAAAAGAAATTAAAATCGAAAAAATTAATGTTATTCAAGAGCCAAAAAAATAAGCATTTAAAGAAGCAAAATCAAAAAATGATTTTGCTTCTTTTTTGATAAAATCGACATTAAAATCCCGTTATATCAACAAATTATTTTTAAAAAATAAAATTGGCTATTCCAAAAACGAATAGCCAATTTCTTTATTATTCTACTGTTAAATTTGTTATCCAACCCTCAGGCGCTTCTATGTCACCAAATTGAATGCCAATTAATTCATTATAAAGTTTTTTTGTGACAGGTCCAACTTCTTCTTCAGAATGGAACACATGAAACTCTTCACCATTTTGAATGCCTCCAATTGGCGTAATAACAGCAGCTGTTCCACATGCTCCAGCTTCACTTAACTTATCTAATTCATTAAGGTACACATCATCCTCAATAGCTTCCATCCCTAATCTTTCTTTTGCTAAATATAATAGTGAATATTTAGTAATGCTTGGCAAAATAGACGGTGATGTTGGTGTTATAAATTGATTATCTTTAGTAATTCCAAAGAAGTTAGCTGATCCAACTTCTTCTATTTTAGTGTGTGTTTGAGGATCTAAATAGATACAATCTGAAAATGAACGTTTTTTGGCTTCTGTTCCTGGTAAAAGACTTGCTGCATAATTACCACCAACTTTGACTGCACCGGTTCCAACAGGAGCTGCACGGTCATAATCAGAAATCAAAAAGTTAGTTGGTTTTAGACCACCTTTAAAATATAAGCCAACTGGCATACAAAAAACAGTGAAAATATATTCAGGTGCTGCTCCGATTCCCATAAAATCTCCCACACCGATTAAAAGCGGGCGAATATACATCGTTCCCCCTGTACCATATGGTGGAACGTATTCATGATTAGCTAGCACAACCTGTTTGATAGCATCCATAAATTTTTCTTCTGGTAGATGAGGCATCATTAGACGACTGCCGCTTTGATTAAAGCGTTTTGCATTCTGATCCATTCTAAATAAATTAATTGATCCGTCTTTACAGCGATACGCTTTTAATCCTTCAAAACATTGTTGACCATAGTGAAGTGCTGGAGAGCTTTCACTAATATGAAGTTGATTATCCTCTGTTAAAGTGCCTTCATCCCACTCACCGTTTTTCCAATGAGAAAGGTATCTAAACGGCGTTTTCATATATGAAAAGCCTAATTCATCCCAATTAATATTTACCATTATTATTACCTACCTTCTAAATCTTTTATTTCAGTCTAACATAAATTACTAACATTTTATCATGAGTCTTTAATTTTTTTGTGAAAATGTTATAAGTTTTTATAAAACCTTTTCATTTACCTTTCTTCTGTTATTTTTATTCGTTATGATAAGGTGAAAATAACTTTTAAAGGAGTTTAAAAATGAAAAATCAACGATTGATAACAATTTGGGGCGATGCGGTTGGTTTATTTGATTTAATCCAATCTTTACTAATTTCAGCCTGCTTAACCTTAGGTGGTTTTTTTATGGCAGATAGCCAAAATCCCACTCAGCAATTATTTTTTGGTTTACTTGGAGCTGTACTTGGTTTTATTATCAATTCATTTTTAGTTAAACCAAAACGAAATATATCAACAGAAAATACTCAATCGGAGGATCAACATGGATAGTCACTTATTAATTCAGATGATTTTAGCTAGTTTATGTGCTGTTGTTTTGTATTCATTTATTGGTTTGATACCTGGAACAGATGAAACTAGCGTCTTAATGCCTGTTTCTCTTGCCTTAATACTAGGAGGTGTCACACCTTTAGTTGTACTTACCTTCTTTATTGCTGCATGCGTTACATTAAATTTAATGAACACAATGCCAACATTAATAGCTGGTTTACCTGGCGGTGTTTTATCCGCTCCTATGATTGAGCACGCATTAATTATCAAAAAACATGGTAGAACAAGTGCTGTTATTAAAAAAGTTGCCATGGCTAGTATTATCGGTGTGGTGACTTCATTAGTTATCAGCATTATGATTGCTAATTTGATCGCCCCTTTTGCTGAAACAATTAGTTCTTATGCTAGTTGGCTTTTTATTGGAGGTGCTATCTTTTTATCACTAATCGGAACCGCCAAAGCACTTTCTATTATCAGTATTATTCCACTAGCTATGTTATTTCAGGGTATTAGACAGCTTTATTGGTCAACTGGTGTGGTACCCCAAGATAAAAATATTACAACTTCATTTTTCTTAGGTATCACAGTTGCGCCTTTAATTTTGTCTCTCCTTTCTCTACTTCAAAAAAAGGAGTTAGATAAATTAACACTGACAGATAAAGAAAATCTACCTAAATTAACACTAAAAACACCTTCTTCAACTACAAGTAAAAGACGTGCTTTAAATAAAGAAGAAGGTCTTTCAGCTTTTATTTCAACCGCTCTTGCTAACTTCTTATTTGTTTTAAGTCCTGTTGGTTTAATTTTACTTTTTGGCGAGCTTGTTGGGAAAAAAGAACAGGACGAATTAAAACGAGCAGAACTAACCGTAACAACCATGAATGCTCTAGCACAAGGAACCTATTTATCAGGATTACTTATCTCCATTGTCGCTCTAGGTATTCCTCTTGCACCATCTGCCATTGGACCAGGTGCTGCATTTTTTGAATCACCACCTGTGTTTAAAATTGGAGCAACTATCACACAAGCCTATAGTCAATCTCAATTAATAGCTGCCTTTGTGATTGGAAGCTTAATTGCATTAATCTTGGTTTACTTTTTATTTACTCGTTTTTCAGAAAAGTTAACTTATTTTGTTTTGAAAAAAATTCCTCACGAGAGTTTACTTGCTCTGTTTATTGGGTTAGTTCTACTTCTTGCTTATATTGATGCTGGGTTAATTAATTTATTTGGGGTTTTATTAATTAGTGTGGTTTGTGGTACACTAAACCGGTTGGGTGTCAGCTACGGTGTACAGTTTATGTCACTTTATGCCGCACCATTTATTATTCAAATGATCAGTTAATATTTTTAAAAGAAGGAGCTATAAATATGACAACAACTAACCACGGATTAGGTGAAGCAAATGGTAAAATTATTCTATTAGGAGAGCATTCAGTCGTTTACGGGAAACCCTCCATTGCCATTCCGTTTCCTGCTGCCAAAATAAAAGCAACTGTCCTTCCAAGTTCTGATGCCACAAGAATTGATTGTGATTTTTATCATGGTTTACTTGATGACATGCCAGAGCTTCTTGAAAGTCTAAAAGAAACAATTCGTGTCACTCTAAACTATTTAGGAAAAGATGATACTTTTTTACATATAACAATTGAGAGTCAAATTCCAGCAGAACGAGGCATGGGTTCGAGTGCTGCTGTTTCTGTCGCGACAACAAGAGCTTTGTATGATTATTTTGATATTGATTTGTCCCATGAACAATTACTTAAAATTGTTGATGTTTCAGAAAAAATCGCCCACGGTAACCCAAGTGGTTTAGATGCTTTAATGACCAGTAGTTCAACCCCTTATTACTATATTAAAGGAGAACCCTTTGAAGCACTTAATTTAAATTTGAATGCTTATTTAATCGTTGGTGATACTGGCCAAACTGGTCAAACAAAAGACGCTGTTGCTAGTATTGCTGAAAAATTAACTAATTTACAAAAAGATCAAACAAAAGCTCATATTTCTTCACTAGGTACTCTAGCAAATGAAGGGCGTCACTTTCTTGAAAACAACGAACCTTTGAAACTTGGGATTACTATGTCAAAAGTCCATACCATTCTCCAAGAGTTAGGCGTTTCAAGTCCTGAACTTAACCTACTTGTTGATACTGCCATGGCAAATGAGGCCCTTGGTGCTAAATTAACTGGTGGTGGTCGAGGTGGATGTATGATAGCATTAGCTGGAAATAAAAATGATGCTAAAAAAATTGCTAAAGCATTGGAAATTTCAGGTGCCAAACAAACTTGGCTTTATGACATGAGGAGGAGCAATTAAATGAAATCAGTTGGAAGATGCCGTGCTCATACAAATATTGCATTAATCAAATATTGGGGTAAAAGAAACGATGAGCTGTTTTTACCAATGAATAGTAGCTTATCTTTAACTTTAGACGCTTTTTATACAGATACACAAGTTATTCTTGATGAATCTTTAGTCTCCGATGTTTTTTATCTAGATGATGTTAAACAAGGGGAAAAAGAAACTGAAAAGATTACAAATTTCTTAAATTTATTTAGAAACAGGGCGAATATCGAGACAAAAGCTTGTATAAAGAGTTATAATCATGTGCCGACTGCTGCTGGACTTGCTTCATCTGCTTCTGCATTTTCTGCATTAGCTGGTGCAATGAATCAAGCAACTAACTTAAATTTAGACTTAGAAACTCTTTCCATTTTTGCTAGACAAGGTAGTGGTAGTGCCACAAGAAGCATTTATGGCGGTTTTGTAGAGTGGGACATGGGGGAAGCCGATTTATCAGAAACAAGCCATGCGGTCCAAGTCGATGATGCTAGTTGGGACATTGGCATGATAGTCATTGCCGTTAATACTGGTAAAAAGAAACTATCCAGTCGCGTTGGAATGAAACAAACCATTGCAACGTCACCTTTCTATTCTTCTTGGGTAGAAACGGCAACAAAAGATATTAAAAATATAAAAAAAGCGATTAAGTCAAAAGACTTTGTCACATTAGGTGAAATCACTGAATCTAATGGCATGAAAATGCATGCCACTATGTTAGGTGCTATGCCTCCAATTTCTTATTGGGAACCTGATAGTGTTAAAGCTATCCAAAAAGTTAAAGAAATACGTGACACAGGCTTACCATGCTATGTTACAATGGACGCTGGACCAAACGTTAAAGTACTATGTAAGAAGTCAGATATGACTGAAATTGAAAATAGATTATTAGAAGATTTTGACAGAAAACAAATTATACCCTCACATGTTGGTGAAGGCATCACGTTGTTATCTGAAGATGAATGGAATTACTAAAGGAGAGATTTTTTTGATAAAAGCAAGTGCGCCAGGAAAACTATATATTGCGGGTGAGTATGCTGTATTAGAGCCTGGTCATCCTGCTTTAATCGTTGCACTGGATCAGTTCATTACCGTCACACTAAAGGAAGCTGACAAACAAGGAAGCATCTGTTCAAGTTATTCCAACGGGATTTCTATTCCTTGGACAAGAAAAAACGGTAAATTTTATATTGATGAAAGAGAAAATCCTTTTTCTTACATCACAAAATCTGTCACATTAGTTGAACAATATTTACAAGAATTAGGTTATGAATTAAAGTATTTTGATTTGACTATTGAAAGCGAACTCGATAACAAAGACGGTAGAAAGTACGGTCTTGGATCAAGTGGCGCTGTTACCATCGCAACTATTAAAGCTATTTTATCTCTTTACGGGATTACTTATAACTCAGAGTTATTATATAAATTAGCCGCTATTACTCATCTATCATTAAATAGTAATGGTTCTTTTGGAGATTTAGCAGCTAGCTCTTATGGTGGATGGATTGCCTATTCATGCTTCGAAAAAAAATGGGTACTCAGTGAATTAGAGAGTAAACAAATTAAAATTAACCAATTAATTGAAAAAAACTGGCCAAAATTAATGATTCAACCTCTAAAAGCTCCTCAAGATTTGAGACTTTTAATTGGTTGGACCGGCTCTCCAGCTTCTACAGCATTCTTAGTCGACCAACTTAATGATGAACAGAGTGAAATGAACGGATTCTACAAACAATTTCTAGATGATAGCTACAAATGCGTCATGTGGATTATCGATGCTTTTAAAGAAAAAGACATTAATAAAATTCAACAAGGCATCCGCATTAATCGTCACCTACTTAAATCTCTAGCCGGAAAAAGTGGTGTTAATATTGAAACTGAAGCATTAACAGACCTTTGTACTATCGCAGAAGAGTTCAATGGTGCTGCCAAATCTTCTGGTGCTGGTGGTGGTGATTGTGGGATTGTCTTGTTCAATCAGCAAGATGAAATCATCCCAATGATTACTGCTTGGCGTAACAAAGGCATTGTTGATTTACCACTACAAGTGTATAAAGAAAAACAAACAGATTATAAACCGATTATTTGGGAGGATTAATGATGACAACTAATTGGAATCGTAAAGATCAGCACATTCATTTTGCTGAAATGCAATATCAATCTTCATCCTCTAACGGTCTTGATGATATTCGTTTTGTCCATCAGTCTTTTTCAGAAGTAAAAATTGAAGACATTAATTTAACTACTCGTTTGGATAGTCTATCACTAGACTATCCTTTCTTCATAAACGCTATGACTGGTGGCAGTCAAAAAGCTCATGTTATTAATGAAAACTTAGCGACCATTGCAAAAGAAACTAACATTGCTATGGCTGTTGGCTCTGTCAGTGCAGCTTTAAGTGTCTCTGAATTAAGCGATAGTTTTAAAATTGTTAGAAAAATTAATCCGAACGGGCTTATTATTTCAAATTTAGGCGCACACCATTCAGTAGAAAATGCGAAACGTGCCGTTGATTTACTTGAAGCCAATGCACTGCAAATTCATATTAATACACCACAAGAGTTAGTTATGCCAGAAGGTGATCGTGATTTTACAAGTTGGCTAAAAAATATAGAAGATATTGTATCGGCTATTCAACAACCTGTTATCGTTAAAGAAGTCGGCTTTGGAATGTCTAAAGAAACGATTCAACTTCTTTTAAATATAGGCGTAAGAGTTATTGACGTAAGCGGTCGTGGAGGTACTAATTTTATTCATATTGAAAATGAACGCAGAGAAGAAAAAGAATATGACTACCTATTAAACTGGGGGCAAACAACTGCTGAATCCTTGTTAGAAGCACACTTTTATAGAAAACAAGCAGACTTTATTGCTTCCGGAGGAATTAAACACCCTCTTCATATGTTAACTGCATTAGGTTTAGGAGCAAAAGCTGTTGGCTTATCTGGTGAATTTTTACATATGGTTTTAACTAAAGGAAATGAGGCTTCTATTGAAAAAATAGAGAGTTGGAAAAAAGAACTTACTGCCTTGATGACCATGATTGGCGCCACATCTATTTCTAATATAGAAAAGAAACCGCTCGTCTTATCACCTGACTTAACTCATTGGTGTAAAGAAAGACATATTGATTTTAAACATAAATAAAGAGTGAGACTCATCTATCCAAAAGATTAACTTTTGATTGGATGAACTTCACTCTTTTTCATATTCTAAAATATCTCCTGGTTGACAATCTAATGCTTCACAAATTTTTTCTAACGTGGAGAACTTAACTGCTTTAGCTTTTTCATTTTTTAAAATGGATAAGTTGGCCATTGTAATTCCTACATGCTCCGATAATTCTGTGACAGACATCTTTCTTTTTGCTAACATCACATCTAAATTTACTCTAATCGGCATTTAGTTTTCCTCCTCTTAAATCGTTAAATCATTTTCTTTCTTCAACTGATTAGCTAACTTAAAAATATAAGATAGTAACGCTGCAATAACAGCCAATGTAATTCCTAGAAAAAAGAAAAAGAGACAAATAAAAAAGTACGGATAGTTTTCTTTAAATGAAATAAACCCAAGCATAATTGCTAACGCATAGATAGTACTTTCCACTAGGCTAAAATAAGCAATACGATTTAATCGCAAACTATTTTTTTCAGAAAAAAGAGTCTCTTTTAATAAGTGAGAACTAATTTTCCAAAGATTTGCTAAAATTAAAAAAACAGGAATCGCTGTTAGCCAAAATAGTATTAAAACAATATTCGATGCTATCTCTGGTGCGATAATAAGTAATAAGCCAATACCGCTGATACCTAGAATAAAAATTAGACCTTTAAACAATACATTAATTTGTTTGATTGACATAAAAAAACTCCTTTATAAAATGACTTTCATTATAACATAACAAATTTAATCAAGAGTAATCTACTGGAGAAACTCTTGATTAAATATTATCTTATTAATTGATTTTTTTAGTTAATTTAATAACAAGAGTCAATACTCCTATTAATAAGGATAAAAATAAAAATAAATAGCCCATCGGAATTAAAAAGAAAAAGGGTTCATTTAAAAATCCATTACTATCTACTGTAGTTGGTATCAATGCCTTTATCACAAAGCAAAAAACACTTATGGCAAAAAAAACTGTTGTTGTTTTAAACATGGTGACACCTTTATTTTTCGATATCATATCAATCACTTCTTTCTTTAAAGTAAAATCAATATATCATGTTTAAAGTTGAATTACAATATATTTTTATTGTAAAACGATAAAAATATATTGTTTTACTAAATAAAAAAATCCTCAAAGGAGGATTTTAAGGTTTGATATAAGCATAATCTGCTGTTTGACATTCTACTAAACGAAGAATACCACTTGGAACAATCTTGATAAATGGATGAAGCATATCTTCAGTAATATGTTGTGCTCCCATTGCTTTTTGACAGCTACTAAACCGAATACCTTTTTCAACTAATTCATGCATAGGAATTAAATTATTCGTTTCCGTATAGGCAAGAATTGCTTCGCCATTTGCTACCACCTCAATACTTGTTACTAGGCCCTTTCCTTCTTCCAATAAGTTCATAATATTTTTTAATACCGTTGACCATTTTTCTGATTCATTAATATGAAAAACAACTTTCATTGATTTTCCTCCTTTATATAAATTGGTGATTGATAATAATCTTGTTCTTTTAAATTTTTTTCTAATAAAGAATAAATCTGTCCCACTTTAATATCTAAAGCAAGCATTGATTCATTTTTCTTGTTAATATTTGTCACAACTGGTAAATTAATAACTGACTTTTGTTGCTTCAAAAATGCACGACCTGTATCATTAAATCCTAATACACGAATATAAGACGATTGCCAAACAGCTTCTACTTCTTCTTGCTTTACCTGCAATAATACGTATAAACATACTCTTTGAATTCTGGTCCATGTATATCGTTTGCTTTTGACTCTTGAGACAAACTCTTCAAAGTTATTCGATAATTTGGCAGCTTCTTTAAAACGATACTCTAGTCCTTCTACCATTTGATAACAGCGACTCAATTCTTTTGTTGACTGACAACTCAATTGATACTTTAAAAAAGGCCATGCTTTTTCCCACTCTACTAATGAAGCAGTCCTTAAATCTGCATAAGTTATTTTTGGTACAACCTGTTTTAATTCTGTCGTCTTTCCAGATAAAACACTTTTTCTGATTGAGGTCGCACTAGCAAATATATCATTAGACACTTCTTCATCGTGATACTGATTACCAAGTCGTTTAATAGCATGAAGAGTCATCGGACTATTGTAACTTGCATTCTCTTTAGCATAACCCATACCTAATATATGATTAGGAGATGAAAAATTGAGAGCCCAGCTAGGTAACAACTTACGATAGACTTCCGTCATTTGTTGCGGATAACTTTGACCATTATTTTTAAGTTCTTGATACTCTTTATTGATGTCAGTCATGTTTTCTTGATGAAATGTACCAAACATTTCATAATCCATTTTGCCATCTACATCGGTTCCAAAACAAAGAGCATCTACACCCAAGCTATGTAGTAATTTAACACCACCACGAGTAAAATAATCTGCCGATTGAACTGCATAGGCAAACGGCAACTCAATCACTAAGTCAGCACCATTTTTTAACGCTTCATTGGTTCTTGTCCATTTATCAACGATAGCAGGTTCGCCTCTTTGTAAAAAATTACCACTCATCACAGCCACTAAGCAATCTGCTTGAGACTGCTTTTTAGCTTCTTTTAAATGATAGTGATGTCCATTATGAAAAGGATTATATTCAACGATGACACCGCAACTTTTCATTTTTTCACATCCTTTTCAATATTAAAAAAACTGACTATTCTTATTTTCAGAATAACCAGCTTTTTCACGTTACTTTTTACAGACAAAAAACCATCGTTTAGATAACTCATCTGGTTTTATATCTTCAAAATCAGCAAAAACTTCGACCGATTTAAAGCCAGTATCTTTAAGTAATGATTCATACTCTTTTATTTCATAAGTTCTTTCTTCATGCAATTCATCAAATCGCTCAAATTTACCCTTTTTATCAGAAACAAAAAAGGTTAAAAAATGCTCAACACTAAATAAATGTTCTCCCGGGTAACTTTCCCATAAAAAGGCAAAGTCATCTGTTTGATAATGATAACTATACTCAGAAAATCCTTCTTCAATTTGGTATGTTGAGTGAACATCAAAGATAAATGTTCCCTCATCTTTTAGTGCAGCAAAAACACCTGAAAAAACCTCAGCTACTTCTGATTTATTTTTCATATAGCACAATGAATCAGAATAACATGTTACAGCATCATACATCTCTTTATCTGTTAAATTTAGCATATCTCCAGTTTTGAAACGTAACATCTGATCTTCTTCTGCAACTCTTTTATTGGCTAATTTTATCATGTCCTCAGATAAATCAAGTCCACAAACTTTAAAGCCTAGATTGGCAAGTTCCACAGAAAGTATACCTGTACCACAAGCTAATTCAAGTACATGTTGTTGACTTTTATTTAAGTGACGACACGTAAACTCTAACCAATCAAGGTAAAGATTTTCATCCATTACCTCATCATAGATTTTAGCAAATGTTTCATAACTAGCCATGACTAGTCAACCATACTTGTTAAATTAACAAGTGGTGCATCTGACCATAATTTTTCTAAATTATAAAATTCTCTTTCTTCACTATGGAAAATGTGCACAATCACATCACCTAAATCAATTAAAATCCAGCGCGCTGATTCTTTACCTTCAACACGTTTAATTTCAACTTGATTTTTTTGAGCCTCATCAATTACTTCATTTGCAATTGCTAAAACTTGTTTATCACTGTTTCCGTGGCAAATAACAAAGTAGTCTGCTAATAACGAAACTTCCTTCACATCTAATGCCACCATATCTTCTGCACGTTTTGAATCAGCTGATTTTACAACTAATTCTAAAATATTATCACTATTAATAATAATTCCCTCCTATTATTGAGCTACCCATTGATTGTACGTCTCTAACGTTTTAGGGTAGATTCTGCTCTGCTGATTAATTAAATATAATAAAGTATGCTTTGTTTCAAAACTTACTGCTAAATCTAAATTATCATTGGCAAGTTCTCTTGCTTTCACGACTACTGGAAATTGACGGCCTTCTTCTACATAATCAGCCACATAAATAACTTTGGCAAGTTCACTCATTTCACAAGCCCCAGTTGTATGAAGCTCAATCGCTGTTAAAATATCTTCATCGTTAATACCTAGTTCTGTTTTTACGAGAAAACTTCCAACAATGCCATGCCAAATTGCATTACCATAATTAATCAAATCCAAGTCAAATCCCTCAGATTTAATTAAACCAATCATTTCTTCATCTGGTCTTTCTTTGGCATAATCGTGAGTCAATGCAGCAATACTAGCTTTTTCCAAATCAACATCGTATCGTTTTGCCAACTCTAATGCTTTTTTTTCTACCCGTAACACATGTTGGAATCGTTTGTCACTCATATGTTGCGACACTTTTTCTTTCAGTTCATCACGTGTTAAAGTTGTGTATTTTTTACTATAGATCATTTTTTTCGTCACCTTGGTATAATCTGTTTTTATGAATATATTCTAACACATTATCTGGTAAAAAGTATTTCACTGAACATTTTGCTGCAATTTTTTTTCTAATATCACTTGAACTAATTTCAATTAAAGGAACATCTATCCAAATAATAGGATACGGACTTTCAATTTTTGCTCCTAATCGGTGCACACCAACAAATTGAACAAGCTGCACTAACTCATCAATTCGATGCCATTTAGGTAAATAATCAACCATATCTCCACCAATTACAAAATAATAATCAGTATCTGGATTTCTTTTGATTAATTCAGCCATGGTTTCAAATGTATAGCTCGTTCCTTTTCTTGTGATTTCAGATAACTCTAAACTAAGTTTTTCATTATCATTTGTTGCCAATTTTAGCATCTCAACTCGATCAGTCGCAGAAATTGTTTTCTTAGTGTCCACATGTGGGGATTCGTATGACGGCATTAAATAAAACTCATCTAAACCTAGTTGCACACACACTTGATCTGAAATAATCAAATGTCCCATATGAACTGGATTAAATCCACCACCTAAAATCCCTACTCGTTTTCTCTTCTTTGTTTTAGTTTCAAATAACGTCTTCAATTCAGTTACATCAGCATGTTGTTTCATTTTTTATCACCACAAAATTAAATTGATTCAACTCTTGTTGATATTTTTTGGTATTTTTCTTTTGATGACGGTCTAAAGACAACTAAGATACGACCAATAATTTGAACAACGTGACAATGTAGCGTTGTCTCAAAAATTTCAGCAACAACCTTAGCTTCTTCGTCCGTATTTTGTAGCAAACTAACTTTGATTAACTCTCTTCTTTCAAGTAACTCATCTACTTGATCAAGTAAAGTCTCACTGACACCATTTTTACCAATTTGAACTAATGGATCTAAATGATGTGCTTCACTTCTTAAAAAACGTTTTTGTTTTCCTCTTAATTCCATTTATCTTCCCTCTTTTATATTAATGATTTACGTTGAATAACATCCACACCTTTTGGCGCCCATCCAGCCACTACCCCAGCTTCTGGAATAGTCACCCAACCAAGACCTGCAAAAACTAAATCTGTTTTTTCTTTTACTGAAAATTCAAAACGAACCAATTCAGGAAATTCGTCTGTTTCATTTTCTCTTGGAGGTTGTAATAAACCACCCACATGTTTTGCATAAAATTCAGTAGCTGTTTCAAGTTTTGTTCTATGAATATTTAAATCGTTTGAGACATAGGTAATGAAACCTTGTTTTTCACCTTGAATAAAATCAAAACGAGCCAAACCACCTAAAAACAGTGTTTGTCCTTCATTTAATTGATAAACTTTAGGTTTTATTTCTTTTTTAGGCGAAACAAGGGCTAAATCTTTTTTCCCTAAATAATGAGCCATTTGATGACGATGAATAATTCCCGGTGTATCAATCAAGAAATTGCCATCTTCTAATGGAATCTCGATTTTATCTAACGTCGTTCCAGGGAATTGAGACGTTGTAATTAAGTCCTTCACTCCTGCAGAATGATTAATAATTGCATTAATCAATGTTGATTTTCCAACGTTTGTTACACCAACAACATAAACATCTCGACCTTCACGATGTTCTTCAATTAAATCAAGTAATTCTTCAATATCTGATTTATTTTTAGCACTTGTTAATGTCACTTCAATTGGTCGCAAACCAACTTCAAAAGCTCGCTCTTTCATCCATTGCGTCATCTTACCACGTTTTAAAGATTTTGGTAAAATATCTACCTTATTTCCAACTAATAATACTGGATTATCTCCGACAAAACGATGAAGACCTGGAATAAGGCTTCCATTAAAATCAAAAATATCAACAACGTTAACAATTAAAGCATCAGAATCTCCAATACCATTTAGTAATGCAAGAAATTCATTGTCGGTAATTGAAACATCTTGAATATCATTATAATGACGTAATCTAAAGCATCTTTGGCAATAAACTTCGCCACTTTCTAAGCCTTTTTCTAGAGCAGATTTAGGCGTAAAACCAATTTTTTCTTTTTCTTCTGTTTGGATAACAGAACCACAACCAATACAACGTATTTCCTCAGTCATTCAGTGATTTCCTCCATTTCATATCTGGGTGTTTTTTTAACAAATAACTCTTAATAAATTTTTCAACTGTTCGATTAAATTTCGTGTTCCATGCATCGGTTTCAACAATTGGTTTAACCAATACATTTCGTATCCCTGCATTGTTAGCGCCCTTAATATCAGTCATTAATTGGTCACCAACCATTAATAATTTTTCTTTTGGGAGTTTATAACGATTCTCGACTTCATTAAAACCTTTTTGAAATGGTTTCATCGCTCGTGACACATAGTCTAACCCTAAGTGTTTCACTGCTCGATCAATTCGAGAAGCTTTATTATTAGAAACAACAATGACCGGAATTGCAGCTTCCTTCATTGTTTCAATCCAAGCTAACAACTCAGGTGTGCCATCAGGATTATTCCAAGCAATCAGCGTATTATCTAAATCAGTTAGAACCGCTTCAATACCATGCATTCTCAACTGTTCAGGTGTAATGTCATAAATGGCTTCAATCATCCATGTCGGTTTATATTTCTGAAACATAGTGACTTCCTTTCATAAAAAATAGGAGACATTGTTTGCCTCCCACACTTTTCACCATTATACGCTATTTTCAATAATAATTCATTAAAAACAATAGATGAAACCAAATTTTTGTTAAGAAATTCTAACTCAACATTCGATTGCTTTAACTAAGTCCATGTCTCTGTATTTAATTTAAATGTTTAATCACTAACAATTCTACCAAAATAAGGACTTCCAAAAAGTTATCGTCACTTTTTAGAAGTCCTTATAAACATTTTTTGTGTTATTTACCAATATCCTTACGATAATAAAATTGTTCTAACTCGTTACTTTTTAGCCAATGATACATTTTTTTATTTGCTTCTTCATGAGACCTTCCTTCAACCTCTGCCAAAAAGACTCTACCACCATCAGAAATCAAATTTCCCTTTTCTTTCTTCACTCCAGAAAAATAAAGTGATACCTCTTCCTCTTTCTTAAATTTAGGTAACAAGACGCCTTTTTCATACTTTCCAGGATAGCCTTTAGCTGCTACAACAACTCCTAAACTTACTCCCTTATTTTTCCAACTAATCTGGGGAATTTCTTGATTTATCAATGCTTCAACGACTTTATAAAAATCACTTTCTAATCGATTCAGAATAACTTGGGTCTCCGGATCTCCAAATCTAGTATTATATTCAATCACTTTTGGCCCATCATTTGTTAAAATCAATCCCGTATATAATACTCCCTCAAAAGGTAATCCTTCTACTTTTAGACCTTCAACTGTTGGAGTAATAATAGTATCGATTACTATTTTTTCAATCTCAGGAGTGACGTAAGAAACAGGGCTATAAGCTCCCATGCCACCAGTATTAGGTCCCTCGTCACCGTTATAAATTGCTTTATAATCCTTTGCTGAAACCATTGGATAGATCCCAGTGCTATTTACAAAACTTAATAACGAAAACTCTTTTCCAATAAGAAATTCTTCAATAATTACTTTAGGTTTATGACTACAAAATTGATTCTTAACTAAAAAATCAGTTAAACACGCTTTTGCTTCTCCTTGAGAGTTTACAATCTGAACCCCTTTTCCTGCAGCTAATCCATCTGCTTTAATCACTAAGGGAAAGTTTTGATTTTTTACATAATCTATGGCAGAAGAATAGTCACTAAAGCTTTGATAGCTTGCTGTTGGAATATTATATTTACTCATTAATTTTTTAGCAAACTCTTTAGAACCTTCAATTTGAGCAGCCTTCTTGGTCGGACCAAACGCCTTGATTCCTGCATGCATCAAATCATCTATTAACCCATTAATTAACGGTTGCTCTGGCCCAACTAACACCCAATCTATCTGATGTGTCTGACAAAACAAAATAATTTCGTTGTGATCAGAATATTCAATGTCTACTAGCGTAATGTTATCTTGTAACATACCTGGATTTCCCTTAGCACAATAAACTTTTTTTACAAGGGGGCTTTCTAACAACTTTTTACAAATAGCATGCTCTCTTCCACCATTTCCAATAACTAAAACGTGTCGATTCATGATTAGCTCCTTTAATGTTTAAAATGTCTGACATTTGTAAAAATCATCGCAATGTCATATTTATTTGCCATATCAATTGAGTCTTGGTCTTTAATACTTCCACCAGGTTGAATGATTGCTTTGACGCCACTTTTTCCAATTAATTCAATGCTATCTGACATAGGAAAAAAGGCATCACTTGCAAGGACTGCCCCTTCTAATTTTTCAGAAGCTTGATCTAATGCAATTTTAACAGCACCAACACGGTTCATTTGTCCTGCACCAATACCTAGAGTTTGGTAATTATTAGTAAGAACGATACCATTACTTTTAACATGTTTAACACTTTTATTGGCAAAAATTAAAGCTTCCATCTCATTTTTTGATGGGTGACGTTTCGTAACAACTTGCCAATTGGCACTAGTTTCTTTCTGTTGATCAATCTCTTGAACCAACATACCGCCCAAAACAGATATGTAATCTTTTTCTTTTAAATTTAGTGATTCGTCCATTTCAAGTGTTAGCAATCTTATATTTTTCTTTTCGCTTAATAATGTATAGGCTTCGTTTGAAAAACTTGGTGCAATAATTATCTCTAAAAATATTTTCGACATTTTATCGGCCACTGCGAGAGTGACTTCTTGATTCAAAGCAACAATACCACCAAAAATTGATACAGGATCACTTGAATAGGCATGAGTAAAAGCATCTTCTATCGTTTTCCCTAGACCTATGCCGCAAGGATTCATATGTTTTACGGCAACAACAGCAGGAGTTTCAAACTCTCGAATAATTCGCAAACAAGCATCTGCATCTCTAATATTATTAAAAGACAACTCTTTTCCATGTAATTGTTTGGCTTGTGCTAAGGAATATGGATCAGCTATCTTATCCTCGTAAAAACAAGCTTCTTGATGACTATTTTCACCGTACCTTAATACTTGCTTTAAATCATATGTAAGTGTTAACGTTTCAGTTTCTTTCTCTTTAACTGAATCAGTTAAATACGTCGCAATTAATGCATCATAACTTGCTGTATGTCGAAAGGCTTTAGCTGCTAATCTTTTTCTTGTTTCAAGTGTGGTTTCTCCATGTCTCTTTATTTCAGTAACCACTTTTGAAAAATCTGAAGAATCTGTTAAGACTGTCACACTCTGAAAATTTTTACTAGCACTACGTAACATACTAGGTCCGCCAATATCAATGTTCTCTATTTTTTCTTCTTCTGATGATGTCTCATTTAAAAGTGTTTCCTTGAAAGGGTAAAGATTTACACACACCATATCAATCGGTTGAATCATATGTTTTTCTAACATCCTCATGTGATTATCATTGTCTCTTTTAGCTAACAATCCACCATGAATAGTCGGATGAAGTGTTTTTACTCGACCATCAAGTATTTCAGGAAAATCAGTTACTGACTCAATATTAATGGTTGAAATACCAGCCTCATCAAGAGTCTTTTGTGTACCACCAGTTGAGATTATTTCAAAATTTAATGCCTCAAGCTGCTTTGCAAAATCAATAATACCTGTTTTATCCGATACACTAATTAAGGCCCTTTTTTTTATCATTTAGCACAACCTCCCTTATATATTTTTCTATAACGATTGGATAGTATTGATGTTCTAGCTCATGGATTAGTGTTTCTAAACTTGATAAGGTCTCATGTCTTGCTATTGATATAGCGTGTTGAAAAATAATTGGACCCGTGTCAATTCCTTGATCAACCAAGTGAATTGTAATTCCTGTTTCTTTCTCTTTTGAGTAAAATGCATCATGAATCCCTTGTTTTCCAGGGAAACTAGGCAAAAGTGATGGATGTAAATTAATGATTTTTTTAGGATATTTCTCTAGTAAAACGTGTCCCAATATTTTCATATAGCCCGCTAAAATAATAAAATCAATCGACTTTTCCTCAAGATATTCAATAATTTTTTTTTCATAGCTTTCTTTTGTTTCCTGTTTTTCTTTTTCAATAACCATATAAGGAATTTTTTTCTTTTTTGCTCTTTCAATTACATAAGCATTTTTTTTATCCGAAAAAAGACAGACTAACGTTGCTGATATTTCTTTGTTTTCTACAGCTCTAACAATTGCTTCAAAGTTAGACCCATTCCCGGAAGCAAAAACAGCAAACCTCATTACAAGACCTCACTAAAATAAATGGATGACTGCTCTTTTAATTCTACTTGACCAATCAGATAAGCTGTCTCATCTACTTCTTCAAAGTGTGCCATTACTTCTGATACATGCTCTTTCTTAACTGCTAGGACCATGCCGATTCCCATATTAAAAATTTCATACATTTCTTCGTCAGATAATTCACCTATTTTTCTCATAACATCAAAAATAGGTGAAATATTCCATGAATTTATTTTTATATTCGCTGCTAGATTATCTGGTAACATTCTAGGTATATTTTCAATAAATCCACCACCTGTGATATGAGATATGCCCTGAACCAGTTGTTTTTTTACTAATGGTAAGACTGAGGACACATAAATTTTAGTTGGTTTTAGTAACACATCTTTTAATAACTGATTATCTAATGCCTCAATTCGTTGATCCAATTCAAATGTTTGATCTTTAAAAAATAGTTTTCTGACTAAAGAAAATCCATTGGAATGAATACCACTTGATGCTAAACCAATTAAAACGTCACCTTCACTTACTTTTTCTTTTGTTAAAAGTTGTGATTTTTCAGCAATTCCTACAGCAAATCCCGCCAAGTCATAATCTTCATTTTGATACATGTCTGGCATTTCAGCTGTTTCGCCACCAATAAGTGCCATATTAGATTCAACACATCCTTTAGCTACCCCTGATACAATACTTTCAATTTTTTCAGGATTGGTTTTTCCAGTCGCTAAATAATCAAGAAAATAAAGAGGTTCTGCTCCTTGAGCTAAAATATCATTTACACACATAGCGACACAATCAATTCCAATCGTGTCGTGCTGATTACTTTCGATAGCTAACATTAATTTTGTTCCAACACCATCTGTTCCAGATACAAGTACAGGTTCTTTTAAATCAAACTGACTAATGTCAAAAGTTCCTCCAAAACTACCTAATCCTCCCATAACACCAAGACGTTCTGTTTTTTTGACGTGTTTTTTAATTCGCTCAACTACTTCATAACCCGCTTTAACATCCACACCAGATTTTTGATACGCATTCTTCATTATTAGGCTCCTTTAGTTAGATAAGTTTTCTTCATAATCATATAAATCAGTTGGATAATCACCATTAAAATATGCCATGCATAATCCTGAGTAGGGAGCATCAAGATTTAAGCCGATCGATTGAATTAACCCCTCTTCACTTAAAAATTCGAGAGAATCTGCATGTATCGTTTCCCTTATTTCTTCATTTGACAGACTAGCGGCTATTAGCTCTTTCTTTGTTTCAATATCAATTCCATAAAAACAAGGATATTTTAAAGGAGGAGCAGATATTCTAACATGAACTTCTTTTGCACCAGCGTCCTTTAGTAACTTAACAATCCGTTTACACGTTGTTCCTCTAACAATCGAATCATCCACTAAAATAATTCTTTTCCCTTCAACGACACCACGTACTGCAGAAAGTTTCATTCTGACTCCTTCTTCACGCAATTCTTGAGTAGGCTGAATAAAGGTTCTAGCTACATACTGATTTTTAACAAGTCCCATTTCATAAGGAATACCACTCATCTCAGCATAACCACTAGCTGCAGATAAGGAAGAATTTGGAACACCAATGACCATATCAGCTTCAATTGGACACTCTAAAGCCAAATTTTTACCCATATTTTTCCGTGCTGAGTGAACATTAATGCCTTTGATATTTGAATCAGGTCTTGCAAAATAGATATATTCCATCGAACAAATTGAATAAGTCGTTTCTTTTGTGAAGCGATCAATAGTCATGCCATCATTCGTTATTTCAATCAACTCACCCGGCTCAACATCCCGAACAAAATTTGCCCCTACTGTATCTAAAGCGCACGTTTCACTTGCAATAACATAAGCACCACTTTTCATTTGACCGATAGCTAAAGGACGAAAAGCATTCGGATCAAGAGCAGCGTACATGGCAGTTTCTGTTAACAATAAGTAGGCAAATCCACCCTTAACTTGATTTAAGGCTTCTTTCAATCGTTCTTTAAATGTTGATTGTTCACTCCTTCTAATTAAATGCATCAGAATTTCTGTGTCTGAATTAGAATGGAAGATGCCTCCCTTTTTTTCAACTTGTCTTCTCAATGTTTTAGCATTAATTAAGTTGCCATTATGTGCCAAAGCAAAATCACCATCAAAAAATCGAAATAAAAATGGTTGGATATTATTAACTTCTCCTGTTCCTGTAGTCGCATAACGGACATGACCAATAGCTGCATTTCCTGTTAATTTTTTTAACGTTTCAGGAAAACGAAAAACGTCAGTCAATAATCCTAAATCTCGATATCCTTTTAAAACACCTTGATTATTTGAGACAATGCCTGCACCTTCTTGTCCTCTGTGTTGCAAAGCATGGAGTCCAAAGTAAGTCACTTGTGACGCGTTTGCATGACCCCAGATGCCAAATACTCCGCACTCTTCGTTTAAACTCCTTACTTCATAAGACATGGAATGGCTTCCTCCCACTTTTCTTTAGCTTCAGTAACATTTAGAATTATTTGTTCATTGGAACAAACAAGATCAAATTCCTCTTTGTTGGTCACTATACCGATTAACTCAACTCTTTCTCCCATCATTTCTTCAAAAGTTTCTTGATTTTCTTTTTTTACCGATAAGACAAAACGGGAAGGTGATTCAGAAAATAAATAAGAACTGTCCTTTGAAAATGACCCTTTTAATCCTAATTGGTTTCCAAAACAGGATTCCATTAAAGCAACACCTAAGCCACCCTCTGAACAATCATGAGCACTTTCTATTAATCCTTTTTGAATAGCTTGTAAAGTCAACTCCTGATTAGCCTTTTCTTCAAACAAATCAAAATCAGCTAACTTTCCCTCAATTTTTCCTGTTAACATTTTTTGAAGTTCAGACCCATGAAAATCATCCTGAGTTTGACCTAATACGTAAACAAGGTCTCCACTATTTTTAAACTCCTGAGTTGTCACATGAGTGATGTCTTCTAAAAGTCCAACCATGCCAATCATCGGTGTTGGATAAATGCTCGTTTGATTGGATTCGTTATACAAAGAAACATTCCCTGATATAACTGGTGTTTCAAGTACTTCACATGCTTTAGCAATACCATCAGCCGATGTACTTAACTCCCAAAATCCTTCTGGTTTATCAGGAGAACCATAGTTTAAACAATCGGTTATCGCTAATGGTTTTCCGCCACTAGAAACAATATTTCTGGCTGCTTCAGCGACTGCTAATTTTCCACCTATCTCAGGATTTAAATAGAGGTAGCGGCTATTACAATCTGTTGTCATTGCTAATCCTTTATTAGTTCCTCTAACTCTTAATACAGCAGCATCACTTCCAGGACCTACGATTGTATTAGTTCTGACTTGTGAGTCATAGGTTTCAAAAAAGACTCTTTTAGAAGCAATAGTAGGTTGTGCTAAGAGTTGTAATAACGTTTCAGACCCATTTTCAATCACAGGGTAATAGTCCTCCATTGATTCAAACATTGCCATTCTATCTGGTCTTTTTTGTGGCTTTTGATACTCAGGCGCTTCTTCTGCTAACGCATCCACTGGTAAATTAGCAACTTCTATACCGTGATGAAATAGACGAAATTTTTTATCATCTGTCACTAATCCAATGTTAACTGCTTCTAAACCATATGATTCAAACAATTGGATCACTTGATTTTCAGCACCCTTTTTTATACATAGCAACATTCTTTCTTGAGACTCTGATAGCATCATTTCATAAGGTGTCATATCAGGTTCTCTTTGAGGAACATCATCTAAGTGAAGTTCAAGACCTGAACCTGCTTTAGATGCCATTTCTGAACTTGAGGACACCAAACCTGCCGCTCCCATATCTTGAATACCAACTAATATCTCAGAGTGATTAATAATTAAATCAAGACAAGCTTCCATTAACAATTTTTCCATAAATGGATCTCCCACTTGAACAGCTGAACGCTGTTGCTCTTGTCCTTCTGTAAATTCTTCAGAAGCAAACGTTGCTCCGTGAATGCCATCTCTTCCTGTTTTAGCTCCCACATACATAATCGGATTGCCTATTCCTTTGGCTTGCCCTTTTTGAATATCTTTATGCTCTATTAAGCCAACGCACATAGCATTAACAAGAGGGTTTCCTTCATAGCAAACATCAAAAGCAATCTCCCCACCAACTGTTGGAATTCCAATACAATTTCCATAACCGCCAATTCCAGCAACAACTTGTTCAACTAAATATTTGGTACGATTATTAGTTAATTCACCAAATCGTAAAGAATTTAACATTGCTATCGGACGAGCTCCCATACTAAAAATATCGCGTATAATGCCACCAACTCCTGTTGCTGCACCTTCATATGGTTCAACCGCTGAAGGGTGGTTATGACTTTCAGCTTTAAAACACACAGCTAGATTATCACCAATATCAACAATTCCAGCACCTTCCCCAGGCCCTTGTAAAACATGTTTACCAGAAGTTGGAAACTTTCTTAAAACCGATTTACTATTTTTATAAGAACAGTGTTCGCTCCACATAACAGAAAAAAGTCCTGTTTCAGTATAATTTGGTAAACGATTTAAAATTTTATCACTTATCAATTCATACTCTTCTTCTGTTAATCCCCACTCTTTATAGATCTGATTTTCTTTAATTTCTTGTGGTGTTGGTTCTTGTGTTTTTGACATTATTTACTCGCTACCTTTCTTAGATAATCAATCATCGATTCAAATAATCTTTTTCCTGAATCACTACCTAATAGTGACTCCATAGCGCGTTCTGGATGTGGCATCATTCCTAAAACATTACCTCTTTTATTACTAATACCTGCAATATTTTCCAAACTACCATTAGGATTTTCTCCATCGTAAGTAAAAATAATTTGCTTATTTTTTTTTAACTCATAAAGCGTTAATTCATCACAGTAAAAATTACCCTCTCCATGGGCGATTGGTAGTGTTAATACTTCTTTTTTTTCATACTGATTAGTAAACATGGTTTCATTATTTACTACTTTTATTTTTTGAGCTTTGCATACAAATTTAAGCGCATCATTTTTAAGTAACACTCCAGGCAGTAATCCCGCTTCTGTTAATATCTGGAACCCATTGCACGTACCAAAAACTGGCTTCCCTTGCTCTGCAAATATCGTGACAGCCTCCATCACTTTTGAAAATCGAGCAATTGCCCCACATCTTAAGTAATCTCCATAAGAAAACCCACCAGGAATTAAAATAGCATCATAACTGCTTAAATCACTTTCAGTATGCTTAACGTAACTAACTTCTTCTTTCAAAATGTCTTTGATAGCCAAATATAAATCAATGTCACAGTTCGATCCAGGAAACACAAGAACACCAAATTTCATTTTAGTTATCCTCCATGAGTTCAATTTGATAACTTTCCATATTAATATTAGCAAGTAATTTGTCACTAATTTCTTCTGCTAATATTAACGCTTCCTTTCGATCAACTGCCTTAATAACAAAATCAAAATATTTTCCTAATTTAATGTTTGAAAATTGATTGTAGCCTAACCTCTCAATGGCTCCTGCAATTACTTCAGCTTGCGGATCTAATACTGATTCCTTATAACTAACAAACACTCTTACATTAAACATCTTTATCTTCTCCTTTATTTTTTAATCTACTTAATATTTCCTGATAAATCGGAATAATATTCCCTAAATCTTTGCGGTAAATATCTTTATCTAAAGAAGTTCGAGTACTTTTGTCCCAAAGTCTACACGTATCTGGTGTGACTTCATCTGACAATATAATTGCTCCATTAGCATCTTTGCCAAACTCCAATTTAAAATCAACCAATGTCACATCGATATCATCAAATATTTTTATTAAAGCATTATTAATTTTTAATGTTTCACTTTTGATATAAGCTAACTCATCCTTTGATGCAAGAGATAAATAAGCAATATGTTCATCATTGATAAAAGGATCATCTAATAAATCATCTTTGTAATAAAATTCAATTATCGGATGTTCTAGAATAGTTCCCTCTTTAACTCCTAATCGCCTCGTAAAACTTCCTGCCGCAACGTTTCTCAATACAACCTCTAGGGGAATAATTTTAACTTTTTTGACAAGCTGTTCATTTTTTGAAAGTATTTTTATCCAATGATTACTAATACTTTGCTTACTTAATTCTGAAAAAATTAAGGATGTAATTTGATTATTCAATTCTCCCTTGCCTTTTACTACGTCTTTTTTTTTTCCGTTTAAAGCTGTGGCTTGATCTAAATACTCTAATCTTAAAACATTGGGTTCATCTGAGGAATATACGTTTTTTGCTTTACCTTCGTAAATTAAAGTTGTTTCCAATTCGTTTCCATCTCCTATTTATTATCTATTTAATCAAAAACAAAAATAAACGTTCGCTAATTCACTTTGAGTGTAACAATGGATTTCTAGCTAGTCAACAAAAACCATATTTTATCTTTGTTTTTCAGATGAATAGTTCGTGTTTAGCAACTTTTAAACGAAAAAAATTTTTTTATATACCTTAAAACAAATAAAAAAGATAAAAGAGTTTTTTATACTCTCTTATCTTTCTACCATTTATTATTTTTCTCAATTTAACAAATAATGACATTGACTACTTTATTGTTATCCAATATCTTCTTATCCACTTATTTTTATCTTCAATAAAAAGTTTATTTTCTAACACACCCTGATTTTTTTCAATAACTCGCATTGATGCTAAATTACTTTCGTCACACGTTAATAAAAGCTTATCTAAATTAAATTTAGGAGCTTCTTTCAATACTTCAGCTAACATCTTCTCTCCGTAGCCTTTTCGTCTTTCAGAAGGAGCAATTGAATAACCAATATTGCCACCATAATTTAGTAAAAAGCTATTCAACTTTATTCTAAAGTGTGAAAACCCAATAATTTTATTATCATTTTTTCTCACTAACATATACTGATAAGCCGGTACAAAATCTTCTCTTAAAAGAGTTTCCTCATTCTCACATTTTTTTAAATAGTCTAGCCACTCACCAATATCTTCATATTCTGCTAATAAACTTGCTCCTTCAATTCCATTAATTGTAGTATCAAATTCTAAACGATATGCTTCAATTTCTTTTATCATATCAATAGTTGGTTTAACAAGTACCAATTCTTCCTTCATCCTTGACTCCTCCTCTACACAACAATATTTCTTTTTTATACTTTATTATAACAAAAAACAGAGGAACAATTCCTCTGTTTTTGTCTATTTATCTAATTTTACAAACCTACTCTTTCAAAAATAACATCTACATTTTTAAGATGATAATTATAGTCAAACGCATCATCTATTTCTGTTTGAGTCAAAACAGATGTGATTTTTTCATCTGCTTCAAGAAGTGGTTTAAATTGAACCTGATTATCCCAAGCATAAGCCGTCTTAGGTTGAACTAAATCATATGCTTCTTCACGAGACATACCTTGATCGATTAATTTTAGAAGAACACGTTGGCTATATATTAAACCATAAGTTGCATCCATATTACGTTTCATGTTTTCTGGAAATACCGTCAAATTATCAACAATATTACCAAAACGATTTAGCATATAATTCAATAGAATTGTTGTATCTGGAATAATTATTCTTTCTGCTGAAGAATGAGAAATATCTCTTTCATGCCATAGAGCAACATTTTCATAAGCTGTTACCATATGTCCTCGAATAACACGAGCAAGTCCTGTCATATTTTCTGAACCAATTGGGTTACGTTTGTGAGGCATAGCTGATGACCCCTTCTGACCTTTTGCAAAGAACTCTTCTACTTCACGAGTTTCTGATTTTTGTAAGCCTCGAATTTCAGTCGCAAACTTTTCAATACTTGTTGCTATAAGCGCCATTGATGATACATATTCAGCATGCAAATCTCTTGGTAATATTTGTGTCGAAATATCTTGAGCTCTGATTCCTAAATGCTCACATACATAACTTTCAACAAAAGGTGGTGTATTGGCAAAAGTTCCCACAGCACCACTTACTTTTCCAGCTTCAACCATTCTAGCAGCATGCTCAAATCTTTCGATATTTCGATTCATCTCTGAATACCATAAAGCTAGCTTTAAGCCAAATGTTGTGGGTTCTGCATGAACCCCGTGAGTTCTTCCCATCATCACTGTATATTTATGTTCAAGTGCTTTTTTTCCGATGATATCTTTAAATCTCTGTAAATCTACTCTTAAGATGTCATTCGCTTGTTTTAGTAAATAGCCGTATGCTGTATCAACAACATCCGTGCTTGTTAAACCGTAATGAACCCACTTACGCTCTTCTCCAAGACTTTCAGAAACGGCTCGAGTAAAGGCAACCACATCATGTCTTGTTTCAGCTTCAATTTCTAAAATTCTTTCAACATCAAAAGTTGCATTCTGACGTATTTTTTCTACATCTTCTTTTGGAATTTCGCCTAATTCTGCCCACGCTTCATCTGCTAAAATTTCAACTTCTAGCCATGCATTGTAACGATTTTCATCTGTCCAAATACTGCCCATTTCTTTTCGTGTATACCGTTCTAACATTGTATTATCCTCTCTGATTCCAAATTTTTGACTCACTAATTTCTTTCAACGTTCCTTTAAGACTATTTGATAATATCGTAATATGTCCCATTTTTCTATCTTTTTTTATTTCTTTTTTCCCGTAAAAATGAAAAAACCAGTTTGGTTGTTCTAAAATAGCTACCTGAGCATCTGTTACTTCTTCTCCTAATAAATTAATCATTACAGCCTCTTGATGTAAATAAATATTAGGCAGTGGCCAACCACAAATGCCTCGAATATGGGCATCAAACTGGCTGATATTACAAGCTTCAATAGAATAATGTCCTGAATTATGCGGCCTAGGAGCTATTTCATTGATTATAAGTGACTCATCAAAAGTGACAAACATCTCAATGGTCACTGTTCCTCTAATTTTTAATTGTTTCGCGATACTTAACGCCATTTTCTGAGCTTTATTCTGACAACTTTTTGATACTCGTCCTGGGACAATAGATTGGTACAAAATATTATGTCGATGGATATTCTCAGAAATAGGAAAGACTTGGTATTGATTATCTTGTGTTCCTGAAACAATAACTGAAATTTCTTTTTCAAACGAAACCCAAGATTCTAACACACAGTTTCCTTTATTTATAAGTAATAAACTCTCACTTATATTTTCACTTGTTCTTAAGACAACTTGACCTTTGCCATCATAACCACCTAAACAAGTTTTTAGCACACAAGGATAGCCTAACTCATCTATTCCTTTTTTCAAGTCATCTTCTGTTTCAATAATACGATATCGAGCTATTGGTAATTTTAATCTATTTAAAAACTCTTTTTCAAATTGACGATTTTGACTTATTTTTAATATATCTAGTCCTTGTGGGATTAATACTTTATGCTGAATTTTTTCCAAAGAACTGGCGTCAACATTTTCAAATTCATATGTAACAATATCCGATTGTTCTGCTAATAATTTGATGCTTTTTTGATCATCATAACTTGCTGTAATTGACCAATCTGCCACTTGTGAAGCTGGAGAGTCCTCATTGGGATCTAAGACACCTACTTTAAATCCCATTTCTTTAGCACTCAATGCCATCATTTGACCAAGTTGTCCGCCACCAATAATTCCAATTGTTTTATTTGGAAGTAATAATTTAGTCAAAATGAGCCTCACTCTCTAACACCGCTTGTTTCATTTCATTGCGATACGCTGTTAATTTATTTTGAATTAACTTGTCTTGAATGGATAAGATTTGAGCTGCCAAAAGACCAGCATTCTTTGCACCAGCTTTACCAATTGCCGTCGTAGCAACAGGAATTCCACCTGGCATTTGAACGATTGATAAAAGTGAATCCATTCCCTTTAAGGTCTTAGATTCTATTGGAACGCCTATAACAGGTAGTGTCGTTTTAGCCGCTACCATTCCAGGTAAATGAGCTGATCCCCCTGCCCCAGCAATAATTACCTTCAATCCCTTGTCTCTAGCCTCATTGGCAAATTCAAACATTAATTCAGGTGTTCGATGTGCTGATATTATTCGTTTTTCATAAGAAATACCAAAGCTATCTAAAATCAAACAGGCTTCTTGCATTGTTTTCCAATCAGAGATACTTCCCATTATTACCGCCACTTCAGTCATTTGTTAGAACCCCTCTCTTTTTCTTTATTCTAACAACGAAGGAAAGTAAATTCAACTTATAAACGAATTTTTTGTTCATTTTTTTGTTTATAGTTCGCTTTTAACTGTTTTAGCAAAATTAATATAACTCTTTGTATACGCTCCATGATTCTCTTCATTGAAAAAAATCCGCTTATGTTCTGACAACACATAACTTGTTGGTTTACTAACTAAACAGATTGAACCAAAATTCGGTTCAGAGTACTGAGATTGAATACAATTTTTACCAAAAATATCAGCAGTTAATGTGGTTAAAATAGGTTCTTCAAAGAAACCACCACTAACAGAAATATCTCTTGGTTCTAACTCAACTAAATCACCAATGAGTTTCAAATTAAATAAAATTCCCTCAATAATACTTCTTAGTAAATCTTCCCGCTCATTTCCTAAACTTAATCCTGAGAAGCTTCCATGCACCTCACTATTCCAAAGAGGTGCTCTTTCTCCTGATATATATGGCAAAAATAATATACCATGACTTCCAATTGGAGCATGAGTGAGAATATGTTCTAATTCTTTGTAGATCGAAGAACTTGACTCTTTATACAACATTTTATTTGCCCACTCTAATACTTGTCCACCGTTATTACTTGCTCCGCCAACTACCCAATAATCCTTTGTTAGATAGTAACAAAAAGTCTGACCTTCATCATCTAATTCAATTTCTTTAGTCACTTTTCTAACAGCACCACTTGTTCCAATAGTTAACGTGTTAACAGTGCCATTGGCAAGATAACAAGCATAACTTGCTAAACACCCATCACTTGCACCTACATAAACATTAACTTTATCAGAAAGAAAAACAGCTTCTGCTATTTCTTTTGAAATTGGATAAAACGTATCTGTATCGGCTAATTGGGCTAATTGCCTTTCCTCAATACCGACAAACTCTAAAATTTCTTCATCCCATTTTTTTGTATGAATATTAAACAAACCAGTAGCAGAAGCCACAGAATAGTCCACTACTTTTTTATTCGTAAAAGCTTTAATTAAATATTCTTTTAAACCAATCCATTCCTTAACATCACTAAACCATCCCTTATTTTTAAATGAGGCAATCTTAGCAAATGGTGACATCTCATGAATTGGCGTTCCAGTTTTTTTGTAAAAAGAAATAGCTTGTTCCGTTTTTTTAAACTCTTTAACAAATTCACTAGCTTGTTTATCTTGCCAGATAAGTAATTCTTCTTCTCGTGGTGTTTCAAAAATTGGCATGATACTATGCATAGCAGTACTGAAAATAATATCTTCTATGTCATATCCTTTTTGTGTTAAATTTTGAATACCTCGTTTTATTTGCCTTAGTATTCTTTCTGGACTTTGATAAACTTTCCCAAACTCTTCGTAATAAGTCTCTATTCTCATTTCCAGTGATTCTTTAATTTTATAATCTTCAAAAATATTAAATTTAATATTTGTTGTTCCAACGTCTATTGTTAAACGGTTCATCTACCATCATTCCTTAATCAATCAGTATTATGGTTTTATTTTACCATTTTTTGAATAAAAAAAGAATGTGAGCTGTTTTCAGTTCACACTCTCTAATATTTTAATTAACGGCTAATAATAACAACCCCTACAATAATTAAGCCAATCGATAACAGTTTTAAAGGGGTAATTTTTTCTTTAAAAGTAAAGTAAGAAATAAAAACAGTCCATACATATGTTAAGGACGTCATTGGAAAGGCAATAGAGTAAGCCAAATACTTAAACAAAACAATATTCGTTGCAGCACTAACAATATATAAAAAACTTCCCAATAATAGCCACTTGTTAGTTATTGCTTTTACTACAGTCAAATCTGCTAATTCATTCATTCCTTGTTTTAAAGCAAGAGCACCCGCACTACCTGAAAGAGTCGTTATCGCAAGGATACCTACAATAATTCCTAAATTATCCATTCTCACGACCTCCTTCATAACCTAACAGAGCTGAGCCTGCAATAATGAAAAATGTTCCAATTATTTTTGGTGTTGTGATAGGCTCATTCAAAAATAAAAAGCCAAACGCAATGGATAAAGCAAACCCAATACTCATCATAGGTTGTAAAATTGAGACTTCGCCAAATCTAAAAGCTATCATTAACAACACCATACCAAGACCTGCCAAAACAAATCCAATAATATAAAGAATAATTGCTGGTCCATTGCTTTGTGCATCTGCACCGAATTTCCAAGCTAACTGCCCCAAACTGCTCATTGTTGCTGCTGCTAATATTATTAGCATCGCAAGTTTCATATTTTTTTTCGTATCCATTTTATTCCCCTTTTTTCAAATTATTATCAATAAATTGAAAGACTGTTTCAAAATACCTTTTTTCATCATAAATCCACGAAGACAAATGAGGAGCATTTTCAATTAACAAACTTTCTTTAACACCTTGTGTTGCTTCCATGTTTTTGTAAATAGCTTCATGGGGAACAAATTTATCTTTTGTTCCATGGATAAATAATGTTGGTAGGTAATTTTTTTGAAGTTGCTTCACACTGGATGCTTCTTTTAATGTAAATCCTAGCTTAGATTTACAAAACAAATTAGCAAAAAACATAATTGGTGCGCCTGGTAGATGAAGAGCAGAGCGAAGCATATCATTAAATTCATCATAGACAGAAGAATAGCCACAATCAGCAATGAGAAGTTTTACTTGTTTAGGTAATTCATCTCCACTAGCCATCATAACTGTAGCAGCTCCCATCGAACCACCAAATAAAATAATTTCTGCTTGATTGTTGTGTGTGAGTATTTTTTGAATCCAAGCCTTAACATCTTCTTTTTCAAGCCATCCCATGCCAATTTCTTCCCCCGTACTTTTACCATGAGCACGTAAATCTGGTACAAGTACATTAAATCCAGCATCTAAAAATCTTTTTGCTGGAAGTGACATATCTCTTTTACCAGATGAGCGGTAACCATGAACTGCAATAACCCAACGATTTGTTGCAGGAAACGCTTTAAATTCTCTGGCACACAACGTTTCTCCAGAAAACTCCATAAAGATCTCCCCAGTTGCTTCTTTATCCCAAAAAGCATGAGCTTCTTCATTTTGTCTTTCTTCAATATCGGTATAAACTGTTCTTTCCTGGTTAAAATTATCAGGATTTAACATTTTATGTCCTTTATTGACATACCACGTTGAATTTTTAAAAAGAGCTGCTGTGATGAAAAAATGCCCAGCATACGCACAAATCCCAATCAATAATAATACAATAATTCCTAAAATCCATCCTAACATTTGATCATTCCTTATCAGACTTATTTTTTAAGTTAGTATATTTATTTTAACATTTTTTTATCGAAATAGCTCCACTATTTTGGAATAAAAAAACAGACAGTTCAACTTTTTTTGAACTATCTGATTCTACTATTTAAAGAAAATATCCTTATTTTTGTAATATTTTCAATTGTTCATTTAGCATATTAATTTCATATGAATCTTGATATTGATTCAAATGTTCTATAGCACTCTTGGCATAATCACCTGGTGATCGTTTCAACCAATTAGACCAATCTTCCAGATCTTGACTTTGAATAATCAGACCAAACGAAACCATCGCTTTTGCAAACTCAACAATACCTATATCACGACTATTTCCCATTCTTTCAGCAAACTCTTTACCTTTTTCAAGATAATATTTAACCTCGTCATAATCTTTTTCTTCTAAATAAATTAAGGCTAGATATGCATCCAAACGAGGTCGTTTCCAAAAGGTTCTAAGCTCTTGATAAATACTTCTTGATTTTAGTAAGTACTCTTTTGCTTCTTGTTTTTTTCCTTGGGCGTAAAGAGAGGCTCCTGCATTCGTATAAAATACTGACAAGCTTGACAGAGATTTTTTATCCGAGCAAAGTGCAATTGCTTCAGAAAACATTTCGTAAGCTTCTTCATAATTATTTTCGTTAAAACGTATTTCTCCTAAATAATTATAAGCCGCAGCAATATTAACTGCGTATTTTTTTGCAATTTCATCCGTCAACATAAATGTATTGATTGATTCCTTTAATAATCTCTCAGCAAGGTAATTACTACCATTCATAATTTGATACAATCCTTTTAAGCGAAGTAAAATACCAATTGATTGGTGATTATTTTCTCGAATTGACAAGTCTAAAGCAAGTTCAATGTACTCAATCATTTTTTCAGGTTGATCAATTTGAATATAATAATAAATCATTTGTTTATAGCCATCCAACAAGTAATTATTATTTTTTAACTCTTTCGATTGAAAAATCACTTGTTCAATATCTTCAACACCTTGATCGTATTCTCCATATTTAATGAGGTATCGACCTTCTAAATATAAAAACTGAAGTTTTAGCAATTGAAAATCAGCGTCAGCAATATATTGTTTTTCAAGTGCTAAAAGCATTTGTTTTAATTTATCAAATTGTTTGAATACCTTTTCTTGACTAAACGTTAAACCATCTGTCACAATACCATTTCCTTGAACGTCAATTGGAAAAAGTTCATGATAAAAACTTAAATATTTTTCTAAGT
Organism: Vagococcus sp.; assembly: GCF_036639995.1. Classification (GTDB taxonomy): domain Bacteria; phylum Bacillota; class Bacilli; order Lactobacillales; family Vagococcaceae; genus Vagococcus. Next base: position 231,695 of record NZ_JAVWHO010000001.1, on the reverse strand, counting down.
ATTTCAGTTTGTATTCAAGTGCTTTAAGACCATTTTTTCCTTTTTTATAGTGAAAAGAAATATTATCATAGAGCAAACTGTCAATTGGATACTCCGTTAGTTTACCTTCTAAATGCTCTGCTATTTTATTGTGAATAATTCGTTTTTTACCAATAGATTGATTCATATAAATAAACTCTCTCAATTTAATATGAGTAAACGTTGTCCCAATTTCACCCTTAATATCTAGTTCTTTCAAAATGTTTTTCTCACTTAAAGATTCAATTAAGTCAACAATTTTTAAACTATCCATATCTAAAATAAAAACAAGATCTTCCAATAATGCATAATCATAAAAATAAGACACCAAATTGACTAATTTTTGTTCGTCTTCTGTTAAATATAGAAAACGATTTTTTAAAGCATCTTTCATTTTTACTGTCATCGTATTAAGATTGGTATTACTTTGAAGAAGTGTGATGTATTCTAGTAAGAAGAAAAGATTGCCTTCTGTATGGCGATACACGTTACTAACTAAACTGACTGTCACGTTTTCATTTGGTATTTTCTTGTGTATAAACTCGTTAGTTTCATTGAAGGAGAAGGGATCAAGTCGGACATCTACAAGCAAACGGCATTGGATTAAATTATTTAAGAAACAATCCAACTCATCTTTTTTCATTGTTCTAGATGTCATTAGGAATAAAACATCGTGACTGGTATGAAGCATAATACTTGTTAATAAATCCAAGCTATTACTGTCCATCCACTGTATATCCTCAAAGAAAAGAACCATTTTTTTCTTTTGCGACAATCGATTAATAGCATCTATAAGTATTTCTGACAAAACACCTAAATTAATTCGATCGTCATTTTCAATTGGTTTTGTATCTGGTAAATAATCTTCGAAACTGGGAAACACTTTTGATATAACTTCATTCCAAAGTTTTGGCTCCATTTCTCCGTCTTCTTTAATAATGCCAGATAAACTATCGATAATTTTCTTCCAAGGTCGAAAGGCATATTTTTCTTCTACTTGATAACACTGCGTTTCAATAATAGTATATTTGTCTTGAATATTATCCAAAACTACATTGGCTAAAGCACTCTTACCAATTCCAGCTTCTCCACTAATAACAATCGAGTGATATGCTTGATCATTTTTAAAACAATTAAAATTTGTTTCAATCATTCTCAATTCATCAAATCGACCATAAAAAAGTGAATTAAATCGTTGTTTCCCTTTGCTACTTTGCTCATTTAATTTTTCTAAAGAAAGCTCATAAATATCTTTTGTTTCTTTATTTGGTGTGATACCCAGCTCAACTTTTAATAGATTAGATAAATTATAAAATGTTTCAACTACTTTTCCATCTCGTTGATTCAATTGGTAAAATTTCATTAATAATTGATAGTTCGACTCGTCAAACTCGTCAATATAAATCAATCGCTGAATATTTTTTTCAACGTCTTCCAACTGATTGCTAGCAATATCTTTTTCAATTTTTTTATAACACTCTTGCAAAAATTTCTTTTCATAAAAATTGCGCATTTTTACTACCCAAAACTCAAATCCTTCGCAATCCTTAAGGAAAAAACCTTTTAAAAATTCATCTTTATACAAACTCAAATTAGACTGAGGGTCTTTCATAAATACATCAACATCAATCTCAACATCAATATCTTCATTTAACACAAGTAACGCCTTATTTGGTGAACTGATTATTTCAAATCCTAAAATTTTGTTTGCTTGATAAATCGCATTCCGTAAATTTTTCTTAGCGTTTTGATCATTCTTATCTGGCCAAAGTAAGCCAGCTACTTCATCTCTACTAGCTGATTTAGTTATGGCTAAATAATAGATAAGAGCATCAATTTTAGAAAATGAGAATAACATAACTTTATCATTTAATAAAATTTCAGGACTTCCAAATAGTTTACATCGTAAACAATTAGACAAATAATTTACCTCCTCACTCATCAAAAAAATTTTGTAAGTAATTGGCAAGATTCACAAATTACTTATTCTCTTCATTATACCTTTTTTTCAAACTAAAATAAACAAAGCTATTTAGCATTAATCAAACATTTTACATCATTTTCTTTTTTACAGTTCTATAAACAATACAAAAACAGACATTTAAATATAAAAAGACCTAAAGAAGAAAAATAAACAATTTCTTCTTTAGGATCTCAACATTTATTTACTCATTCTTTTATGATTTGGATAGGAAGATCACTTAATCATTAATTGAATAATTTACTAATTGCTGCATCAACTTTTGCATCATCTGCAAGGTAAGGAATAGTAATATGATCTGTTCCTTTACGTGTTTCATTGTATTCCATAGAAGTTTCAATTGCGTGAGGATTACGTGCCCAACTACGACGAGCAACCCCACCCATTGTATCCCATGAAACTGCAGATTTAATAATTTCGTCAGTTGTTTCACTACCGTCAAGTACTAAACCAAAACCACCATTGATAGATTTACCAATACCAACGCCACCACCATTGTGTAAGGCGATTAAACTCATACCACGAGCAGCATTTCCTGCATAACATTGTGTTGCCATGTCTGCAGTGATATTGCTTCCATCTTTGATATTTGATGTTTCACGGAATGGAGAGTCTGTACCCGATACGTCATGGTGGTCACGACCAATCATAACTGGACCAATTTTTCCTTCTCTTACCATTTCATTAAATTTAAGGGCAATATTAACACGACCCATTGCATCTTGATAAAGGATACGTGCTTCAGTTCCTACAACTAATTTATTTTCTTCAGCATCGCGAATCCAGTTATAGTTATCACGGTCTTGATAACGACGGTTAGGATCAATTACTTCCATAGCTGCTTTATCAGTCGCCATTAAATCTTCATGTTTACGGCTTAGGCACGCCCAACGGAAAGGTCCATAACCATAGTCAAATAACATAGGTCCCATGATATCTTCTACGTATGATGGCCAGATAAAGCCGTCTTTATCGTCCACACCATTTTTAGAAATTTCTTTAATTCCTGTATCATAGATAGCTTTCATAAATGAATTACCATAATCGAAGAAGTAAGTTCCTTTAGCTGTTAAAGATTTAATTACTTCGAAATGGCGTTTCAATGTTTTATCAATTTCTACACGGAATTTTTCTTGATCTTCTGCAAGTAAACGTGTTCTTTCTTCAAAAGAAATACCTGCAGGACAATAACCACCTTCATAAACATTATGACAAGAAGTTTGGTCAGATAATAAATGAACATGAATATCATTTTTGTTGATATATTCTAATAGGTCAACAATATTACCATGGTAAGCAATAGAAGTTGTTTCTTCTTTATCCATGTATTCTTTTGCTAATATCATTGTTTCTTCAGGTGTCTCAGTTACATGAGAAATCCAACCTTGTTCTAAACGAGTATCAATACGAGAACGGTCAACTTCAGCGACAATAGCTACAGCTTTTGCAATTTCTCCAGCTTTACCTTGTGCCCCACTCATGCCACCTAATCCAGAAGTAATAAATAATTTACCTCTTAAATCGCCATCATCAGCAATACCTAATTTCAAACGACCTGCATTTAATAAAGTATTAAATGTTCCATGAACAATACCTTGTGGTCCAATATACATCCAGCCACCAGCTGTCATTTGTCCGTAGTTAGTAACACCCATTTGTTCTCCGATTTCCCAATCATGAATATTGTCATACTCACCAATAAGTAAACCATTTGTAATGATAACGCGAGGTGCATCTTTTTTAGAAGAGAATAATCCCATTGGATGTCCAGATTCAACAACTAATGTTTGTTCATCTGTCATTTCTTCTAAATAGCGCATGATTAATTGATATTGCATCCAGTTTGAACAAACTTGGCCAGTTTCTCCATAAGTTACTAATTCATATGGATAAAGAGCAATATCAAAATCTAAGTTATTATCAATCATTACTTGCATTGCTTTTGCAGCAACACATTTTCCTTTATATTCATCAATTGGTTTACCGTAAACACGAGTTTTTGGATACCAACGATAACCATAAATACGTCCGCGAGTTCTTAATTCTTCTAAAAATTCTGGAATAACTTGATCATGAAATTGTTCTGGTACGTATCTTAACGCATTTTTCAATGCCAATTTTGTTTGGGATTCAGATAAACGAAAACCTCTGTCTGGAGCACGTCTAATTCCTTCTTGGAACACAGGCATATCTGGCAAGACATCTGGTAATTTAATCGTCATTGCCTCACTAATATTTTTGTTACTAATCATTTTACATCCTCCTTAAATTATGAATAAAAAGTTAATAAATTTGTGATACGACTTCTTTTAATACATAAGTAATAAATCCTTTAGGTTATAACAATACTATACTTCTTTCTAGTCTATTTAAAGTCTATCATCAAATAAATAGTTATTTTTTTTTGAAAGAACAGCGTCAAAAAAACGTTTTCAATAATTTGACTAAAATTAGATGGTAAAAGAATAAGGTAATTACGATTAGATATTGTTATAATTATTGTAAATCAAAGGAGGAAAAAAGCAATGATAGCAGATAAAATATTAATTAATTTCAGCCAAATTTTTTGCCCAACTGACAACGGACGTGCGTTAAAGGGTGCTGAGATGAATCAAGCAACAATTATCGAAAACGGCTTTATCGCGATTAAAGATGGAAAAATTTTAAAAGTGGCAACTGGTGAACCTGAAAAAAGTCTAATCGGAGATCACACAAAACTAATCGATTACTCCGGTAAATTAGCTTCTCCTGGGTTAATTGATTGTCATACTCATTTAGTTTATGGTGGCAGTCGTGAAAATGAATTTGCAAAAAAATTAAATGGTGTGAGCTATTTAGATATCTTAAAAGAAGGTGGTGGAATTTTAAGTACTGTTCGTTCCACTCGCTCAGCATCTTTTGAAAATCTTTATGATAAATCAAAACGTTTGTTAGACCAAATGATTATCCACGGTGTGACAACTGTGGAAGCTAAAAGTGGTTATGGTTTAAATTGGCAAACTGAAAAACGTCAATTAGATGTTGTAAAAGAATTAAATCACAACCATCCAATTGATTTAGTTTCAACCTTTATGGCAGCTCACGCTGTTCCACCAGAATTTGATGGTGACGGAGATGCCTTTATTGAAATGATTATCGAAGAGATGTTACCAAAAGTGAAAGAAGAAAACTTAGCTGAGTTTTGTGATATTTTCTGTGAAACAGGTGTCTTCACAGCTGAACAATCTCGCCGTTTACTAACTGCTGCTAAAGAATTAGGCTTTAAGCTACGTATTCATGCAGATGAAATTGATTCTATTGGTGGTGTTGATATTGCTGCTGAAGTTGGTGCTGTTAGTGCTGAACATTTGATGGCTGCAACCGATGAAGGTATTAAAAAAATGAGTGAAAGTAATGTCATTGGTAACCTTTTACCAGGAACAACTTTCAGTCTAATGGCAGATACATATGCTCCTGCTAAGAAAATGCTAGATGCTGATATGGCAATTACTTTATCAACCGACAGCAACCCTGGAAGCTGTCCAACATCAAACATTCAATTTATTATGCAACTTGGTTGTTTTAAAATGAAACTAACTCCTATCCAAGTCTTTAATGCTGTCACAATTAATGCAGCCTATTCTGTTGGTTTAGGTGATTCAATTGGTAGTTTTGATGAAGGTAAATTAGCAGACATCGCCATTTGGGATGCTCCAAATGTTGATTACCCTCTTTACTTCTTTGCTACTAACTTAGTTCAAGACGTTTACAAACACGGTGAACTAGTTGCCAAAAATCATCAACTTGTTTGATTAAAATAAAGAGGATGTCCAAAATAAGTGGACATCCTCTTTTACATTTCTGTTGAAACCATTAAATCAATAAAATCCTTCCGCCACTCAAGCGTTAAAGGAAGATTTGGACCTGGATCTCCATCAATTCTAGTTTGGATTTCCACCGACTCGTCCATATTTTCAATCGATATTTTTTCAGAAGAAATATACGTGATCGTTTTTTTCCCCTTCATCTGACCTGTAAAAGCATAGGTTAAATAAGCTTTTATTTTCTTTAATCCTATATTGTTTAAAATGCTAATATGAAACGCATTTTCATCATGAAATGTATACGGTAGACCACCTACATAGGATGTGGTGGTTACAAGGGCCACCCACGTTTTCAACGTCACCGTTTCTTTTTCAGTTTTGTATTTCACAAGATAAGACGTATTACCTCCCACATGACGAAATGCTTTATAAGGATAAACCACAAGACCATACTTTCGTTTCTCACTTTGTCTCACATCGTTTGAAATATCTGCTAATCGACCAAAAGTAAAGGAGCTGATAATGGCTTTATTTCCGCATTGTCCAATACTTACTTTTCTAGTTTCTCCAGCCATAATAATATCAACAGCTTTTTCTATTTCAGTCGGTATTTTCCAACGCTTAGCAAAATTATTGATAGTGCCTCCAGGAATCACCCCTAATGGAACGGTTCTCTTTCCAGTTATAAAAGCTGTTCCTACAATATTTAGAGTTCCATCACCACCAATTACTATTAACTTATCGATTATTTTAATTTTTTCGATTAGCATCTCAATAGCTTTTACCGCATCAGAAGCCGTTAATAACATCACCTGAAAATTTTTTTCTTCTAACTTCTTTTTTACTTGTTGTGCGGTTGATTTAGACTCTCCATCTCCTGCGTTTGGATTAAAAAATATTCCATAGCACACCATTAACCTCACCTACCTTAAGTTGATTTCATCATACGCTATTTAATTTTTTGCTTCAAGGAAGATGGCTGATACGACCCAATTCAAAAAATGACAAGATAATAAAAAAGAAACCGATAGTTCGAATCGGTTTCTTCTTTGGTTATTTGAACGCCATAGAAAATGTGACAATAATCATAACTGAACAAAAAATGATAAATACTACCATTCCAGGATTAAGAAAAATTTCTTTCCAATTAAACTTAGCGACGTCATCTTCATTCCTAAAGTAATTTTTAATCGCTCTTTTATTTTTTGATATCGTAATCAAGCCAATAATCATAACTAACAATACAAATACAACAAAAACAGTTGTCATAACTGCTGAGGAAGTCATTAACATTGGAATGAAACTTCCAATAAAATTAATTGTAATGTGTGTTAAAATAGACATTTTTAAATTACCAGTTTTAACATATAAATAAGAAAGAATCACTCCTAAGAAAAACGCGTAGATTGATTGACTAATATTCATATGATATAGACCAAATAATATACTACTAAAAATAATATAGCCCTTATCACCTAAAGGAGCAGCCACTTGATAAAGTAACTTTCTAAATACTAATTCTTCCAAAACAGGAGCTGTTAATACTACTAAAAGCAACACTTGCCATAATTTAAAACCTGAAATCATTTCACCTAATACATTGCCACTTCCCCCAGAAATAAGTGACATTAATAAGCCGAATACTAAATTAACTAAATACATGATGCCAAGTCCCATTAAGATAAGCGTTCCCCACTCTTTTGTAGATACTTCATCTGACGCTTTCAGCTCACTTTTAGGGAATTTTTTTAAAACTGTAAAAAACAAAGGAAGTCCTAATCCGTACATTCCCAAATAATTTGTTATTAATAAGAAAAATACACTATCTTTAATTGTAGGAAATGCAAGTAACGCTACTTGCTGAACTAGGGTTCCTAAAATGATCATTCCAACCAAACAAAATCCTGTTAAACTAACTCTTTTCTTTAAACTCATCCAATCACTCCATCTCTTTTTATCACTACTTCAATAATACGTCACTTAGTTTTCAAGTTCAAGATAGCTAATTAACGTTTTCAAAAAAAGAGTCAAAAGATAATAGACCGTTATTAAATCGGCTAAATACCTTTCAACTCTTTTTTATATTGATTTCATCATAACATGATAACCTGTTTCTGGTGTCTCTTCATGGGTTTCTGTAATTAAAAAGCCTTTTTTTTGATAAAACTTAATAGCTGTTTCATTATACATAAGACATTTAAGACTTATCGTACCCTCAGCAATATCAGTTTCAACAACCTTCAGTAATTGACTTCCAATTCCACTACCTTGACTATCTGCATCAACAAAAAATAAATGAATAAATTGATCAGGAACATATAATGTTAAAAACCCTATCATTTTCTCATTTTCATAAGCAATATAAATAGTTTCAACATCAATCATATCAATAAAATTTTCCAATGGAACAGTTTCTTTATCTAGCCAAGTTGCTGTTTTTTTTCGAATCATATTGTATAGAATACATAGACTACTTAATTCATTTTTTGATAGATCTTGAAACAAATATTTTTTTATTTCGATTGTCTTGACCTCCGTCATTTTAGTTACAAACCAAAATCATCAAATTTTCCGAGTGTATGGACATTTTCAGAAATACTAACAAAGCTGTTAGGGTCACCTTCTTCAATCGCTTCTTCTAATTGATGCATCTCATAACGAGTGATGACTGTTAACAAAACTGTTTTTTTACGATGATCGTAAGCACCTTCTGCTTCATCATTTAAAACGGTAATTCCTCTTAATAATCGTTTTTTTAACGAAGCAATGATTTTATCAGGGTTTCTTGTAATAATTAATACTTGCATTTTTTGCTGTTTTGTATAAACAAAGTCTGTCACTTTCCCACTGACAATAATTGAAATTACACTGTAAAAAGCATAGGGAAATCCAAATAAATAACCTGCGGCTAAAACAATGACTCCATTAATAATCATTGAAATCGACCCGATACTTTTCCCTGTTTTTCTTCGAATGGCAATAATCCCAATATCTAAGCCACCTGTTGCAATCCCATTCTTTAAAGCTAATCCTAAAGACGCTCCTCCAAGTGCTCCTCCAAATAGAGCACAAATAATAGGGTCCTTGGTTAGGACAATGGTTGGTACCATTTCAATGGCAATTGAGGCAAATGTAACACTGACAACAGTGAATACAACTAATTTTTTATTCATTTTAAACCAACCATAAATTAAAAATGGTAAGTTTATAATATAATAAACAATTGATATTGATGGCTGAATTCCTGTGAATTTTTCAAAAACAGTTGTTAAAATTTGAGAAAAACCAGTAATTCCACCTGTATAAATATTAGCTGGACGCCAGAAGAAATTTAGGGCTACCGCGTAAAGCAAGGCATATAAAAACACCACCGTTAATTTATGCGTATACTCCGAAATAATCCACTTTTCTTCTTCTGTTTTAGGCTTCAACTTGCAAAACTCCTTTTTTAGTTTTAAACATTTATTTCTTAATAATCTTACTGATTAACTCTTCAAAGTTAGCATATAAATCAACTAACGCAACATTTTCTTCCGTTCCAGTTGACATATCTTTCATACGTACAATTTGTTGTTCTAACTCATCTTCACCAATTGTTAAAACAACTTTAGCGTTTAATTTATCTGCTGATTTAAATTGTGCTTTAGCTTTTCTGTTAAGATAATCACGCTCACCAATTAGGCCAGCGTTTCTCACTGTTTGAACGAGCTTTAAGCTTTCCGTATTGGTTTTTTCACCTAAACCTACAACATAAACATCAACAGCTGGGGCAGTTGGAATGACGATTCCCTCAGCTTCCATTGTGATAATAGCTCTTTCAAGTCCTAACGCATATCCAAAAGCTGAATCATGACTTTCAGGTCCGCCTAGTTCTTTAACTAAACCATCATAACGACCACCAGCACAAATTGTTGTGATTGCACCATTAAACCCTGGTGCATTACTCATGATTTCAAAAACAGTATGATTGTAATAGTCTAAACCACGTACCATTCTGTGATCCACTACGTACTCAACACCTACTGCGTCTAATAACTCTTTTACTTCTTTAAAGAAAGTGTCAGAATAATCATCTAGATAATCTAAAATAGACGGAGCATTTTCAACAATTACTTTATCTTTTTCATCTTTACTATCAAGAACACGTAATGGATTGCTATGCAAACGTCGTTGAGAATCATTACTTAGTTCATCAAATTTAGGTTCAAGATAATCTATTAATGCTTGGCGATATTTCATGCGGCATTCTTTTGTTCCAAGAGAATTAATCACTAATTGAGTGTGTTCAACCCCTAGTTCTTTATAAAAATCAAGAGCAGATAAAATACCTTCCACGTCAACTGTTGGGTTATTACTACCAATCATTTCAATACCAATTTGATGGAATTGGCGTAAACGGCCTGCTTGAGGACGTTCGTATCTGAACATTGGACCAATATAAAAAGCTTTAAATGGATTTTGATGTTCTGGTCCAAATAATTTATTTTCAACATAAGATCTTACAAGTGGTGCTGTGTTTTCAGGTCGTAACGTAATATGACGTCCGCCTTTGTCTTCAAAATCATACATTTCTTTTGTAACGATATCTGTTGTATCTCCAACACCACGAGTGATCACTTCAATGTGTTCAAACATTGGTGTTCTCATTTCATGAATATCGTATTTTTTAAATACTGAACGAGCAACATTTTCAACATATTGCCATTTTTCTACTTCTCCAGGTAAAATATCAACTGTTCCTTTTGGTTTTTGATACCCCATACATAACACTTCCTCTATAAGTTTATATTTATAGTACAAAAAAAAGGGAGTGCATACAAGTGCTACTCCCGTTTTTTCCAAATAAAGCCATCAAATAATCAATTATTTGAAAATATTCACTTGAAATTTATTTGAAATCAAATTCAATTTCTAAATCAACCACTTCTTCAACTGCACGTAATAATTCACCTGAGATTAGTACTTCAGTTGCTTTTTCTAATTCATCATAGATTTCAATGTCTTTATCATGTTCAATAACATTAACATATTTTCTAAATGTATCATAAGCAACTTGAGTTCCTTTACCCATATGACCACGATCAGAAACAAATTCAATAGCTTGACAAGCTGCCATGATTTCAGTAGCCACAATACGACGTGAGTTTACTAAAATGTCACGAGCTGTACGTGCTGCTGTTGTTCCCATACTTACGAAATCTTCTTGGTTTTCACAAGATGTGATTGAGTCAACACTTGCTGGATGTGCTAAAATTTTATTTTCTGATGCTAATGAAGCACACGCATATTGAGTAATCATGAAACCAGAGTTAACGCCTGGATGTTTTACTAAGAATGATGGTAAACCACTTAAGTTAGTATTAACTAAGCGTTCCACACGACGTTCAGATACGTTACCAATTTCAGCTGCACCAATTCCTAGATAGTCAAATGGTTGTGCCATTGGTTCACCGTGGAAGTTACCTCCAGAAATAACATCACCATTACGAGTAATGATTGGGTTATCTGTTACTGAGTTGATTTCAATTTCAACTTTTGTTTTAACAAAAGCAATTGTATCTTTACTTGCGCCATGAATTTGAGGCATACAACGTAATGAGTAAGCATCTTGTACACGTTCAGCAGTCGCTGGTGTTGTTAAAGTACTACCTTCGATCAATGTACGTACATTCTTAGCTGTTGCTAATTGACCACTATGTGGACGAATGATATGTAATTCTTCGTCAAACGCATTAACGATACCATTATGGACTTCTAATGATAATGCTCCAGCAATATCAGCAAGTTTCAATAATTCAATTGAATCATGAGTTGCTAATGCACCGATTGCAGTTAAAACAGTTGTTCCATTGATTAACGCTAAACCTTCTTTAGCTTCTAAGTGAATAGTTGGAACGCCAGCTTTTGCCATTGCTTCTTTTCCTGTCATCAACTCTCCATTATAGTAAGCACGACCTAAACCTAGCATTGGTAAAACCATATGAGATAATGGTGCTAAATCTCCTGAAGCTCCTAATGATCCTTTTTCAGGAATATGAGGAACAACACCGTTATTTAACATACCCATTAATGTTTCAATTGTGCTTAAGCGAATACCTGAATGACCTTTAAGTAAAGAGTTCACACGGATTAACATTGTTGCACGAACTTCATCTTCTTTAAGAGGATCACCAAAACCACTTGAGTGAGTACGGATTAAGTTTTCTTGTAATTGTCGTGTTTCTTCTTGAGGAATACTTACTTTAACTAAAGAGCCAAATCCAGTATTAACACCGTAGACAGTTCGTTTACTTTCAACAATATCATCAATAATTTTACGTGAAGCATTAACTGCTTCAATTGCTTCTTGAGATAATTCAACTTGTGCGCCACCTCTAGAAACTTCAATTACTTGTTCCAATGTTAAGTCTTTACCATTTAAAATAATTTTTTCGCTCATTCTTAATTTTCCTCCTATGGGTTCTAGTTCAACTAGAGCCATCTGATTGATTTTTAACCTAACCTATTACTTATGTGATACAACCTAATACAATTATTATACGCATTAATTGTCTAAAAAATGTCTAATTTACTAGCTAGTTTGTTTTTTATTGTTTCCAAAAACAAAATAGAAAATAGCTGCAACTGCAATACCAACTCCACCAGCAATTAAACTCTTCGCATCTGCACCCATCGCTAACATCCAGACACTAACACCAATAGCTAATATTGGAATCACAGGACCAAAAGGTAATTTAAAGGCTGTTTTTGTTTCTGGGTTTTTCTTACGCAAGAAAATAACTGCCAAAGCTGTCGGGATGTATTGAATAAAACGGAACACAACACTAAGCTCTGCTAATTGTTCAAAACTACCTGTTAATAATAACAAACTAGTTAACACACATGAAATGATAATAGCAATATATGGCGCTTCTTTTGAATTTTTCTTAGAAACAACTTTAGGAAGTAATCCTTCGTCAGCAATTGATGCACCGTAACGAGGAATCATCATTGAATCTCCTACGTTAAGTCCTAAGATTGAAATTAAAGCTCCTACTGAAATAATCCATTTACCCCAAGGGCCTACCATTTGTCCAAAAGCATCTTGAACAGGTGCGCCACTTTCTAAAATACCAACACCAAGCATAGCAATTGTACCAGCAATAATCATAAAGTAAAGAATAGATACCACACTAATTGAGCCTAAAATAGCACGAGGCATGTTTTTCTTAGCATCACGAATTTCACCAGCCACAACAGGTAAAGCTTCAAACCCAATAAATGCATAAAAAATAGTCATAGATGTTGAACCTAATGCTTTAGATAACGTCATGCCTTCTTTTAATTGTAAGAACGGTGTGAAGTTACCATTATCAAATCCTCCTTTAATAAAGAAGATTGACACACATACAAATGCAAAAATCGGAATTAATTTAGCGATTGTCACTGTAATAGTAAAGATCTTTGATGATTTTAATCCGGTACTGTTAATAATCGATAATAAGACAACAAGTGCAATACTAATAAATGTATTTGTTCCTTTTAAGCTTGGAAAAGCCATAATTAGTAACTTAGCAAATCCTGCAGCCATCGCTGACCAAGCAATAATCGTTACGAACCATCCTAATAACCCTACAATAAATCCTACAAAATCACCAAAAGCTGACTTAGAATATTGGAATGCGCCCCCATTTTTATCGAAATAACAAGATACTTCGGCAAAACAAACGGCAAGTAATAACACTAAAACAGCATCGAAAATCATAGCAAGTAATGAAGCTGGGCCTAAATCTTTGTAAATAGTCGCTGGTAATAAGAAAATCCCTGAGCCGACCACCGCATTGATACCATATAACGTGGCGCCCCCCAGACTGAATTTTGCTTGTTCTGTTTCTGAACTCATATGAATCCCCTTTCTGATCTGTCAGATCACGTAACTCTGGTTCTTTTCACATACTCTTTAGTTATTTTATTAATAAGAAGAGATTATCAAAAAAGACTTCCTATCCAAATCAGTTTTCTGACGAAACGGTTGGTTCACTTACGATCTATTTCAAGTTTAGTCACTTTTTCCTTGGCAATTTTCGATACTCTCTTACTGCATCTTTTGTCAACGGATACTCACTTCTACAAGTACTGGGTTACTGTTTTTTACGCTTGAATCGATAGTCAGTTGCTCGATTTCTTGAATATCTTCGATGAGCAGACTATCTCCTTTTGAAACATGAATATTTTCATTATCTTTAGTAGATGTTAAGACAATATCTTGAAGTGCATATAAGACATACACAACGTTTTTTTGTAATTTAATTACTTCTTCTGATAGTTTTGTTTTCATTTCTCCCCCGTACTTAGGAGAATAAATCAAATTAAAATCAGTACATCTACCAAAACTTTTGGTTTCATCACTTCCACAAAAATAATCTGTTTGAAAAGGGGCTAATTTTTCTTTTCGAAAATTACTTTCGTCTTTGTGATGAAGCTCTAAAGGATTATCTAATGACATAATAATTCTTTTATACCCTGGTAAATTTGAAAACGTACTTTCTGCCATAGCTACTTTAGCAGTAGATACTCTGTAATCAAATTCATTTAATTTAAACTGTCCCTCAGGAGGGAAGAGAAACACTTCAGTTGTTTCTCCTCCGCTCCATTTTGAGACGTTATAAGTTGATTGTGAGATAAGTCTTTTGTTCATTTATCTCATCCTTCTTTAGAATAAACCAGAAATATTACCATCAGAATCAATATCGATTCTTTCTGAAGCAGGTGATTTTGGTAAACCTGGCATTGTCATAACTGCACCAGTTAGAGCAACAATAAATCCTGCTCCTTTTGAGACTTTTAGATTTCTAATAGTTACTGTGAAATCAGTTGGTGCTCCAACTTTTGTTTGGTCATCAGAGAATGAATATTGTGTTTTAGCCATACAAATTGGTAAATTACCATAGCCTAATTCTTCTAATTTTTTCAATTGTTTACGAGCAGCTGGTACGATTTCAACTCCGTTACCACCGTAAACTTTTTGAACGATTTTATTTAATTTTTCTTCAATGCTGTCTTCCAAATCGTAAACATATTTGAAGTCATTTGGTTTGTCCGCTAATTCAATAACTTTTTCAGCTAGTTCAACACCACCAGCACCACCATTTGCCCAAACATCTGAAAGAACTACTTCAACGCCGCGTTCTTTACATGCTTCTTCAACTGCTTTAAGTTCAGCATCAGTATCTAGTGGGAATTTGTTAATAGCCACAACAACTGGCATACCATAAACGTCTTGAATGTTGGCAATGTGTTTGTCTAAGTTAGTTAACCCAGCAACAACTGCTTCCACATTTTCTGGTTCTAATTCTTTTTTAGGAACGCCACCATGCATTTTTAACGCACGGATTGTTGCTACTAAAACAACTGCATCTGGTTTCAAGTTTCCTAAGCGACACTTGATATCGATGAATTTTTCAGCTCCTAAGTCAGCTCCAAATCCAGCTTCTGTAATTGCGTAATCTGCGTATTTTAAAGCTAATTTAGTCGCGATAACACTGTTACATCCATGAGCAATATTAGCAAACGGTCCACCGTGAATAATAGCTGGTGTATGTTCAAGTGTTTGAACTAAGTTTGGATGAATTGCTTCTTTTAGTAAGGCTGCTAAAGCTCCTTCAGCTTTTAAATCTTTTGCTGTAACAGGTTCGCCTGCAAAGTTATAACCAATAATCATTTCACCTAATTTAACTTTTAAGTCATCTGGATCATTAGCTAAACATAAAACTGCCATAATTTCTGAAGCGACAGTAATATCATAACCATCCTCACGAGGCACACCGTTAACGCGACCTTGCAGTCCATTTACAATGTGACGCAATTGACGGTCATTCATGTCAACCACGCGTTTCCATGTAATATTACGGCTATCAATTTGTAATGCATTGCCATGATGAATATGGTTGTCAATTAGTGCTGCTAATAAGTTATTGGCTGCACCAATAGCATGGAAGTCTCCTGTAAAATGTAAGTTAATGTCTTCCATTGGCACTACTTGAGCATGTCCACCACCAGCTGCTCCACCTTTAACACCAAAAACAGGTCCTAAAGAAGGTTCTCTTAAAGCAATCATTGCTTTTTTGTTTAATCTAGTAAAGGCATCAGCTAAACCAACAGATGTTGTTGTTTTACCTTCACCAGCAGGAGTCGGTGTGATTGCTGTTACTAAAATTAATTTTCCATCTTCTTTGTCTTTTAATTTTCCTAATTCATGAGCACTTAATTTAGCTTTATAATTACCATATAGTGTCAATTGATCTTCTGTGATACCTAAAGGAGCTACCACGTCTTTAATTGGTTTCATTTCTACTTGGTTTGCGATTTCGATATCTGATAAAATTGCCATTTGTAAAATGTCATCCTCTCTTATTTAGAAAAACTTAGATTTAATTAAACTACTTTTAATGTTTCCATATAAATTTCATCAGCCAAAAGACTACCTTTAGCTAATAATTTTTCACCTTCAGAACGATGTTGTGCAACAAACTCTTCATTTTTAATACCTGAAAGGTTAATTAACACGTTCAACCATGCGCCTTGAAGGCCAGCTTTTAAGTTAAGTGCTGCTACTCCTAAATCACTTGCTGCATTAGTGTTTGATTTACCGATTGCTTTTTTAGTCACTTCAAGAGCAACAACCATTAACTTCATCATCTTAAATGGTGATTCAGCTGCACCTTCTAATGCTGATTGCATTGCTTCACGTCTTTTAGCTTTATCTTCATCTGTTTCTTTAGGCATACTGAACACTGCTGATACCACGTTAAACGCTTCAGTATCTTCATCAATTGCTTTTAATAAATCTTTTTGTAAGCCTTTTGTTTCATCAAAGACAAGTTTAATTTCATCTTCAAACTCAGCGTATTTTTTCTTACCAATAGTTAGTTCACAAACCATTTTAGTTAATGAAATTCCCATTGTTGCTGATAAAGCTGCTGCTGATCCGCCACCAGGAGCTGGAGCGTCTGAACCTAAAGTTTCTACAAAATCTTTAACTGTCAAGTCAACTAATTTCATCTATAAGTCTCTCCTTAGCCTAATAAGTGATTTTCTAATATTTGTTTACCATAATCAAAATCTTCTACTTGTAAGTAATACTCAGCACAATCGATTAAAGCTTTTGCAGGAGTTAAACCAATAATTTCACTACCAATGATGTTAACGCCATAACGTTTTGCTTCCATACGAATTGTTTCAAATGTTCTATATAAAGGAGTTCCTTCAAAGTTAACCATATTCATAGATACTTGAGCGATGTTACGATCTTCTAACATAACGCCAATACCTTTAGCATATTTAAATCCACCACCTGAAGCACGGATAATTTTAGCAATTTTGTTAGCAATAGTGATGTCTGATGTATCTAAGTTTACGTTGAATGCTACTAAAGGCATTCTAGCTCCTACAGCTGTTACTCCAGCAGTTGGATGAATTTTTCTTTCACCAAAGTCTGGTGCCCATTCTTCTTCTAATAATTTTTCAGGCATGCCTTCAAACTGTCCTTTACGAACTTTAGCTAAATTTTTACGACTTGGTGTTGATGCTGAATCTTCATATAAGAAAATCGGAATGTTTAATTCGTCATTAATTCGTTTTGCAAGGTTTTTAGAAATAGCTACACATTCTTCAACTGAAGAATCTTTAATAGGAATAAATGGAACAACGTCTGTTGCGCCCATGCGAGGATGCTCGCCATGTTGTTTTGTCATATCGATATTTTCGCTTGCATATTTTACTAATTGAAAGGCTACTTCTTGAATTCCTTCTTCATCTCCAACTAAAGTAAATACACTACGGTTATGACTTGGGTCAGATGAATGATCTAATAAAGTCACTCCTCCAACACTTTTTGCAACAGAAACTAATCCATTGATAACTGCTTCGTTTTGACCTTCACTAAAATTTGGAACACACTCAATAATTTTTGCCATTGAAACAACATCCTTTCTATTTTTGTTTAAATCAGCAACCACTTTTTGGCTACTAATATAAATATACATTAATTAAATCAAAAAAGATTCCGTGAACTACTAAACAAAAAATAACTTACTAAAAACCTCCTTATTATGTTATAAAAACCGCTACATTTTTTAATAGCGCTTTCATTTATAAGCAAAGAATAACATTCGAATTTTTAGGTGTCAACTGATGTAAATGCTTAAATTACAATGGTTTAGCACTATTTTTCTTTTGCTTTTTAAGTTTTTTTAAGTGAATTTTTCGGATTTTTTTTTTGTCAAATTTTTTAACTTGTTTGAAGAGTAACAATTTTTGACCTTTTTTTGACTTAAGGGATTTTTACTTAAAAGAGAAGCTTGAAACAAGTTATAAAAAGACCTGTCTTTATTGATTTTGCCTACTATTTGATACAAATAAAAGAAATTAACCTTTCTATAAAATGACGCCCTATTCCTCACAAATCACAAATAGTAGCAAATTATTTTTATTTTTAGTCCAAATTATTTTTACTGGTAATATTTTTCTATTCTCACTTTAGACGAAAAATAGATACAATATTTTATCAAAAAAAATAATTAAATAACAAAAAAAATTTTTATCATAAAATAATAACTTTGTTTTTACCAACTAGTTGATATTATTTTGTTATTTAATAAAAAGTAAAAGGAGAAGCACAAATGAAAAATTGTTTACTAATTGATTTTGGTAGTACCTATACCAAACTAACTGCTGTCGATTTAGAAGAAGAAGTTATTCTTGGAACCGCCAAATCAAAAACGACCATTGATACAACCATTATGGATGGTTTTTATCAAGCTAAACAACAACTTCTAAATAACATCGGACAACAAGATATGACTTTTGATCATCATTACGCATGTTCTTCTGCTAGAGGTGGTTTTAGAATGGTCGCTATTGGTCTTTCCCCAACATTAACAACTGAAGCTGCAAAACGAGCAGCTCTTGGGGCAGGTACCCGAATTTTAAAAGTCTTTAGCTATGGGTTAAAAGAGGAGAACGTCGAAGAAATTGAGGCTCTTAATCCTGATATTATTTTAGTTTGCGGTGGAACCAATGGAGGAAACCGAGAAGGAATTGTGAAAGACGTTACTCAACTTGCTAAACTAAAAAAAACATTTCCAATTGTAGTAGCTGGAAATGAAGAAACCTATCCTAAAGTTGAAGAAATTTTAAAAAAATCTCTGTTACCGTACTATTTAACGGAGAATGTTATGCCACAAGTTAATGTGTTAAATGCACAACCAACTAGAGAAATTTTAAGAGATATTTTTATGAAAAAAATTGTAGAAGCTAAAGGAATGGATACTGCTGAAAAAGAAATAGGTCAAATTTTAATGCCCACTCCTACAGCTGTTTTGCATGCTGCTGAACTTTTAGCAAGTGGAACTACTTCTGAAAAGGGATTAGATAATGTGCTAGTTATTGATATTGGTGGTGCGACTACTGATCTTCATTCAGTAGGTGATGGAAAACCTGAAGACAAGGAGATTCGTACCGAGGGTTTACAAGAACCTAGTGTCAAACGAACTGTGGAAGGAGATCTTGGTATGAGATACTCTGCTATGAGTCTACTTGAAGCTGTCAAAGTTGAGGGCTTTTCTGAGTATCTGACACTTTCACCTGAAGATATTAAAAGTGCCTGTCACTACCGAAGTTCCCATCCCGACATGGTTGCTACATCTGATGAAGATATTCTCTTTGATGAAGCCATGGGGAAAATTGCTATCAAAACTGCTTTTGATCGTCATGCTGGTAGCTATAGACGTGAACCAACGCCGTCACGTGTTATTTTGTATCAAACAGGAAAAGACTTAGGAGCTTTTAAAACGGTTATTGGAACCGGTGGAATTCTAGTCCACAGTAAACAAGCAAAAGAAATGATGAGTGCTTGTTTAAAAAAAGAAAATGATCCTTTCTTGAAACCAACACACCCAATTTTTTATTTAGATCAAACCTACATTCTTTCAGCGATGGGACTATTGTCTCAAAATTTCCCTGATATTGCTTTTAGAATACTAAAAAAATATCTAGTACCACAAAATTAAATTTTCAACAATAAAAAGGATGACTCTTGAAAAAAGTCATCCTTTTTATTATTTTTTAATAGTCTTCCTTTTTAATCTGTTTTACAACAAATACAAAAGTTCCAAAAACAACTAACACACCCATTACGACCATCACAATATTATTAGTTTCACCTGTTTGAGGCAATGTTTTTTTAGTTGTTGGTTTTACTGGTACAACAGTTTTCTTAACTGCTTTTACTGTAATCGTTGCAGTAGCTGATTTATCTTTATAAGTATACGTTACCTTATAAGTCCCTAATCGACTTGTATCAACTTCTCCAGATATTTTCATTTCTTTTTGAACATCATTCCAGCCAAGTTTGATACCGTCTGTTCTCATCACATAATTGAAGTTATCTTTAGCTTGCCATTTAGTCCCCGCATCAATAGTTGTATCTTTCACTGACACTTCTTGAATTTTAATAACTTCCATTTCTTTCACTGTGATTGTTGCTACTGCAGATTTATCTTTATATGTATAAGTTACTTGATACTTACCTGGTTTACTTGAGTCAACTTTACCACTAACTTTAATATCTTTTTCAACATCTTTCCAGTACAATTTAGTTCCGTCTGACATCTTCACATAGTTGAAGTTATCTTTAGCTTCCCATTTTTGACCAATTGGTAAATTCGTATCTTTCACTGATACCTCTTGAACTTTCACTACTTCCATTTCTCTCACAGTAATTGTCGCCACTGCTGATTTGTCTTTATATGTATATGTCACTTGATACTTACCTGGTTTACTTGAATCAACTTTGCCACTAACTTTAATGTCTTTTTCAACGTCTTTCCAATATAATTTTGTCCCATCCGACATCATCACATGGTTAAAATTATCCTTAGCTTCCCATTTTTGACCAATTGGTAAATTCGTATCTTTCACTGACACTTCTTGGACTTTGACTACTTCCATCTCTTTCACAACAACTGTTGCTTCTGCTGATTTGTCTTTATAAGTATATGTCACTTTATAGCTTCCAGGCTTACTTGAGTCAACTTTACCACTAACTTTAATGTCTTCTTCGATATCTTTCCAGTTTAGTTTTGTCCCATCTGACATCATCACATAATTAAAGTTATCTTTAGCTTCCCATTTTTGACCAATTTGCAAATTCATATCTTTCACTGATACTTCTTGGACTTTAACAACTTCAACTGCTTGAACTGTTATCGTTGCAGTTGCACTCTTATCTCCAAAAGTATAAACAACTGAGTACGTTCCTGGCTTAGCCGTATCAACTTGCCCTTTAACCACTAATTGTGGAGAAGCTTGTTGCCAATTTAAACTAGATCCGTCTGACATCTCCACTGAAATAAAATTCATCTCAGGTGACCATTTATCACCAACAAAATATTGACCATTAGAAACCTTTACTTCAACTGGTGTAACTTCTTTTGCTTTAACAGTTACTTGAGTTGCAGCAGAAATACCTTGGTAACTATAAACCACGTTATAAACACCAGGCTTAGAATTATCTGGTTTTTGATTATAGACTAATCCATTTTTAACCGCATCAAAATTTAGGATACTACCATCTGACATTTCCACTGAAACAAAATGACTCACATAATCCCAATCTTGACCAACTTCAATTGCCATTGGTTTTAAATTAATTTTAATTGGTATAGCTACAACTGAAACTTCCGAAACAGCTGTAATATTTCCAAGACTAAAAGTTACTTGATAATTACCAACCTTTTTAGGATCTACATTACTTGTTACTTTTACAACATTTGCTGCTTCATTCCAACCAATTGTTGTGCCATCACTTTTTACAGCATAATCAAAAACTTGAGACACATCGAATGCCCCGTTTAAGGCTATCGTAGTATTCTTTGCTTTTAATCCAGTAATACTTACTTGAGGTTTAACTGGTTGCACCTGTTTTTTAGGTTCCACTGGTTTTTTTGGTTCTACCACATCAATAGTTGCTGTTTGACTGATTTTGTTATAAGTATATGTCACCTTATAACTTCCAGCCTTTTTAGTATCAACTGTACCATTCACAACAACATTTTTACTGATATCTTTCCACTGTAAATTTTTACCATTTGCATCTGTTGCCGAGAGAAAATTGCCTTCAGGTGACCATTGACTATTAAGCTGAATTTGACTGTTTTTAACTTTAAAAGATGTTTTAACCTGTTCTTTCTTTTCTGTTTTTTGCTTATTATTAACAGGCGAATCAGCCATAGTTATTAGCGGAGCAGAAAATGACACCAAATACATCGCAACAATTAACATTCTAAACTTTTTCATTGTACTCACCCTTTCAATTTTTTTGCGTCTCTTTTATAAACACATTCTAGCATGGTTTGTAACACTTTTGTAACATTTCTTTTAAAAAAACAACAAAAAAACATAATTGGTATATATGTTTTTACTTAATTTTAGTTTTTTTAGTAAAAATCATATGTGTGTTCTCTAATAAAACAGGTACTTTCATTAGAGATTTATAATAAATTACAACAATACTTTGAAACCGTTTTACGTTAGTGGGATATTAGGTATATTAAAAGGTACAAAGGAGGATAGATTGTTTTTTTAAATAGTAGTAGCACTTATAACGAGAAAGAAGGAATAGAATATGGCTATTAATTGGCAAGAAGAAGTAAATTCAAGAAAAGATGAACTTATGGAAGATTTATATTCACTAATCCGTATTAACAGTGTGAAAGACTTAGAAAACAAAACAGACGATATGCCTGTTGGGCCTGGTCCAGCTAAAGCCTTACACAAGTTTTTAGAAATTGGTGAAAGAGATGGCTTCATTACAAAAAATATCGAAAATGTAGCTGGTCATATTGAATACGGTGAAGGTGACGAAACACTCGGTGTTTTAGCTCACGTTGACGTAGTACCAACTGGCGACGGTTGGGATACTGATCCTTTTGAACCTGTTATTAAAGATGGAAAATTATACGCACGTGGTTCAAGCGATGATAAGGGGCCTGCAATCGCAGCTTACTATGCCTTAAAAATTATTAAAGACTTAAAATTACCTGTTTCTAAAAAGGTTAGATATATTATTGGTACTGACGAAGAAAGCGGTTGGTACTGTATGGATCGTTACCAAGCAAATGAAAAAATGCCAGATTTTGGTTTTTCTCCAGATGCTCAATTTCCAATTATTAATGGTGAAAAAGGGATTGCTACTTTCCTTTTAACATTCCCTAACCTTGATACTAAGGGTAATATTGAACTTAAATCATTCCGTTCAGGTCTTGCTTCAAACATGGTTCCTGGAAATGCAACAGCTATTATTGCTGCTGATCAAGATTTAAATGCTATTGAAGTAGCTTTCAATGACTATATCAAAGCCAATGGATTAGCTGGATCTGCTGAGATTAATGGTAAAGAAATAACATTAACATTAGTAGGTAAAGCTTGTCATGCACAAAACCCTGCTCTAGGAGTTAACGCTGGTACTCATTTAGTCAATTTCTTGAAAAATTTATCATTAGATGCTGCTGGACTTAAATATGTAGCAACTATTGCTAACTTCTTCCATTTAGACCCTGCTGGTAAATTAACTGGTATTAATCATACAGATGACGTTATGGGAGAATTAACTTCAAGTCCTAATATTTTTGTTTATGACCAAGAAGGCGACAAAACTTTAGCTCTTAACGTTCGTTTCCCTAAAGGAACTGACGCTGATGCAATCGTTAAACAATTAACTTCAAAACTTGACAGTGTTAACGTTGTTGCAGAACCTGGCGTTAAAGGTACTCACTACGTACCAGCAAATGACCCATTAGTTGTTGCTCTTTTAGGTGCTTATGAAGATAACACTGGCGAAAAAGGAGCAGAAAAAACAATTGGTGGTGGTACTTACGGTCGTTTATTCGAACGTGGTTGTGCATTTGGCGCTATGTTCCCTGGAAGAGAAGATACTATGCACCAAGCCAATGAATATATGTATGTAGAAGATATCTTCAAATCTGCTGTAATTTATGCAGATGCTATCTATCGTTTAATCAAATAATTTAACATTTTTATAGTAGGGACTTTTTTCATTGAGTTCCTACTATAATTTTGATGTATTAGGTAATTTAATTTTTTTTCGACTCATTTCAAAAAAGGTATGATAAAAAAAGAATAGGTGGATAAATACATGAAAAAATTATCAAAAGACGCATATGGTGGAATTAAAGGTCAAGACTACGTTCCTTATGTCAAAGACGGTAAAAATCGTAAAAATGGTGGTAGTTTAATCGTTTTATTCGGGATTTTACTTTCAATAATCTTTGCCGCCTCAACAGCCTACTCCGGCATGAAAGTTGGCTTGACTGTAGCTGCTGGTATTCCTGGATCGATTATTGGTTCTGGACTTGTTTCTCTCTTTGTTAAATCTAAAAATATTCTAAGTAAAAATATTTTATCTGGAATGTCCTCTGGTGGTGAATCCATTGCAAGTGGAATGATTTTTGTTTTACCTGCTATCATTTTAATAGGTGGTAAAATCAATTTCTTGGAAGGGGTTCTTGTTGGAATTACAGCCGTTCTTTTTAGTTTAGGAGCAACTGGTTTAGTTCAAAATTATCTTTTAGTTGAAGAACATGGGAACCTTGTCTACCCAGAAGCCATGGCCATTGCGGAGTCTCTTGTCGCTTCAGATGCTGGTGGTGACTCTTTAAAAAATATGGGGATTGGTTTTGGAATCAGTGGTATCTTAACAGCTCTAACATCATCTGTTTTTGGTTTTATTAATAATACAATTAGCTATATGAGTGATGGCTTCTATAAATGCAAACTTGAAATTGAAGCAAACCCTATGTTATCTGGTATTGGATTTATCGTTGGTTTTAAAGTAGCGATGACAATGTTTGCAGGATCACTTTTAACAAACTTTGTCCTAATTCCATTAATCGGTTACTTCACAACTCTTGCTGATTCTTCAGCAGCTGTTTGGGATGTTTCACACCTATTAGTTAAAGAGATGACTGTTAATAATATCGCCAGCTCGTACGCTAAATATATCGGTGCTGGAATGATGATTAGCGGTGGACTTATTGGAGCAATTAAATTAATTCCAACTATTTACAACTCTATTTCTCAAACCTTAAAAGCAAAATCATCTAATCAAGGTGGAAATGATGCTTCTGGAATGATGGTCTTACTTGCTGGGACTGTCATGACTTTTGTTATGGGATTTGTTATTTCTAAAGATATTGTCATTACAATTGTAGGCTCTCTTGTATCCTTAATCTTAAGTTTACTTTTTGCTATCGTTTCTGGTCGTCTGACTGGGACAATTGGAACTTCTAATTTACCAGTTTCCGGAATGACCATTGCATCCTTAGTTATTATGACACTAGTTTTTGTTATGATGGGCTGGAAATCGGAAGAACATAATATCATTTTACTTCTATTTGCTACCTTTGTTGTTATTGTTATTGCTGTAGCTGGAAGTTACATGCAAGCACAAAAGGCGACTTATGTTATGGGTGGAAGCAGCACAGAAATGATGAAATATTTTCTTATTTCTGGTGTCGTTGGTGTTATTACTGTTGTTGGTGTAATCTCTTTATTAGCTCCTCAAATCGCTATCACTGGAGATCATGCTCCCTTTGCTGTTCCTCAAGCTAATCTAATGGCCACTTTAACTAGTGGAATTATGCAAGGAAAACTACCTTGGTTAATGATTATTGTTGGTGTCGCATTAGGCATTGTGTTCTTCTTATTGGATTTATCTGTTATGAGTATTGCTGTTGGTGCTTACCTTCCAATTGCAACGACTTCTATCATCTTAATTGGTGCACTTATCAGGGGCTTTGTTGAACGAGTAAGTAAAGAAGAAACGGTTAAAGAAGAACGATTAACAAACGGTATTAGTTTATCTTCTGGTTTAATCGCAGGTGGCTCTATTATTGGATTAATTGGGATTATCCTACAAATTACAGGTGTTGTAACACCTGGTAATCCTGCTGGAATTTTCTCTGGTAATTCAGGTGGTTACATCCTTCTTATTGGCTTAACTCTAGCTAGTTTAATTCCAATTATGAAAACAAAAGGAAATCCAACTGGAGGAGAGACAGATCATGAGCCTAAAGAAGAGTGATACATTAGATGACGCTTTTTTACAGCAAGTCTATCAAATAAATCCTCAAGTAGTTTATCAAATAAAAGATAACCATGTCATTATTGAAAAAGAACAAAATCATTGGGTACAACGTTTATTTCGAAAACTTTATGTCAAAATACCTGAAAAATCTTATATTACACTAGATGATTATGGTAGCTTTGTTTTTCAAATAATCGACGGGAACAAATCAATCAACGAATTAGGCTCACTACTCTCATCTAAATTTGAAGAAGCTGATGCCTATTTGTATGACCGCTTGACACTCTATCTTCATTATTTAGAAGTTGAAGAAAAATGGATTTATCCAGTTAATTAAAAAAGATAAAATAAGGGTTAGCTATTCCATTATAGAATAGCTAGCCCTTATTTTTTAACCATCTATTTCCTTGGTATCAAAGCATTTCTAAGTAATTTTTTTAAATAATATTTGTTCGTTTAACATTTTATTTTTAACTAATTTTCCCCCTATTTTTTTGATGACTAACTTAATTCATATTATTTGTTTTCAAATATCTTTTTTAGTAAAATTTACTCAAGTCATCTTTTACTAAGGGGAGCATTATGAAGAAAATAACATTTGATCCAGTTAACTGGACTTATCAAAATAAAACAGAATGGCTTTGTCCTAGCCATCAATTTCAATCACCAATTAATATCATTAATGATTTAACTAAGCCAATGAAAGAAAATGGCGAAATTATTTTACGTTACCGAAAAAAAATTGATGCTATTGTCAACACTGGTTATTGTATTCAAGGTTATCTTAAAGGAGTTGCCTCTATTAATCAACGACTCTTTGAATTCCAACAATTTCATTTCCACGCCAAGGGCGAACACACAATTGATGGCAAAGAATTTCCATTAGAACTTCACCTAGTCCATCAAGCAGAAAACGGACAAATGGCCGTGATAGCTATTCTTTTTGAGATTGGTGAAGAAAATAAAACAATCGATTTTATTTTAGAACATTTAAATGAATCAGAGTTTGAAAACAATGTTAATTTTCTTTCACTTATTCCTAAATCCTTAAATTACTATCATTATTTAGGATCACTCACCACTCCTCCACTAACGGAAAATGTTGAGTGGTATGTTCTAATTGAACCAATGACTCTTTCTAAGACACAACTAGAGTGCTTAACAGCCATTCATAACAATAACTACCGTGAAGTCCAAGATATCAATGGTCGTCAAGTTTTGAAAAAAGTCTTTTATGGCTAAAGATATGTATAATAACGATTAAAAGAGTAGGTTGCCTTTTTACAGGTAACCTACTCTTTTTAGCCGTTTACTCTTTTAACTGTTAATAGTCTCAGTTTTTTACCACAGAAATAAACCAATCCTATTTTTATGATAGCTGTTGGGATGAATGGTAAGACACATGCTGTAAACGCCACACTTAAAGAATTAGAAGTGACCATTGAGAAATACAGCATCCCCACTAAATAATTAACGATAGCTCCTAATGTCAACCAAGTAATAACTTGATAATTTTTTTCTCTTTCAGTTGCAACGCCAGAAAAATAAGCCATTAATGGAAAAGATAATATAAAGCCTCCTGTTGGTCCTAAAATAATACCTAACCCTCCAGAAAAACCAGCAAACACTGGTATACCAATCATACCAAGTAATAAATAGATAATAGATACATAAACGCCTTCTTTTTTCCCAAGTAAAAAAGCAACTAAGGGAATAATAAACGTTTGCATTGTCATCGGAACACCGTAAGGCATTGGAATACTAATTTGTGACATGATAATTGTCAACGCTGTAAAAAGTCCAATTCGACTGATTTGAGATGTTGATAAACGAAACATAAACAAGCTCCTTTCTTTTTTATTAGTATAAAAAAAGAAAGGAGCTTTGTCAACTTAATTATTTATTCAAGGTGACAATCAATTAACAACAACTCTTATTTCACCAGAATTGAAGGTGCTAATTTCACCACTATCCTTTTGAATCACCAATTGTCCTTGATTATCTATGTCCTTGATCAAACAAAGAAGCTCTTCTTTGCCTTGTTGAATAAGCACTCTTTTATTTAAAATAATGGATTTTTCTTTGTACTCCTTCATTACATTTTCAACGCTCATCTGTTCATTGGGTAACATAAAATCTTTAAAAATACGCGCAACAAGATCATTTCGACTAATTGACACTTTCTCTTCAAGAAGGGCTCCAGCTTTTTTTCTCACCTCTTCGGAAAAGTCATGACTTGATGTTGTTAGATTAATGCCTATTCCAACAACAATCCATTCAATTTGACCACTTTCGAAATTAGTAACTGCTTCTGTTAAAATACCACATACTTTTTTACCATCTAAGAATAAGTCATTCACCCATTTTATCCCTACTTTTTTGCCTGTCATACTTTCAATCACATTAGAAACAATTACAGCTGCATAAGCAGTAATTAAAGTTGGGTCTTTTAAAAACATTTCATCTGGCTTTAAAATCATACTCATATAGATGCCTGAATCTTTAGGCGATTCAAATACTCTACCGTACCGACCAGAGCCTGCTGTTTGCTCATTTGCCACGATAAGTGTGCCGTGATTTGCGCCATGTGAGGCCAATTCTTTTGCTTTTTTATTTGTTGAGTTTATTTGTTCAAAATAATAGATGTCCTGTTCTTTCAGTTGTTCTGGGAGATGTTCTTTAATACCAACTTCTGACATTTGGTTACTTTTTGTAGATAAAGAATATCCCTTGTTTGTGACAGCTTCTATCTCAAACCCTTCTTTTTCAAGTTGCTTAATCGCTTTCCAAACAGCATTTCTTGAGATATTTAAGCTCTCTGCCATTTTTGCCCCGGAAAGATAGACCCCACGATTTTTTTCCAAAAATGATAATACTTTATTTTTCGTTGTCACAAAATCCCTCTTTCATCTTTGCCTTTTGTATTTCTCATATTATAGCACGAGATAAAACAAAAAGACGTGATTTTTCATTAATCAACGTCTTTTTACCTTATTTCGTATAGTTCAACTCAAACCGTTTTGAAAAATAGGATAATGAGTAACAAATAATAAAATAACAAAATGCCATGATAAAGAACATTGGCAATACTGTATTAGGATACTGTGCATAAATTATTTTAGTATTATGAGTCAACTCAGGCAATGATATAATAACTGCTAAAGAGGTATCTCGAATTAAGGAGACAAATTGACTCACTAGTGGTGGAACCATTAACTTCAATCCTTGTGGTAACACAATATAAAAAATAGTCTGAAGTCTCGTTAGTCCAGTTGAAATGCCTGCCTCAAGTTGTCCTTTTGGAACAGCTAAAAGGCCACCTCGAATTATTTCTGAAAGCATTGCTGATTCAAATATTGTCAATGCAATCACTGCTGACCAAAATATATTAAACTGAATTCCTATTTGTGGTAAGGCAAAATAAGTAAAAAAGATAATTAATAGCAACGGTAAATTACGGATAATATCTACTACTAGACCTACAACAAATGATACACCAGGAATTTTCAAATAGCGAAGTGTCCCTAGGACGCCTCCAATAATAAAACTAAGAATAATTGAAACAACTGCTACTTCCAATGTCACTAATAAACCATCGAAAACAAACCGTAGATTACTCCAAGTTAACGCTTGTTGAATTGCCATCAATTGGCCTCCCTTCTTAAGATACTGCTAATTTCACTTCAAGATACTTCATTAAATAAGATAGTGGTAAAGTTAGGGCTAAATAAATTAAGCCAATTAACGTGTACGTCCCTATTGTATTAAACGTTGTACTAGCGATTAAATCTCCTTGATACATTAAGTCTGCACCAGTCACCATCGCTAAAATTGAAGAGTTTTTAACCAAATTAATAAACTGATTCCCTAAAGGAGGTATAACTATTTTAAACGCTTGTGGCAACACAATATACCACATAACCTGTGCATAATTTAAACCAGAGGCAACACCTGCTTCTGCTTGTCCTTTAGGTATTCCTTCGATTCCTGCTCGAACTGTATCAGCAATGAATGCTGAGGTGTATAATGTTAAACCAATTGTTCCAGCTGTGATACCATCAATTTTCAAACCATAAAGCGGTAAGACAACAAATAAAAACATCACAACTATCAATAACGGTAAATTTCTAAATAAATTAACATAAATATTGCCCAATCTTTTTAACCATTTTGTTTTAGATACTTGAAAAATTGCCATAAAAGTACCAATTATCAAACTACCAATTAATGCAATCAAGCTTGCCATTAGCGTGACTTTTAGGCCTGCTAAAATATCTGCCTGATTCATTTGCCAAATCTCAAACATATGCTACCTCCTTACTCTTTAGGCTCTTCTTTAAACCATTTCTTATAAATTTTTTGATAGGTGCCATCTTGTTTCATTTCTTCAATTACTTGATTCAAAGCCTGTTGAAATTCATTTTGTTCTTTATTAATAGCAATACCGTAAGGCTCATCTGTAAACTTTTTACCTGCTAATTGGTAATCAGTATTTTCAGCTGCCATCCCTAAAAGAATACTATTGTCTGTTGTCATAGCATCACCTTGATTAGATTGCAAAGCTGTAAATGCTTCTGCATAGTTTTCAAGTTCAAGAACTTTTGCTTTTGGTGCATGCTTTCTAATATTTTCAGCAGAAGTTGAGCCCTTAACAGCTAAAACTGTTTTTCCTTCGTTTAAATCAGTGACGTCTTTAATATCACTATCTTTGTGAACCAATAAAGACTGCCCTGCTGCAAAATAGACATCAGAAAAATCAACTTGTTTTTTTCTTTCCTCGCTAATTGTCATAGTCGCAATAATCGCGTCAATATTACCGTTTTTCAAAAGTGGTATCCGCGTTTTTGACGTTACTTCAACAAACTCAGCAGAGCCATTTTCTCCAAGAATTCGATTCGTTAATTCTTTAGCAATATCAATATCAAAACCTTCAACTTCTCTTTTTTCGATATTCATCAAACCAAATAACTTGGTATCGTATTTAACACCCCAAACAATTTTATCTGTCCTTTTCACTTTTTCTAAGGTATCTTGTTCCACTGTTGTGCTACTTTTACAACCAGTTAAACTAACTAAAAGAAGTACAAACAAAAAAAGAAAGCTTTTTTTATTAAATTGTTGTTTCATCTTACTTCCTCCTTAGTGGTTAATGATTTTACTTAGAAATTGTTTAGCACGCTCGTCTTGTGGATTATCAAAGAAACTTTCAGATTCTCTGTCTTCTAAAATTTGACCATCTGCCATAAAAATAACTCGATCTGCAACTTCTCTTGCAAATCCCATCTCATGAGTAACAACAATCATTGTCATTCCAGATTCTTTAGCCAAGGATTTCATAACATCTAACACTTCTCCAACCATCTCAGGATCTAGTGCTGATGTTGGCTCATCAAAGAGCATCACATCTGGTTCCATCGCTAAACTTCTAGCAATAGCAATTCGTTGTTGCTGACCACCAGATAATTGTGTTGGGTACTCATCTTTTTTATGAAGCATTCCCACTTTATCTAGTAACTTTTCAGCCTTTTTAATGGCTACTTCTTTATCTTCTTTCAAGACTTTTATCGGTGCAATAGTAACATTTTCCAGCACCGTCATATTTGGGTATAAATTAAAATGCTGAAAAACCATTCCCAAATTTTTTCGAACTTCATTTAAATTAGTTTTCTTGTTGTGGATATCAACACCACCAACAAGTAATTCTCCTGTTGTAATTTCTTCTAAAGCGTTAATACATCTTAGCATTGTGCTTTTTCCTGATCCTGATGGTCCAATAGCAACGACAACTTCACCTTTTTCAATCGTTAAATTGACATCTTTTAATGCGTGAAATGAACCATAGTATTTCTCAACATGCTTAAATGAAATCATAATTTCACTCCTTCCTTAA
This sequence comes from Vagococcus sp., assembly GCF_036639995.1. GTDB lineage: Bacteria > Bacillota > Bacilli > Lactobacillales > Vagococcaceae > Vagococcus. Next base: position 199,860 of record NZ_JAVWHO010000001.1, on the reverse strand, counting down.
TAATGATAAAAACATTAAAAAATTAATTTTCTTATCATAATCCGAACTATTATTATAACTTTAGTTTTGTAATTTTGTAAAGTTTTCCAATAATTTTTTGTGAAAATTTCACTGAAACTTAATTTAAAACATAATAAAAAGCCCCAAACATTGCTGTTGAGGCTTTCTTTAAATATTTATTTTTGACTGTTTTTTCTTTCTGATACAAACTCATGATTATAAAACTGACTGTTTTTTGAAAGTTCTTCATTAACTTTCTCTAATGTGTCTCTTTCTATTAACGTTTTATCGCCTGAAGACAAATCTGTTCCTAAACCTAATTTATTCCCTTCAATTTTGACACCCATTGCCGAAAGAGTTGTTGGATACATATCAAAAGGTGCAAACTGACGATTATCTGTCTTAATATCTTTATTATCAAAGTCACCATTTAAAATTAAATTTGTAGTTGTTCGGTGATAATTTTTATCAAAATCCCTGAAGAATTTTTTATCCATACTTAAATGATCACCTGTCAAAACGATGGTTGTATCATCATAGAAATCTTGCTCTTGAATCCATCTAACAAAATCTACAATTTGTTTTTGTGAATGGAAAATAACGTTAGCATACTGTTGGTCAAACGGTGTCGGTGTTCCTTTTTCAATATAACCATTTGGAAAATGAGTATCTGCATTTTCCATAGTAAAGTTAAATGGTTTGTTTTTACTCGCTAGATCAGTCATTTCTTCTTTAGCATAATCATATAATTTTTTATCTTCAAATCCCCACCAAACTTTATAATCCTCGGGTATTTTGCCAATTTTTTTAGCATATTTCCAATCATAAATTTTAAAGTCATGATGATTTGTAAAGAAAGAGGTCAATCCACCAAAATCAGCATCTGCTCCAAACATAATGGTCTGATTATACCCTTCTTTATATAAAACATCCCCAATACTTACAGCACCAGGCAAGAAATAACCAGACTTACCATAAGAATTCCCGTTCATAGGTATTTTTAAAGGTAACCCCATGCTCATATTAACCATTGAAGCAACAGACCAACTAGAACCATACGTTTGGTAAGGTCCACCTTTTTTGGTTGTTTCAGAAAATGAAACACCTTCACTGTAAAGTTTTTCAAAGTCAGGCATTAGATTTTTAGGCATATATCCGCCTGACACTTTATCAAAATAGCTATTTTCGTAAGACTCTAAATAAATATGAACTAAATTTCTTTTCTTAGTTGGAAATGTTATCTTCGTCTCTTTTGGAGCATGATAGTTATCTTTTATATAACTTGAATCATCGAAGTAAGCGTGATAAACAGCAACAAGTTGAAGTTCTTTGACGCTGTAGCTAACACCAAAACCTAAAACAGCAACAGAAGATACGCCTAAAATCACCTTAACTGACTTATCCGAAAAAAAATTTTTTCCTCGCCAATGCATTTCAAATCTTGTACTAATTAAAAAAATCGTGCAAACAAGAACTGTTACTAGTAATAATACTGGCCCGTTGACAGCTTGATCTGTTACACCAGAGGCTGTACCTGTCACCGGTGAGTTAAAATTAAAAAGAAATTGCTCTGGTGTTAATTTACCGAAGAAATCAATAAACCAACTTGTTCCAATAAATAAGAAACTTCCTACAGCAATAAAAATAACTGAAACAACAGAGATTACTTTACTTAATTTTGTTTCCTTCTTTTTATTTTTTTCAAAGGAAATATCTTTTACAACAATTCCCTTTATAAATAAAAGAAACATCCCCACAAATAATGCAAAAATAACATATTTCAAAACAAATAATGTTCGGTAATTATTGGGGCTTAGGACATATAACTTATTTAACAAAAAACGTATACTAAACAACGAAATAGTGTTTACTCCTATTGTTAAAGCTAACCCATTAACTACTCTTTTAGACCATTTCTTTTCTTTGAATAAAATGATATCTAAAAAACTTACAATAATTCCTACCAATAAAAATACAATGACTCTCATTTCTTTCCCCCTTTTTCTCTATTCATAGAATAAGCAATTTTAACTTGGCTTACAACTAGTTTTTTTCTTTTCTTTGACAAAATACTAAAAATTTGTTATTCTTCTTGCGAACAAATTAACTAATACGAAATGAGTGAACTTTTTGAGTGCCAAAGGTATCTAAACAAACGCAATTGAAAAACAAATAGCAAATGTAGTAACTGCTTATTTGTTGTGCCCAATTTTTAAGTTTGAGATATCTGTTTAATGGTTACCAAAAACCCTAGTCTCTTTTAGAGTAATATAGGTTTATTTTGTTTATCCGTCAGTATATTATGAAACAAGAGTTTGGGGCTAACTACCACCAAACTCTTTTTATTTTAAGTTAATTTGTTTAATCAACAGATATCTCTTAACAGAAAGAGAGATAAAAAAATGAAACAACAAGCAATCGAACAAACTCAATTTAATGAAATAAAAGAACTCATCAGCCAATACGCGATTAGTCAAACGGTTAAAGAAAGAATTCTAAATTTTGACCTAACAGAGGACTTAACTACTGTTCTAAATTACCAACAAGAGACGAATGAAGCTCTAAATATTATTAAGAGTAATCAAAGTTTTCCTTTTATGGCGAGCGAACAAATTGATCGCCTTTTAATGAAAATTGGAGATGGTTTTGTATTAGAACCAAAAGAACTAATTGAAATGGCTGATTTTCTAAAATCCATTCGCCAACTTAAAGAATTTTTTATGAGAAATAACCAATTAGCACCAACACTTGCAAACTACGCTACCAAATTACAAGGATTTAGAAACATCGAAGAAGTGATTAACCTATCTATAAAAAATAATCAGGTCACTTCTGATGCGTCAAGAGATTTGAAAAAAGCAAGACAAAGTATTCAAAAAGCACAAGCAGATATTAACGATAAGTTACATAAATTTATCAATCATTCGGCCAATAAATCAAAAATACAAGAGTTTTTAATTATCGAAAGAGACGGCGTTTTAACAGTCCCAATCAAAAATTCTTTCAAACATAGTTTAAAAGGTCGAGTTATTTCTGAATCCGGAAAAGGTTCTACAGTCTATATGGAACTTGACTCAACTAGGGAGTTAAATCAAAAACTTCAGCTAGCTAAAGCAGAAGAAACAATGCTAATTTATCAAATATTAGCTAACTTAACAGAAGAAATTGCCCAAGAACTAATTAGTCTAAACAAAACCATTCAAGTAATCTTTTCACTAGAAATTATTGTTGCTAAAGCCAAATACAGTCATAGTATTAACGGAGAAAAAGTAATCATTAACAATAAAGGGATCATCCACTTAATAGAGGCTAAACATCCTTTACTTGGACACGCAGCAGTCCCTTTAACCATCTCTCTAGGAAATGAACATTGTGGCTTAGTTATTACCGGACCAAACTCTGGTGGGAAAACGGTTGTCTTAAAAACTATTGGCTTATTAACACAACTAACAATGATGGGAATCCTTATTCCAGCTAATTCAAAAAGTCAAATTAGTACCTTTGAACATATTTTAGTCGATATTGGAGACTACCAAGACTTTGATAACGCACTAAGTACCTTCTCGGGACACATGAACAATATGGGGAAAATTTTAAACACTGCTAATTCACGCTCACTAATTTTAGTAGATGAAATTGGTAGTGGAACTGAACCCACAGAAGGCGCGGCGTTAGCCATTGCCATTTTAGAAGAATTAGTACATAAAAAAGCCATTGTTCTTGCTTCTACCCATTACGGAGAAATAAAAGATTTTGCCCTCAACGAACCTAACTTTATGACTGCCGCCATGGCATTTGACCAAGAGACTCTTCAACCTCGTTATCAACTACTGATGAATAAAGTTGGTGAGAGTAACGGCTTTTTCATTGCTCGTAAAATGAACATTGCAGAAGCCATTTTGACTCGTGCAACTGATTATCTAACAAAAGCTAATTAACAAAAAACATCCAACATCTTTTTAAAGACAATGTTGGATGTTTCTTTTAGTGGTTTAATTTTTTCTTCTTCTAGCAAACTCAACAAATCGAAATTTATCCAAACGATGAATAGACTCCGTATATTCAAAACATCTTGTATCTTCTAAATAAACAAGACTCTTGACACTAACCACATGTTGGTCACCATGAAGATCCATTAAGTCTCTCATTTCTTTTGTGACAGGCTCAACGGAAATTTCCTTTTGTGCATAGGCAATATTTAACTCTAATTCATTTTCAAAATACTCATAAATAGAATCTTCTGCTCTTTCTTTTGGCAATTCTTGAATAATATCTCCCAGAAGATAGTCTTTATCTAAAATAACGACCTCACCATCTATTTTTCGTTGTCTCACAAGTTTCCAAATCTCAGAAGCTACTGGCCATTCAGTTAACTTACTTAAGTCTTTTGAGGTTGCTATTTTTTTTAATTCAACAACGATGGTTTCACTTGGAATCCTTTGCGTATTTTGAAGTTCCTTGTAACTTGTTAAACCGGATATTGGAAAGTCAAAACGGTTCATATCTAAAACAATAGAGCCTTTTCCTTGTTTCTTGTGGATATATCCAGCATTAGTTAAAAGGTTGAGCGCTTTTCGAATGGTTTCTCTTGAAACACCATATATTTTTATTAGTTGGTTTTCACTAGGCAATAACGTATGAGGCGGATATTCATGAGTCACTATTTTTTCTTCTAAATCTAAAAAGATTTCTTTAAATTTATTCATTTTACCTTCTCCTTCACTATTCCCATTATAAATTGGTACTGTGAAGGATGCAATCTGAAATTATCTTCTAATAACTAATAATCTGCGTTTTATTAGCCTTCAGCTCAACTAATCTATCAGTCACTTTAATAACACAATTTTTGTCAGATGTTATTTCTAGTGTGTCATGATTTAAATACACACTAAATTCGCACCCCTTATTTTGAAAAGAAAAAGATAAACTCTGCCATTGTTCTGGTAAATGAGGATTAAATTTAACTTTTTCACCTCTAATATCTAAACCAGCAAAGGCTGTTAATGTAATGGATAGTGTTGATGCCATAACTCCCGTATGAACACCCTCTGCCGTTGTTCCTCCTTGAATATCACGGTAATCAGAATATAAAGCCTCTTGATAAAGTTCCCAAGCTAACTCACGATTATTCACCATTTCAGCTAATTGGGAATGAACAACTCTTGATAACGTTGAACCATGAGACGTTCTTTCTAAATAATAGAGTAAATTTTTCTTTACATAATCATCTGGTAAAGAATAGGATAAATCACTTAAAAGATTTGTTACTGTTTCTTCTGGTAAATTATAGAAAATCATCAAACTATCTGCTTGTTTAGCGACTTTAAAATCATCTGCTGTTTTACCTTCAGCATTTAAAATGCGATCCATTCTGTAAATATTTCCATATTTTTCTCTATAAGTAGTCCAATCGATTTCTTCCAAGTCAAAATAGCCATCAAACTGAGCAATAATACCTTCTGAATTAATATCTAGCTGAAGACTTTTCCTCATTTTTTCTACTTTTTGCCAATCAAGACTTGTTTCTAATGGGTACATTGATTTTAACTCAGTCATCACACCAAACATCCAAGCAACCATTAAATTTGTATAAGCGTTATTATCTAGTCCACCCTTTTCTCGATCAGAATAAGCCTCATGAAACTCATCAGGTCCCATCACACCATTAATTGAATAGCGGTTTTTCTGATCATCATACGTAGCTAAAGACAACCAAAATTGACTGATTTCAAGTAACATCTCTAACCCATAACTCTTTAAAAATGCTTCATCTTCCGTTTGTAAATAATACATCCAAACATTATAAGCAATCGCTAAAGACACATGACGTTGCCTTCTACTATGATCTTCTTTCCATTTACCACTTAACGGATTTAGATGTAGTTTTTGTGATTGCTCACTCCCATCTAAACCAGATTGCCAAGGATACATGGCTCCCTCATAACCTTCTTCTTTAGCAAGAACCTTCGCCACCTCTAATCGATTATAACGATACATCAATAACTCTTTGGCAGTGTCAGGAAAATGTAACATAAAGAATGGCAAAATAAATAATTCATCCCAAAAAATATGACCGCGGTATGCTTCTCCGTGAAGTCCTCGCGCTGTAATCGAAGCATCTAATTCTTTATTCCCTTTAGGAGAACCTGATGTAAGCATATGATATGTGTGTAAATTTAACATTTTTTGAGACATCATATCGCCTTCTACTTCAATGCTTGCCTTTTCCCACAATGTTTCCCACTCTTCTTTAGAAGCCGTTAAAAGCTCTGTGTAAGTTGGGTAATCAGTTCGTGCATCTTTTGTATCTTTTGCTACGTAAACTATTTTTTCAAGTGCATACCACTCATTTTCTACTGTGTCCAACTCAACAGTTTGTTTAATTTTATTTTCTTCAATTTTATTTTGAATTTTAGTTAAATCAATTGATTCACTCCTCAACTGACTTTCTTGAACTATTTTAATACCAGAACTATTTGTCACACACTCTAATGAAGCAAAATTACCTTTTGCCTCTAAATTAAGAGTAATCAAATGGCTTTTTTCCAATTTTCTATATCGCTCAACATTATAATTAAAGACATCCCCGTCAATCTCAGAAATAAG
>NZ_JAVWHO010000001.1:176548-193154 GCF_036639995.1 Vagococcus sp. | reverse complement strand
AAATCTTCATTTTCAACCTTATTTTCACCAATTGTTGACTCCAAAGTATTATAAACACCAGCAATATAAGTTGCAGGATAGTTAGCATCAGAAATAAGCATCTCAGGTGTTGTTCCTCTTAAACCAAAATAACCATTACCTACAGTTAATAAAGATTCGATAGAATACTCTTCTTTTCCTTTAGGATAATCAAAATAAGAAATTGTCCATTTATGGTGTTCTTTTGCTTTGTTTAATTCATCAACTAAATCAGTTTCAGGATCATATTCAATAAATGGAAGATTTAATACTTCTGAAAAGCGATGACTCATTTTGTTTAATTCTGATGAAGCTAATTCCAAATTCAAAAATACGCCGCCATCATATTTTTTTGTTTCGCAAGCTTTCTTTATTATATCTAAAACTTGACCCTCTAAAAATTCCTTCATCGAAAATGACTCTTCAAATACATTAGATGTGATTTCTTTGCCTGATTGTACAATTTTTATTATTTCCATCTTCGTACCTCTTTCACTTGTATATACATTTATAACGTAATAATAGCAAAATTTATTTTTTTTGGCAAATCTATTATTTAATCATTTTTATTTACCATTCAATAAAGCTTGTTATATCAATATCATTTAATTAAAAGTATTATTATTTTTTAACTTTTTTATATAAAACGCTTGCAAAGAAATCTAAAAATCGGTATGATGTGATTACAAAAACAACTTGGATAGACAAGTTGAAAAAGGAGTGTAAAATATGGGAAAGTATAAACAAGATGCCGAGAATTTACTCGAGTTTGTTGGAGGCAAAGAAAATATTGCCGCGGTTAGTCACTGTGCAACTCGAATGAGGTTTGTTTTAAATGATGCCAGTAAAGCAAATGAAGAAAAAATTGACGACATCCCTAGTGTTAAAGGCATGTTCACTAATGCAGGACAATTTCAAGTTATTATCGGAAATGATGTTGGTGTTTTCTTCAATGATTTTTCTGATGTTTCAGGTATCTCTGGTGTATCAAAAGACGCAGGTAAACAAGCAGCCAAGCAAAATCTAAGTGTTGTGCAGCGGGCTGTTTCTGTTTTAGCAGAAGTTTTTGCACCAATTATTCCTGCAATTATTATTGGTGGGTTAATTCTTGGTTTTAGAAATATCTTAGATGGTATTCCAATTGATGCTTACGGCGGACAAACTATCATTCAACATTCCCAATTTTGGGCGGGTGTTCATAGTTTTCTATGGTTAATTGGTGAAGCAATCTTTCATTTTCTTCCTGTTGGTATTACTTGGAGTATTGCTAAGCGAATGGGCACAACTGAAATTCTTGGAATCGTTCTTGGGATTACATTAGTTTCCCCTCAATTACTTAACGCTTACGGTATGGCTGAAGTTGCTGCTGATAAAATTCCTTTTTGGGATTTTGGCTTTGCGCACGTACAAATGGTCGGTTATCAAGCTCAAGTTATCCCAGCCATGCTAGCAGGCTTTATGTTAGCCTATATGGAGATATTTTTTAGAAAAATTATTCCCCAATCCATATCGATGATTTTTGTTCCATTTTTCTCCCTTGTTCCAACTGTTTTAGCAGCTCATGTTATTTTAGGGCCGATTGGTTGGGCGATTGGTAGTCAAATTACAAACGTCGTATCTATAGCTATTGGATCAAGCTTTGCGTGGTTATTTGGACTCATTTACGGTACTTTCTATGCACCACTAGTTATTACTGGTTTACACCATTTAATGTTAACCATTGATTTGCAAATGATTGCTGATATTCACTACACAACTCTTTGGCCAATGGTCGCTTTATCTAATATTGCTCAAGGTTCAGCAGTTTTAGCAGTTGTTCTACTTCACAGAGGAAATAAAAAAGAAGAGCAAGTATCCATTCCTTCAACTATTTCAGCTTACCTGGGCGTAACCGAACCTGCCATGTTTGGGATTAACTTAAAATACTTGTACCCATTCGTTGCAGCAATGATAGGCTCTGGTATTGCTGGTTGTTACATTACTATTATGAATGTTAAAGCGACTGGTGTTGGTATTGGTGGTCTTCCTGCTCTTATTTCAATTAAAGACGGATCAAAAATGCACTTTTTCATTGGTATGATTATCGTCTTAATTGTTCCTTTTGTTTTAACTATTTTATTTAGAAAACATGGTATTTTAAATAAACTTGACCCAGTTAATGCAACACTCTCAAATGAACCAGTTTCTGAAAACTTAGACTCTAACTCTACAACAGCTACAGAAGTCAAAATTGAAAACTTTTATGCTCCTGCTGATGGTACTTGTCTACCAATTTCTGAAGTTAGTGACCCTGTCTTTTCGCAAAAAATGATGGGAGATGGTTTTGCTATCCAGCCTAATAACTCAAGTGTGTATTCACCTGTTGAAGGTATTGTGTCTAACATTTTTAATACCAAACATGCTATAGGTATTACTTCACAATCAGGTATTGAAGTTCTTGTTCATATGGGACTAGATACAGTTGAATTAAACGGAGAACCTTTTGATTTAGCTATTTCTGAAGGTGACAAAGTAACTCAAAACACATTAATTGCAGCGATGGATTTAGAAAAAATTCAAACCGCTGGGAAACAAACGGATATTATCGTTGCATTAACTAATATGGATAAAGCACCACATATTTCATTAAATAAAACACAATCTGTAACCCATTCAGAAAAAATTGGTGAAGCTGAAGTCTTTTAATACACTTCCTCCCCTTAATCCCCAAGTCAGAAGTAAAAAGCATTTTCATTAATTTGAAAGTGCTTTTTTCCATTTATCTCTCTAAAATAATCAAAATCCAAATAATTGTTTATCTTTTTCAATAGATGTACAATGAGTTTGTTCAAAAATATAAATTACTGGAGATGGTTTCAATGAAAAAAATTTACGAAACTACGATTATAAATACTGGCGGTCGCGCTGGAGAAGTTCACTCACCTGATGATTCTTTTACTTATAAGGTATCATCACCTGGAAGTAATATTGAAAATTCAACAAATCCAGAACAATTATTTGCAGCCGCATACAGCGCTTGTTTTAATGGAGCATTAGAGCTTGTGATGTCAAAAGCAAAAAATGTGAATCCAAGTACTGTTACTGCACACGTTTCTCTTTTTTCAGATATCAAAGAAGGTTTTTCAATTGCGGTTACCTTAGATGTTCACATTGATAATGTTGATTTAGAAACAGCCACTTCATTGATTGAAAAAGCTCATGACGTTTGTCCCTATTCAAAAGCAACTAGAAACAATGTTGACGTTACTCTAAACGTCATTTAATTATGTTTTGCATTCAAAATAAATGTATGTTATAGTGATAAAAATGAAAGTGAGGGATTCGTGTATTGAAAATCTAAGCCAATTTTTTAAGCAAATTGTATGTATGTACCTGTTATATCAACGGGAGCAGTCTGCAATTTGACAGAATTGGTAAGATGACAATACTATCCTTCTATCACGTAGAATACTGTCAATTTCTTAACAATCAGTTCTGTCAAAAGGACTGATTGTTTTTTTATATTTGAAAGGATGATGACAAATGTCTACAATCGAAATTAAACAACTAACTTTTAGTTATGACGGTGTTGGATTGACCCTTTTTGAAGATGTTAATCTAAATATCGATACCCATTGGAAACTTGGTCTAATCGGCAGAAACGGGCGAGGTAAAACAACTTTTTTTAAACTATTACAAAATCAATTGGAGTATTCCGGATCAATTACACATCAAATGGATTTTTCATACTTTCCACAAGTTATTGCTAATAAAGATAAAATGACCTATGAAATAATTGATGACTTAAAAGCTGGAGAATTATGGGAAGTAGAAAGAGAATTAACATTACTTGGTACAGATACTGATATTTTGTGGCGAAACTTTTCAAGTCTTTCAGGTGGTGAACAAACAAAGATTCTTTTAGCTATTCTGTTTTCGCAAGATACTTATTTCCCACTTATTGACGAGCCTACTAATCATTTAGATGCTGCTGGTAGAAAACAAGTCGCAGAATACTTAAATAAGAAAAAAACTGGTTTTATTGTCATCAGTCATGATAGGAAATTTATCGATGAAGTCTGTAATCATATTCTTGCGATTGATAAAAACCAAATTAGTATCTCTCAAGGAAACTATTCTACTTACCAATTTCAAAAAGAACGACAAGATGAATCTGAACAGGATAAAAATGAAAAACTAAAAAAAGAAGTCGGGCGCTTAAAACAAACCGCAGCAAAAAAAGCCGAATGGTCACATTCTCGTGAAGGTGATAAGTATGGTAACCCAAATGTTAAGAATAGTGGCAGTATTGGTGATACAGGATTTATTGGCGCAAGAGCAGCCAGATCAATGAAAAAATCTAAAAACCTACTAAACCGAATGGATAAAGAAATTGATGAAAAAGAAAAATTGTTGAAGAATATTGAGTACATTGATCCATTAACAATGAATTATCAGCCTTCTCATCAAAAAACTTTACTAACTGTTGAAGACTTTACCTTGTCATTTGGCGATGATTTACTATTTAAACCTGTCTCTTTTGATATTAAACAAGGCGAACGAGTAGCGATTACAGGTGCAAATGGAGTTGGAAAAACTTCTTTTGTTAAAGCATTGCTGGGACAGTTCGAAGGCAACATTAATGGTCAATTAACCAAAACAACAAATGATAAATGGAGCTTAGTTAGACAAAATTATGAAGTTAACAAAGGTCTACTTAAAGATTTTTGTGAAAATAATCAATTAGATTATCAAGATTTTTTAAGCAATATTAAAAAACTAGGTCTTGAAAGAGAACTATTTAACAATAAAATTGAAACAATGAGTATGGGACAGAGAAAAAAAGTTGAAGTAGCAAAATCATTAACTGTTGAGACCCCCTTTTATTTATGGGATGAACCTCTCAACTATCTCGATATTTTTAACTACGAGCAATTAGAAGAAATCATTCTTCTAAAAGAACCTACCATGATTTTTATTGAACATGATGACTCATTTATTGAAAAAATCGCAACAAAAGTCATTAAGTTAGAAAGAATTTAAAAAAACTGTTGGTATTCCCTACTAGGAATACCAACAGTTTTTAGTTTTATAATGGGAATAAATATACTTTTGAATAAGGTGTATAGCTATAAATTTCCGAAATTTTAACCGTTGGCCATGTACAATGGAAGAATCGATTTTGATAACCTGTATCTCCCCAGAAAACACCAATATGAGGGTCTGGTGAAGGTTTACTAAAGTCAGCTTCTAAATAGATAATATCACCTTTTTTAGCTTTTCCACTTGCAATTAATTGACCTATTGTCGAAAATGTTTCATAATCTATATTTTTAGTTAATGCATTTCGCCAGTTATAAGCATTAGCTGCACCACCCCAACTATTAGAAACTTGGGTAATCTTATTAAGATTTGAACCACCTTCTCGGTAAGCGTAGGCAACAAATCCAGTACAATTCATGCCTGGTCCATAGCCATTTGGTCTACCATTTGGGCTCATAGAATAAGCTGGGTCATACGAAAGACCTCTAAAGGGTGTACCTTTATAAAAGCTATCATATTCGTGTGATTTTAAATGGTTAAGCACTCTGTCTCTTGTTGTTCCTAAATAATCAGCAGCCGTTGTTTTAAATTTAACCGCACTTGAATTAAGGTAACCCAACCAGCTACCAGAATTATCATAAAGGGAGTAATAAACATCACCATTAAAGTGATTATAGTAACCACCTACTCGGTATTTCTTGTTAACCATACCAGCAGTTGTTCCCTTTTTACTCCAATTAAAATTACTCCAAAGTGTATATCCACTTTTTACTACGGTTCCTTGTTGATTCATTCTAAACCAAATACCTTGTTTACCTGGTGCTTTTTGAGCCCCACCATCGTTTAGATAACCTTGCCAGTTACCTTTGTTATCATATAAGGAATAATAAATTGAACCATTCATGTGATGGTAGTAACCTTTAACTTGATACGTTTTATTTAACAGACTTGAGCTGGATTTTTTCTTTTTCCAATTAAAATTTTGCCAAACACTATAATTTCCTTTGGTAACAGTTACAAAATCATTTGATGAAATAAAAGCACCTTGTCTTCCAGTTCCTTCTTTCACTGCATTTTTATTGACATAACCAAACCACTTATTATTATCGTCATATAGAGAATAGTAGGTCGAACCATTTAAATGTTCATATCTACCAGTTACTTTAAATGTCCTATTTATTAAGCTAGATGCCTGATGTCTAACTTGCCAATTAAAATTAGAATACGTCGGATAATTTTTATTAGTAATAGTCACATATTTAGTTGTTTTTATCCAAGGACCTTGTCTTCCTTCTGTTTCAGTTACTGCATTTTTATTAACATATCCAAGCCATGTACCACTACCATCAAATAAAGAATAATAAACTGATCCGTTGAAATGACGGTAGTACCCTTGAGCATGTACTGTTTTATTTATTAAATTAGTTGTATTATTTTTTTCTGTCCAACTAAAATTAGCCCATATAGAATAATTTTTCTTTGAAATGGTCACATACTTATCCAGTTTCAACCAAGGACCTTGTCTTCCATCACCAATCTTTACATCTTTATCCTCTACATAGCCTTGCCAATTATTTTTATTATCAAATAAAGAATAATATGTTTTTCCATTAAAATGATGATAAACTTCCTTTGCGTGGAGTGTTTCCTCAAAAATGGTCTCAGTAACTTTCTTTATTTCCCATGAAAAATTACTATATATAGAAACAGACTGGTCTTTTAATGCAACGAATTCATTGTTTTTTTGAGCAATTCCTTGCTCACCTTCTGCTTCTTCTACTCCTTCTTTTGCCACATAACCGATAACATTATTTTCTTTACTATATAAAAGAAAATATACTTTTCCCTCTTTTGTTGTCGCTATTTCTTTTACTGAAAAAGTCTGATTAATCAAGTGTTCTGTCGTTGTACTAGGCTCTTTATCAATTTCTTGCCAAATTTTTTCATCAGCTTTAACTATTGTGACATACTTATTATCAACTTCTTCTTTAAGAATATCGTCTGTTTCAGCTGTTTCTTCTGTTTCCGTCACACTTGATTCTGTCGTCTCAACCGTTTTGCTTGCTTCTTTTGATTGCGATATAACTTTTTCACTTGAGATTGACGTTTTCTCTGCTTCTGATTGTTGAATTGAAGTTGAATCTTGCACTTCACTTACACTCGTTATTGAGTTTTCTGCAAATGCTAAACTTGGAAAAAGTAGTAACAACAACGCAGATAATTTAACCGCTTTCTTTTTCATATCCATCCCCCTATTTGACCAACATTTTCACTTCTTGTGTTCCATTTAACCTTATTACTAATTTTAACACACTCATTTTATTATCTAAAGCTTCTAAAGAATAAAATAACAGTCTTTTAATTTGTTTACTTCAATGTTATACAAAAAAAGATGAATACTAAAAAGTATCCATCTCTAAAAACACAATTATTTATTTATTCCTATATGAAAGAGCTAATTTAACACTTTCTTCTGCTAGTACATTTTGCGGATCAATAACGTGGTTATTTTGATAATTTTCCATATCTTCCATTAAAGAAAGTTCTGTACAACCAAGAATAACCACTTCGCAATTTAATTCAGTAAACATTTTATTAATAATTTGATCGTACAGCTCTTTATCAAGAAAGTTTTGTTGTTTTATTTTATCAAAAATCAATGTACTTACCATTCGCTGAATCTCAAGTGTTGGATGGACTAAATCGTAGCCTTCCTCCAAAATAAATGGATCATATATTTTATTTTTGATTGTTCCCTCCGTGCCAATAATACCAACTTTTGTTCCTTTAGGATACGTCTTGGTAACCTCTTTAACAGCAAGCTTTGGCATATGAAGAATGGGAACATCCGTTGCTTTTTCTAATTCTTTAAAAAAATAATGTGCTGTATTACACGTTAAGACAAAGAAGTTCGGATTCAAAGCACTTTGTGTTTTAAACGTATCTAAAAGATAGGGTAGTGGATTAATAGTCTCTTCTCTACTCATTAAGTACGTACTTCTATCAGGGATTGTCGAGTAATTGACCAAAATATAATTCAAATAATCTTGGTCATTTTTAGCAGGTGTCTTCTGGTTAATTTGTTTAATGTATAGCTCTGTGGCTATCGTTCCCATGCCACCGATAATTGTAAAAAAGTTATCCATACTGCTTACCTCCCGACACGATCACCATATTGTTTAAACGCTTTTCGATAATAGCGGAACATTCTTTGAAGTAAAAGATAACGCTTAATGCTCTTATCTCCTTCATAATAGAATGTATAGCCAAAACGTTTTTCAGCAATCATTTGTTTTGCTTTTTCTTTATATTTTGATTCAGGTGTATATTTCTCAAAAACATCAACTGGTACATTTAACCATAATTTTCCATCTTTATCAGGAATATCAGCTAATAACACATCAGCATCTTTCAAGTCATCGTATACGTAATCACGAACAACCCACTCTGCCAAATTTAATCCATTTAACGACACAAAAAAGCTACTTCTTCCTTGTCTTAAATTGATTTCAAAAAACTTATAAGTATTATCTTTAATATCATACTTCAAATCAAAATTAGCAAAACCAGTATAGTTAATATCTTCTAGGAAATACTTAACTTGATTAAATATCTCCTCATTATAATCTGGAATAATCGCTAAATAATTACCAATACCTAATGGCGTTGGATCTGCTAAAACAGCATTACCCAGACACATCATTTTTACTTTATGATCTTTATCCACGTAGACATTTAAGACACGCATTGGACTAGCATCACCTTGAACAAATTCTTGTAAAATCATGTTGTCTTCGTAACCATCTTTATAAATACCATGAATAACACGGTTATACTCTGTCATGTTATCAATAATATAAACTTTTTCTTTAATTGGTGATTTAAAATCATTCCAAGTGACACTATTAGCCGATTTTAAAGCAACTGGAAACTCATAAGGTTGTAATTCAGCCTTTTCTTCAACCATTGCTTTAGTAATGATTTTAGTTTTTGGATATGGTAAATTGTATTTCTCACAAATTGCGTAGAAACTTTCTTTATTCTCTAACTCTTTTTCAAGCTTTGTATCAATGTAGGGACAAATAAAAGTTTTAGATAATTCATCTCTATGTCTAGATATTAATTCAGTATACCAATCACCCATTCCCATTAAAATAACGGGAACATCAGAATTTTCATATTCTTTTGCAATTTTTCTCATTTTATCAATAAAGGTTGGATCAGTATCGAAATTAGCAACATACTCAATGTCTAAAATACTAGAATATTTGGTTGGTGCAATTTGGGCACTTGCTATTACTCTTATGGGTTTGTTCGTTAACTCATAAAAAGACCGAGCCATTCCATATAGATTCAAATCGCCACCTAGTAATACTGGAATAAAGTCCTTTTTAGTTGTTGTCAAATCAATCTATTCCCTTCTCTAATTAGTTTTCTATAAAGAATACTTGATACCACGCAATGAAGGTATAAATTGTAAATATTTTTTGCATATTTGCAATTCCTTGTTTTTGTTCCTCAAGTAATTTATTTAGGTAATCCACATTGAAGAATTTTTGAGCAATCTCAGAATTAAACGCTTCTTTAATCATTGCTTGATATTTATCTTCTTTTAACCAAGTTGCTAATGGTGATGGGAATCCTAGTTTTTCTCTGTTTACAATGCGCTCTGGTAACTGGCTTTCCGATGCTTGACGCCAAGCTACTTTAGTCACACCATCTTTCACACGAGTGTTAGTAGGCATCTTTTGAGCAATTGCAGCTACTTCCTTGTCAACCAAAGGGGTACGAACTTCTAAAGAATTTGCCATGCTCATACGATCTGCTTTATGTAAAATGTCATAAGCTAACCAAGCATGAATATCAAAATGTTGCATTTGTGTAATGGCATCTTGATCTTTTGCCTCAGCAAATAATTTTTTGACAAAACTAGACGAAGATTTATTGTATTTATTGTCTCTTAATAATTCGTCTCTTTCTGCTTGATTAAAGACATAGTTTACACGGTAATATCTTTCACTAATATCTTGAGCCCCACGAACTAAGAATCTTCTACCATGGAAATGAGGCAAACGTTTAGCTGTTTGAGCAAACAATTTTCTCATTGGTAAAGTAGTATATCTTTCATATTTATCAAATGTATTAGCTTCTAAATATGTATTGTATCCACCAAAGAACTCGTCTGCACCTTCGCCAGAAAGAGCAACTTTAACATGTTTACTTGTTTCTTTTGATAAGAAATAAAGTTGTAACGCTGAAGGATTAGATAATGGTTCATCCATGTGATACATTGCCTTTGGAATAATATTGAAGAAATCTTCATCATCAATCATGATCGGCACATTTTTTTGTTTGATTTCTTCTGCAAATTGTTCCGCCCAAGGTAGTTCACTAATTCTCTCATCATCAAAACCTAAAGAGAATGATGTGATATCACGGTCTTTTGATGCTTCATTTAAAATATAACTTGAATCAATCCCACTTGATAAGAAACTTCCTACTTCAACATCAGCAATCATATGTTTTTTGACTGATTCTTGAACGGTTTCAACAATTTGTTTTTTAGCTGTTTCCATATCAACAGATTTATCTTCTTTGAATTCAAAATGATAATATTCTTGAATAGATAATTTATTATTTTTAAATTTGAAGAAATGTCCTGGATTTAATTTGTACACATTTTTAAACATTGTTTCATCACTTGGAATGTATTCAAAACTTAAATGAATAGGTAATAGTTCTTCATTTAATTCTTTAACAAATCCTGGATGGTCTAAAAATGCTTTGATTTCAGATCCCCACATAAAGTTTTCTTCATCTTTGTAATAATATAAAGGTTTAATACCAAAATGGTCTCTTGCTCCAAAAACTTCTTGATTTTTTTTGTCATAAATAACAAAAGCATACATTCCACGAATACGGTCTAATAAGCCTTCGCCCCAAGCATCGTAGCCATGAATTAAAACTTCAGAATCCACATCTGTTTTAAATGTATAACCTAAACCAATTAATTCTTCTCTTAATTCTAAATAATTGTAAATTTCACCATTAAAAGTTAATACTTTAGTATCATCTTGATTACTCATTGGTTGAGCTCCATGGTCTAAATCGATGATTGATAATCTTCTAAATCCCATAGCAATTGAATCATCTTGATAAAAGCCCTCATCATCTGGTCCTCTATGAACAATTCTATCTGTCATTTTTTTTAGCGTTTCTGACGCGATTGTTGAATGATTAATATATCCTACAAATCCACACATTCTAAAATCCTCCGTTTATCTAATAATTTAAAAGAGCATTTCTTGGCTCTTCAACATGTAGCGTTTCAATTTACAAGTATACTGGAAAAAAGCAATAAATTAAAGACTTACACTCATTCTTTTCATATTATTAACACTTTTTTATAGATTTTTTCACGCTATTGAAGAAAAAAACATCAAATCTTTTTGACTTTTTTTTAATCATTAGAGTTTAATCACTACTTCTACCATAGAATTATCAATAATTTGAAAATAAATTTTACCAAAATGTCTTTTTACAATTTGCTCAGCAATCGTCAACCCAAGACCATGCCCATTCTCTTGTTTTTCACTACCTCGATTAAATGCATCAAAAATATGTGACATTCTCACTTCGTCTATTTCAAAATTAGGTGTGTTCCTAACACTAACTTCATAATTATTTCCAACTTTTTTTAGATGAACATCTATCACAGAATTATCAGCACTATATTTTGACGCATTGTCTATTAAAATTTTCATTAACTGCAACAATCTTTGATAATCACCTACAAACATCGGCTCTTCATTTATATCACTTTCAAAAGAAATCGATTGATTTTTATCCTTTAATATTGGGCGGTACGATCTCATACTATCTTGGATCACATAATTCAGATTTAATTCTTCAGTTATTATTGAAAATTCTGTTGACTGTAAACGACTAAGTTCTAGTAAATCATTTACTAGTAAGTTAAGTTGCTCTGTTTCTTTCATCAAATGATGTATATAATCCTTTTTTTCAGTTTCATTTAAAAAATCGCTATTCAATGTTTCAAGAGAATTTTTAATCACCATAACTGGCGTTCTTAATTCGTGAGAAATTTGTGATAAAAATAATTTCTGACTTTTCTCTTTATTATCCTGTTCATTTTTAGCAAAAGCTAACCGATCACTTAAAACAGCTAATTTACTTCCCAAAGTAGCTAGCTCATCTTTGGTTTTTATATCCAGTGTACTACTGTATTTCTGCTTAATTAAATCATCAGTAAATTGTTCCATATCATGGATTGGTTTAACAAATTTTTTAGCCATTCCAATCGAAATAAAAACCGTAATAATTAATGCTATACTCACACTCCAAATTAATAAATGATAATCCGCAAAAGATTGGGTCAGCGTTTTATCTTTTCGAGATAACACTATCACACTACCATACATTTTATTTTGATCATTTACTAGGGGAACACCATAACCAAGTCTTTTGTTATTTCCTAAATCCCCTTGCTCAAAAAACAACGGCTTTCTTTTCTCGTTAATTTTTCCCAAGATTTCTAAGGCATCTGAATCAAGTTCGTTAATATTCTCATCCATCATATGACCACTATACAAGGGTGTACCTGATTCATCTACTATATAGATATCGTCTTTTGATAGTTTACCAATCAAATTTAAGTAAGAATTTGATGTATTCTGGTGATTCATTCGTCCCATCATTCTCCCATGACCAGACATGTTTTCGTTCTTTTCAGTCATGTTTTCTTCTGAAACCAAATTTTCAGCAATTATATCCCCTTGCTCTTTCAATTGCTCTTGTTGAATAATCGTTACCTGTTTATTTAATAAAGTAAAAAATATAGCCAACATAACTCCTGCAAACAAAACCAGAATAGTTGTGTAATTTCTAATTAGACGAGTGACTATTTTTCGTTCTTTCATTCATTTATCACCTCAAATAAATATCCTTTTCCCCAAATCGTTTTGATTTGCCAATTGGTCTTTTCATTTGTCTTTAATTTCTCTCTTAATCGTTTAATATGACTGTCTACAGTTCTAAAATCACCAAAATAATCGATTCCCCAAACAATATCTAATAAATGATCTCTTGTAAACACTTGATTAGGATGATTAATAAAATGATGTAATAACTCAAACTCTTTTTTAGTCACATGGACCGATTGTTCAAATAAACTAACTTCATAAGTTTTCGCCTCGACAATCAATCCTATTAATTCTTTTTTATTCTTTTGATGAGGTTCCACTCGTCTCATAATAGCTCGAATTCTTGCAGCTATTTCCTTATGGGAGAATGGCTTAACAATATAATCATCTGCTCCAACATCCAAGCCAAGGATCTTGTCATGATCTTCACTTTTAGCTGTAATCATAATAATCGGAACCATTGATGACTGCCTAATTGTTTGACATACTTCAAAACCATCTATTCCAGGTAACATAATATCAAGCAAAACTAAATCAATGATTTCTTGATCAAAAAAAGCTAAGCCTATTTCTCCAGTCTCAGCCTCAAGAACATCATAGCCTTCATTTTCTAAAAAACGACTCAACATACTTCTTAATTGTTTATTATCCTCTACAAGCAATAGTTTCATGATAATCTCCTGTTATATTTTTTATGACATAATTCTGCCACATTTGTCTTATATACTTACTATATCAAATAATTGTAGAAGGTAGAGATAAAAAATGAAAAGAAAAATGATTATCGCAAGTATTTTAAGTGTGTTGAGTATTTTTTTAGTGGCAGGAACAATAACTCTAGCAAGTACTACCAATCAAAATTCAAACACATCTGAGAAAACTGTTTCCAAAACTTATTGTGAAGTAGAAAATCATCCAATGCAAGATGGATCAACCTATTGTAAAGGAACTAAAAGTGGTTATCACAACAATCAATGTGATTACTATGAAGAAGTAAAAAATGACACAAATACCAAAAACAAAACTAGTGAAAACCAAGCTACTGGCAGCACTGTTTCAGAAGAAAACCAAAATTATCAACAAAATTCAAATGGATGTCACAGAAATGGTCCTATGAATGGGAATGGTCATCGAAATGGAAATCATGGACGTGGTCATGGAAGAATGAACAACTACAACTAAATAACAACCAGTAAAAAAAGAGCTAACAATTTCCTTACAAAATTGTTAGCTCTTTTTTCATCTTATAACTGTACTTTGAAAGCATCCTTTAATAAAATGGACTAAAAGGAGGAATGACAAATGCCCTCATACGCTATTCCATTATCAACTGCATTTTTTGCTTTTGCCATTATCGCATTTTTAGGAACAGTACCTTGGACCATTTATCAATACCGAAAACACGGTTATTTTAGTTTTTGGCGAAATTTAGTTATTTTTAGTTTTATTTATTACTGCTTAACAGCCTTTTTCTTAGTAAGTTTACCACTTCCAAAAGATAGAAATAATACATTAGAGTTTAAAAATCATATTTTCACTCAATTAAAACCATTTAACATGATTCATAATTTTAAAGAAGTTCCTGGATTTCAACCTACTAACATTAAAACCTATCCAACACTTCTTAAATCTTTTACCTTTTTAGAGGTTGCTTTCAATGTTGCATTACTTTTTCCCTTAGGTGTCTATTTACGCTATTTTCTAAAGAAAGCTAGTAAATGGTACTTAGCCTTATTCATCACATTTTCTGTTACTCTATTTTTTGAAGTATCTCAATTAACTGCTCTTTTTGGCTACTATGCCTATCCGTATCGCTTATTTGATGTTGATGACTTACTCATGAATACCTTGGGTGGAATGATTGGTTTCTTTACCGCTCCTATTTTACTCATGCTAATTCCTAGCCGTGATCAAATTAAACAAAAAGACACCCTATATCAACATAATCAGTTAGCCTCATACGGTGCTCAACTTTTAGAAATATTCGTTAGCATGATGATTGCTAGATTTATTGGTTCTATTCTTTCCATGATTTTTTATCAAGGAAATCATTTATTTGTTTTTAATACTCTTAGCGTCTTTTTCTTTATCGTGATTTTCCCTGTGTTAACTAATGGAAAAACATTAGGTGGGAAACTAGTTAAAATCAAATTTTCTATGGCAACGTCAAAAGATATATTAAAACTAACTTATCGTTTTATCATTATTTATTTTCCTTCAGTTATTAGTCAACTAACTATTGTGATGAATAGTAAACCCTCTGAAAATATTTACATTGTGTCAACTCAACTAATTCTTTTCTTAGCTTCCTTTACCATTTGGTCAATCTTTTGGATTCTACTCATTAGGGATTGGGTTAAGAAAAAATCTGAACCATTTTTTAATCGTCTCGTACCACTAACATTAAAAAGATACTAAAAAATGAGATTAACTCTAAAATTAAAGAGTTAATCTCATTTTGATTTTTTATTTTAAAATCTCAGTGGCATCAGCATTTAAGTAGCCTAACCAATTATCATCTTTGTCGAACAATGAAAAATAAGTGTTACCATTTCCATGCTCGTAACGACCTCTTGCTATGTATTGTTCGTTCATTAATTTAGTCGTATTTCCTTTAACTTTATTAAAGCCAAAGTTGCCCCAAAGAGAATAATTTTTTTTCACAATTGAAACTGTTCGACCATCTGATATATATGCACCTTGTTTACCACCGCCAAATTTCACTGAGTCTGATTTAGCATAACCTTGCCACTTATTTTGATTATCATACAACGAATAATAGGTTTTACCATTCATATGTTGGTATCTCCCGCGTGCTTGGAATGTTTTTTCAAATACATCATTGGTTGACTTTCTAACCTTCCAATTGAAATCATTATATAAATCATCTTTATCAGCTATCACCGTAGCATAGCGTCCGTCTGATAGATACGCTCCTTGAGCACCTTCGCCGATCTTCACTCCATTTTCATTAATGTAACCATACCATGTATCCTTTTCATCATATAAAGACAGGTAAGTTGCTCCATTAAAGTTTTCATAACGCCCCTTAGCTAAAAATGTTTTATCATAAATATTTTCAGTCGACTCTTTCTTTACCCAAGAGAAATTACGCCAAGAATCATAGCCTTTTTTACTTACAGTGACATAACGGCCATCTGATATATATGCACCATTCTTACTATCAATTGTTTTAGCAGCTCGTACATTTAAATAACCTAACCAAGTTCCTTTATTGTCATAAAGTGAATAGTAAGTATCACCATTAAAATGTTCATATCTACCTTTAGCTTGGTACGTTTTTTGATACAAGTCTTTAGTTTGTGCTTTTACTTTACTAAAATCCAAATTATTCCAAACCGTATAATTATCTTTACTAATTGACACATAACGACCATCTGATAGGTAGTTACCTTCTGGACCTTTTAAGTCTGAAGTTGCTTCTGCATTTAAATAACCATACCATTTACCATCAGCATCATATAACGAAAAGTAAGTTGCCCCATTTTGGTGTTGATAGCGTCCTTTAGCTTGGAATTTCTTTTTATATAAATTATCTGTTGTATCTCGGTATTTCCAATCAAAATTTGACCATGTAGAGTAACCTTTTTTAGTAATCTCTA
>NZ_JAVWHO010000001.1:128586-176448 GCF_036639995.1 Vagococcus sp. | reverse complement strand
GCTTTCGCATTTTTTGTATGATTATCTTTATACTTAATTTTTCCATCTTCTAAGTCATTAATCATTAAAGTTGATTTAGGTAAACCAAGTTCATTGGCCATCTGAGCAAAATACTGAGCTTCTTTTCTTGCTCTTGCTTCATTTTCAAACCAACTATAATGGTAAGCCGAAACAACTAACCCTGCCGCTTTTGCATTGGCTACTTGATTTTTTGCTTCAGGATTTCTATAACCTGTTCCTTCAGTTAACTTAACTGCAACTCCTTTAACACCATATGAGCGAATAACTTTGTACTCTTCTACAGAAATATAACCATTATGAGAGGAAACATCAATAAAATCTGCTCTTGGTTTATTCACATCTGTTATTGAAATAGTATCATTTTTAGCTCTAGGTGCTGCGTAAGAACGAAAACTTGAGGTTAAATCTGATCGATTACTTGGATAATAAAACTCATCCTCTTCTTCAGCATCTTCATGAGTGTTACCGTCTTCTAATCCTTCATCTGCGGCTTTAATATCCATTTTATTATTAACTTCTGACTCTTCTGGTAATGATTCTCCAACTTTTTCACTTGGTTCTGACTCCTGAGTTGATTTTTCCGTCATCTCAATTTTACCAACTTGCTCATCTGTTGCTTCAACAAATGTCGGTACCACCGTTGCCAAACTACCTAAAACAATCGTTGACAACAAAAAATACGTCCCTTTTTTTATAAACACAAACTCTACCTCCAATATTATTAACTGTATTTCATTTTAACACAGGTTCTAAACTTGTAAATAATTAATTAAATGTCTATTAGTCTGTTTTGAGATATCCCCTTCATTTTACGTTCTATTTCCGCAAAATCTCTTTGACTAAAAGGAAATTCAAACAAGTGAACCTTATTGGAAAATCGTAACTCTTCTTCTAACACATTAGGAATATTTGTTAATATTAAATCTGCTGTATCAAGAACATTTTCATTTATAAAAGCTATGTTAAACTCATATTTAAATCGATTAGCAATTTGTTCTGTCACATTGTTTTTGACAAAATACGGTAAATCTGTATCTAAAAAAACTTGAATAATAGGCTCAAAATACGTCAAAGGTAATACAGAAGAAAACAACAACATATACTTTTGTAGCAAAAAGTTTTCTCTTAAAAATAAAGGATCAGGATTACTTTGATGAAGCTCTTTAATCATATTTGATAACTCTATTTTCAAGTTAGGGTAGTCGTTTTCTAAATCTTTAAAGATCATATAACCATCAATATCAACTTGAATATTTGAAAACAAATGACAAAATAAATGTGCACAAAAACTAGTAACAAAAAAACGTTCCTTCAATTCATTTGGTATAGCAATCATTTTTTGACTAAATAAATCCATAAATTGCTCTGTTGCTTGATAAACATTAGAGTTCATTTTTTTATGATAATTCAATACACTATCACAATAAGTTGTTGATTCATAAAGCTTAGGTTTTAACTGAATAAGAATTAAATAAAAATAAAGTTCTGATTCAATATAAATATTATAATCTTCAATGAATGTATTCAATACAGGTAAACGATCAATCAACTTAGGTAAATTAGCATACGTTTTCCAATCTTCTTCCATTTCAATAACATGTTTTTTTCTTAACCTTAGAATATTAACAGCTAGCATATAAGCCATTTGTTTTCTATGAATAACCGAAAAACCTATTTCTAATTCCTCTGAAAAACTGTCCACTGATAAATAAACTTTGTCTTGACTAATAAAATCAAATGGCCAAGTGACTCCTTTAAAAATAATCCAGCCACTAATATAAACTATCAACCGAATTTGTTTTTCTTCTCCTTCAATGATAAACGTGCTTCTTGATAATGTAAGTTGATACATATTTAAAAATTCTTTGATTTTTTTCAATGATTTTCTAACAAGGTTCTCACTAACAAATTCAGCTGCTGCGTATTTTGAAATAGATTGAAACTCTTCAAAAATAATCAATTTAAAAATTTTCATTGTTTCATCATTTTCTAAAATATAACTTTTTAGCTCCATATAATTACTACCACGGTCAATTTCAAGTAGAACGCCTTTATATTTTTCATAACTAATAGACACATGATGGTTTCTTTCTTCATTGTAATCATCTATTAATTCTTTCAATCGATGAACATAGCGCTGAACAGTTCTTTCAACAACATTTAATTCATGACTTATTTCATTTACCGTATACCACCGATGACTTTCAGAAATTAAATCTAACATGTTAATCATGATTTTATTTTGTGTATCTAAAAGATTCAACAGATCTTTTTCCACTACTTCTCATCCTATTCTTTCATTTCATTCCAAAAGGTTTTATTAATTTTAAGTTGATAGCCAATAAAAAGAATAAGCACAATAGCTAAAATAACAACATTAATCAATAAAACATGAGACGACACATTTAACCAAGTAACGAGAATAATTATTAAAATACTACCAATAAACATTGTTCCTAAAATAGTTACGACAATTTGAAACCCGCCCGCTCCTCTGCTGAATAGCTGATTAATATTAGTCCAATTAAGTGACAATGTTTTTGAATCCTTCTTCAAATAAAAGGAAGTCCCTGCATAACAACTTAATGTGTTTCCAAATAATAAAGCCACCATTAATAAGATTGGTAATTGTATCAATATAGATGTAATAACCAAAACAATCGTTGTTAAAATCACTTGAAAAAGAAAAGCAAAATTAAATTTTAATTTTATGTACCCTTTAAATGATATCGGTAAAGACTTAAGAAAAATTAAATTACTTCGATCTAAAGAGATAATCACACTAGCCAAAGAGTTAGAGCTTAAAGTGAAAAAGGAAAAAGTAATTCCACCAACAACAAATACAATGAAATAACTATAAGGTAATCCACTAAAATTAATTCCTCCATTAAAGGCCATTGGTAATAGAATGATTAATGGGAAAATAACAACAGACGTTAATACTTGAATCTGCAGTGTTGGATTTTTAATCAAACCAAAGTGATAGCGAATTAATTGTTTTTTTATACCTTGATACGCAACTTTTTTTCGGCTTACTTTAAAGGAAGCGGTTTGATGAGACAATTTTGGTAAAATTTGACGCTTGATCAAATAACTCATTACCAATAAGCAAAAAATAATACCTAACAAACTGATTAAACCATAACTAGATAATGGATTAGTCAACATTTCGTGGAATGGTTTCAAAATGGTAATAACCGATTGGTCTGGCATAGCTTTTGAATCAAACATCTCACTTTGCCTTTGGTTCATATACATCATCCCAATAACCATTCCAACTGAAGGAATAAACATCAGTAAAATTGTTAAACTTGTTTTAAATCGTTGAAACACTTTTGTTTGAACCAAAAAGGATACCAAATAAATAATAATACTGATAAATAAACAGAGATATAACACAGCTAGAATTAAACTAAATGGAATCATTAACGGTAGCAATAACTGGCTTCTAAAAGCCGTTAAAATAAATAGTGATATAACAGGCAACATGAACGGTAATAAAAAGAAGCCAACAATCAACGATTTTGCCAGAAAAATACTCTTTTGTGTAAATGGCAATGGTAAATAATCTTCGAAATCTTTGCTATCAAAAAACACATTATATACAACAGAAACACCTTGAGCAAAACTCAATATGCTAAACATTCCCATGTAATTTGTAAACAGGCCTGGGTATACCTTAAAATCAATGACAAACATACTCATACCATAAATAAACGTAAAAACAGTTCCTAACATAAGTTGCTGAAGCAACAAACTTTTGGCGATAGCATTTCCATATTTTCCTTTTTTTCTTAATTGGCTGGTTGCTTGAGGATTAGCATATAATAAATTTACCTTGAACAATTCCAAAAGTTGACGTTTTGAATTATTCATCCTCTTGACCTCCAAAATCAGATTCCTCTTCATTGCTGTGACTTTGCTCGGCTTCTCGACCAATCATTTCCAAATATATTCTTTCAAGAGATTTCTCTGGATGCTCTTCTAATAAATCTGAAACTGCCCCATTATAAATTAACTCGCCATGTTTTAAAATCGCTAACTCGTCGCATAACTGTTCAGCAGTATCTAAAATATGAGTTGAAAAGATGACTGTTTTACCATTTTTGGTGTGTTCTTTCATCAATTCCTTCAAATCATAGGCCGCTTGAGGGTCAAGCCCTTGAAGTGGTTCATCTAAAATCCAAATATCAGGATTGGATAATAATGCCCCTATTACAATAACTTTTTGGCGCATACCATGAGAAAAGCTATCAATTTCATTATTTACTTGATGTTTAATATCAAATAAATCAGCTAAATAATTAATCTGTTGATTCATTTTGTCTTCACTTAAATCAAATGCTGCAGCGATTAAATTCCAGTACTCCATAGCTGTTAACTGTAAAAATATATCAGGTGTATCAGGTACATATCCGATTCTTTTCTTTATTTCTAAACGATTATCTTCTAACTTTTTACCATCAAATAAAATATTGCCTGACGTTGGTTCAGTTATGCTAACTAGCATTTTAATAGTCGTTGATTTTCCAGCACCATTATGACCTAAAAAGCCAAATATTTTCCCTTCAGGTATAGTTAAAGACAATCCTTTTAAAGCTTCTTTTGTTCCATATTTTTTTTTTACATTCTCCAAAATAATCATATAAAATAACTCCTTGTTATTTATTTACTATGCTATATTATACAATAATTTCTTAACAAAAAATCAACAATTAATAATTATCTTCAATTAATAACATTTTTTTCGTGAAATAGAGTCTTTTTTTGATAGATAAAAACATTTTGGCTTTTCTAATTGTCAAAGCTGTTTCTCATAGCGTATGATTAGTATAAATAATTTTAAAGGGGAATAAGAATGACGATTGAAATCGGTAAAACGTATAAAAAACATGTATTAGTCACTAAAGATAATATTGCTTCTCGGTTTGAAGCGGGAATTCCTGATGTTTTTTCAACACCAGACATGATTCAAGAAATGGAGTCTGCTAGTTACAGATTACTTAATGAACTGTTACCAGAAGAATTAACATCGGTTGGTACAAAAGTGAATATTTCTCATGAAAAGGGATTGCCTCTTGGTTCGGAAGTTGATATCACTGCAGAAATTATTGAGGTTGATCGAAAAAGAATTACTTTTTCAGTTTTAGCAACTTCTGGAAAACTTATAGTTGGGCGTGGTACCCACGAAAGATTTATAATCAATAAATAAAAAAAGCCGTTTTACTTTGACTACTGTAGCTCAAAGTAAAACGACTTTCTTATTAAATATTAAATAATATGATATTCTTCTAAAATCGCCTCAATTTCAGTATCTTTTATTTTCTTAGTTAACTCATGTTTAATCAAATGAGGTAATTTAATATCTGGTTTTTCACCATCAAGTAAACTTAGACCTGCATACAATAAATAGCGAATGTCATAACGTGAATTAAAGACTTCTGGCACACCTTTTTCAACACCAGTTAGTACATAGACAGCCTCCATTGCGGTTCTACCTGAATATTCTATCGTAAACACAGTGTCACGTCCTGGATCATCCAACGTTTCTGCAAATTGGCCTAAAAAGGCAAAATTAACTGCTTTACTTGGAACAACAAATGGACGGTCGCCTTGTTGTCTAGGCATAAATTGTGCAGTAATATAAGGCATCATAACTGGTACAGCTGTACAAGTTTCAGATAATTCGTCAATTTCTCCAACTGGAACACCTAAATGATACAACCATTCCTTAGTAATCTCCTTACCTGTACAATCTCTCATTGTTTTTTTGATGTAATCTCCCTCAACGTCTGAGAATAAACCATATACCCAAACAATAACATCATCTTTAGGTTGTTCTAAATATTGAGCTTGGCGATTAATAGTCCAACTTAACAACCAAGAAGAATCTTTAGCTGTCACAATTCCTCCTGTCACTGTTTTACCACCATATGGTGAACGTTTAGTTATTTTTTCAATATATTTAGGCACGCGATCATTATGGCAAGTCACTGTACATGATTCCCAATTGGATTGTTCCAAATCAAAATTAAATTTTTCAGGATTTCCAAATTCAGAGGATTGTTTTGCAATATTTTCCCATAAGTTCCAACATCCTGTTAATTCGCGGTTAAATGGGGCCGGTGTATTATCATCACCGTAACCTGACGCTTCTGTAATAGAACCATTAGTAATAAAAACAAGGTCATTTTCAGTTAAATTAATGGAAGCATCTTTTCCTGTACCGTCTGTAGCGACAATTTTTTTTGCTATTTTGTGTTGGTCATTAATATCAAAAATAACATTATCAACTGTTACACCATATTCAAATTTAGCTCCGTGATCTTCTAAATATTTCACCATTGGTAATACAAATGAGGTATATTGATCGTGTTCTGAAAATTGTAATGCTGATAAATCTGGTAAGCCATCCACATGGTGAATGAATCGATTCATATAAAGTTTCATTTCTAATGCACTATGCCAATTTTCAAAAGCAAACATTGTTCGCCAATATAGCCAAAAATCACTATCTATTAATTCTTGAGAAAAAATATCCTCAATTGTTTTGTTTTCCAAAACGTCATCTTTCATCATAACAAAACTAGCTAGTTCTTTTGCCAAATCTTGTCCTAAATTAAACTTGCCATTATCATAACGTTTACCACAGTTTTCAGTTACACGACAATTACTGTAATTAGGATCATCATAATTTGTATAATAAAAATAATCTAAAACACTCATACTAGGATCTTCTGTAGCAGGTAATGAACTAAACAAGCTCCATAGCACTTCAAAATGATGACCCATTTCTCGTCCACCACGTGCTACATAACCAACATTTTGTCTCACATCTCCATCTAGAGAACCACCAGCTTTATCAAGTTGTTCTAAGAAAACTATTTTACTGCCATCCATATGTGCATCTCGAATTAAAAAACAACCTGCAGCAAGTGACGCAATCCCTGTTCCAATTAGATACGCTTTCTTATTATCAATACCTTCAGGCTTTCTAGCTTGAACTAATGCGTGATAACTACCGTTTGTTAACGTTAATCTTGGGTCAAATGTTTTTAATTCCATGAAAAATCCCAGCTTTCATTGTTTGTCTTATTTTTTCAACATATTTAGTATACTTCCCTAGCAAAAAAATAACATTAGACACAAAAAAAGAATGCTAGAAAATCTAACATTCACTACTTATTGTGTAAAAACTAGGCACTCTGCCTAATCTGCCTAAATTTATTTTTCAATACTTCTCTTTAATGAAATAGCAATATTACCATCAAATAAATAACCAATTCTTTCAACAATTTCTTGTGGTTCTTCCTTCATACCTGTTTGTAGCCATCTTACGACCATTCCAGTTAACGCACACTGATAGAAGCCTGCAATCAATCCTTGATCAGTCTCAGAAGCATGAATCGTTTCATTTTCTCTTTTAACGTATTCTTTCATCATATTTCCGGAAATATCAAAAATAAATTTAACTAATGCATCTTGTTGCATAGAATCATATACATGATAAATGGCTTTTTTATTAGCCAAAGCTACGTCTGTTGCCTTAATAAAGCTTTCTTCCCAAGAATTTGATGCATTAAACTCATTAATCACTAATTGTAATTGGGTTTCAAATATTTCTGAAAGTAACTCATAAATATCCGCATAATAATAATAAAAAGCATTTCGATTTATCTCACAATGAAGTGCAAGATCTTTCACTGAAATTCGTTTTAAAGGTTGTTCATTGAGCATGGAAATAAATGTGTCGTGTATTAACTTTTTTGTGTATTTTTTTGCCATAATCTCACCGCCTAATACTGCTTATTATAACATGCTTAATACTACTTCTTTTTATTTTTTTATCTATTTAAATTTTTTCAAATACCATTTGTCCATAGCAGAATGAACAGAACCTTCTAAGGGACCACTCAACAAATCAAATTCGTATTTATCATATAATTGACAGGCTACACCTAGATCCGAATGAGTTTCTAAATAACAAGCTTCATAGTTATTTTCTGCAAATAATAAGGCTTGATTCATTAATTGACTAGCTAAGCCCTTTCCTTGTACAGACGTATCAACATATAATTTTT
Source organism: Vagococcus sp. (assembly GCF_036639995.1). Lineage (GTDB taxonomy): Bacteria > Bacillota > Bacilli > Lactobacillales > Vagococcaceae > Vagococcus. The sequence goes on along the minus strand of NZ_JAVWHO010000001.1, from coordinate 168,346 downwards.
GTAATTCGCAAATAATTTCATTAAAAGAGGCAATACCTACACCGCCAACAATAACACCATTTTCTTCAATCACCCAATAATTCCCTTTGTTTTCTTTTTGATAAAAAGAATATAAATCATTTAATTCTGGATCGTAGTATGCAGTTCCTGGTTTATCAAGACCTAATAATTTAAGTGAACGCTGAACCAATGCCTTCACTCCTTGATTATCTTTTCTTGTCATTTCTCGTAACATCATTTAGACGCCTCCTTTAAATTATTTTAAAGGCCATCATACTATAATTATCAGAAAAATCAACTATATTAGCATCAAAAAAGAGTCCTAAATAAAGACTCTCTCCTAATTACTTAAATAATTTTTCTAGTTGTTCAGAGATCACTATCATCTCTTTGTGAGTTAAGGTTCTGACGTCAAATAAAATACGGTCATTTCTCACTCTTGTAATAATCGGAATTTCACAGTTTCTCAATTTTTCTTCCAATTGTACCGTTGTCATCTCTGGATTAAACACACTTACTAATTCGCTTGGCAACTGATATTCTGGGTAAGAGCCACCACCAACTTGACTTTTTCCAGAAATCCTCTCAATTTGAAGTGGCAATTGTTTCTTTTTCAATTCTTCTTCAAGATAAATAGCATCATGCAAACAAGTCTCATAACTTTTACTAATCATTTTTAATGTTGGTATTTCCTTGATTGCAAGTTCAGGTTCTAAATATAAAGATAGCGTTGCTTCTAAAGCACTTAGTGTTAATTTATCAACTCTCAAAGCTCTTAACAATTGATTTTTTTTCATTGGTTCGATAAATTCTTTTTTACCAACTATCACACCAACTTGTGGGCCACCTAACAACTTATCCCCACTAAACATTACGACATCACACCCTTGCGCCAAACTTTCCTGAATCGTTGGCTCATATGGTAGTCCAAATTGCTGCATGTCAATCAACAAACCACTGCCTAAGTCATTGATTAAAGGAACTTGATGTTTATGTGCTAATGCTGATAAATCTTCGATTGAGGGAGATTCTGTAAAGCCAATTACCCGGTAATTACTCGTATGAACTTTCATAATTGCTCCAGTATCTTCAGAAAAAACACGTTCATAATCTTCAACATGAGTTTTATTGGTTGTTCCAACTTCTTTTATTTTGCCACCGCTTAATTCAATAACTTCTGGAATTCTAAACGAACCACCAATTTCAACTAGTTCACCTCTTGAAATAATAACTTCTTTATTTGGTATTAACGTGCTTAAAGTAAGCATCACAGCCGCTGCATTATTGTTAACCACTACAACAGATTCTGCTCCTGTCAATTTTTGAACAACCTTTTCAAGATGCTGATAGCGTGACCCACGTTGTCCTATTTCTAACTGATACTCTAAGTTAGTATATGAAAAAGCCGCCTTCTCTAGTTGTTCTTTTACTTTTTCACTTAAAAGCGAACGCCCTAGATTAGTATGCACAATCGTCCCTGTTGCATTAATTACTTGTTGTAAAGAAAATGAAGAACTCTTCTTTTGAAGCGCTAAAATCTCGACGATAATTTCCTCTTCACTTGGTAAACTCTCTATTTTTCCTGAAATAAAATTAGCTCTAATCTCTTTTAAAATAGACTGAACACTTTCTTTAAACGTTTGAGGTGATTCATCTACTAAGTTACTTAATTCTACATGCTTCAACAAATAATCAACAGAAGGCAAGTTAGCTAATTGTTTTGCGTCTATCATTTATTCATCCACTTCCTTACTTAATTCACTAATTGCATTTATTGCGATATCCACTTCTTCTAAAGTGTTAAATGAGGAAAAAGAAAAGCGTAAGGTTCCATGTTCTTTAGTTCCCAAAGCCTCATGCATTAATGGAGCACAATGGTAACCTGGCCTAATCGCAATACCATAATCTTCCCACAAGCAATCACTAACTGTTGCTGAGTCAATACCTATAATATTAAGGGATACCACACCACATCTTTTGGCATTAAATTGACCGTACAGTTGCACATTTGATAAGTCTTTTATTCCTGAAACAAAATGATTACTCAAGTTTAGTAAATGCTCATGAATAGAGGCGACTCCTAAGCTGTTCACATAATCTATTCCCGCGCTTAAACCACGAATTCCTGCAACGTTCATTGTTCCTGCCTCAAGTAAAACTGGTAGCTCTTGAGGTTGAGTTTTAGAAAACGACTGCATACCATCTCCTCCAGTAAGTAAGGGGACTAATTCTTTTTCTAGTTCTCTTTTTAAACAAATACCACCTGTTCCCGTTGGACCGTAAAGTGATTTATGACCTGTGAAACAAAAAGCATCAATCACACCATCTGCTAACGAAATAGGGTATTGTCCCATCGTTTGTGAACCATCAACAATTAAGGTTAATTTATATTTTTGCGCAATTTCTTTAATTTCTTCTAAATCAATAATATTCCCTGTGACATTTGAGCCATGATCCACAACAATCGTAGTTGTTTCATCCGTGATTTTATCTTCAATATCTGACACTCTCAAATGTCCCGTTATTTCGTCACTCTCTATTATATCAAGTGTTACATTTTGAGTAGCGACTAGCTGATACAAGGGACGTAAAACCGCATTGTGCTCCCAAGAAGTCGTAATTACATGAGCATTAGGTTTAATCAGGCCTTTTAGCATCATATTAAGAGACGTAGAAGCGTTGTTAGTAAATACGACTTCATAAGTTGCTGGTGCGGACACTAATTCCTTAATCTGCTCTCTTACCGCAGCAACTGTTCTAAAACTATTTAAAGAATAATCATGGCTTCCTCTCGCTGGGTTTCCATATTCTCCTGAAAGTAACGTTTGGTAGACTGCCTCAGCAACTTCTTTTGGTTTCTTAGCTGTCGTTGCCGCATTATCAAAATAAATCGACATGACTTTTCCCTACCCTTCCATCAATTCACGTGTATTGTCAACTCTCTTTGTTACCCGTTGTTCATCTAAACATTCTAAAATTAGCATGGATGACTTACGACTTGACTCAGTCATATCTCTAAAATCAGCAATCGTCATTGACTTGTTTTTGCGGATAAAAGCTTTTACTAAGTCCACTGATTTTTGATAGTATTCTTGACTAATAACATACTCAAATGTTAATGATACTAAACTTTGACCTTCAAGCATCTCTAAAACATCTTTTCCATTTTTTTCATCCAATTGTGCTAAATCTTCTTTTTTAAGTGGTGTAAAACCAGATTGAATAACTTTCTTTTCAATTTGTTGTTTTACTTTTTCTTGATATTTATTTAATTCAATTTTAAAATCAGGATGAGATAGACGATGATTAGATAGTTTCAAGTCGTCATTTTCTGCTAATAGTGTCACTACTTTATCTAATTGTTTTGGTGTTAATATATTTTTTACTTTTGACCTAACCTCTTCTAGAGGCATCCCTGGTCGCAAACGATAAAGTTTATGATATTGATCCAACTCTTGATATAAAAGGCGTTTAATTTGCTGCAATTTATTTAAGTGAACCCATTCAGAATCAGATAATTGAATAACTGCTCCCTCTTCTTTAAGAGATACTAACATCGATTGAACGGAATCCTTTGGTAAATTCATGTAATCACTAATGTCTTTAACTGTTCCAACAATGGCTTGTTGGTTAACTAAAAAGTCTAAAATCAAGTGATCCATATTTCCTTCTTCTTTGACTTTCAGACTATCTAAAACATCTTGTTTAAAGCGGCGATGCTTACTAGGTACCGCGTCCAAGACCTGGCCCCCACCAATAGTAACCATCGGTGAGTAAGCACGCATAATAAATCTATCTCCCGTTTTAACAGCAAGCTGTTCTTCTAACCGAAGTTGAACAAAGCCTTCTTCATTAGCTTCAATTCTCTCTTGACCAATTGGTACCAATCTAGCAAAAACTTCTTGAGTTCCAACTAACACTCTCACTCTGTCCCATAAATTTAAGCCTAATTTAGCATGAGGTAAACATGCTACTTTGGCATCTAGCATCCACGTCGCCTCAAGAGAAACGCCATTCGTTAAAACGTCCCCTCTTGAAATTTCTTCTTTAGAAATATTCGTTAGATTAAGTGCTGTTCGTTGCCCAGAAAAAGCTTCTTTTTTATCTGTTTCATGAACTTGAATTGTTCGAATCTTAGTCTTTTTGCCACTTGGAAATACTGTCAACTCATCCCCTACTTTGAAAGTACCATCAATCAACGTTCCTGTAACAACTGTTCCAAACCCTTTAACAGAAAAAACTCGGTCAACATTTAATCGGCCTACTTCCTGAATAGTTTTTTCTGGAATCTGTTCAGCAAAGTGTTGAATCGCCATTTTTAATTCATCCAGCCCAATTTTTTCGACAGCATCCGTTTCAATTAAAGGTGCATCTTTTAATACTGTATCAGATAATTGTTCTTTAATATCCTCTTTTACAAGTTCTTTTAAATCTTCATCAACTGTTTGGCATTTAGTTAAGACAATCATAAAGTGTTGAATACCGAGTAAGGTTAAAATATCAATATGCTCTTTTGTTTGCGGCATGATTCCTTCTGCAGCATCGATAACTAACAAAATCAAATCAATACCTGGAAGACCAGCTACCATATTTTTGATAAATTTTTCATGTCCAGGGACATCTACAATTCCAACGCGTTTTTTATTAGGTAAATCAAGATAAGCAAACCCTAAATTAATTGACAGTCCTCTTGTTTTTTCTTCTTTCGTTGTATCTGTTTCAATGCCCGTTAATCCTTTAATTAACGTCGTTTTACCATGGTCAATGTGTCCAGCTGTTCCAATTACGATATCTGCCATATGCCTTAGCCAACCTTTCTATACGTCATGTTCAGCCCCTTACCACTTGCATGAAAGTAGCCTTCAAATAAAATGTCATGTTGATTCAGTAACGCTAAAATTTCTTGTTCAACCTCAATATCATATTTTAAAGAAAAACCACAGCTTTCTTTAATTTTTTCTGGTGTTGAAATAATTCTAGCTGGAAGATTTTTTTCTTTAAGATATTTCTCAGCTTCCATCGCATGATGCGTGGATTCAAAAAGAAGTACGCCATATTCTTTCATGCTTTATAGCCTCCTATGGTTTTACCACTTTAATCGCTGAACTCATCATTTCAACGATACGATACATATTGGTAATTTCTCCAATGGCAAGTTGATCTGTTAAGCCATAAAAATTCAAACAAGCGCCACAAGCATAGATCGTCACACCTTGCTCTTTCATTTGTTTTAAATCATCTAACACATCTGAGCCTTCAACCGCTAATTTCACCCCACCGTTATAAAAAATAATCGTTTCAGGTAATTCGTCTTGTTCAAGTAAAGAATAAATAAAGGCTTTCATTAAATTAGCCCCTAACTCATCTGAGCCTCTACCCATTACATCTGTGTCAATAGCTACTGTATAACCAATTTTTTCCGGTACAAGTTCTTCTGTATTTACTGTATTAGAAATCTCAATCTGAGCACCTTCTTTACTAATGACAGTAACAAAGTGAGTATTAGAAATTTCTTCTCGTTGATACGTCAAACCAAGTTGTTCAGCTAATTTTTTTAAGTTTTGAGTCGCAATATCGTTATCAACAATTGTTGTAACACTTTCATTTTCTTTCAACGCTTTTTTAGTTTTAATAACTGGCAATGGACAAGCCATCCCTCTTGCATCAATTTCAAACATATCTATCTCACCTTTCTTATTTAACAATCATTTCGTTCGTTGTTTTTTCAATTATTTGACCAAAATCTTTAGCTGGAATTCCAGCTTCATTCAACTCTTTAACTAATTTTTCTGCATCTTTTTCTGCAATACTAATTAATAAACCGCCAGACGTTTGAGGATCAAATAGTAGTTCCTCAATACCAAAATCATCTACTTCAAAAGAAACAAATTCTGTTAAGTAATTTCTATTTCGTTGACCACCAGCTGTTAAAATAAATTCTTTTGCTCCAGTATAAGCTTCTTTAAAATAAGGTAAATTATTACTATCAATTACTGCTGAGAATTCATCATGTAACATTTCATGTAAATGACCTAAAAGTCCAAATCCAGTCACATCAGTACAACTATTAATTGGATATTTTTTAGCAATATCCATTGCGTATTTATTAAGTGTTTGCATATAGTCTGTCGCCACTTCAAAGGCTTCTTTACTAATTTCACCAACGCTATATCCCGTTGTAATGACACCAACACCCAAAGGTTTAGTCAAAATTAAATGATCACCAATTTGTCCTGCGTTATTCATTAAAACTTCCTCAGGTCTTGCTGTGCCTGTAACTGATAAACCATATTTAACGGAATGATCATGGATTGAGTGTCCACCAGCTAAAATACCACCAGCTTCTTGAACTTTCTCAGCCCCGCCTCTTAAAATTTCTTTTAATATTTGAAAATCCTTTTCTTCAGGAAATGCGACAATATTTAAAGCAGATAAAACGGTACCACCCATTGCATAAATATCGCTTAATGCATTAGCTGCTGCGATTTTTCCAAACAAATAAGGATCAGTTACCATCGTTGGGAAAAAATCTAGTGTTTGTATAATTACTTGATCATCACTAATTTTTATAACAGCAGCATCATCCGTGTTTTCAAACCCGACTAAAAGTTTCTCGCTCGTTACTTTTGGTAAATCCGCAAGTAAATCTCCTAAATCTCCTGGTCCAATCTTAGCATTACAGCCACCGCATACAATCAATTGTTCTGAATTTTCCATGTTGTCATCTCCTCTTATCTACTAAAACAACAATACCATAAAAACGCTATTATATTGTTATTTTAACAGACAAATTAAAAAGGACGAAAATAAAGATTAAAAGAGCTTTATTTTCGTCCTTTATTATTAAGCTACTGTTTTTCTGCTCTTTAAGATATAAGTAATACCTGTATAAATAATGACTGCGATAATAACCCAAGTTAGAACATCCATTGGCATATCAGTTACAAATTTAGCTGCAATCGCAACCCCAATTACGCCACCAATAATAATACCAATTGTTCCTTTTCTTGAATAATTACCATTTTTAATAAACTCAACTCCAGCAACTGGCATTAAACCAGCACAAGAAGCCATCATGATTGGAAATGCAATCAATGGATTAAGTCCTAACATATATACCATTGCCATACAAGGTGCATAAAGTCCTACACCAATTGTCATTAAAGCTCCAAAAATGAAGTTTCCTACAACACCAATAACTAATTTAATACCAGTTAAGGCTGTTGCTGTATTACCAGCGCCTAGCATATCAAGCCAGCCTAATTGTCTAGCTGCCATTAAAAAGGCAGTTACAACTAGAGCTAATCCAATGTAAAGTTGTACTTTCTTTTCAGGTAATTTAGCTACAGTTTTAGATCCTACCCAAGAACCAATAATTGCTGCAAATACAAGTGATAATAAAGTAACTGGTGAAACATCAACTACTTTAATGAAGATAAACGCTTCAATCATTACAGGAATTGTGTGAGCTATATTAAGCGTTCCTGGAATTTTTTTATCATCATCCATGTATTTTGTTAATTGAAATAACATTGTAGTAGGTGCGAAGCTACCAATTCCTAAAGTATCCAAAAAGTCTGTAACAAAACCTATTCCAATGGCAATCGGAAGACTTTCATTTCCTAAACTTGCTTTATTTGCAATTAAATCTTTCACTAAGAAGAATACGTAGTAAAGAAGTAATAAACCTAAAATACCTAATAATACTGCTACCATTTTTTTACTCCCTTCCTATCTAGCCCAATACGAATCCATCTTTAAGTTGATCTTTTGGATCAATTAAAAATGTATTAAATCCGTTAATATTTGCTGAACCAGATACGCGAGGAATGATAGCTTTATAATCGCCTAATTCCGCTGTACGTACTACTTCGCCTTTAAATTTAGTACCTAAAATACTTTCGTAAACAAATGTATCCCCAATACCCATTTCACCTTTAGCATATAATGTTGCTAATTTAGCACTTGTACCAGTACCGCATGGTGAACGGTCAACTTGTCCATCACCAAAGACAACAACATTTTGATAAGTTGCATCTGGGCTTGTTGCTGGACCATAGATTTCTACTAAATCAACTGTTTTAATATGTTCTAATGTCGGATGTTGAATTTCTACTTGCTCATTAACAGCATCTCTGATTTTAATTCCTACATCGGAGAATTTAGATGCGTTTTCAGGTTTGATTTCTATACCTAAATCAGTTGCTGGTAAGATAGCAAAGAAACTACCACCAAATGAGATATCAATTGTTAATTCACCAATTTCTGGCACGTTAACTTTTACGCCTTCTTTGTATAAGAATGATTCCACGTTTTCAAATGATACTGATTCTGCATAGTAATCTTCACTTAAATGAACCTCTCCATGAACAATTCCTGCAGGTGTATCTTGAACAACTTTTACTTCTCTTTGACCAGGCTCAACATCAACCCAACCAGTTTCTACAGCTGCAGTCATTGCTGCAATTGTATTATGTCCACACATATTTAAGTAGCCACCAGCATCCATAAAAATAATACCATAATCAGCTTCATCGTGAACTGGCTCACAAATAAATGCCCCAAACATTTCATTATGACCTCTAGGCTCATGCATAATAGACGTTCTTAAATAATCTTTTTGTGTTTCTAAATATTCTTTTTTCTCAGCCATAGTTTTTCCAGGGAATTTGGGAATTCCACCGATAACTAGACGAGCTGCTTCTCCAGCTGTATGTGTATCAATTGCTGACATCATTTTTGAAAATTTCATTTTTATATGACTCCCTTCAAAAAGTTAATTTACCTTTTATCTTTTCTCATCTTTAATTTAATGGATGCAAGCGCTTTACTTGCATCGCGAGAATCTATCGTATTTTCCCCAACTACCTCGGTCTCTTTTCCTTCTTCAGATTTATTAAAATCTAAAACAAAGTCCGTGTAATTATTTTCTACAACAAATTTCGCTTGTTTTCCGATAAATTTTAAGCCAATCACACTAATATCACGTTTTCCGATTTCTTCTAATGTATTGGCAAAATCAACGTCTGAATTACCCCAACCATCTGTTGAGACGATCGCTCCTTGACAACTCATACTTTTCAACCAAGTTGCTGTTCTATTTCCCACAAAGTATTTCATTTTGTTACTTTGCGGCGTTCCAACAACAACAACACCTAGAAAATTAATATCAGGATCAGTTGACAACAAATCGACAAGTGGATCTTGAAAGTGATGGAGGGTGGTTTCTTTTGTTGAAGGTCCTATTCCCATAGTTATCCCACTCTCTTTACCACAAAAACATCAGACCATCGCTCTGATAGCACCGTCACGATATTCGTTTGGCGAAATAATAATTGGCACGTTGTTCATATCAATAATAGACGTTCCACCTGCAAAACCACTTGGTTCATTTGGAAAAATCATATTATCATACATGGCACCTTGACCTGCCACTTGTTTGACAAGTGCCACTTTTGGCTTATCCACGTTATATGTTTCAACAAAATGATGACTTTCTGTCGCTAATCGACCATCCATCATTTTTAAAGCTTCTCTTATTTCTTGAATGTAATTGTCAGTAATTTCAAACATTTTCAAACATAATTCACGATCAAATTTTGCCTGTTTTTCAGCTAAAATATCAATATGAATAATATAATCAGTCTCTTTCGGCGTACCTACTCGATTAAGTTGCAAATTTTCTGACAAAATACCTTCTGAAGAACCAAATTCATGCATCTGTTCTCCCTCTTCAATGGCTCCCGTTAAAACAACACAAACACCTGTTAAGGTATGTGTTATACCATCACCAAGTTGCCCCAACACTTTAGTGGATATTGGAATAACATCCATAATAGTGTTGGTGCTAACATTTAGGTGATACGGAGACAAAAGCTGGATAGATACTTCTTTGATGTCCTCATCAACAACATCATAACTATTCTTTATTTGTAGAGCGTTAGCGTCTAATTGAAACTTATCTCCTGATGTCACTGTGTTCATGTGAAAAGCTTTTATTTTTAGCTCTCTTTGATTCATCATTTAACCCAGCTTTCATTTCAATCAAAACTTACTTTATTCTCTACTAAACGTGAGCAATGTATTCGTAAGGTAAACTAACAATTTTTCCTGGAGTTTCAATTGCTACTAATTCTTTTAATGTATCTTTTAAGATACCTGTTTGCATTTCAATATTGTGAGGTTCTCCTGCATTTGCACCCATTGGAACTAATGGAGCAACTGCTCTAGGTGAACCATTTTGACGCACTACTGGAGGTAGAGCGGCGATTAAAATTGTAGGAATTCCTGCTTCCTCAATAGCTCTCTGCACGATCACGGCAGTTCTGTGGCAAGTCCCTCAGCCAGCTGTTAAGACAACTGCATCAACGTCTTCTTCCACTAATTTTTGAGCGATTTCTGGACCAGTCACATCGTGAAATGCATCTTGGTCTCCCCCGCCACCCATGAAACCAAAGTGCATAGGAGCAACTTCTTTAATGAAGCCTTCTTTAGCTAATTCATGTAGACGATCAATTGGGAACATAGCATTAATGTCACGGTTAACGTCAGCATTATCGTATCCACCGTGAGAAACCATTAACTCTTCTGTTGTTGCAGTATCAGGGATTTCTCGATAACTTGTATCCCCTGCTAAATTAAATCTTGGATCTGTTTTTAAATGTACCCCAGCAGCTGTTGCCATGGCTACACGCATTTCTTTTAACTCTTTTTTTACAGGAGTAAAGATTGATTTTGGTGTAATTGGTACGTAAATTTCTGATTGTAAACCTTCAAAAACCGTTAAACTCATGGTTTAAATCTCCTCTCGTGATTTCATCATTTTTTCTTGTCTTGCTTGATGTTCTGTGATTGCATTGACATAATGTTCATTAGGATTCTCATCTAAAACTTCAGGGTATGACATCATAAAGCCAACTTCTTGGCCAATTTTAACGTCATATTCAGAAATTAACATTCTTCTTGGAATTTTAAATTGTCCTAAACGACCTTTAATATCAATCGTCACGCTTGCATCAGTAATATCTACTAGTATTCCTTCAAACATTCTCTCAGTTGATAAATACTTTAATTGATCTATTCTATCCATCTTCTCACCTACGATTTTTTATTCTTTTTCGTAAATCTCTTGACGTTTTTTACTCTTAGGTAAGATTTGTTCATTTTCAACACGTTCAATTTTTTGACCGGTTGTTTTTTCAATGATTTCAAGGTTATTTTCTTTAACGTTAGGATTCCATTTACGTTCTGCTTCTTTGATTGTTCCGCCACCCATTAATGTTTTCAACATTGCTAAGTCACGAATCGCATCTTCTTTACATAGTGTATTGTTTGATAATACTTCATTTTCAATACCTTGTTTTGATTTGTTGTTATCAACCATCGCAATCATTTCTTTGTTACCAACAACTAAAGCACCTTGAACGGCACTATAAGAGTCACCAACAACATGAATGCCACGTTTACCAACTTCTTCAATATGAGAAGCAAAATCAATATGGTTATTCCCAAAACCTTCAGTTGTCACAATAGCACCATCGATGCCCATTGCTTCAATTGTCATACCTAAACGTTTTGATACATAGTATTTTTCAGAGTTTGCTTGAGGAGATCCTACAAACATAACTCCAACTAAGTCGATTTCTTCATCTTTCATTGCTTCAAGAACTAAAGGTTCACGCCAGTAATGACGAGATGTTTCTTTAGAAGCTGGTCCAATACAAGTTAACGCATGAATACCACCATCCATAACTTCTGTTGGCGCTAAGATAACTGGTAAGTTACCTAAGTCAACGTTAGGTTTTGCACCTAATGTACCAACTGGTTCAACTGGCATGATTAAGTTATCATGCATTGCACCTTGTCCCATAATTTCTTTAATAACAAGAACTTTTTTCTTACCAGGACGACGGTATTGAACTAATTCATCTTCGTTATAAACAAGAGATGCATCAGCAACTTTAAGAGCTTCTCTGATTTCTTGTGTAATATAATCAGATGCTTTATGAGCAGCAAGAGGTCCAGGTCTTTCCATATTAGCGCCCGCTTTGATTGTTACTTGCGTTTTAACAAAGATTTCGCCTTTTTCTGGAGCACCAGGGCGTCCCCACATGATGTTACGGTCTAATTCACCTTCTGATGAACCAAACTCACCAATTTGAACACCGTTTTCGTCAGTACCAGTAACAACCATAACAACGCCATCAAGTACACGAGTAATTCCGTGACCTAAATCGCCTTCTGTTTTAGTTGCAATTGGTTGAACATCCATGATTGTTTCGCTATATTCACCGTAACGATCTGGTGTAATAATATCGATTTTCATGTCAGTTACTAAGTTTTCTAACTCAACAGCTTCTTGACCTAATACTTTAGGATCTCTGATTGTTAATGTTGTTCCTTCGATTTTTGTTTCATCTCCGAAAACAACTTCCTTAATCATTAAATGCTCTCTCTTAACTGAACGCATTTTAATTGCTTCTTCTTCTTTTTCAGCAACCACTGAAGTACTTGATTCAACTCCTGAAGTAGTAGCTTCTGTTGCTTGAGCAGCTGGTGCTACTGGTGCACTTGTAGTGCCTCCCGTCATAACGATAGGTAATTCTAAATCTATACCTTTTCCTTCAGCAATATGAATTTTGATTGTTTGATTTGTTGTTACAGCTGTTTGTGCTACTGCAACTGGTGCTGGTGTAGCTGATGGTGTATTTTCAACAACTTCTTCTACTATCTCTTCAACAACTTCTTCTTCAATCACATTCGCACCTTCTACTAATTCTGGTGTTAATGGAACTAAAGCGTCTGTTGTAGCTAATAATTTAGCACCCAATACTTCCTCAATTGTTAAACAATTTTCTGGAACTTCTAGTAAACCTGAATCCTCTAAATCAGGGAAAATCGCTGGATCTTCCAAGTTAGATGGTTCAATGATGATATTTCCTTCCGCGCGACAACAAAGCACCGCAGGATCTTTTGCATGATCTTTCGCAGTTTCTACAGTAATAGACATTCGAAAACTCCTCCTAATATTTTTAATAAATTGTATTTCTTCTATAACACTATTTATTTGGTAGTTTACGATATAGTTTATGTCCAACTGCGCGAAGAACATGATCTGTGTGATGATAAACTGGAACTCCTAACCTAGGAGCGACACCTAAGACGGTGTTAGTTCAATCGGAGCAGGTACCTGTAATTACTACTTCGGCACCTTCTTTTTTCATCTTCATGATTTTTTCGGCTTGCCCAGGACATACGCCTGGTTTAGAACATCTATATCGTCCATTTACTTCTACCATTCGCTTACACATTTCACTAGCAACAACTTCTGCTCCCATGTTATTGGCAATTTCTGTTAGGCGTTCTTTTGAACCACCACATTCACAAATTAAAATACCAACTTTACGATTTTCTTGTGGGAAAGGCATTGCTACTAATACTCCACCAGTTGTTTTAGTTACTGGGGTTGACTCTGTGCCGCTAGACCCGGTCATAGGTCCGCCAATTACTATTTCTCCATGAGGTTCTATGTATCCACCTGCTTCGTCAATTAAGATTTTAACAGGTAAACCAATCGGAACATTAAAGAAAACATGAGATTCATCTTTCACACGACCAGAAACGGTTACGTCTTTATCAATGAATGGTTTGCGGTCTTCAATCGCTTCAACAATATGTTTTAATGTTTCAACGTTTGAAACCACAGCACCTACCTCAATAGGTAATTGGCCTGGTTCTAAAACAACACCTAGAATTTCACGAATAATCATTCGTTCATCTCCAGCTGGGTAAAGATCAGGTAATCTAAAAACTTCAATAAACGGTTCGTCTTTTGTTGCTTTTAAAAGTTCGATAACGGCTTGACGATTTTTATCTTTAACAGCTATATAACTTTTTTTAGCTTTCGTGATTTCCATCACATATTTGACGCCGCGAACTAATTGGTCCGAATGTTCTCTAATCTGTTTAATGTTATGGCTAAGTAAAGCTTCACATTCAACAGCATTGGCAATAAAATATCCTTCTGGAATCTCCACATTTAATTTAACATGTGTCGGAAATCCAGCTCCTCCAGCACCAACTATTCCTGCTGCTTCAACTAAAGCTAACTTGGAATCTGATTCTTTTAAAGGGATATAATCAACATTTTGTTCGCTAGCTGGAACTATCGCGATAGTTTCAGTAGTTACCTCAGACACTTTACCTGAAACACTTGCATGAATATTAGCTCCCAAACCAGCTGGGATAGCGATAAGTTCTCCTCGTTTAACATTATCGCCTTTTTTCACTAACGCTTCACATGGTGCTCCAACGTGTTGTTTTAATGGCATATAAAATACGGTCACTTTTTTCACCTCCTGTTTTTTGTGATATCGTGAGCATTTGAAGGTTAACAAATCTCGTGAACATAATAACACATAGAATAAAATTTGGGTACCCCCTTTTCTATTTATTATGTTACATTTTTACCTTCTTAGCCTTTTAAACTTATTCAATCGTGATATAAACTGATAGTGTTTTCTTCGTGATTTTAAGTAAAATATTCACAAACAAAATAAAATAACAGATTAAAATCTATTTTTATTTTGATATTATTTCACAGTCTTTTAATGTGTCCGCTTTCACGAAAACAATGTGATTCTTTCACATTTTCTTAATCATTCTAGCCGCCCCAATTGCTCCTGTATACTGAGCTAAAGGATGCGTAACTAATTTATTACCTGTGAAATCTTCTAAAATCTTTTTCATTTCTTTGCTTCCTGATAAACCACCTGAAAAGAAAATTAATTCTTCTTTTTTGGGAGAAATTTTTAAAAATTGCCCATGAATTCGATGGCAAATTGAATGAAGTACACCTAAAGCAATATCTTCTCTTGATTCTCCTTTAGCAGTTAAGCTGATAACTTCTGTTTCTGCAAAAACAGTACACATACTATTTATTTTAATTGGTTCTGCATTATTAACAAAAGTATCAAGATGATCAATTTCTTCACCTAAAATGCGCATTAGTACTTCCACAAATCTTCCTGTGCCAGCTGCACATTTATCATTCATATTAAATTCTTCCACTTGACCAAATGAATCTAAACGAATTGTCTTACTATCTTGCCCACCAATATCTATGATACTCGTGATATCAGGATTTAAAAATTTGGCACCTTTAGCATGACACGTAATTTCAGTAATACACTTGTCTGCTTCTACCAACCTTCGTCCATAACCCGTTGTAACAAGTAGTGTTTCTTTATCATAGCCTAACTGATCAAGTATATCAGCCATGGCTTTTTTAGGATTTCCTGCGGTTAATACTAATGCTTGATTTTTAATCACATCATCTTCCATCAACACACCTTTTGTTGTGGTTGATCCTGAATCAAGTCCTATTACACGCATGATTTATCCTCCCATCATTTCAATAAAAGCTTCTACTCTCGTATTAATTTGTTCCACATCCGCATTGGAATAATCTGTTTCCAAATAAAGATATGGTACACCTTTTTCTTTTTGGCAAAACTCTTTAATTTTAAGTGACTCAACAGAAAACGGTGTACAGAACTGGAGAACCATATCTAAAACGCCATCTACTTGATATTCATCAATCATACGATCAAGCATATCAATTCTTGGTTGGTTATTAGAAAGACACGCGCATCCAATATCTAAGTATTTTTCAGCTAAAGCTTCATAAATATCTGGGTTTGTTTCATCCACAAGACGTTCAATTGGTTTGGCTACTGTACAGTTTTCATAAGCAACAATTTCCCCACCATTTTCTTCAATTGCTCGAATTACTTTTTCAGTTACTCCACCAATTGGAGAGCCAGTAATCAAAATACGTGGTTTATTACTTTTAATTTTGGGTGTTTCTTCGTAATCTTTTAAAATATTTTCAGTCATTTCATTTAAATCTTGAATTAATTTTGGTTTATCAAATGTATAATTAGCTCCATACATGACTTTGAAAATTTCAGACCCTTTAATTGGTAGCGGATTCAATTTTCCTAACCCATAAAAATTCTTACGCGCACGACGTTCCTCATTTTTTAAGATAGTTGCTTCTCTAATGGCTTCCTCTGTTACTTCAACACCAAAATAATCTTCTAATTTTTCTTTAAAGCGAATCATTTCAGCCTTCCATAATTGAAATGCTTCTGGACTATTTCTCATATTTGGTAAATGCATTAGATAGAGATCTTTAAAATCAGTCATGTATTCATACATTTTCTTTTTACCATCACACGTTGCTTCACCTACAATTAAATCTGAGAAATAAAAGTATGGACATTTATCTGTTTTACCAAAACCAAAACTAGATTTAATAAGTGGACATAAATTTCTTGGTAATATTTCTTCTGCATCAGGAATTGTTTCATCAGATGTTGAACATAAACTAATTTGAAGTGCACCTGCTGCCATAGTTATTTCTTCTGGCATAAAAGTACAATAAACACCAACAATCGGTTTACCCTCATCTTTTAATTTTTTTACAGCTAAAAAACCTTGTTGTCTTGCTTCTGCGAAATCGTTAAATATCGTTGGCAATTCAGTTCTAACTTGCATATAAAATCCTCCATTTCTTTTGTGTCTTGATTCACAATAAGCTTAGTGGGTTTTTCTTTTTTTTTCAATCCGTTTTTTTATTTATTCTATTTAAAGCACCTTTTGAGTAATGGATATTTAATGAACATTCGATAAAAAAGTGTAAACAAAAAGACAAAATACTCGAGGAAAGTATTTTGTCTTTTTTGCAATTTTTATTAAAAATAACACACTAGATATTAATCCGCTTTTTATTAACCTTCAAATAATATTAGTATGCTCTTGCCCAGTGCATCATGTACTTCGCGTCTTTGCCGTTCCATAAATCTTTCACGCCAGTTAAATCAGCATCCAGATATTCAAAACTTAGGCATCGAGATGAAGCACCTGTTTCTTCTTTGATTTGATCTTCCACTTCAGGGTCTCCAGACCAAGGTGCAATAACAAATCCGCCGTCTTTAGCGTATTCTTCAAATTCTTCTTTCGTATGTGCCACACGTGTTTTAGCATTTTGGCGTTCACGTGCTTTTTCTAACATACTATTATGAATATCGTCTAATAAGTTTTCGATATTTTCTGTTAAGTTTTCGTCTAATGCCATTGTCATTTTTTCTAATGTATCACGACGAACGACTACTACTTCACCAGCTTCAATATCTTTTGGTCCAATTTCAATTCTAACTGGAAAACCTTTCATTTCAGCTTCACTGAATTTCCAACCTGGTTGTTTGTCAGATGCGTCAACCATAACAGTCACTTTATCTTTCAATTGATCGCGTAAATCATAAGCTTTATCAAGAACGCCCTCTTTATGTTGAGCAATTGGAATAATTGCTACTTGAGTTGGTGCGATTCTTGGAGGTAACACTAAACCGCGGTCATCACTATGAACCATGATTAAACCACCAATTGCTCGTGTTGTAATTGCCCAAGATGTTGTATTTACAAATTGTTCTTCACCATTTTTATCTGAGTAGGTAATCTCAAATGCTTTACCAAAGTTATCTCCTAAATGGTGAGAAGTAGTAATTTGTAAAGCTTTTCCATCATACATCAATGTTTCATTCGTATATGTTTTATCTGCTCCAGCAAATTTTTCACTTTCAGATTTCACTCCTGAAACAACGGGTATTGCTAAAACATTCTCACAAACATCAACATACATATCTAAAATCATTAATGCTTCTTTATCGGCATCTTCATAATCAGCATGACAGGTGTGGCCTTCATGCCAGAAAAATTCTGTTGTTCTTAAAAATGGTCGCGTTGTTTTTTCCCAACGCATAACGCTTACCCATTGGTTATATAACACTGGTAAGTCTCTATGTGAATGAATTATTTTTTTGAAATGCTCACAGAACATAACTTCTGAAGTTGGTCTAACTGCTAATCTTTCTTGAAGTGGTGAATCTCCACCAGCTGTAACCCATGCTACTTCAGGAGCAAATCCTTCTACGTGTTCTGCTTCTTTTAATAATAAATGTTCAGGAATTAACATTGGCATTAATACGTTTTGGTGTCCTGTTGCTTTAAGATTAGTATCAACAATATGTTGAATTCCTTCCCATAAAGCTGTACCCAACGGACGAACAACCATACATCCTTTAACACTTGAATAATCACATAATTCAGCTTTCAAACAAACGTCTGTATACCACTTAGCAAAGTCTACATCACGACTTGTTATCTGCTTAACGAAACCTTCTTTTTTTGCCATTTTAATTCCTCCTAAATTTAAATAAAAAAAAATCCACTTTGAATGCAAGGACCATTGACTGGCGGTACCACCTTGCTTCAAAGTAGAGTTACTTTACGACTTGAGGGATTTATAAAGGTATCCAACCTATATTTAATTGGTAGGTTCAAGGGCTTTTCTACTAGAATCTTTTCAGCTACCGATTCCTCTCTTTTCATAGCAAGTTGTCCTTTACTAGTCCATCTTTATATTATATTTTTAAAATTATTTTGGCGGGAAAGTGTGGGAATCGAACCCACCCAAGAAGCTCCTAACTCCTCATACTGGTTTTGAAGACCAGAGGGAACACCAGAACCCATCCATTCCCATGTAAAAATTAACTTGACAACAATGTACCATTAAAAAAAATGCTTGTCAAACACATAAATTAAAAAAAACAGATAATTTGTCTTTTTTCTTAATAAAAAAATGTGAATTATTCTTCTAACTTCAACTTCCTCTCAAATGAAATAAATAGATAAAACACTTGTTTTAAAGAATGCTAATAACTCTTTTACTTAATAGTTAAATAACAAAATTAATTTCACAAAACTATCACATTAATTATTTTTTTATAATTCACTTTTAAATATGTATAAAATAAAAAAGCAGCATGGATCTTATTGGACCCAAAACTGTCTTATTTTTTACCGTGAATATATAGCATTAGCTCTTCTTCAGAAAAATAATCTTGTGTTCCTGCACTAAAGCGAACTAAATATTTGTTTTTTTGACTATCTTTTTCTGTTATTAACCCAACTATTGGAAGTTTTGGATTAGTTAATTGAATAATATCTCCAACATTATATTTTGTCACATTTACACCTCTTTCCAACATACCTAATTAGTAAGACCTAGTTTAATACAGGTATTAACAAAGTACAATAAAAAATCATTGATTATATCAAAATAATCAATGATTCTAATTAAATTCTTCTATTTAATCAATAAAGACAAACTTAAATTACATTTTTTTGCGTAAAACAAAGCCCATTCCCAAAATTGTGAATGCTCCTAAGAGAGTTAAAACGGTTTTTTGTTTTTCTTCACCTGTTTTAGGTAAAAAACCGCCTTTATCATCAGATGTCGTTGGCGTTGTTACTTTACCTTTTTCTGTTGAAGACGTCACAGATGGTTCAGTTGTTTGACTTGAGCTACTTTCTCCTTCACCGCCATTACCATCGCTACTTTGTAATAATCCAGCTATTCTTCCAAAAGGTAATTCTTCTCCTTTTGCTCTTGCTTCTTCTTCTAATTTTTGCAAATTGTTTAACTTAGCAATTAACTGGTCATTTGTTAAATTAACGCCTGGGATAAAAGTACTATTCACAGGGTAAAGTGTTTTTAAATACGTTTGTAACTCATCCACTCGAGGAATCATTTCTGAGTAGCTATTAAACCCACTTGGATTGAAGTATAGCTGTGTAAGCGCGTCGTTTAAGTTAACAGTCTTATCAACAAATAACGTTGTCAATAGGCGTGAATATGCGCCGTAATCCATCCCAGTAATATCATAGTTATAACGAGTAAATAGTGTCATTGTTTGTTCTAGTTGTTCATCTGTATATTTATCCAATTCTTCTTTTGAAATACCGTAACCACCGCTAGAAAGTTCTTCTCTAATTTTTGAAGCTGCCGGCTTATCATCTACAGGAACTTCTTCACCTTTTTTCTCACCCACAAGTTTTTCAACTGTTTTTTCAACTTCTGAGGTAGTTGTTCCTTTATTGTCTTCACTTGTATTAGTTGTCGCTTCCGTTGACGTACTTGACTCTGTTGAAGCGACTTCTTTTGATTCAGTTGCTTCTGTTGATAGCTGAATCTTTTTATCATTAGCAGAATCTTTTGTTACGTTATCAGCTAACACAACATGACTTCCTGTCATTCCAATAAGTAATAATGTGCTGATAAGTAATGTTTGTTTCTTCATTGTCATAAAAAATCCTCCATTCATTCAGTTTAATTGTACCCCTAAGAAAGACAAAAAATAAGGTTTATCCTTTTTTTTAAGTTATTCTTAATAAATTTAAGACTGTTTCTGATATTCTGATTTCAAAATACTCATTATTTTAATATCGTGCCACATACCACCACGATAAAAAGCTTCTCTTAAAGTTCCTTCCAGTTGAAAACCTAATTTTTCATACATAGAAATTGCCCTGGTATTGAATGAAAAAACTTGAAGCATTAATCGGTGAAGATTCCATTCATTAAAGGCAGTATTCATCAATAATTTCAAGGAATTCTGGCCTATTTTTTGCCCCCATTTTTCTTTTTCTCCAATATCAATAATACATTCTGCTGATTGATCTTTTCTATTAATATTTATTAAAGAAATAATACCTACTGTTTTATTATCATCTTTAGTCACTATCATATAACTGCGACTTGTTTCTGACACTAGAATCCCCTTAATAAAGCTTTCTGTTTCTTCCAATGTAAATTGATCTAGCTCCGGGCTTGTTGATGACATAACATCAATATCATTTCGCCATTGATGATATATTTTTGCATCTGATATTTCTAATTTTCTTAATTTAATTTGATTTGTTTCAAACATTGCATTCATCCTTTCTTTAAATACAGTTCAGTCATTTCTAAAAAACTCGTTATTTTCATTTGTCTATTTTTTTTTGTAGAAGGCGTACTTGATTCATGAATCAAAATACCATCAATCATTGATAACAACGTTTCCGAAAAAAGGTAAGTATCAATATTTTTGGAAACAAATTGTTTTTTTTGACCATCTTTAAAAAATTCAGACATTGTTTCCTTTAATTCATTTACTCTTACACCCAAATAAGGATAACTTTTTTTATCGTGAGTTAATAAAAATTCAGATTTAGCCTGAGACAAGTTAACACCTGAATCAAGTTCATCAAAAATTTGGAACATCTTTTTATTATACTCTCGATAAAAACTAGATATATCTGATTTTACTGTAAAAATCGTTGCATTTTCTAGGTCATCATATTTTAATACGGCGATAAATAACTCCTCAATATTTTTGAAATAAGCATATAAACCACCTCTTGAAATACTTGCTGTCTCGAGCACATCTTTCATTGTTGCACCCGTAAATCCCTTTTGCGCAAAGACGCTACGAGCTGCAATTATTATTTTTTCTTGTCTATTTTCAATATAGGTTGAACTTACTTTCGGCACTAGATTTCCTCCTTAGTCCATATTAGACATTCGTGTTCATTTTAATATAGCCGCTTTTTTAATTTTTGTCAAAAAAAAAGATAGAAGTGATTTTTTTACTTAAAATCACTTCTATCTTCTCTATTTTTCGTTAATTTATTTCTTGTCCTAATCCTTTTTCTTTTGCTTTTTCAACAATTTTATTCGCAACATAAACATCTAAAACAGCAGATCCAACTGTTTTAAAGATTGTAATTTCTTTATCATCTTTACGGCCTTCAATTTGATTTAACGCTAATTGTCCTAACTCACCTTTATAATGGTCTTTTTTAATATAACCTTCTTTAAGAGGTTGAATAAAGTCACCTGCTTCTTCCATTACGCCGTCTATTGTATCAAAAATGACAGTAGTTGCAGCTTTTATTGCTTCTTTTGGAATTTCACACATTTCAGGAGTATAAGCACCAACACCATTAATATGAGCGCCTTCTTTTACCCATTCTGCTGAGAATGTTGGGCGTTTTGAGGTAGTCACACTTGTGATAATATCTGCTCCTTCAACACATTCTTTTGCTTCATGACAAGGCACCATTTTAACTTTGTATTTAGCTTCCATCTCTTTAGAAAAATTTTCAGCACGAGCAAAATCAATATCAAAAATTCGCACAGATTCCAATTCTCTAGCTGTTAACATTGCCCATAGTTGGCCTTCAGCTTGACCACCAGTTCCGATTAAAGCACCAATTTTAGCATCTTTTCGAGCCAACATTTCAGTTGCTGCTCCTTGTACCGCACCTGTTCTTAATTGTGTTAAGTATGTACCATCTAAAATGGCTGATACCATCCCTGTTTCTGCATCTAATGTCACCATTGTCGCCGGAACACTTGGTATATTTTTTTCAATATTTTTGGGATAAACTGAGACAATCTTGACTCCTAAAGCATCCTGATCTGCCTCAACGTAAGCTGGCATGTAAAGACTTTGTCCTTCTTGTTTTGCTACATTTATATTTGTTCTTAACGGTACACTTGCTTTTCCTTTAGAGTATAATTCCAAAGATTCACGACAAGCATCCATTGCTTCTCTCATTGTAAAACTTTCAATAATATTTTCTTTTGTTAAAAATAACATGTATAATATCTCCTTTTCTAAGCTTCTTGTCTTACTTGTTTAAATTGTGTGATTAACATTGAATATGCACTATATAAAAGCACAATAATTACTAACCATTTTAATAAATAGGTATTCAATGATTTTACTAAGAATACCGCCACTAAAACGCCTAAAACACCGAATGTTGAGGTGAAGAAAGTAATTTTTCTACTGTATTGATCTAACTTAACAAATTGAACGCTACCAACTGGTACTGAGAACGTACAAGCACCCATCATAATTGGAAACGCAGCAATTGGATCCATTCCTAGTAAATAAACAGTCACCATTGTTAATGCATATGAGCCAATACCAATATTATTTAAAGCACCATACACGAATAATAAAACAGCTGCTAAAATAAGTTTACCACCATATAATTCTGTTGCAATACCATTAGATGGAATCCAATTAACTTGTCCTGCAAAAATTAAAAAGGCTGCAATAATAAGTCCAACACCTACAAAGTTTTTTATCGTTTTTTCGGGTAATTTAACCACAAATTTTGGTCCAATATACGCGCCAATAACTTGAGAAATAATACAAACTGCTAACGTTTTAATACCGACTTCAACAGAAGAAATATATGATAACGCCATTGCTGCTACTGGAATAACACATTGTGTATTTAATGTTCCTGGAAGTTTTTTCATACTTGTCCAATTAAGTTTTGGATACAAAACTGTTCCAATAGCAAAATCGGAGATACCAAAAGTTGATAAGAAAAATGTGATAAATGACGTAAACGGAAGTAACTTCATATCTCCTGTTTCTTCTTTAAATTCTTTTTTATTATTTAATAAATCTTTCACAAATACTACTAAAAAATAACCGTTGACTAAAATAATTAAACTTAATAAAATCGTTTTTACCATTGTTTAATCCTCCCTATAAATTAACCTGATTTTTTCAAAATCTTTTCCGTATTTTTCTTGTAGTTCACTTGGACTTTCTTTAATAATCTTCAAAGTATACGCATCATGTTTAACGTATTCTTTTGACAAACTAACCATTGCTCGATTATGCGTCCATGTCACATCAATCAAATAATTACTTGAATCCATTGTGCCAAAAACAACTTCTTTTTCATCTGCAACAACATTGATCCATCTAGAACCAAAGTCTTGTAATTTTTCTTCTTCAAATCCGTGAATATAATAGTTTTTTATTGGAATATCATAGTTATGTGCGTTACTAAATAAGATTAAAACAAATTTTTCTACTCTCTCTTCTGCTTCTTGAAGAACGTTTAATAATTCATTTGAAAGATCGTCTTCCCAAATTTGGATTAATAAACTTTTTGAAGCATTACTGATTAAGTGCTCTACTTTTTCTAAAACGTTTTCATAACTTTCTAACTTCCAGAGCAATTCTTCTTCTTCTTGCTCCTTAATTTTTCCAAGATTATTTTCTAAAATACTTAGGTCTTGTTTGACATTTTTTTCCAATCGACTCAAAAATTCATCTGATGAGATGGCATTATATAGTTTAGGTTCTGATTTATTAACGACCACCAAATTTTTTTTCATTAATTTTTCTAAAACGTTATATACTTTTGATCTTGCAACACCAGATTGTTTACTCACTTCATAACCAGTCATTACACCTTTTTCAAGTAGTGTTGTATAGACTAATGTCTCCATTTCAGAAAAATCATATTTTTTCATTATTTGTACAATCGTTTCCATATTATTATCTCCTAATTGTTTAGTAGCTACTACGGTAACTACTATAACTTATATTTTTTAATTCCGCAACACTTTGTGTTTATTTTTACAATTTATCACCCTTTATTAACAACGTTTCTAATAATAATAATCACCAATAGTGAATATATTAACAATAGTTTTTATCTGTTTTAATTGTTTTTTAAATATAATGTAATATTATTTCACAAACTAATAAGCATATATTTAATTTTAGTGTTAAACTAAATTTATTAGGACAAATGTCAGTTTTTTCCTTCTTTTCTTAATAGTTTTCTCATATTGTAAAGACATCCGTCCTATCAAATAAAGCGCATTCATAATAAAATATAACTATCGGAGGAAATAAAAATGGAAACATTGCTAGAGGTTATTAAATCCAACAAAAAGATAAATCATATCTTTCAAAACTGTCCATATAAGATTTTATCTCACATGGAGTTAGTTCATATTAAAGCAAAAAAATTTAGTCTAGCCCAAGGTAATTGCTATGATTCTGTTTATATTATTGTTAGTGGTAAACTAAAAATTTTTGTATCAGAAGAAAATGGACGTCAAATTTTACTTGATATTTACAAAGAAGGAAACTTTATTGGCGAACAAGAAGCTTATTTAAATGCTCCTTACAGCGCATCTATCGAAAGTATTACAGATTGTCTCATGATAAAAATTCCTAACATTTACTTTTTAGAGTGGGTAGGTTTAGACTCTCATTTTAATGAATTACTTCTTCAATCTTTATGTGAACAAATGTATGAATTAACTAATCGTGCCGCAAAGTATAGTCTTGCAACTGTTAAGGAGCAAGTTATCGCAACCATTTTTGATCTTCATGAATCTCATCAGATTATCGAAAAAAAACTATTGGTCGAATCCGTTTCTGCAACACCTCGAAGTGTTTACAGAGTACTAAATGAACTTGAGCAACTTTCATTAATTCAGATAGAACCAAAGCTTATTTCAATTTCAGATGAGAATAAATTATTATTTGAAGGGAAGAAAATTTAATGGAAAAACAAGCACATATTCAATTGCAACCGATGGAAAATGTTACAAAAGCTATTATTGTTGGAGATCCAAAAAGAGTAGATACTGTAAAGGCACATTTATCATCAGCTAAAGATTTAACATTCAATAGAGAATTTAAGTCTGTATTAGGTAATTATAAGGGAGAAAACATTTTAGTTATCTCCACTGGAATTGGAGCACCTTCAACCGCTATTGCGATTGAAGAATTATATAATATCGGTATCAATAGTGTCATTCGTGTTGGTAGTTGTGGCGCCATGCAAGCTAATATTCCACTTGGAGAATTAGTTATTTCAACTGGTGCTGTTCGAGATGAAGGGTTAACTAAAAAATATGTACCTGCTGATTATCCAGCAATCCCTACCCCATCCCTTGTATCAAATGCTCAAAAGTTATCTCCTTCATCTCATTTTGGTATAACTCGTTCTCATGATGGTTTTTATATGCCTGACAATGCAGATACAGAAAAGAAATGGTCTGAGTTTGGTATTTTAGGTGGAGATATGGAAACAAGTACGTTGTATACTCTTGGATCTCTAAAAAAGATGAAAACCTTAGCTATTTTAAATAACGTTGTTTTGTTTGAAGCTGATTTAAATGAAGGTGTTAATAATCTTGTTAACGAGGCCGAAGTGGTTGCAAAAGGAGAGCAAGATTCTATTGAATTAGCTTTAGCTCTTTTAAAAGGAGAAGGATAATATGGAAGCAGAAAATAAATCTTGGTGGTATCAACAATTATTTACAGGTTGGAAAAAGTTTGAAATTACTTATATTATTGCACTTTTGGTGCTACAAGTAGTTGCTTATTTAATTGCTCCTGACTCAGTCATTGGAATGATTAGTGGATTAGCAGGTGTTATTTGTTTAGTATACGGAATGAAGGGCCGTAAAGTTACATTTATCTTTGGTCTAGTACAAACTGTTGCTATGTCTTATATTGCTTTTAAAACTCATGCTTATGGTTCTTTTGCTATGAACATCATCTATGTTATTTCTCAACCTATTGGCTGGTTTTTATGGGGAAATGATGAAGCTGTTAATAGCTTTAGTGCTGGCGTTAAGAAAAAACTATTTCTTGGTGCATTCCTTGCTTGGGGTATCGGTTGGTTAGTTCTGGCAAATTTAGGCGGACAACTGCCTTACTTTGATAGTGTTAACTTAGTCATCTCATTAATTGCCCAAACACTTTATATTTTTAAATACAAAGAAAATTGGTCACTTTGGATTTTTGTTAATATTGCTAATTTAATTTATTGGTCATTATTAACTTATCGTGTCTTTACGGGAGCTGTGGATGTTGGTACTCTTGGTGGATGTCTCTCTCAAGTAGCACTTCAAGCAGCACTTTTATTCAACAGTATTTATGCAAATAAAGTATGGAATGATTATGATTCCGTAGCAGAATAAAAGTAAAAAAACACAGAGTGGCTATTCCAATATAGAATAGCTACTCTGTATTTTTATTGGTTCGTTTTTATTGATTTACCAACAATTTAAAGAATAACGTTTCTTTTATACTTGTTATTTTAACTGGTTTGCGACAATTAATCTAACAATCGTTTTTGACCTTCGAGGTTTTGGATTTTGGTAATATCTTGTGTCACTTCTAAACATCCAAGATAATTTTTACTCTCGTCCCTTAAAGCAAAATATCTGATATACACTCTTCTTTCTCCGAGATTAATCCAAAATTCCGCATCATTTTTTTCACCCGATTTAAAGTCTTTTAATATTTGTTCTACCATGTGCATACTTTTTGGCGGATGACAATTAACTACTTCTCGTCCAATAACTGATGTAGTTCTTGGAAATACTCTATTTGGACCTTCTGAATAAAACCTCACTTTATCCTCTGCATCAACAATCGTTAAATCAACAGGTAATACTTCAAACATAGCCTTCAATTCTTTTAAGTTTAAATTTCCTGTTGGTAGTTCTATTAAACCATCCTCAGGTAATGTTGGCTTGTCACTTATTGTTTGCTTTTGCAATTCACTAAATTTAATTGATTCTTGGATAGCTATTTGTCTGAGAGGTTCGTTTTCAACACTTTTCTTCTTCGCCTCTTCACTTGCTTTATAGTTTACTGGTGTTGGAATAAATGAAAAGCCGATATCCATACTATTTTTAGCAATTTCTTCCCAATCCTCTAAACTAAATACTTCAAGCACCATTGGCACCATGATTTCTTCTTCTTTAAAAATCATTTCTTCAATGTCATCAATCATTGCCATTAAAGGTTCTCTTAGTTGATTAATAATAAAGGTTGGTGATGAAAATTCTTTGATTAATTTTTTTATTTGCTCTCTAATGTCATCATCCACACCCCACATTACTTGTGGTGGAGCAGTGATCCCGTATTGCTCCATATAAGAGAAAAATAGCATTTCCTTTCTTTGGTAATGAGTATCAATTTGATACAAATCTTTCAAAACAGAAACCAAACGATTCTGCAAACTCAAATCACCTTTAACTATTTTTTCAAAAAGAGGCAGTAGTTCATCTTTTAAAAGAGAACGAATCACTATATTTTCTAATTTTAATGTATGAACAGGATGCCCTGGCGTTTCGTGTTCATAGTTTGAATGATGAATATCTTTAATAGATCCTTTAAATACTGCTGCATGAACCGTACAAAGTTTTTGAATCTCCTGTGGATCTAAACCACCTGCAATTAGTTCTCTTTCAGCTGATGTTATCTCGCTAACATCAATATCACTAAACGATTCATCAAACATTGCTTTTGCTTCTTCAAATTGGCCACCTTCGTGTAAAAGGCCTAATATTTCAATTAATTTTTTCTGTCTTTCTAATGCTCTTTTTTCACTCACTGCTACTCCTCCTCAAATTTAAAACCATGATGATTGAATACCTCTACAACTTTTTCCCATGGGATTTTCTTAGTTTTTGCACCCGTAACAATTGTCATTTTTTTCCCTGCTGTTTTTAGAAGTAAAGGATTAGTTACACCGTCTAGCCCTACTTCGATCAAGGCCTCTTTTATTTCCGGATATTTTTCAATTAACTCAAAAACAGTTTGGTCATATTTTATTAAGTTCATTTAACACACTCCTTTGATAACTATTCTCAATTAACAAAATAATAGCATTTTTTTTATCATTTTACAATGTGTTAAACTTCACAATTTATAATAAAAAAAGACACCCACTAGTTCGGAGTGTCTTACATACTTTTATAGCATTACTGTAACTGTTGCAGCTACTAAAATTAATACTAAACCAATAATTGTCATTGTCATTTCTTTTTTCGTTCTCTTTTGACCTAAGAACCAGATACCAGTTAATGTTGCAAGGATAACTGATGTTTGAGAAAGGATAAAACCTGTTGCTAAACCATTCATATCTGGTTGTGCTGAAATTAAGTAAGTTAATGCAGCAAAGGCAAAGAAGAAACCAGAGAAAATATGTTTGTAAGAAACAACTTCAACAAATGCAGATTTTTCTTTTTCTTTAACTGCTAAAAAGATACTATAAACAACTGCAACAAGTAACATGCCCATTGCTTGTGGTAAAAATGCTTCTTGACCTGTTAAGCTAGTTGCTTGAGGTGCTGCTGAGTAACCCCAGTAGCCAATTTCACCAATTGCTAACATAATAACCGCTTTTTTCAAAACACTTGAATTTTCAGCAGATTTTTCTTCTGTCCAAACAGTTAAACTTGCTCCGACAATAATTAAGATTAACGCTAAACCACCTAAGATTTTTGCTGTCACACCTGGCCAGTTACCTAAAGCAATAACACCCCAAAGAGATGCACCAAGTAATTGGAAAGCTGTTGTTACTGGCATTGCTTTAGAAGAACCAATCAAACCAAAACAGTAAAATGTAATAATTTGAGCAGATGCCCAACCAATACCTGATAGCATACCTAACGCTAAATCAGAACCTGTTGCTAAGCCAATTCCTTGTACCATTGAAAAGACAATGGCAAAAATTAAAGTTCCTATTGTTGATCCTAAAATTTGATTAACTGGTTTTCCACCAATTTTTGATGCAATAGTTGGGTATAGCCCCCAACCAAGTAAAGGTCCTAAGCCAATTAATAGTGCTGTTGTATTCATTTATTTCTCCTCCTAATTACTAATCTTTAAAAGACTACGCCGCTTTCTAAAACGATATTAGCGTAAGGTGACATTTCACCTGTTCTGATAAAAGCATGACAGTTATTTAAATCTTGTTTCATGTCACTATGTGGAATAAATTCAATTGGTGTTTCTGGTAAACGTTCTTGAATTTGTTTTAGAACAGTTGGGTTCATTTCTTTAATTTCTTCAGCTAAATACACTTTTTGAACTTCTAATTCTTCTAATACATTGTTTAACACTTCCATAAAACTTGGAATACCATTATCTACTGCTAAGTCAATTTTTTCTGTGGTCATTGGAACTGGCATACCAGCATCTCCAATGCTTAATGTATCAAAATGACCCATTTGAGAGATAACTCTTGAAATATCTGAATTAATAACTTTTGATTTTTTCATTATATGTTCTCCTTCTTAAACCAATTCATTTTTATACGGAATAGATGGTTGTGCACCAAAACGTTGAACGGTTAATGATGATGCTTTATTACCATAAGTAATAGCTTCTTCAATATTGCTGAAATCTGGTTTTAATACTGTGCTTAATGCGCCAATAAATGTATCTCCTGCTGCTGTCGTATCAACCGCTTGCACTTTAAATGCTGGAACAATCCCAGTTTTACCATTAACATCATAGAAAGCACCTTTACTACCAATTGTAATAATAACTGCTTCAATTCCTAAGTTATGTAAGTAATCAGCAGCTTCTTTCAAACTTTTTTCATCTGTTACTTTAATACCAGTTAAGATTTCTGTTTCCGTTTCATTTGGAATAATCATATCTGTCACTGTTAATAAATCTTTAGGAATATCATTTAATGCTGGAGCTGGGTTTAAAATTGTTTTTACTTTTTTATCACGAGCAATATTAAACGCTTCCACTGTACTGTCCATAGCACTTTCAAATTGAGAAATCAGGAAGTCACTTTTAGCAATTGTTGCTGTAGATTCTTTAACTTGTTCTGGTGTGAAACTATTGTTTGCTCCAGAAAAAATCATAATACTGTTTTCACCTGCATCATCCACTGTAATAAACGCTTGACCTGTTGATTGATTATCTAATGTACTAACACCTGCTGTGTCAATTTCTTCATGAGATAATAAATCACTCATCATCATACCTGCACCATCATTCCCAACTGCACCAATAAAATAAGTATCCGCACCTGAACGTTTTGCCGCAACTGCTTGGTTAGCTCCTTTACCACCACCAGCTGTAAAATGTTCTTTTGCATGTAATGTTTCACCTGGTTTTGGCATTTGGTTCACTCTAAGCGTTGTATCTAAGTTGATACTTCCAATAACAGTAATCGTATTCATTTTTGTTCCCTCCGTGTTTTTGATATACTTTTAAATGTTAAAACGTTTTATTAAAACGTTTTAATTTGACAACAAAAATATAACACATGCTGAAAGCAATTTCAAGCATGTGTCGTAGAAAAACGATTTATTATATTAACCGGTAGTTTTTTGATAACCCTTTCTTTTTTAGGATTTTCAATTCTATCAAGTAATAACTCTGCTGTTTGTTGTCCTAACTCATAAATTGGTTGAGCAATAGTTGTTAGTGGTGGTGTTACATATTCACACATGTCTACATTGTCATAGCCAATAATACTATAATCTGTTGGAATGTTTTTATTTAATTGTGTAAAACCTAAATACAAACCAAATGCAATCTCATCATTAATCGCAAATATTCCTGTAACGTCTGTTTTAACTAGTTCACTTGCAGCTTTTCGTCCACCTTCTTTAGTTAAAAGTGCATCAATAATAGTCACATTTGATTGGTAAACAGTTCGAAATCCTTCCAATCGTTTTGAAATATTCGCTGTAGCATTTTCTGGTAAGACCACAGCCACTTTTTCATGACCTAATTCTTTTAAATGCTGTGCAGCTAATTGCCCACCTAAGAAATCATCTGTTCGAATCGTATCACTATTCTCCTCAGGACTTTTCTGGTCTAAAATAATGAAAGGATGGTTTTTCTTAACTAATAATCGTTCGATGTCTTCATTATTAATCGCTGAGCTGGCAATAATAAAACCGTCTACTCCTCTTCGGCTTAATTCTTCTAAAACGATATTTTCTTTTTTGTTGTCCTCATTAGCATTACAAAGCATGGTTATAAAATTTTCTTGGTACAACACGTCTTCTATTCCTCTAACTAATGTAGAAAAAAACGGATTGGCAATATCTGGTACCATCACACCAATTGTTTTACTCTTTTTCATCACCATACGTCTAGCAAAATAGTCTGGAACATAATTTAATTCTTCTTTGACTTTCAATACTCGTGCGACTGTTTTAGGACTAAAATTCTTACTGTTACCATTCAAAATCTGTGAAACTGTTGCAATTGACACCTCAGATGCTTTTGCCACATCTTTGATAGTTACTTTTTTATCAGACATTTTCTTCTCACCTTAATTTCATCATTGCTCCCATTGTAACCGATTTTTTACCATTTCACATTAAAAAATTGATAACTCTTTTAATTAAATTATTTTTTGTGTAATTTTTTCAACAATCTTAATAACATGTCTTTATCAGATTCAGAAAAAATCACAGTGTTTCCGTATAAGTTCTCTTCAAATACAGCTGTTAAATGATAAAAATCACCTTTTAATGTTGGATATCTCTTCTCAATTTTAGTTGCATAATCTAAAAGTGGGACCTCTTTTTTTCTAGAAACTTTTCGTTCAAATTTCCTTAAAATAAGAGGATAAAATGTTATAAATGAGAAATTTTTTCTTTTTATCAGAAGCCAACCTATTACTAAAAGTCGAAAATAAAATATTATCAGTAATATACCAATTAAAAATAACCACAGTACCCATTTTAGTACTGTCTGCCATTTTATATTATCTTTACTTTCTTTTGGTGTTTTTTTAGTTTGATTTGGTTGTATTTCTTTATCAGTTGAGTTATTAGTCTTTTTTTGAGGTGGGTCTTCATTTGAAGAACTTTTTGTTTCCTTTTTTTTCAACACTTTTTTTTCATTGACACTTGGTGTGGCAAAAGTCGGTGTTGGCTCAAAAGGTAACCAACCATACTGATCAAAATAAACTTCCACCCAAGAATGTGCATTTCTATTTCTGATTAAGTATGCATCCTTGTCTCCATCTTTTTCAACAACTTCCCCTGTATTAAAGCCTTTAACCCATCTTGAAGGAATTCCTAATGACCTTAACATGACAACCATTGAAGTCGAAAAGTTGTCACAATATCCTTTTTTAGATTCGAATAAAAAATGTGCGACGTAATCTTCATTATCTTTAGGATAATCAACTTCTTTTTTTGTATATTTGAAATCTGAACTATTTTTTAAATAACTCTCAATTCCCCGTACTTTATCAAGTGTTGTTTTCTTATCTTTTGTCAAAGTTACAGCTAGCTCCTTAACCATTGATGAATAGTTTTTTGGTAATTGAAGGTAATCTACTTTTTCCTTTGGCAAAGCTAACTCTACCTTTTTTAACTCTTCATCTGAAAAGACAAGTTCCTGTAATGTCATTTCCACTTGGTTAATTTCTTCTTTTCTTTCCAAATCCACTCTACTAGTGACTGGATTTTGTGTGAATACAGATTCATCACCAATTTCTCTTAAAGAAAAATTACCATATGTCGTTGGCATATAGTTTGCTTTATAAAACAAAACAAATGCTAACGTTTCTTTTTCTTCTTTAACAGACAGACTACTGTGACTCTCTATTTTATCTGTATAGGTTGATGACATTGACTGACTCTTTTCAGAGGATTCCCACCCTTTCCCTGTGTAGGTATCTTTACTATCAATTCGGAAATAATGAGGATTTTTTTGACTCACTCGAAATTGCATCGTATCATCATCCAAAATAGCCCCACCTAGTTGACTATCATCTTCGTCAAACCCTGTTTTTCCAATTGTTTTATATTTTCGACTATCAATATAATCATATAATCCTTTTTTATCAAGTTCCTGTCTATAAGGTGCGGTTACCTTTAATAGATAAGACGAAGCATTTGTTTCTAATATTAGTAATGTAGAAAAACTCACTAGCACTAAAGATATTACACCTAAAATAATAACTTTTGGCTGCCTAGTGCCGTACACAAGTATTAAGTGATTTAACAACGTGAGGCAAAAAATACCTAATACATGATAACTAACCGAAATATCATTAAAAATATTTAAAAGAAGCAAATAAGAAACACAGATAGTCGTCACAAAAATAACCATTTTCCCGACAAATTGATATTCAATCATAATCGTTAAAAAAACAAACAATAAACCAAATGAAATAAGCATAGAAATATCTTCAAAATTCTCCATTGGTATCCCAGACACACCTCTAAGCCTGTTAGCTAAAAGCTGATTAAGAGTATCTTTACCTACCACATATAAATTAGCTATTATTATAAAAAAATAGATAGGAACCTTTATCAAATATTCCTTAATAAACAACGCAGTTAGACACAGACAAATAATAGAGCCATAAAAAAATTTAGTTACTGGAATAGAAAACACCTCTAGCATTGTCGGAAATGCTAGAAATAATGTTAAAAGAGAAAGAATAAAAAAAACAAGTTTATCTTCATTAATTTTTCGCATAAACTTCTTCCCCCTCAATCATTTGAAAATCAATAACTTGAATGATTTTTTGATTGTCATATGTATCAATTTCTTTTAGTAATCGTTTTGTTTTTTCAGGTGTGAAAATAAGGATAGTTGATTCTGTTACTTCAGGAATTTTCCCAGGATTTTCAATTTTCTCTAACTTAGCAAAATCCTCTAACTCTGGTCTCTCAATAACTTTTCCCTCACTTTCCATTAAGACAAAGCGACAGAATTGACTCTCTACTTGTTGAAACAAACTAAAATAAACTGACAACATTCGTTCAAAATAGAAACTTTTAACACCATAAAAAATAAAAACAGTTTTTGTTGGTTGATATGTTTCATATTCTTTTAATATTAATTGTTGTTTCTTACTGGATGTTTTCCAATCAATTTGTTTGACTGAGTCCCCTAATTGATAGACTCTCAATCGTTCTAAATTAAAATTAGTATCTCCAAATAAATTTTTCCTAATACTTGGTTCAATCAAATGCAATAAACCACTAATATCTTTCTCTTGCTTTGGTAAAATACAAACAGAACACTCCACCGTTTGAACGTGCGTTTTATATAAAACACCAAAAAAATCACTACTTCTTACTTCTATTTCCACGGATTCATAATAACCTCGTTTTTGAGGTAGCCAATCAAAACTTATCTCTTTATTTTTAGAGTAAAACAAGGGTATCACCTGATTTAAATCTAATCCCTCATTTTTTAATGATAATAAAGGATAAAAACGATGATTCAAATTTTTACTTTTTACTTTTAATGTGACTCTTTTCATCTCATTAACAGATGATACTAACTCTTGAGCAAATGTTACTTGAATATTTTTAAGAGAATCAATTAATAGTAGACCGTTAACAAGCAAAAAAATAGTTAGGAAGATAAAAACCAACCAACCAAGTTCACTATCAAAAGTCACTGCATAAATAAAAATAAACGCATATCCTAAAAAAATTATGCCTTTTCTAATAGAAGTCATCTTCAGTCCCTCCCAACAGGAACTGGAATACTTTCTATAATGGACATCAAAATGGAAGTAACCTCTGCTTCTCCTAACCTTTTATGTGACTTAAGCTTAATTCGATGCCCAAAACACGCTAGTAAAAGGTGTTGAAAATCACTTGGCTTAACATAGTCTCTTTCTTCCGTTAAAGCATAAGCCTTTGCTGCTTTTACAAAATCTTCACTACCTCTTGGGCTGACACCCAATAAAATATCTTCGTGATTTCTTGTTTCCCGAACCAATGCCAGAGCATATTTAGCAACTTTTTCGTGTAAAAAGACATTATCTACTTGTGATTTTATTGCCGTTAATTCATCAAGTGTTAGTATTTGACGAACAGGTATTGCCTCTCTTTTTCCACCAGTCATAAGGATTAGTTCATCCTCTTCATTTGGATAACCTATCTTTAGTCTCATTAAAAAACGATCTAATTGCGCTTCTGGTAAAGAAAAAGTTCCCTCGAATTCAAATGGATTTTGAGTGGCTAAAAGCATAAAATTTTGAGGCAATAAATAGGTATGATTATCCACCGTCACTTTTCTTTCTGCCATTGCTTCTAGCAAAGCCGATTGGGTTTTTGGAGTAGCTCGATTGATTTCATCAGCTAAAAGAAGCGACGTAAAAATCGGCCCTTGATGAAACTTAAATTGGTGATCTACTTGATCATAAATTGACACACCCACAATATCACTTGGAAGTAAATCAGGTGTACATTGGATTCGGTTGTAATCACTTTGTATTGCTGATGCTATTGTCTTAACTAGAAGCGTTTTCCCAACGCCAGGAACATCTTCAAATAATATATGCCCACCTGCCAAAATTGCTGCCACTGTCAATTGAACAACCTCACGTTTACCCAAAATGACTGATGATACTTCTTCTATCAAACAGGAAACTTTACTCAAATCTACAATAGTCACTTGTTTCATCTCCTTTTTTATTTTTATTATACTATATCCCCATAAACATCCATAAAAAAAATTAGTAACACCACAAAGAAACAGTTGAACCTATGATATAATCAATAAAAAGAAGTTACTTAGTTTATATTATTGGAGGGGTGACTATGACGATTTATCAAGTTTTAGGAATAACTGAAGAAGCCTCAATTGATGAGGTTCGAGCTGCTTACTCAAAAAAATTAAAAGACATTGATATGTCAAAAAATATTGAAGATTACCGGGAATTAAGAGAAGCTTACAATAAAATTTTGAAAATATTAAATAAGCGTGAGACTTATTTATATCAGGAAGTAACAACTCTCAAAAAGCCTAACGTTACTGTTCAGAAGAAGACTCCTAATATTGAGAATTCATCAAAAACACCACTGAC
The DNA here is from genome assembly GCF_036639995.1 of Vagococcus sp. Taxonomy (GTDB): domain Bacteria; phylum Bacillota; class Bacilli; order Lactobacillales; family Vagococcaceae; genus Vagococcus. Next base: position 131,992 of record NZ_JAVWHO010000001.1, on the reverse strand, counting down.
TAAGAGTACCGATAAAAAGATAACTACACTCATTGAAAAAAAACAAGAACGACCTATTGAAGCACCTGTTGAGACACACCAAACGGACTTTCCAGAACAACTGGCAAAATTTATATTAAATAAAACTTTTTACAACGATACAACAGGTTGGACTTTTCTTATTTCACCGTATCTAAATGGGACAAATGAAACAAGAGAGATTGTTGTCACTACTATAAAAGTCTATTTACTTAGAAATCACAAATTATTAGATGATCGCACTCGTTTAGAGCTCATTCATCTCTGTAAAATAACAGAAGAAGATTATGATACTGGTGAAGACAAACGAATATTTAGAGAAAAAATAAAAAAAGAAAACTTTTTAAACTATGATTTCTTTGATAAAATTTCTAAGGATTTTAGAAATCAATATTTTAAAGGACGTTATCAACTCCATGAATTTATTCAAGTAGATGACTCAGAAGAGGTTATCTTACAAACTGACATCAATGATTTGAAACAATTAAGTGTTCCTGATGACGATGATTTATTTTATTTTTTTAGCCTCTATGAACTAATTGATAGTTCCTCGCCTAATTTTTCTGAGGTAAGAAAAAATTTAAATACTATTAAACAAGATAAATATCGACATGACGTTGAAGTACTATCGACTTATACCACTGCTTTAGAGGGGAAAAAGCATCATAACATCAATAAAAGTAGTGTTGATAGTTTAAGTTGGGCATCAGAAAATATTAAAATAAAATTAGTCAATCAATTAAACAAAGCAACACTTGCAAAAGAAAAAGTTGAAAAAAAACAAAGTCGTGTTGTTAAGAAAAAATCACTAAAAAATATAGGAGAAAAAGAACATTCTTTTTCATTAAAAAAAATACCTTATTTTATCTTTGGTTTGTTGATTCTTTTATCTGTAGGCTCTTCTATCTTGGAAGAAATTCCATTCCCAAGTAGTGATAATGAAGAATTGATTGACAATGGTTCTGATGATCAAAGTAACGCAGAGATGTTAGAATACAAGATTGAAAATCGCAAAAATAACTTAAATTTAAATTATCAGATTTATGATTATTTATTTGTTGATACTCCTATATCAAAGGAAAATAATCCTTCTTTTTCTGATGAATTAATAACATCCATCGAGAAATTCAAAGAAGATAACAAGACGGCATTTGAGAAGTTGAATATTAATTCTATAGATGAAATGAGAAAAAAATCTCATGAAGTCCACTATTTTACAGAGGATAATCAACTCATCTCATACACAACATTTACTGATTACACTGACTTTTCAATTAAAACAACTGTTGATAAAGACAACGTCATCACTAAAATGGAAGCAGTCAAACCTGAATATTTACCTAAAAATATGACACTTGGAACATATGATACCGTTAAATTTTTCAAAGAAGAATTAGTCAGCAATTATGATAGATTAGATCGTTATCTATCTAATTTAAGCGAATTGCATGAAACCTACCTGACAGAAAATGCCTATGATATGCTGCAAGAAATGGATGAAGACATGTACAACAGTCTTTCTAAATTCTCCTTTAATGCGCCAATATTATTAAACACTACTGATTCAGATAACGAAATATTAGCACTTTACTATGATAAACAATTTTTATTCATTGAATTAAACCAAGAAAATAAAATCGAAACCTTCTATTCCGAAATATTCGAAAACATGCCTGAAGAATTATTAAAACAAGCAGAAAAAATTGATACTGACCAAATTGACTACGATCCTTGGCAATTTCAATTAGGCTAAAAAACACACGAGAAATGGCAATTTTTAACCATTTCTCGTGTGTTTTCGTTTATTAGTTTTAGTCATCCACTTTAAATTCTAATACTTTTCCTGATTTAGCATCTAGCTTAGCTTGAGTTTCTTTTCGACCATCTAATCCTGATACTTCCCAAAGCATTGTATCTAACTCTTTATCTAGGTTCCACTCCACAGCTTTTCCAAAACCAGTCTCTTTTTCAGCAATTTTTGTTACCTCATCTACTGATAAAATACCAGCTAAATCAAGTTTATCTTGTTTTCTCTTTACACCATTTTGTTCGTTTTTATCTAAGTTCTCATCTCGGTCTTTTTTGATTTCTTTAGAAATAGCATCAATTTTAACATCGTATTCTTTGTTATCATCCACACCTTCTACTTTATAAATAAACCCATTTCTTTCATTCTCTAATTCAAGAGATGTTATATCTGTTTTAGGATGAGCTTTTTGATAAATTTTAATGGCTTCATCCACGCTTATAATGTTAACTTGTTCTGATTTGTTAGTGCTACCTGTTGTTTTACTTTCTGATGTGGTACTTAGCTTAGTTTCTGATGCGCTCGTATTTGTCACAGGTTGTTGAACTGTTTTTTGTCCACACCCTACCATTACGCCTAATAAAATGATGCTTAATCCTGCAAAAATTGTTTTTTTCATTGTTAATCTCTCCTATTCGTTATTGTTTATCTCTTTGATGACTTTAGTATACGAGATATCTCTAACAAAAAAATCAAGTTTTCTTAAACTCTAGATGAAGATTTCTTCATCTTTTCTTTAGGTAATTTTACAAGAAAAATAGTTCCTTTTGGTTCATTGTCTTTAATCATGATGCTACCTTGATAGTCGTCAATAATTTCTTTGACAATTGAAAGACCAATACCTGAGCCTTCAATATCACTTGTACGGGAAGCATCCACTCGGTAAAAACGTTCAAAAATACGTTTTTTATTCTCATCACTTATCCCAATTCCTTCATCTCTAACTTCAAGTAATAGTTCTGATTGATTGGTTCTTAACTCCACCTCAATTGTTGAGCTTTCAACAGAATATTTTACAGCATTCTCTAATAAATTTTGAATAACCTGCTGAACATCTACCCGTCTTGCTTCAATCATGCTATCTGCTTCAACACGGGAGCTAAACATTCGATTAGTTAAAGATTGAATTTTTTCAATCTCATCTAGTACTATTTCAGACATATTCAACATGGTAAATGATGATGAATCTTTCTTTTCTAACGTTAAAAGTTGATTACTTAAACGTTCTAATCGCTTTGATTCTTTATCAATAAAATCGATAGAAGTTGGAATAACTTCAGGATGAGACTCTCCCCTTCTTCTAATTAAACTAACATGACCTCTAATTGCGGCTAGCGGTGTCTTTAAGTCATGAGAGGCATTAGTAATAAATTGTTTTTCTCGCTCAATTGCATCCTTTTGTTCATCTAACAACTGATTAAAAGCAGTCGCAACATCTGTCATTTCAACTGGATTATTTGGAACAGTTATACGAGCATCTTTGGTTATATCCAGTGCCTCAATTTCCTTAGACATCTGACTTAATTTTGAACTCCATTTCTGAACACTAAAATAAATTAAAACACCACCTAAAATAATCGC
>NZ_JAVWHO010000001.1:106914-128486 GCF_036639995.1 Vagococcus sp. | reverse complement strand
CGCATCATCTTTTGTCACAAAAGAATTGATTTCTTTCTCCCAATCAATTGTATCGTTCTTTACATTTTTTAATGGCAGTAAAATAGTTTCCGTTTTATTTTCAACGAAATCATAGACAAACTTTGACGCTAAAAACAAATAGAAAAGATTCATCACAAGTAAAATACCAAGAAAAATGAACAGAAATTGTTTGGTTAATTGATACTGCGTTGTTTTTTTATTTTTCATTATCATTCCTCAAAACATAGCCAACACCTCGAACTGTTTGAATCATTTTTCCATACGTTTTGGCACCAATTTTATTACGTAAAGTTCTAATATAGACATCCACTACATTAGTTTGTCCATCATATTCATAACCCCAAATATCATTCAACAGCTCGTCCCTTGTTTTAACAACTTCAGGTGTTTTCATCAGTTCATAAAGAATACCAAATTCCTTAGGTGTTAAATCAATGACTTCTTCCTCCAGTGTCACTTGATGTTTAGCAATATCCATTTTAATCCCGTGATAACTTAACATATCAAAAACCTGTTCTTGTTTTTGTAATCGACGTTCAATCACACGGATTCGTGCAAATAGTTCTTCAATTTCAAAAGGTTTAGTTAGATAATCATCTAAACCAGTGTCTAAACCGACGACAATATCTGTTGTTTGATTTCTAGCAGTCATCATAATAATTGGCACTTCACTTACTTTTCTAATTCTCCTAGCAACCGTAATGCCATCATAAATGGGTAACATCCAATCTAAAAGAATAAGGGTGATATCTTCTTGGTATTCTTGATAAAAAGTCATTGCTTCCTGACCATTTTTTGCCCAAACAACACGGTAACCCTCAAATGTTAACTCAGTTTCAATAAAGCTTGCTAAACTCTCTTCATCTTCAACTAGTAAAATAAACGATTCACTCATTTTCTATCACGTCACTCTCTAAGTATTAGTATCTACCTAGTTTAAGTTTACTAAAAACCAGTATGTTAAACTACTAAAACACCAAAAAATAAGATGAAGATTTCTTCATAAACAAAAAAACATGACACGTTTCGTCATGTTTTTCTGCTAATCATTTTAATTACCCATCACTAAAATGTGACATTTTCTATCTCTTACTCTATTTTGATCAAAATCGATAAAATAAATGTAACCTACCGTTCCTATTTGGGGCGTATTTTCTTTAATAATAAAATTCTCACTTGCTCCAAATAGCGAAGCTCTGATATGAGCATCTCCATTTAGGATGGTTCCTGGATCACACGGATAGTTTGGATCATTTAAAGACATTAAAAAGTCTAAATGTTCTGGTCCTGGGTAACGATAATTTGTATTTTCGCTTAATTCTCTTGGAACCATTTTGTCTAAAATATTGTTTAAATCGACTTGTAAAAATTCATCACCATTGAAATCTTTATCATGGACAAACTCTTCAAAAATTACTGAACACGTTGTATGTGGTGATTGAACTAGACAGGTTCCCGTTTTAACACCTGATTTTTCCACAATTGCCTTCACTTGTTCTGTAATATTATGGTAACTCACTCTTTTTCCATTCGATCTCAATGTCAATGTATCCGTATAAGTTATCATTATGCCTGTTCCTCCCTAAAATCTGCTAATTCTTTTAACATACTTTCTAACATCTCTACTGGATTTTCAGCTGAAACAATACCACTTGTTCCACCTGTTGCATCAGCACCTGACATTAACGCTTTTCTAACATCAGCAGGCGAGCTGATTCCGGCTGCTTGTAAAACACGAATGTCTGGATTAACAGACTTCACACTTTCATTTGTTCCACGCATATACTCAATATCACTTGATTGTCCTGTTCCAATTAACTCTGTTGGTTCACAAATCATAATATCAGGATTAAGTGTCGCAATTGCTTTAGCTTCTGCGATTGAATCTGCACAGACAATTGTTAATATATCTAATTCATCGGCTCTTTTCATCACGTTAACTAATTCAGAAACCTGAACAGGATGCTCAGCATGATTTAAAAATGTTGCTGAAACACCATTTTCAACTAAACTTTCTGGTAATACATAGCCCATACCGCGACCAGGGAATAAACTGTCCATATGTTGAACAGTGATAATTAAATTTTCAGTTGCTTGACTTATTCTGTAAGCATCTGCGTGTTGAACCGTAAATAAAACATCAACATCATATTTTTCAGCTAATTCATCTGCTCGAAGCGCTAACTCTAATGACTTTTCACCATATAGATATGCTTTAGGGTTAACAACAAAAAATGGTGCTCTCAATTCTTTTTTCACTAGTTCTTCACCTCTTCTGTATGGAAAACATTAAAATAATGAATTAATGTTTCTTCCATTCCTCTATTAGCCATTTCTTTTAATTGAAGATAATCCTCAGGCTTCTCATTATTAACTTTTTTAATTGCCGCTGTTAAGAAATCTGTAAAAATATTAATTTTACAGATACCTGTAATCGCACATTTTTCTAAATTTTCATCGCCTGATGAAGACCCACCATGAAGAACAAGCGGCACTGAAACAGCTTCATGTATTTCAGCCAAGCGTTCAAAATTGATTTTTGGCGTTCCTTTATAAAAGCCATGAGCCGTTCCAATTGATACAGCTAAAGAATCCACATTTGTTTCTTTAACAAACCTAATAGCATCGCTCACTTCCGTGTAAATACTATCTGTTTCTTCAGGCGTCTCATAGTTAACTCCTGAACCAACATGACCAATTTCAGCTTCAACAGCAACACCTTTACTATGAGCATACTCAACAATTGTTTTTGTTTTTCGAATATTTTCTTCAATGGTATCTCTTGAAGCATCAATCATTACTGAGGAAAAACCTAGTTCAATCGCTTTTTTAATCACTGACTCAGTTTCCCCGTGGTCTAAATGAAGAACAACTGGCGCTTTACTTTTTTCAGCTAAATACTTACCAATTAAAGCAGCCTCCTCCAAAGAAATTAATTCCATATGAGATTCAGCAAAAGCTAAAATTAATGGCTTATTTAATTTTTCTGCAGTTTCTACGTAAGTTCTGGCTGAATCAAGATCAATAAAATTAGTTGCAGGAATTGCAAAATTATTTTGATCCGCTACTTTAAAAAGTTCTTTTGAGCTAACTAACATGATAATCTTCCTTTATTTTCTTATTTTTTCTTCAATTTCTGCAAACATTGCATCCATTCCTATTCCTGTTAATAAAGGAATACCCATAATAACTTTATCTTTAATATTATCTGGAACAACTGTTGTACTGACAACAATGTCATAATCATCAATTTTATTCATTTCATCAGCAATTTTTGATTGGTATAAATGAACTTCTTGTTCTAGTCCTTTTTCTTTTAACCAAGTCTTTACTTTACTTGTCACAATTGTTGAAGTCGCTACTCCTGTACCACACATAATTAATAATTTTTTCATTTTAAATCATCTCGCCTTTCTTTTTAGGTAAAATTTTATTAACATAAATCAAGCCAATAAGTACGGCTGCTCCAATAATTGCTAGTCCACCCCAGCTTAATATTTTAGTAAGTCCAACATACATCCACGTTGTCCATAGACCACCTTCAGCTAATGCAGTAATCATCGAGTTTCCTTGCAAATCAAAGTTTGCAGCTTTTGCTGAAGCAGTTACTAATGGCGCTACCCAAGATGTAATGTAAAGAATTGTTACCATATAGATTGAACCACCGATAACGGTTCTAATGATGTTACCTCCAAATACAGCAGCCATTAAACAAACTAAAAATGGAATTGTCGCTAAATCACCAAATGGTAACGTAGTGTTTCCTGGTAAAATAACAGCTAATAAAATTGTAATTGGTACTAATAATAATGAAGAAGATAATACTGCTGGATGTCCTACTGAAAGAGCGGCATCCATTCCAATGTATAACTCTCTTCCTGGAAATTTTTTCTGAACAAATTGGTTAGCTGATTCTGAAATTGGTGTTAATCCTTCCATTAATAGCGCTACCATTTTTGGCATTAAAACCATAACTGCAGCTGTTTTAATAGCTAATTGACCCGTTCCTGCTACATCATATCCAGCAAGAATTCCCATCACTAACCCAATCATAAAGCCCATTACTGTTGAATCTCCAAAAACACCAAATTTCTTTTGAATTGTTTCTGGGTCTGCCTTCCAATCTTTAAGGCCTGGTGTTCTATCAAAAAGCCAATTCAACGGTATGGCAAAGATAAATCCTGGTGCTGCTGTCCCATGAGGGAACGTAATATTAGGAAAACCATAAAACTTCTTGATAACTGGTCCCAAAATATCACCAAATAATAAAATCATCATAAGATATACGACAGTGGCAAATATTCCCATCGCAAAATTATTTGTTAACGCATACACTAAAGATGAAATAAATGCTGCATGCCAGATATTCCAAATATCCACATTAAGTGTTTTAGTTAAACCTAAAACAATCAAAAGAATATTTAGCCCAACTCCAATTGGAATAGCTAAACTTCCTAGCACTGTTCCATAAGAGATTGCTGCTGCTGCTGGCCAACCAATATCGATAGTTGTTAAATTTAAACCAAATCTTTCTACCATTTGTTGAGCAGCAGGGCCTAAACTACCTCCAAGTAAATCTATTACTAGATTCAATCCAACAAATCCAACACCAACCATTAAAGCTGATGTAAATGCTTTTCCAGGTTTTGTTCCCAACGCAACACCAAAGATGAATATTAAAATAGGTAAAACAACGATTGAACCTAAATCGACAAACCATTGCAATGCATCTAACATTTTCTATTCTCTCCTTTTAATCTAAATTTTGATTACTCATTAACTGAATAAACTCTTTCTCATCTGTTATCTTAAGTAAGGAAGAAATCACTTCTTCATTTTGAAACATTTCAATTAGTTGTTGCAACATGCTTAATTGTTCATGTGCTTCTTTTAAAGCCAACATAAAAATTAAGCTTACCTTTACTTCTTTGTCTAATGTTCCCATCTCATTAAAAACCACGGGTGTTTTTAATGACATAAATCCTAATTGAGATTTTTTTACATACTCACTATCAGTATGAGGAATAGCAATTCCTACACCATTAACTAAAAGACCTGTAGGATACACTAACTCCCTTTTTAACACGTTTTCCAAAAATTTATCATTAACATTTTCCTTTGTTAACATTAATTTGGCAATATCAGTTATTGCTTCTTCTTTTGTTTTAGCACTTCCATTTAAGATAATAACTTTCTCATCAAAATACATGACTGTTACTCTCCTTTCGATACTATTAAATCTATTAATTCTTTTGTTGATTTTACTTTTGATAATTTCTCAACATAACCTACTCTATTAAATAAATCATACAATGTCGCAATAATATCTTTGGCCTCAGCCATATCTTTTTCAGATATTGCTAATAAACAAACCACACTAACTTCAGTTTGTCCCCACAAAATCGGCTTTTTTAAACAGACAATAGATAATTTAGTTTCTATAACTGTCTTAGGTTCAGCATGTGGAAAAGCAACACCTATATCTAAGCCAGTACTTCCTATCTCTTCTCGTTTAAGTAAATGTTGTTCAAATGCTTTTTCTACAAATGAGAGTTCAGTCATCTTATTTGATATAAATGTTAAAATATTTTCTTTTGTTTCAAATTCTTTTTCAAAAAAAAGTAGCCTAGGATCTAAATAGTTTATAATAAGTTCTTTTTTTATATCTTTTTTTGAAGAAAAATTTTGACCAAATTGATCGATTCTTGAAATCATAGATGATATCTTAGAGATTTCATCATTGGTTGGTAAAGGTGAGACATAAATTATTGGTGTTACTTGATTATTCATTTTTAACGGAACTGTTGAAATGATTAAATCAATCGATGATCTATCAACTTTTTTTAAAGTACGCTCATCAGAAACTTCCACAATAATATTCTTAGATATATTTCGCTCAATTCGATTTAAAATTAACTCTGATGTAACAAATCCAAAAGAACAAACGATTAAAACATGCTTTGTAACTTCTATCTTTTCAAAAGCTAATTGAAAATGAATCGTTAAAAAGCCAATTTCATCATCAGGCAGTATAATATTAAAACTTTCTTCAATTCCCGAAATAACTAGCCTAACTAAGCTAAACATCGTAGAATACTGCTTTTTAATACTTTCTAATAAAGGGTTTCTAACGTGTATCCCTGTGTTCAATCGATAAACCATTGGAATAATATGAGACAATAAAAATTTGGGTAAATCCTCATCATCAGAAAAATTCACACCTAATAATAGACTCATTTGACTAATCATTTTTAAAATTTCATGATCAAAGTATTCATCTATATTAGTACCAATAGCAAATGGTTGAACCCCATGTGAAAGTAAACATGAACTTAAGTATTGTATGTCCGATGTTGTAAAAACAAAGCCTAACTCTTTATTTATTTTTTCAGTTAGAGTCATACTACTCATATAAAGTTCCATATTTTGAATTTCTAAAAACATCATTTTTCTTTCATCTTCAATATGTTTCCCTATGCGAACTCTAGATAAGAAAATAAGCATGGTATGAAACAACGAATATTTCATATAGTTACTCAAATTTATTTGAGCACTTTCTGACACATCTTCAACATACTTTTCTGTTTTTTCTATTAATTCTTTTTCAAATAACAGTTCAAGATTTTCTTTTGTTAATATCTTTTTTACTTCTTGCTTTTGAATATAATCATGAATTAATTTTTGAACTAACGATTCTTCATATACTCCTTCTTGATGGATCTTTGAAAATTTAAGATGATATTTTTCAAAAAAAGAAGCAACTTCATCTCGATCATTTTTAACAGTTTGAGGCGTCACATATAACAAATTAGCATATTCTTGATAAGTTAAAGATTCCTTTGACAAAATTTCTTTTCCTAAAATAATAAGTTGTCTTTTCTCAGGTGTATAATCTTCTTGAATATTTTTTTCATATAATATCAATAACCTAATATGCTCTTTATCCTCTTCCTTATAAATTAATTTTATTCCTTTTCTAGGCACTTTTTTAATCCAGACTGTCGTATCATCTAGTTCTGATTGAATACTTTCTAAATCCTTATAAATTGTTTTAGTTGAAACTTTCAGAAGATTTCTAAAATAACTAGCCGGCTGATAATCGTTCTGATTAAACAATAATTTAAGTAGTTCCCTTTCCCTCTTACTAAGCATTTAACTCACCCTCCAGGAAGCGCTTTCCATATGTATACAATAAATTACTTTTTCTTTATAGTAAATCAAACGTTACTTCCACATTAATGTAGAACATTTTTACTTATATGAAAAAATAAACAATTTTTGATAAAAAAATACCGATAAAGTAAATGTTTTTTCTACATATACTTTATCGATATTTCTATTTACGTCGAGTCATTCGTTTTAAATCTCTTTCATAATCAGATTCATTGGAACGGCTGACTCTTCTCATACGACCTTTAATCGGCATATTTTGCAATGTTTTTAAGACCATTTCACCTTTACCATTAAGAATTTCAACAAATGTCGAAATATCTCTTAAATCAATAACACCAATATCGTCACCAGTCATGCCTTCAATATTACACAGAGCACCCACCACGTCTCCTGGTCTCATCTTTGTTTTCTTTCCAGCATTGATATGGATTTTCATAATCTCATCTTTGAAATCGTGGCCTTTTTCTTTTCGAAGTGTTGGTTTTTGACCTTGTTTTGTATCAAACTCAATCCGATATTTATCTACCATTGCTCTTGATGGTCTAGTCACTTCTTCAATTAAACGATCTTGCTCTTTTAAAATTAGATCAAACGTATTTTTATCTTTAGGATTAACTAAAGATAATGCTTTTCCGCTTTTTTCAAAACGAGCTGTTCTACCAATTCTATGCACATATGTTTCAGTTTTTTCAGGTAAATCATAGTTAACGACTAATCCAATATCTGCCACATCAATACCACGAGCAGCTACATCTGTTGCGACAAGATGTCTGAAATAGCCACGTTTAAACTCTTGAATGATTCGACTTCGATCATCTTGCTCCATTCCACCATGAAGCATCTCTATTTTAATACCTGCTGCTTGCATTTTTTCAGTTAAACGATCAACCATTAGTTTCGTATTACAGAAAATAATACTACTATCTGGATTTTCAACAACAAATATATCCTTTAATGTACTTAATTTGTTATCATCTTCAACACGAATAAATTGCTGGTGAATTCTCTTTTTCGTTGTATCAGTTGACTCAATTTCAACAAATTGAGGTTTCTTTAGAAAGTGTTCTGATAGATTTTGAACCGCTTTTGGCATAGTAGCCGAAAAAAGTGCGGTTGTCCTTTTTTTGGGTAACTCTTTTAAAACATCTTCTACTTGCTCAATAAAGCCCATTGTAAACATTTCATCTGCTTCATCAATAATGACTGTTTTTACTTGGTTTAAATTGATACTGCCTCTTTCAATATGGTCTAGTAAACGACCTGGAGTTGCTACCACAATATGTGTACGTTGTTTCAAATTTTTTACTTGAGACTGATACGAACTTTTTCCAAATAATGCTTCTACCTTAATTCGTTTATAACGACCAATATTAAAAATCTCTTCTTTTATCTGAGTAGCAAGCTCTCTTGTTGGTGTTAAAATTAACGCTTGTGGCGCTCTTTCTTCCCACTCAACAATTTCACAAAGGGGAATACCAAATGCTGCTGTTTTCCCACTTCCTGTTTGAGATTTAACAATGACATCCCGCTTATTTAATAATAAAGGGATAACTTCCTTTTGAACTTGCGTTGGACTCATGTAATTTAAAACAGTTAAAGCCTTAATGATCGACTCATCCAATGGATAATGCATAAAGTTATTTTGACTCATTTAATCAACATCCTTCAATAAAACAAGTAAAACACTTCACGATTCGACTTGCTTAAGTTTTTTTCAGCTCCCACAGTTTAACATGGTTTGGGGCAGATTACACGAAAAAGACGTTTTCATTAAAAATTAGATAAACATAAAATAGTTGTCTGGTTCCTCTTTATTTTTTAAAACATGCTCTAATATAGTTTTAAACCTTTTTTCCAGCACTGGCTGTTCCAAAATTTTAAAAATTGAAATGGCTTGATAACACTGTTCAAGACCTCTGTTAGTTTCTTCAAAAATAATTTTATACCATCCTTCATAAAACAATAAAAGGGTACTATTAGTTAAATCTCTTGCATCTTTTAATAAGTCTCTCGCATTTTCTAAAGATTTTTTAGCCCATACTTGATGTCTAAAATTAACAAAATATGAAAAACTTGAAAAGATCGTTTCAAGTTTAAAAAGAGCCATAACATGAAGCTCATTTTCCTTTTGTGTTCTTGAAATAGCAATAGGTAATAACTGATTAATTTGTTCTTCATGAAAGGTGAATAAAAAGAATTTAAATAGAACTACTTCAAAAACACCCCAATCCTCAACTTTATACAAATAAGAAATAACAGGTTTAGACAATAAATTAATTTCTTTAAATAATAATTCAGAGGTAGGACCTTCAAGTGAATTATTACGTTGAGATATATTTGATTGATACAGTAAAAGGCAAATATCACAGTAAATTGACACAAATTTTTGCCAGTTTATTTTCAAGTTCATCTCAGCTTTCACTTGCTTCATTTCAATAATTCCTTTTTCAAAATTCTCAGTCTCACTGCACTTATTAATATTAAGTAATTTCGCCCAATAAAAATAAAAGTCACTTGATAAATATCCGCGTAATACTTTCATATCCTCATTCAGCATTGGATTTCGTTCAAGTTCACGTAAATAAATAAACTCTTCCATTGAGACATTCACATTTTGCAATAATCTCTCAAACCTTAAAAGACTAATATTAGATTGACCTTTTTCAAATTTACTAATGAAAGACACACTATTTACTTCATCTGATACCTGCTCTAAGCTAAATCCTCGATCTTTTCTAAGTTTTCTAAATAACTTTCCTTCATCCATTTTCTCACCTTTTTTCCACTATAGTAGAATTTTATCTCTTCTTTATTTTACCTCAATTATACTTAAATTAACAAAAAATAATGAGGTGAAAACAATGAACGTCTATTTAAAAAACAGAAATTACAGAACACTCACAAATGCTTCTTTGCTTAATGCGATTGGTAACAGCCTTTACAACATTGTCTTTATCGTTTACGCTAGTACACTATCCTTCAACACACTAGCTATCTCACTAGCTTCTGCAACTATTTTTATTCCAAGTTTTTTTCAACCATTTATTGGACATATTGCAGATAAAACAAAAAATAAATTCAAATGGGTTATTATTTCAAGAATCGGACAAGTCATTCTCTTTTTATCACTCGCTAGGCTAATATTACTTGAAGGCACACTTTCTTTATTTCTTATTCTTCTATTAATTAATGTTCTTGGCGACTGTCTAGGTATGTTTAGTGGCGCTCTCCAATTACCATTCATTAAACTTCTGGTTCCTGAGGATGATTTAGTGGAAGCCATGGGATTTCAAAATGGCTTAAACACACTCATTCAACTTATTTTTCAAGGTGTTGGTGCATTAGCGATTGTTAAACTGAATTATAATTTCTCACTCTTTGGTTTAATTAATTCCTTTACTTTTCTTTTAGCGGCCCTTGTTATCATTACTCAATACAATGTGTTAAGTTCTTTGGAAAAACAATTGACTACTCACTCATTTCCAGCTACATCCTCTTTCAAAAAAGATTTTAAAGAAACTATCCAAATATTTATGAGTAATCCTTTTTTAAAAATGTTAATTTCATATGCTGTCTTGATTAATCTTCTCTTTTCTTCTTCAGAAGGATTGATTAATATCTCATTACTTAAAAGAGAAGTCCTTTGGTTTGGAAATCTTCCAAATACCATTGCTCTTATCAGTATCAGCACATCTGTCGGCCTACTACTTGGCTCGCTTTTAACGATGGATTTTTTCAAACATATTAAAACAAATTCGATTATCAGTCTTGTTTTAGGCAATGCTTTCTTACTCTCTATTTCAATCGTTGTGATTCAGTCTAAACTCTTACTAATCCTTCTTTTGTTTACCTTTGGCTATTTACTCGGAAAACTCAACCCTAGGCTTTCTGCTTATATGATTAGTGAAGTACCAGAAAACAAACTAGGTCTGACAAGTGGTATTTTCAACGTATTGGTTATGGCAGGTACTCCACTTGGGCAACTAATTTTCTTGGGATCCGCAAATTTAGTGAATGATGTTATAAGTTGGGCTCTCTTTGGCTTTTTAGGTATACTATTCTTTTTCCTGGCCATTACAACAAGTAAAAATGTTGTTGATCCAATTACTGCAAAATAAAAACTACGACTTTTTTTAGCCGTAGTTTTTTTACTATAATGAATATTTTCTAAGTCTTATTTCTAACGGAGTAACCTCACAACATTCATCTTCTTTAATAAAGGATAAAGATTCCTCTAAGGTCATCTGTTTCGTTGAGCGCAATACATAAGTTGCTTCTTTTGTTGCTGAGTGCATATTATTTAAGTGACGTTTCCTTGTCACGTTAACCTCTAAATCACTTGACTGGTGATGTTCACCAATTACCATTCCTTCATACACTCTATCTCCTGCGTTAACAAACAAAGTGCCACGATCCTCAATATTTTCTAAGCCATACGTTGTCACAACTCCCGTATATTTAGAAAGAAGTGAACCTGTTTTTCTCGTTAAAAATTTCTTGTTTTTAGTTAACTGATACGAATCAAATTGCTGATAAAAAATACCCGTGCCTTTTGTTAACGAAAGATATTCTGTTAAATAACCAATCATGCCTCTTGTTGGAATAAAAAAAGTTAAATACGCCTGATTTTCTTGCACCGTCATCTCTTTAAGTAGCCCTCCTCGCTCACTTAAAGAATCAATCACAACACCTGAATATGTTTCATTCATTCGGGCAGTTACTTTTTCATAAGGCTCAAAAGTTTTACCATCTATTTCTTTTTCCAACACGCTAGCACTTGATACTTGAAATTCAAAACCTTCTCTACGCATTTTCTCAATTAAAATTGAAAAATGAAGCTCTCCTCGACCATACAATAACCATTTATTCGGGGACTCTGTCGCAAGCATTTTTAAAGAGACATCTTGTTTCAACTCACGTAAGAGACGTTCTTCAATTTTTCTCATGGTAAGCATTGTTCCATCTTGTCCTGCAAATGGTGAATCATTAATCGAAAACAACATTTGCATAGTTGGTTCTTGAACATCAATTACTGGTCGTGATTCAGGACAAGTCACACTCGTAATCGTCTCTCCAACAGTCATCTCATTAGATCCTGCAATAGCAACAATATCTCCCGGAAAAGCTTCTAAAACAGCCACTCTTTCCAGATTTTTAAATACAAACAATTTACTAATCCTAAAATTTTTGATACTACCATTTGATTGAACAAGAGAAACTTTTTGCCCCGATTTCACACTACCTCTAAAGACGCGTCCAATCGCTACTTGTCCTAAATAATTATCATAACTTACTAAAGCCACCTGAAATTGAAAGGCTCCACTTGAGACAACTGGACAAGGAATTGACCTTAAAATTGTTTCTAACACTGGTACCATTGATTTTTCTTGAGTAGCTAATTCTGAAAAATAGCTTGATGTTCCATTCAAAGCAGATGTGTACACCACTGGAAAATCCAATTGCCTCTCATCTACATCCAACTCAATTAAAAGATCTAACAAACTATCTACAGACTTCTCTGGGTCGGCACCATCTCGATCCACTTTATTAACTACTGTTAAAATCGGTAAATTGTAGGCTAGCGCTTTTTCTAACACAAAACGTGTCTGAGGCATAGGCCCCTCAAAAGCGTCAATGACTATAATAACACCATCAACCATTCCCATAATCCGCTCTACTTCGCCACCAAAATCTGCATGTCCTGGCGTATCTACAATATTAATCGTTGTTCCTTTATAACAAATCGATGTTGCCTTTGCTAAAATAGTGATACCTCGCTCTTTTTCTAATTCATTCGAATCTAATGTTCGCTCTTCAAATACTTGCTGAGACAATTGATTAGTTTCTTTTATCAGTTCATTAACTAAACTTGTTTTCCCATGATCCACATGAGCTATAATTGCTACATTTCGTTTATTTATCATGGCTTCACTCATGTTTCCAACAATCTTGTTGCTTGGATCATGAAGGATGTTTTCTTCCATTTTTTATCGCTCCTAACATATTAGTGGGCTGAAAAAAAACATCCTTCTTCTGGAAACGGTGGAACCATGATTTCAATCCTTGCGGTATAAAAATTCATGTTATCCCTCCTTAACGTTTATAATAAATTGAAGTCTAACAAGAGTTTTAAAAACTGTCAAATTTTTCCTTACACCAATAAAAAAAGAACTAAAAATCGATCAAATTTTTAGTTCTTTCTTCATCATCTAGTCGCCATTTTTTTAAATCTCTTCATTCCTGTTAATCCCATAATTATTGTAAAAATAACAATTCCACTCACACTTAACCAAAGTGGCATGGATGTTGTTGTATCAATCATTGTACTTCTTAAAGCCTCGTTAATATAGACCAAAGGATTTAACAAAACTAATCCCTTTAACCAAGGAATAACGCTCAATGACTCCCAACTAAAGAAAATCGCCCCAGTAAAAATAATTGGCATTAAGAATCCAGGGAACATCGCTGCAATTTGCATTGGTTTAACAATCGTACCCACTAATAATCCTAAAGTAGCCGATGTAACAGAGCTAACTAAGAGAATTGCCACAAGCATCATCATATCAAAACCTGTCATTGAAAACTCTAAATAACTTCCCATAAAAAGAATCGATACAGGAAGGACAATTAATGCTCCAATCCATGATTCAATAATACCTACTACCATTTTTGACCAAGCAGTCACTTTGATACTAACTGGAGCTTGCAGCCGGTCTTCAATTTCTCTTGAATTATTAAAATCCATTGATAATGGTACGGCAGTTCCGTGAATCCCTGTAATCAGCAAACTCATACCAACCATCCCAGGAAACATTTGATTAGGAAAATCTGATGATAGTATTCCAATTTTAGGTAGGACATAACCATACGTTAATATTAAAATAAACGGTAACATCGCCACCCTAAAAATAAATTCTGACCAGTTTCTCATTTGAATCATTAAATCTCGCTTTACCATAATCCAAAACACTGTTGATGTACTAACATTATTTTTCATTTTATTTATCTCCTTCATCGGTTGTTAAGTGAATGAAAATATCGTCTAGTGTCGTTGAACTCAATTGAATATTTTCTAACTGGGTTATCGATTTTTCGAATAAATGAAGCACTTCAGTCAAAGCCTTCTTACTTTCATTTGGATAAATCACATAATTTTTTTCATCCACAACTTTAATACTTTTCACCGTTTCTAAATTGGATAACTTCTTCGAAAATAAATCTGATGCCTGATCTACTTTTAAATAAATTAAACTTTCTGAAGGTATTTGTTTTCTCAATTCATCAATTGTGCCAATTGCTTTAATTTCTCCTTTATTGTAAATTGCCACTCTGTCTGAAAAACGCTCTGGCTCTTCCATGTAGTGAGTCGTTAAGAAAACTGTTGTTTTATTTTCTTTATTTAGCCTTAAAACATGCTCCCATAAGATTTCGCGATAAGCAGGATCTAAACCTGTTGTTGGTTCATCTAAAAATAAAATGGCTGGCTTATGCATAATTGCTCTAGCAATTTTTAAACGCTGAGCCATTCCTCCTGAAAAGCTTTTTACATAGTCATCTTTCCAATCGAAAAGACCAAAGTCTTTTAATAATCCTGCTGCTCTTTTCTCCGCTTCCTCTTTACTTAACCCGAAATATCTACCATGATATAGTAAATTTTCATGTGCCGTTAATCCTCTATCTAAATTGTTATGCTGAGCAACAATTCCAATTTTTGTCCGAGCATTAATTGGATTTGATTTAATATCTTCACCATCAATTTTTATTGTTCCAGCTGTTAATGAAAGCTGTGTGGTTACCATGTTGATTGTCGTACTTTTACCAGCTCCATTTGGACCTAAGAAACTAAAAATTTCTCCTTCTACTAAATTAAATGAAATACCATTAACTGCTGTGTGTGACTCTCCATTAGCTTTTTTAAATACTTTTGTTAAGTTGTTTACTTCTAAAATGTTGTTCATTATAATCCTCCTCTTTTCTATCTACATTTGTAACTCTTGAGATTAGTTTACAATCGTAAATTGTTTTTGTCAAGTATTTACCCTAAATAAAAAAAACATGAACAATCAAATAAATCGATTGTTCATGCTTTTTAATTCGCCTAGAAAAAGCTTAGTATTTTCTTCTAAAGAAAACACCTACTCCTGCAAAGGAAATAAGAGACATACCTAACAACAAGGTTAGTACTGGATTATCCTGTACTTCTCCTGTCTTTGGTAAATAACGTTGTCCTCCTGTTTTACTTGTCGGACCAGTTTTAGTACCTGGTTTTATCTTCTTACCTGGATCAATTTTCTTAGTTAATGTATTAGTAATAGTTGTACCATCTACCTTAGAAGTATAGTTTTTAACAGCCACTTCTTTTAATGTATACTTATATTCGTTTAACTCTTTATCATATTTTGGTAAATCTTTAAACGTAAAGTTCCAATTACCTGATGCATCAGGTGTTACTTTCTCAGTTTTAAAAGCAACCTTACTATCATTTTGATAAACTTCAACCATAATTGACTCAGGACGAAGACCAGCTTTATTATTATTGTCTTCCCATAGCTTCTTACCTTTTATACTTGTAATATCTTTGTTTTGATATGTATTAGTGATTGTAGTTCCCTCTACTTTAGATTCATAACCTTTTACAGGTTGCTCTTTCACTGTATAAACATACTCATTTAACTTCTCATCGTATTTAGGTAATGCTTTGAAGCTATACTTCCAATGACCATTTTTATCTGGCATAACTTCTTGTGTTCTAAATGGTTTTTCTCCATTATTTTGATATAAGTCAACTTTAATCACTTTTGGACGAACTTTTAATTTATCATCAAAGTCGTTCCATTTTTTCTCACCAGTAATTTCAGTTATCTTAACATTTTTATAGGTATTAATAATCGTGGTACCTTCGATAACTGTTGAATAATCATCAACTTTACGTTCTTTCACTGTATATTGATACTCATTTAACTTGTCATCGTATTTTGGTAAATCTTTAAAGGTATATTTCCACTGACCATCTTCACCAGCCTTAACTTCTTGCGTATCAACAGGTTCTTTGCTGTCATTTCGATACAAATCAACTGTAATTGACTCAGGACGTTTTGATAATTTATTTTCCTCATCATTCCATTGTTTTTCACCGTTGATATCAATTAACTCTTTATTCTCGTATGTATTAGTGATTGTAGTTCCCTTAACACTTGAGTCGTAATTAGGAACTTTTTGTTCTTTCACTGTGTAAGTATACTTATCATAGTTATCATCGTATTTTGGTAAATCTTTAAACACATAAGACCAGTTGCCATTTTTATCTGGTGTGACTTTTTGTGTTTTAAAAGCTTCCTTGCCATCATTTTGATATAACTCTACTTGAATAGATGTTGGTCGTGAATTAATTTTATTGTCTTCATCTATCCATTTCTTCTCACCAGCAACTTCAGTTGTGTCATCATTTCGATAAGTATTAGTAATGTTGTTTCCATCAATTTTACTATCATAATGAGCAACTTCTTTTTCTTTCACTGTATAAACATACTCATTTAATTCTTTATCATGTTTAGGTAAATCCTTAAATGTGTAATTCCAATGACCATCTTTATCTGGCGTAACAGTTTGTGTTTTGAAGGCTTTTTTGCCATCATTTTGATATAACTCTACTTGAATAGACATCGGACGAACTTTTAATTTATTGTCTTTATCGTCCCATTTTTTCTCACCAGAAAGTTCAGTTTTTTGATCGTTGATGTACGTGTTTGTAATAGTTGTACCTTCAATATGACTTTCATAACGAGAAACTTCTTGTTCTTTTACTGTATAAACATATTCATTTAACTCATCATCATATTTTGGTAAATTATTAAAACTATAAGCCCAATTGCCATCTTTACCAGCTTTCACAGTTTGTGTCGCCATTGGCTTCTTACTATCATTTTGGTAAAGTTCGACTTTAATTGATTTTGGTCTAAGATTTAATTTATTATCTTCATCATTCCAAACTTTCTTACCAGTAACTTTTGTTTTGTCATCATTACGATAATCATTAGTGACAGTTGTTCCCTCAATCGTTGTATCATAATGCGGTACTTCTTTTTCTGATACTGTGTAATGATATTCATCTAGGTTGGCATCATATTTTGGTAAATCTTTAAATGAATATGACCACTTGTTGTCAGCACCAGCAGTTACTTTTTGCTCTGCCATTGGTGTTTCATCACCATTTTGATGTAAGTAAACAATAATACTGTCTGGTCTTACACCTAATTTGTTATCAACATCACGCCAAATTTTTTCACCACTAATATCTGTCTTATCTTTGTTTTGATACGTATTAGTAATCGTTGTGCCTTCAACTTTAGAATCATAATTTGTCACATCTTGTTCTTTCACCGTATAAATGTATTCATCGTAGTTTTCATCATATTTTGGTAAATCTTTAAATGAATATTTCCAATCCCCATCAACATTAGCTTTTACATTTTTAGTTGCTATTGGTGTCTTACTATCATTTTGATATAAATCAACCTTAATTCGTTTTGGTCGTTTCTTCAATTTATTATCAAAGTCATCCCATTTCTTCTCACCATTCACTTCAACTTTATCATCATTTCGGTAAGTATTGGTAAAGTTAAAATCAGTTTGATTGGTATCATAATGCGGTACTTTTCTCTCTGATACTTGGTAAGTATACTCATCGTAATTATCATCATATTTTGGTAAATTAACGAATTCGTATTCCCAATGACCTTTGTCATCTGCTTCAACTTTTTCTGTAGCATAAGGTGATTGACTATCATTTTGATATAAATCAATATAGATATATTCTGGTCGAACATTTAATTTATTATCTTTGTCTTCCCATGTTTTTTCACCTTTGACACCAATCACTTGGTTATTTTTATAAGTATTAGTGATAGTTGTACCTTCGATTGTTGAAGAATAATTTGATACTTTTCTCTCTTTAACCGTGTAGTTATATTCTTCTAACTTTTCATCATATTTTGGTAAATTAATAAACTGATAGGTCCACTCATTGGTACCATTTGATTTAACAAATTGTGTTCTAAATGGTTTTTTACCATCATTTTGGTATAATTCCACTTCAATTACACTAGGGCGAGTATTCAACTTATCGTCTTTATCTAACCACACTTTTTTACCATTCACTTCTGTTTTTTCATCGTTATGATAGTAATTAGTGATAGTTGTCCCATCTATTTCAGTTTGGTAGCCATCAACTTTCTGTTCTTTAACCGTATAAACATACTCATCAAGTGTTCCATCCTCGTACTTAGGTAAATCATTAAATTCATACTTCCAATTACCATCTTTATCAGCTTTTACTATTTGCGTTTGTTTTTTTATATCATTTTGATATAAATCAACCGATATTTCATCGGGACGTTTCCCTAACTTATTGTTTAAATCTGCCCATTTCTTCTCGCCAACAACTTTTGTTAATGCTGTATTTTGATATGTGTTGATGATATCTGTACCTTCAACAACACCCAAATAGCCATCAACATTTCGTTCTTTAACCGCATAAGTATACAGGATTAAATCTTCATCATATTTCGGTAAATCTTTAAAGGAGTAGCTCCAATCACCATCTTCATCAGGTACCACTTCTTGTGTTTGATACACGTCATCTTCAGAATCAGAACGATATAAATCGACAAAAATTGACGTTGGACGCGTTGATAGTTTATCATCAGCATCATTTATCCATGCTTTATCACCATGAATTTCTGTTGTTTGATTATTTTGGTATTCATTAGTAATCACTGCACTTTGATTAGTTGTTTGTTCCACTGTTGCAGTATAATCTGATACTCTCATCTCTTTTACAGAATAACTATACTCAACTAAATTATTATCATGTTTTGGTAAATCTTTAAACTCATAATGCCAGTTACCTGAAGTATCTGGAATTACTTTCTGCGTTCTATATGGAATTTTCCCATTATTACGATACAAATTAAGTCGAATACTACTTGGTCGTGTATCTAATATATTATTGTGATCTTCCCATTTTTTTAATACTTTAAAACTTGTTTTTTCATTATTAACTAAAGTATTCGTAATTGTAGTGCCATTAACCTCTGAGATTGATGACTCATAGCCCTCTACAACATCCTCTTCAACAGTATATTTAAAAGGATTTAACGAGTCATCGTATTTTGGTAGATCAGTAAATTTGTACGTCCAATTGCCTTGTTCGTCAGGAGTAACCTTTTGTGTTTTAAAAGGATCATCTCCACCGTTTTGAAATAACTTAACCGTTATGTCGTCAGGACGTTTGTTTAGTAGATTACCTTTATCAAACCATACTTTTTTACCCTCAAACTCAGTTGTATCATCATTACGATAACTGTTTTTAATATTCATACCGTTAATACTCGAATCATAATGAGGGACATTTACTTCTTTTATAGTGTATTTATATTCTTTGTACACATCATCATATTTTGGTAAATCATTAAATTCATAGTTCCAGTTACCAGCATCATCTGGTTTAACTTCTTCAACTTGATAAGGAACATCTCCACCATTTTGATACAATTCAACTTGAATTGACTCTGGTCGACTTTCTAACTTATTACCTGCATCATCCCACGTTTTGTTTCCTTTTAAATCAATCGTCTCGTTATTTTGGTATTTGTTCTCAATGTTGTTTCCGGTAACTACTGACTCATAGTCTTTAACTTCTTCTTCCTTAACACTATATTGATATTCATCACCTTGAGAATCATATTTTGGTAAGTTAATAAATTCGTATTTCCATAACTCAAGAACAGATGTCTCTTGAGTCATAATTTTTCCGTCAGAATCGATCATTGGTTTTTCATTTTGATAAAGAATAACTTTAATTTTGTCAGGACGCTTATTCAAAATATTATTCTCATCACTCCAACTTTTTTCACCTTTAACAAACGTTAACTCATCAAGTTTTTTGGGTCTGTTTACAAAATATGGACCTGAACTCGTTTGATCGTATTCATCAAGTTTTTCTTCTTTAACTACATAAACATACTTATTTCCATCTGCATCATAAACTGGTAAATCTTCAAAAACATAAGACCAATTATTTTTTTCAGATAATACTTTTGTTTGACCTGTAGATGTTGCTGTTTCTGCATTAAGTCCTCTAAACAATGTCACTGTTAATTTAGCAGGTCGATCACCAACTTTGCCATCAAAATCATCCCACGTTTTATTTCCTTCAACTTTAGTTGTTTCTGTATTAACGTAAGTATTTTTAATAGTATAATCCTCTACTGTATTAGTTGAATCAACCGACTTATCGATTGTTGTTGTATATCCTTGAACATCCTTTTCTAACACACGATACGTATATGCTTTACCCTTTGTATCGTAAACTGGATATTCTTTTCCAAAATCATACTTCCAATTTTTACTCTCATCTGTTTTTGTTTCATCAATTTTTTTATTATTTCTTAAAAGATAAATTGTCACTTCTTTTGGACGAGTTTCGAATTTATTTCCATAGTCATCCCATTTTTTCTCACCCTTAAATTTAACTGTTTCAGAATTAACATAATGATTGATAACATCATTTCCTACAAATTCAGGAGTATACTCATTTTTCTCATCTTTAAAAGTAATTTCTTTGATTTCATACGAAATTTCATTACCTTCTTCATCATACTTGTCTAAATCAGTAAATTCATAGGTCCATTTTTTAGTAATTGGATTTTCTTGTACTACTTTTGAATCTACATGCTTTTCTTCGCCATTTACAGTTTTGTATAACGCAACAGTCACATCGGATGGGCGAATACCAAATCCATTTTCATAGTCATCCCATTTTTTCTCACCAGACAAATCAATTTTTTCTGTATTTTTGTAAGTATTGGTAAGTGTCACTTCATAATGATCCTCTTTAGTTTCCTTAATTTTTGATTCCCAAGTATAAGAACCATCTACCTCTTCAATAACTTCATATTTATAAGGTTTTCCATGCTCATCATATTTTGGTAACTCATTAAATTCAAAACGATAGCTTTTTTCTGGATCATCAGAATCTTTTTTAACTGTTTTCGTTTCTTTTTTCTTCCCATCTTGCAACAAATGAACTATTATTTCATCTGGACGAGTTTCAAATTTATTGTTGTAATCATTCCATACTTTGTGTCCATCAATATTAACAGTGTCAGTATTAGTATATTTATTAATAATGTTAGTTCCTTGAACACTAGACACATAATTCGGATCGACATCTAATTCTTTCACTGAATATTCAATAAGATTTTTATCTTCATCATATTTTTGAAGACCTTCAAATTTATAGGTCCAACCCTTTGCTTCAGCTTCAGTGGTCACATGTTTTCCATTTGCATCTAAAACTTCTTCTTGATTTTTCCCTT
>NZ_JAVWHO010000001.1:104582-106814 GCF_036639995.1 Vagococcus sp. | reverse complement strand
TCAGTGGTCACATGTTTTCCATTTGCATCTAAAACTTCTTCTTGATTTTTCCCTTGATATAAGCCGATTGTTACTTTATCGCCTCTAAGATTAAACTGATCATTATAATCATCCCAGATTTTAATGCCGCTGATACTTGTTTTTTCCGTTAAAATATCATAAGCATTTGTTATAGTTACCAGTTCTGGTTCCTCTTTATACGTAGTTACATAATTAGGGATACCTTCTTCAACTACTTGATAAAGAAATAAATCCCCATTATCATCATACTTTTCTAATCCGTCAAAGGTATGTGACCAGTTATTTGCTTCACTCAGGTACTCACTACCTGCTTCTTTACCATCTTTTAATAAAAGAACCTTTACCTTCTCTGGTCGATTTTCATCTGGACGTTTTTCTGTCCATTTTTTTACAACAGAAATTTTAGTTGTTTCATTATTTATAAATGTATTAGAAATAGTTGTTCCCACAACCTGGCTTTCATAATTTTCTACAGGTTCTTCTTTAACTGTATACTTGATTTCTTTTCCAGTTTCATCATATTTTTGTAATTCATCAAATTCATAAAACCAATTATCATTCTTATCCGGTTTCACTTCTTTTCGTTGATACTCTTTTCCATCTTTTTCTAAGATGACAAAAATAGATTCAGGACGTTTTCCAAATTGATTATTATTGTCATACCATAATTTTTCACCGGCAATTTTAGTTGTTTCATTATTGCGGTAAGTATTAGTGATTATTTGACCATCAACAACCGATGTGTATCCTAAAGGAACATCATCTTCTTCCACTCGGTATTCATAAAGTTTTCCGTTATCATCATATTTTTTCAACTCTTTAAAGTGATATGTCCAATCATTTTCTTTATCTACTTTTTGTTTTTGAATTTGTTTGCCATCTTGGTATAACTTAACAGTAATAAAATCTGGACGTGTCTTAAACCTGTTATCGTAATCATCCCAAACTTTCTTACCACTAACCTCAACAACTTCATTATTTTGATATGTATTAGTGATATCAAATCCCAATACTTCAGATTCGTAACCAGGTACTTCTTTTCCTTCTTCTACTCGGTACTCATAAATTTTGCCATTATCACTATATTTAGATAAATTTAAAAACTCATACTTCCAACCAGTTGACTTTTTAGCCTCTGTTGACTCAATTTTTTTATCATCTTGATACAAATCAACACTTATAGTATCTGGTCGTTTAGAAAAAGCATTTTCATTGTCATTCCACAGTTTTTCACCTTTAATATCAAGTTTTTCACTAGGTACTAACTTATTATTAATTTCTAAATTATATGGATCAGACTCTTTTTTAGTATACGTAACTTCGTAATTGGGAACTACTTCCTCTTTTACCGTGTATTCAAATTTTCTTCCAGTTACTTTATCATATTGATACAGTCCATCAAATACCACTTCCCACTCAGATGGGTCTTCAGTCTCTGAATTAATATCCATTTCTTTTGTTTCAATTACTTTTCCATCTTGAAGTAGATAAACTGTAATTGATTTTGGACGTAGATTTGCCTCATTGTTATTATCATCCCATTTTTTAGTTGCTTTAACTTCTATCGTTGGAAATTTAAGTAACGTATTAACTATGTCATTTCCAATAGTTTCAGTTTTATAACCAGGTGGTAAATTATTTTCAGTTACTCGATATTCGTATAGATTTCCATCATTGTCGTACTTAGGTTGATTATTAAATTCATATTTCCAAGAGGGAGAAGTAATTGTTGTATAAGATGTTGGCATCCAAAAATTTTGACTTTTCGAGCGACGTTGGAGCTCGATAGTTAATCTCTCTGGTCGAGGTTTCACTTTTCCATTCATATCTACCCAATGTTTTTCTCCAGCAATATTTACTACTGATGAGCTGTCATAAGTATTTAAAATGTTATAGCCTGTTACTTTTGAAACATAACCCGTTGGCACACCATTTTCTTTTACTGTATATATATATTCTTTACCGCTGCTATCTCTTAATGGCAGCCCTTCAAATGAATAGAACCATTTGCCATCACGATCGCCTCTGATATATTTATCCTGTATTTTCACACCGTTTTGCATTAGGTTGATCCAAACACCATTTGGACGCGCATTCGGGCTATTTTCATCGCCCTTCCATGTTTTTTCACCGTTGATATCGATTAATTCGTTTTTTACTAATGTATTTTTTATTGTTGTTCCTACAACTTCACTTGTGTATCCTGGAACT
>NZ_JAVWHO010000001.1:91349-104482 GCF_036639995.1 Vagococcus sp. | reverse complement strand
TACTAATGTATTTTTTATTGTTGTTCCTACAACTTCACTTGTGTATCCTGGAACTTCTTCTTCCTCGACAGTATATCGGTAGGCATTTAAATTTTCATCATACTTATCTAAATTAGAAAATGTGTATTTCCAATCATTGGTCGCTGTTACGGTTTGTTTATCAACTCGCTTATCGTTTCTTAATAAATGTACTGTAATTGAAGATGGACGTGTTTTATCTTGATTTCCGTTATCTTCCCACTCTTTTTTACCAGAAATACTTGTTTTTTCTTTATTTTGATAGGTATTAGTTAGGTCATTGCTACCAGTGTTACTAGTTTGATAGCCGCCTACTTCTTCTTCTTTCACACTATATCTGTAAAGTTTGTTATTATCATCGTATTTAGGTAAATTAGTAAACTTATATTCCCAACGATTTCCTACAGGAGAAACAACTTTAGTATCAAACGGTTTATAATCATCATTTTGAAATAAGTAAACAATTATATAGTCTGGACGCGTTTTTAAGGAGTTGTTATTATCCTTCCAAAGTTTTTCACCTTTAAATTCCGTTGTTTCTTTAACACTGTATGTGTTAATAATATTATTTCCATCGACATTTGAATAATACCCATCAGGCACATCGACTTCTTCCACTCGGTAACGGAACAGATAGCCTTTACTATCGTATTTAGGTAAATCATTAAATTCGTACTTCCAATTTTTTGACTCATTTGTAACTTGCTCTTTATACGGTTTATCATCTTGATAGAGTTGTACTTTTACAGATTTAGGTCGATTTTCAGACTTGTCGCCTTCCCATTTTTTTTCACCAGAAAAACTAACGACCTCTTCTTTAGTATATCTATTAGTTATCGTATAACCATCAACTTCAGATTCATATCCTTCTGGGATATCGCCTTCCTCTACACGATAAACATAGTCCTTACCACTATCATCTTTTTTTGGTAAATTTGAAAATTCATATTTCCAATTATTAATCGCTTTGGCTTCTGTAGTGGCGTACTCTTTTTCACCTTGAAACAGAGTCACTTTAACAAAGTCTGGACGCGCTCCAACTTTATTATTATTATCTAGCCATTTTTTCTCACCATTTATTCTGATTTTATCTTCTTCAGTTTTTACAAACGTATTGGTAATATTAAATCCGTTTACCTCTGAATCATAATCACCAGGAATATTCTTCTCTCTAACTGTATAAACGTAGTCTTTACCTGTTTTGTTATTTACTTTAGGTAAGTTTTTAAACTCATATTTCCAATTTTCTGATCCATAAACTTCTTTTTTGTCATAGTAATTTCCATCTTGAAGAAGTTCAACAGTTACTTTATCAGGACGTTTGTTAGCACTATTATTGTCATCTTTCCAAATTTTCTCACCTGAAATACTTGTTTTTTCCGTATTGTTATATGTATTAGTTATTGTAGTTCCTGTGACTTGACTATCATAATTGGGAATGTCATCTTCACGAACTGTATAAGTAATCTCTTTCCCATTTTTCTTTTCAGGAAGATTTTTAAATGATCCTTTGTAGTCGTTGCCTTTGTTTAATATCATAGAATCTACTTCATCACCGTCAGCAAACAGTCTGACTTTCACTTCAGGTGTTGTGATTCCTGATGGCACATCTTTCCATTTCTTCTCAACAGGGATATCAATTAATTTTTCTCCATTTTCTTTTGGATCTGACACAACTTCTTCCACTGTTGTCGTTTCATTATCATTAATCGTTACAACGCAACCATTTTTCATTTCATTACTAATAGCAAATCCAGCAGGTGCTTTAGTCTCAACCAACAGGTAATCACCTTTTGTTAATTTATCAAATAACGCATTTCCACTTCCATCTGTTGTTACTCGGTTAACTACTTTTCCTGGTTCTTTGTCTTTACCTCGATATAAAACAAATTCTGCACCACTTAAGCGTTGGTTTGGATTTTCTTCAGATACTTTTTTTACATTTAAGTTTCTTGTTCTTCCTTGAATGGTTCCTGAGCTATCTGGAACTTTCACAGGAATCTTAACATCTATTGGTTTTTCAGTTGTATAAACACCTTTTGCTGTAATACGAATACTATTTTTTACCTGTTGTGTACTTCCTGGTATCGTACCATTTGGGAACACAATTCTACCTTGGTAAGTTAAATCTAACTTTTCATGAACATCATCTAACATTTTAATATGAAAATAACGTTCTGTGTAATCTAGAGTATAATCAATCCCCTCTAATAATCTTGTTCCAATTGAATTTTTCAATTGAATTGATTCTCTAATAACGATTTGATTCTCCCAGCTCTCATCAAAGATTTCTAAATCTCTTAAATGATAGCCATGTGGATTCACATCTACTTGCCAATCAATTAAATTAGGATTGGTTGGGTTCTCTTTCCCTTGTTTTTTAACAAAAATTTCGTTACCAATATCTTTTTCTAATGTGGCTGTAACGTTTTTTTCTGGTGTATATTTATCTTGGTAGTATGCCGTATTTTTAATTGTTTTTGAAACAATTTCTAGTGGATTCTTTAATTTAGTTCTGAATACTACTTTTTGTGCATAAGCTGATTCCAGAAATTCAGTAACTTCTAATTGATTTTTAGAGCCATTAAAATTAATTTTTGCAAAAGAATAATCCTCCCACTGAACACCGTACTGATAATATACTTTTGCAGAATTAGCAACATATTCTTGATCAGACATAATCGGATCTGTCATCTTATTATTTGGTCCAATCGCTACATTTTTCTTTTCATTAATAAGTACAGTCCATTCAATTTCATTATCCTCAGGTATAAAGCGGCCTGATTTAGCTAAACCAATCTCTGGTGTTACTTTAGGAATATAGGTTTGAGAATCTTCATCTTCTTTTTCTGTTCCCTTAACAAAATAATGATAACTCGCATTATTCGTTTGTTTTGTATTTCTTTCATAGTCAGTTACATAAGTTATTTTAAAATGGTCACTAGTTTCTTTATTATATTTAACCGTAAAGCCCTTAGCCTTTCCGTTTTCAGAATCATGCCATTCTAAATCGTAATCAGCTTTAGATACATTGCCACCTTTGGTCAAATTCTTTAATTCAAAACTACTTTCTCGAATAGTCCCTGAATCAACCTTATCTGTTACCCACCATTTATCAACTTTTTGTTTTTCTTTATTAATATTTAATTCCCACTGGGCCCCACCTTGGTAATCAATAGGCTTACTTTTAACGATAGAACTAACTCCGTCCCCATCTTCTCCATCTCCGCCTTCACCTTCACCGCCAGTAGAAATGTCTTTAGATACTTGTTTTTCTTGTCCTGCAGTAATCACTTTGTTTACAACAAATTTTTCTTTATCGTTGATGACTTTAGTTTTATATTTGATAATAACTGGCTCATCCACATCTGTTTTAAAGACAAAATCAAATTCCTTCTTGTCATTTGACACAGTTACATCATGTTTTAAGTCAGGCGCAACAGTCATCGTTTCTTCCATCAATGTTCCATTAGTTATAATATCTTTAAAATAAGCATGCTCCTGATCAATATGAATTCCTTTAGGATTATATGTAATCGTCCAATCCACCGTTTGATCTTTTTTATTGTAACTTCCTGCTTCTTTAGTAATTAGATCAATCCCTGCATTTGTTTCAGCAGAAGCTTCTTCATGTAGATAGTGGTTACCTACATTACCAATTAAAGTCGCCGTATTGTAAATATTTGCTTTTGTTCCAAATGGGACTGGTGTATTTAAGTAAACAACATAAGGTTCCTCAATAGAGTTGAATCCTAAATCAATATTGCCACTTGAATCAAATGTTTTATTAGCAATTGGAACTTGCGCACCTTCTGTTATGTTTCCTTGTAAATCAACTTTTGCTTTTACCATCTTATCAATATTGATGCTATCAGCTATATTAGGTCCGTTCTTTCCTTTAGTTGTCTTTTCCTTTAATTCAAAATCATTAATCTTTAAATAATTGGGATTGATTAACACTTTCCATTTATGTTTTAATCCTTCATCTCCAATATATTCTTTTTGAATATATGATTTTATTTTTCCTGCAATAATAATGATTTCACTTTCATCATTTATCACACCTGGTATTTCAATTTCATACTCTCCTGGAATAGTGATTGATTTTTCATCAAGTTTCATTGAAAACATTAAATTTCCATCAACATCATCATTTTCAGAAACTTTGTCATTAAAAATCATTTTTACATTGCCGTTAGTTTCACCAATATAACGCCCGTAAATCATCCCATTATCTGGATCGATTAAGTCACCTTCTTGTCTTCTAGTGAGACTGATAATGTCGGAATCAGGTAGTTTAAATTCAAAATAATCGCCATCTGCCATTGTCTTACCAAACTCATCAGGAATTCTAAATGTATAATGAATTTGAAATTCATCACCTATACTTAATGGATTGACTTCTGTTATTGGGTTACCGTTTAGTGTCATATTAGATTCTGTTAAGATAGTTGGTTTTCCCTGTTTATCTCTTGGTAGTAAACCAGATTTTTCCATTGTTGTAATATCTCTGCCGCCAGCTCTTACTTCTTTTTCTGGATTTTCTAGCTTTTGTGCCTCTGGTTTCTCTAAATCTGGTTCCTCTATCTGATCAGCTGTTGCTTCCTCAGTTTTTTCTTCTATTTGATCATTTTCAGTAGAGTCTACTTCTTTCTGACTCTCCTCTGTTGAGCTTTCTTTTGTTGGAGCTATTGTGTTATTATCTGGATTACCGCCATCAGGTGATCGCTCCTGATTCGTAATAATCTGTGACTCTTGATTATTTCCTTCTGCAAATGCTTGAATGGTCGTAACACTTGTTACAAGCTGCGTAAATGTTCCCATGAGCATTACCATAAGCATAAATACTGATTTTTTAATCTTCATAACTTTTTCCTCCATTTTTTTGATAAATTACTTTTGTAACAAATAGTTTCAAATAAAATAATTAGTGAATAGTTAGAAAAACATTAAAAAAATGTACCATAAATATAATCAAATAACAATCAATAATAAAAAAATCGCTCCTTTTTTAAATTTTTTTTAAGAATAAGTAGAGTTTTAAAAATATAATAAATGTTTTTCAGAGTTATTTTTATTTAATATAAAGACTTAAAACATTTTATTATTCTCAGAACTCGATAACATTTCATTGTCTTTATTTTATCATTAAATGTTCTACATTTATAATAATAACTCATGTTAATCATATTATTTTTATCTTGCTGTCGGTTAAAACGACAGTTATAAAAAAAAAAGTGCCAACTCTAAAGAGTTGACACTAAAAAACTTGATAGCCATTATATAAATTAATTATGAGAACAAGAATAATAACTATTTGATAGATGTCGTTAACCTTTTCACTTGAGACTCTACCACTAATGTATGATCCCAAAAAACCACCAATTATCGCTGCTGGTATTATAAAATACAGCATAGTTAAATCATAACGCTCCAAATTAACAGTCACAAATATAGTAATCACTTTTGATAACTGAGAAAATAAAATGGTCACTATTGAATAAACTGTCGCGTCTTTAATCGGTAGATTAAATAAGAAAATTAGTAGAGCAACATTAATTGGTCCACCACCAATTCCCAGCAAACTTGCCAGAAAGCCAAGTAAAAAACCTGTGAAAACAATCAAGATGCTTGATTGATATGTATGGTTCTTCCAAATGTGTTTACTATGTAAAAATGATAAAACCAGAGTGATAATAGTTAGGAAGATTTGAAGCAGTTGCACTTCTCTCCCATCTGGAAAATAATCTAATATCTTTTCGAATACTTGATTACCTATCAATCCACCAACAATAGCTCCTATAGATAACTGAATTGCAAAAAACCAATTTACTTTAATACCATTTCTTATTTGATTAAAGGTTGAAACAAAAGACATGGTCAACACAGCTACACTTGAATAAAAAGAAATCGCGGCTACTGGATGAACATTTAAAAAATCAAAAATCGGTTTTATTAAGACACCACCACCCATTCCAGATATTGCACCAATTGTATTGGCAATAACTATAACAAGAAAATAAATAATACCAATCATAAATTCAACTCCCTTTCATCTATCTTACTATATTTTTCAATGAAAAAAGAAGTATAGAGATTTTTTTCTCTATACTTCATTATTAAATGTATCCTTTTCTTGGAATGACTTTAAATTGTTTTGCTAACTTCTTGAGTTGTTCATCTGTCATTTCTTGCATAATACCACCTTGACTCTTAACATACGTATATACTTCAGCTGCTTTTTCAGCTGTTTCGATTAAACCAAATACGTCATCTAAATTTTTTCCAGTCCCATATATGCCGTGAAAGGGCCAGAGTACAAGTCGAACTTCTTTAAGTTTTTCGGCTGTTATCTCACCTATTTCATTTGTACCAGGCACCAGCCAAGGAATAATTCCTATTCCTTCTGGAAAAACAACAAGACACTCTGTACACATTTTCCAAAGAGTTTTGGTCATGGCTTTTTCACTCAACTCATGAGTAAAAGACATTGCTAGTAGATGTGTCGCATGATTATGCATTACAACACGGTGAGTAGTATCTACTTTTTTTCTTGCTATGTGACTCATTAGATGTGTTGGTAATTCACTTGTTGGAAATCCTTCATTAGAAAATCCCCATAATATATCTAGTTCTGTTCCTGTTTCATTAATTCGGATAATACCTAGACTTTCTTCTGGTGATTTTTTGATATTTTTAAAGTACTTGCCAGATCCTGTTACTAACAAATAATGACGAGCTAACTTACTTGCATCAAAATCAATAGGTATCTTTCGCAGTACACAAGTCACATCTAAATAACGTGAAAGTTCTTGTTCATCAAGCAATATGGATATATTACCACCATTTCTCTCATCCCATCCTAAACGATAAAGATTTGTTGTGGTTTCAATCATCTCTTTCATTAATGACCATTCTAAAATATTTTTTCTCATGACTACATTAAACTTTCATACAAAGAGATGATTTCTTCTAAAGTCACTTCTCTTGGGTTTCCTGGAGTACAAACATCATTAAGAGCATCTTTTGCAATACTTGGAATGTCCTCTTTTTTAACGCCTAACTCTGAAATCGTACTTGGAATACCTACATCAGAACTTAGCTTTTGGATTGCTTCTACTGCCGCTGTTCTCACTTCTGAAATAGACATTGTTTCTGCATTTGAAAGATTTAATACTTTAGCTATTTCTCGATATTTTTCACCAGTAAACTCTTTGTTAAAAGCCATAACAGTTGGAAGTAATGAAGCACAAGCTACACCATGTGGAACATCATACCAAGCACTCAAGGGATGCGCCATACCATGAACAAGGCCAAGTCCTACATTTGAAAAACCCATTCCTGCTAAATATTGACCTAGTGCCATTTTTTCTCGACTTTCTTGGTTTCCATTAACTGAATCTCGTAAGGATGCTCCAATAATCTCAATAGCTTTTAGATGGAGCATATCACTCATCTCCCAAGCTCCAGGTGTGATTAGTCCTTCAATTGCGTGTGTCATAGCATCCATGCCCGTTGCCGCACATAAATTTTTAGGCATTCCCATCATCATGTCACTGTCTACAAAAGAAACAACAGGAATGTCATGAGGGTCTACACACACAAACTTTCTATTTTTTTCTCTATCTGTAATAACATAATTAATTGTCACCTCCGCTGCTGTTCCGGATGTTGTTGGTACTGCTAAAATTGGAAGACTCGGATGTTTTGTATCAGCGACTCCTTCTAAACTACGTACATCAGAGAATTCAGGATTGGTCACTATTATACCGATGGCTTTTGCCGTATCAATTGGAGATCCTCCACCGATTGCAACAATACAGTCTGCTTGTGATTTTTTGGCTTCTATAACACCTGCTTGAACGTCTTCAATAGTTGGGTTAGGGACAATACCATCAAACATATCATAACTAATATGAGCCTCATCTAAAAGTGACGTTACTCTTTCAACAACACCAACCTCTACAAGAACTTTATCAGTTACGACTAAAACTTTTTTAAAGCCTCTTTTGGTTACTTCGCCAGCAATTTCCTTGATCGCTCCTTTTCCAAAATATGATGTTTCATTTAGTACCATTCGATTGACTGTCATTTTAATGTCTCCTATTCTTTTTTATTGATTGAAGAGATAACATCATCTCTTGATTCTTTCCAAATTGAGTAACAAGTTGACTATAAATAGCATACAATTGATCATAAGTATCGACATCTTTTGAACGAGGATGATAAGTCTCTGCATAACTATCCAATTTCATCTGATGAATTACATCATTTAGAGTAGTATTTGGCTGATTGGCTAAAATCGAAAAGATAGCGGCACTCTTTGCTCCTGTTTCTAACTCTTTTGAAATAGCCACCTTCTTCTTTAATACATCTGCATAAATTTGATTAAGTAATTTATTTTTATGAGGTAAACCTCCGCAAAAAACTAAGTAATCAACTGGAATACCATTCTTTTCAAAATTTTCTATAATCATTCTCTTGCCAAAAGCAGTTGCTTCAATTAGTGCTCGGTACATCTCTTCTGGTTTAGTCTGAAGAGTCATTCCCATCACGAGCCCTGTTAAATTAGCATTCATTAGTGTTGAACGATTACCATTCCACCAATCAAGTGCGATTAAACCTGACTCACCTGGCTCTAGATTTTCTGCACGTTTTTCTAAGTATTCGTAAATTGAGATTTTCTCTTTCTTAGCCTTTTGTACATAACTTTCTGGAACTTGGGTCTCTACAAACCAAGAAAAGATATCGCCCACAGCATTTTGTCCTGTTTCATATCCATAAAGTCCTTCAACTACACCTTGATTAACTAAACCAGCAATACCTGGTATTACTTTGTTCTTGCTTGTTAGTAAAATATCACAACTAGAAGTGCCAATAATATTAAGCATAATATTAGACTTTGTCACACCAGTAGCAGCTACACAAACATGTGCGTCAATATTATTAATAGCAACCACTACTTTTTCACCAAGTCCAAGTATTTCTGCCATTTCTTTTGTGACAGTACCTGCTGAAGTTCCTAATTCTCCCATGTCAGAAGCTATTTTTTCTTCAACTACATTTTTAAAATTAGGATGTACAGCTTCAAAAAATTCATTAGATGGATAGCCACCTAATGACTCTTGATACATTGCTTTATAGCCGGCACAAGATTTACTTCTTTTTTGATTACCAGTTAATTGCCAAACAAGCCAGTCACCTGCTTCTATAAAATAAGCTGTTTCTTTATAAATTTCAGGAGCTTCTTCCAATAGTTGTAATAACTTAGGAAATAACCATTCTGATGAAATTTTTCCTCCATAATAAGGTAACCATTTTTCATTTCGTGTTTTGGCGATATGATTTATTTTATCTGCTTGAGCTTGTGCTCCGTGATGCTTCCAAAGTTTTACCCAGGCATGTGGATTTTTTTCAAGATGTTCTTTTTTCAAAAGAGGGATTCCATCTTTATCAACTGGAAGGACTGTGCAACACGTAAAGCCGATTCCTAAACTTTCAATATCTTCAGATTTAATTCCTTGATTAGTAGCTTGTTCTAACAAACCTTTAACAACATCCTTCAAACCGTTCATATAATCATCTGTATGTTGTAAACACCAATAATCTGGCAATTTTATGTCAGTGTTTGATAGTGTTTTTTCAATAACACCGTGGGGATATTCATATGTTTTAGACGCCAAAACCTCTCCTGTTGTTGCCTCAATTAAAACACCCCTAACTGATAAGGTACCGTAATCAAGACCTATTGCGTAATTAGTCATTAGACTTCTCCTTTATTTTTAAATAAAGAGGTTGAAACAATTGTCTCAACCTCTAAGAATTCTACTTATATAATGGGCCAAACGTTTCGCATGCTTTAAAATCAACATACTCTAAATCTTTTGTCCCAAAGCCTGTAAATGCGTGAGGTCTAAAAATTCTGTCACTCGGAATATTGTGAAGAGCCACTGGAATTCTTAACATACTTGCTAAGGTAATTACTTCATGACCAACATGACCATGAACTGTTGCCCCGTGATTTGCCCCCCAATGATCCATTACATTGTATACATTTTCAAAACCTGGTAAGCCTAAGCGTGGTGCAAACCAAGTCGTTGGCCATGTTTTATCTGTTCTTTTATCTAATGACGTATGAATCTCTTCATCTAACACACATGTATAACCTTCTGCAATTTGAAGTGTTGGACCAACTCCATCAACAACATTTAATCGAATCATCGTCACAGGCATTTCAGCATCTGTATAGAAATGAGAAGAATAACCGCCGCCACGGAAATACTCATAATTTGCACGGCACCAATCTGTTTTATTTAAACAGGCTTTAACATCTTCTTCTGTCATATTCCAAAACTCTTTCATTGTTGGATTTCCTTCATCATCTTTTAAAGGAACACTCCAATCAAGAGCAGATGCTCCAGAATTAATTAAATGAAGAACACCATTTTCAGCTTTGCCAGTTAGTTTTTTACCAGTCACACGTTCAACAGATTCAGGACTCCAGTAAGTTCTAACATCTGAAAATATAGATGATTTATTCGTTAACAGCGTTCCAAATAGCATGGATACAGCATTCAACGTATCATTTTCTGTAGCAAAGGCAGTCACAGGTCGTGGGCCATTCCAATCAAACGTTGATGCCATAATAGCTTCTGTAAAATCACCATTTGGTAACCAGTCAGTCCACTGACGTTGCCCTTGAAAACCTCCAGAGATAGCGTTACGTCCGCGCGCTTCTTCATGCCAACCAATTTCGGCTAGTTTTTCATTACCAAATAAAATATCTCTAATCACTAATGCTTGCTTGGCAATAAATTCCCAATCTTCATTAGCTGGAACAACTTTTGATTTGGTAATTATTTCAGGGAAATCTTTTCCTTCATTAATATCAATTCCCTCTTTACAATAATCTTTAATCCATTGTAAAGCTTTTTCATATTCAGCCTTATCATAAATTTCTAACGTAATTCGTCGAAGAATTTCAGTCATATCAACGTATTCTAGCGTCATACCTAAGTATTTAGTAAATAACTGACTGTCTGCTTGTGAGCCTGCAATCCCCATACAAGATGAGCCTAGATTTACATAAGACTTTCCTTTCATTTGACCAATAGCAAAGACGCCTTTAGCAAATGAAAGTATTTTTTCTTGAACATCTTCTGGAATACTATTATCATCAAGCTCTTGCACTTCTTTACCATAAATTTTAAACGCCGGATACCCTTTTTGCGCATACCCTGCCATTGCTGCTGCTAAATAAACAGCACCAGGTCGTTCAGTTCCATTAAATCCCCAAACTGCTTTAATCGTTTGATTATTTAAATCCATTGTTTCTGTACCATAACACCAACTCGGCGTTACAGATAATGTCCCAATAATATTTTCACCAATAAATTGCTCTTCTACAAGTCCAGCATCACCTCTACCACCAATCGTGCGATTTGCGACAACACATTGAACCGGTGTCCCATCAGCGTATCTTAAAGTAGATTCAATTAACTTCTGAGCTGCGATTGCCATTGCCATTGTTTTTTCTTCTAAACTTTCACGCACACCACCTTGACGGCCATCAATAATTGGGCGAATTCCTAATTTAGGATAATTTGTCATATTTTTTCTCTCCTTTTATTTTTTTAGTCTATTTTATTCGTAAAGTAATTCTTGAATTTCTTTTTTATCAATGTTGTCTTTGGTATACCATTCAACCCCTGTATCAACATCTTCTACTTTTTCACCATTCGCTGCTTTAACAGCTAATTTTACTGACTCATAGCCAATTTTTACTGGGTTTTGAGTAACTGATCCTAAGAATTTACCATTTTTAATAGCATCTTGTTGTAAAGCTCCTGAATCAAAACCAACAGCTAATACCTTACCTTCTTCAACACCAATTCGGTCACCTAAACCATCATTGGCATTAATAATTGATTTAGCACCATACTCATTAGATCCATAAATAGCAACAATATCTTTTTTCTCTAACAAGGCTGAGGCTTCTGTTTTTCCTGCAGCATCTGTTACTTCTGCTGGCACTCTTAATTCAATGATTGCTTTTGCGTCTTTAGCACTTACTTTATTTTTAAATTTATCATGACCAGTTACTTGTACTTTACCCTTACCAACCTTGTCATTTGCTTCTAGTAACTCTACCATTTTGTCAATAAAGCCTTCTGTTCGTTGAGAAATTGAAAGAGAGTTTACTTCTTGAGAAACAACACCGATTCTAAATTCTTTATCTTCAATGCGTTTTTCTAGGCTTTCATATAGTTTTTCAGCAGCAATGGCACCTGCTTTTTTATTATCCGTTGAAGCAGTCGCTTTTACAGCTCCTTCTGGTGCATCAGGAACACCTGAGTCAAACCCAATAATCGGGATATCTTTTGACTTAGCTGTTTCAATAGCGTCAAGTTCTGCTTCTGTATCCAGTGCTGCTAAAGCAATCGCATCTGGATTTTTATTAATCGCATTATTCAACATTTCTAATTGTTCAGCGATAGCGGTT
Source organism: Vagococcus sp. (assembly GCF_036639995.1). GTDB lineage: Bacteria > Bacillota > Bacilli > Lactobacillales > Vagococcaceae > Vagococcus. The sequence goes on along the minus strand of NZ_JAVWHO010000001.1, from coordinate 91,962 downwards.
TCATCTTTAGGGCCAACAAAGTTCATTGTTACTTCATCTTCTTTTGCTGCTTGTTTTGCACCTGATTGTACGGCTTTCCAAAAATCATGTTGGAATCCTTTTGCTACAACTTCAACTGTTTTTCCACCATCTTTTTTCTCTTTTGAACCAGATTCTTTGGTCTCTCCTCCAGAACAACCTGCTAAAAGACCAATTGCTAAAGTTGACATCAGTAATACACCCATCGTTTTTTTCTTCATTTTATTCTCTCCTATTTGTTTAATTTTTTATTTCGATAAATATCAATATATACAGCTAAAATCACAACAAATCCGGTTATAAAGATTTGATAATGCGGTTGTAAATCGATGTAAGGCAACCCTACTTTTAATACGGTCATAATAAATACACCAATAACTGTTCCTAAAATCGATCCCACTCCACCTGCTAGAGATGTTCCACCTACTACTACAGCAGCAATTGCATCTAATTCAAATCCTGCTCCACCACCAGGCATAACCGTTGTATATGTAGCAGCATAGGCTATAGCAGCTAACCCTGCAAAAAATCCTGCAATCACATAAGTAGAAGCTTCTACTTTTACAATATTAATTCCCGATAATCTTGTTGCTTC
>NZ_JAVWHO010000001.1:78509-91249 GCF_036639995.1 Vagococcus sp. | reverse complement strand
GCAGCGCACATCATGTTTGTTCCAATTGATAAATCAATACCGCCAGTGATAATAACAAAGGTCACACCTAATGCTAAAAAGCCAACATAGTAAGAGGCATCTAAAATACTTGTTAATGTGGAAGAGCTTCTAAATGCTGGACTCATCATGGCAAAAAAGCCATAAATTAAAAATAATACAATCAGAATAATCAATTGCTGTAAGCCAATTTTGTCAATCAACTTTTTTAACCCGCTCTTATTTTGAGTTTCTAGTTCTGTTTTTTCTAATGTATTCTCCATTAGACTACCGCCTCTCTCATTGTTGCATAGTGTAATATTTTTTCTTGTGTCGCTTCTGAGATATCTACTTCTCCAGTTTTTCTTCCTTCACACATCACCATAATTCGGTCACTCATTCTTAATATTTCAGTTAATTCAGAAGAAATCATAATAATAGATTTACCCATTTTAGTTAGTTCTGTCATTAGTTCATAAATTTCACTTTTTGCTCCAACGTCAATCCCTCGAGTAGGTTCATCAAAAATTAAAATATCACTGTCTTGTTCTAACCATTTAGCAATAACAACCTTTTGTTGATTGCCACCTGACAAATTACGAATCAATTGATGAGCTGAAGGAGTTTTTATGCCCAACATATCGATAAATTTATTGCTAGTTTCATTAATTTTTTTATCATTAATCAAACCACCACTAACGTAATTATCAACATTAGTCATCACAATATTATTTTCAACAGACATCCCGACAATGACTCCGAATTGTTTTCTATCTTCAGAAAGATAACCAATACCATGCTCCACTGCATCTTTTGGTTGATTGATAGTTACTTGTTGATTATGAATAAAGATCTCGCCTGATTCCTTTTCATCTGCTCCAAAGATCAGTCTTGCCATCTCTGTTCGACCTGCCCCCATTAAGCCAGAAACACCTAATATTTCTCCTTTTTTTAGGTCAAAACTTAAATCTTTTACCTTATTTCCTAAAGATAAATTCTTAACAGATAAAACAACTTCTGCATCTTCTGCCACTTCTGAATGTTGTTTTGGTTCTTCATAAATAACACGGCCAACCATCATATCGATGATTTCATCTTTGGTGGATTTCTTTGTATCAATTGTTCCCACATATTCACCATCGCGCATAACCGTTACTTGATCCGTAATCTTTTTAATTTCATCCATCCTATGAGAGATATAAACAATGCCTATTCCTTGTTGTTTCAAATCCATAATTATCTTAAATAATTCATTAATTTCAGATTCAGTTAATGCCGCAGTTGGTTCATCAAAAACAACAATTTTAGCATTCATTGAGATAGCTTTAGCGATTTCAACCATTTGCATTTTACCAACTGTTAAATGTCCAACTTTTTCTTTTGGATCAATCACCATGTTAAGGCGTTCAAATAAGTCTCTGGTTTTTTTATTAATATCAGAGTCATCAGTAAAAATTCCTTTCATCGACTCACGACCAATAAAAATATTTTGAGCAACAGATAAGTGATTAATCATATTTAACTCTTGATGAACAATAACAATTCCAGCATCCATTGCTTCTTTAGGATTTTTATATTCAATATCGTTGCCATCATAAACAATTTTCCCCGAATCTTTTTCATAGATTCCTGTTAATATTTTCATTAAGGTTGATTTTCCCGCGCCGTTTTCCCCCATTAACGCATGAACTTCTCCTTTTTTTAAACAAAGATTTGCTTCTTTTAGTGCCTGAACCGTTCCAAAACTTTTAGAAATTCCAGTCATTTCTAAAATTGTTTCATTCATAATTCATCCCTCCTTTCTTATCTGACAACACCTTTTTTAAGTAAGATATTGGCATATATTGCTTCCTCGCCTGTTGCTATAATGGCATAAGCTGTTTTGCTACGGTCATAAAAATCTTGACGCTCTATCATTTCTATCTTTTGGTTTTCAACCTCTGCTGATTGGATAATTTTTTGATACGTTTCCCAAATCTTTGGAACAGTGTCATCTCCTTTAGCAACTTCCATTAGCCCAATTGCATATTCTTGATACGTATCCATTGGTAGGAGTTCTAAGATACTTACTAAAAGTTCTGGAACGCCTAATCCATCACAACGAACTAATCGTTTAGCATTACTTGCTGCTGGATAATTTCCATCAGCAATAACAATTTCATCTCCGTGTCCCATTTCCATCAAGACTTTAACCAATTCTGGGGAAAGATTTTTAGGGATTTTATTTAACATGTTTCTCACCTCAATTGTTTGTTTAGTAACTTTTGATATCTTGAAAACTGATCTTCCCATTCAACTTTTCTCTCTGGATAATAATACGTTACCTGACAAATTTTCTTAATCCATTCTCTTGCTTCATAGATATTTTCAACAACACCATGAGTCAATAATTGTTGAATAATATTTCCAATAGCTGTTGCTTCCACTGGACCTGCACATACTCTCATACCCGTTGCATCAGCAACCATTTGGCAAAGTAAACTCGATTTTGAGCCACCACCAACAATATTAACTGTGTCAAATTCCTGCCCAACAGCATCAATTATTTCTAACGTTGTGTATTTATATTTAAACGCTAAACTCTCATAAACTACTCGGAATAATTCTCCTGGAGTTTCAGGGACCACTTGATTAGTCTCCCTTGCATAGTTTTGAATTTTTTGTTTCATGTTGCCTGGTGAAGTAAACCTTGGATCATCTGTATCAATTAAACATTTAAAAGGCATTTTTTTATTAGTCATATCAGTGATTTCTTCATAACTATAGTTTTCACCTTGGGCCTCATAGTACCTTTTTAATTCTTGAACAATCCAAAGTCCCGTACAATTTTTTAAGAAACGCGTGGTTTCATTGTTGCCACTTTCATTGGTTAAATTGTAGTTTTCTGCCTTTTTAGAAATAATCGGTTCAGCAAGCTCAGTACCTACAAGGGACCATGTACCACAAGAGATAAATAGAAAATTTTGATTTGAAGGAACACTTAAAACGGCACTTGCTGTATCGTGTTCACATACATTGATAACTTCTATCTGAGGAAGATTAAATTCCTCTTTTATCACTCCTAAAACATTCCCTTCCTTAACAAGCTCAGGGAAAATATGAGTAGGCAAACCAACTTGTTCCATTAGTTCTGTATCCCATTTTTTGGTGTAGGGATTCATTAATTGAGTGGTCGATGAAATACTTTGTTCTGCTTTTTTTTCACCTGTTAATAAATAATTCATTAAATCTGGCATTAATAGTACCTTATCAATTTTTTTAAACAACTCCGGCTGTTTATTTTTAACTGTCAACAACTGAAACAAGGTATTAATTTCCATTAACTGATTCCCAGTTCGCTGATAAAGTGCCTCTTTAGAAATTAGATTTTCAAGATACTTTAAGCTTCCCTTTGTTCTTTCATCTCGGTAATGAACCGGATCATCTAACAACTTACCAGAAGCATCAATTAAACCAAAATCAACTCCCCACGTATCAATTCCTAAACTTTTAATATCATATTTTTGAGTGGCTTTCTTAATTCCTACCAAAATATTTTCCAGTAAATACTCTGTGTTCCAATGAAGTGTGCCATTTTTTTCTAACATTTTATTTTCAAAGCGATGAACTTCTTCTAACTCTAATTGATGATCATCATACTTACCGACTATTGCTCTACCAGAAGAAGCTCCAAAATCAAATGCCAAAACATTTAAGTTCATGTAAAAAACTCCTTCATGTTAGTGATATTTTTTATATCCTGGATGCTTTCCTGTTACTTTATAATTCTTTCTCATATCAAATAACGTTTCTAATGTCTCACGATCAATTTCTTCCTCTTCTTTTCCTCCAAGAAGCATTCTGGCATGAAAAACAGTATTAGCAACTAGCTCTAAAGTTTCCATACGGTAGTAAGCTGTGATTAAATCTGAGCCAACAGCTAAAGCTCCGTGATTTTCTAAAAGTAGTACATCATGTTCGGGTAAAAATGGTGCAATACTTTCAGGTACTTCATCTGTTGAAGGGATACCAAATGGCGCAATTGGTATGGAACCAATCGCAATAGCATTTTCAATTAGTGAGTAACTATCTAATGGAATTTTAGCTAAAGCAAAAGCCGTGGCTACCGGTGGATGAGCATGAACAACACCTCTGACATCTTCTCTATCTTGATAGACTCTTAAATGCATTTTAATTTCACTTGAAGGTTTAAATCCTTCATTTGCTTCTAAAATTTCATAAGAATCATTTATTCTAATTAATTTATCTGGTGTGATAAAACTTTTACTAATCCCTGTTGGTGTACATAAAAAAGTACCATCTTCTAATCGAACAGAAACGTTACCATCATTGGCTGCTACCCAACCTTTTTGCCACATTTTATTACAAACATCACATATTTCATTTTTTATTTTCTCTAAATCCATCCTGACAACCTCTTTTCTCATTGATTTAAATCCGCTTTCATTCTAATATAAAATTAGCCGATAAATTTATTTGAACGATATGATGAATTTTTTATCATTTCTATCATCAAATCTGTTCACAATTGTTCAAAACTATTCATAAGGGGGAAAATAGTGTGCTGCAAGAAGAACGTCTGACACAAATTTTAAATATTCTAAAAAAGAGAAAGAAAATATCAAATGAGGAATTAGCCGAAATGTTATTTTGTAGCATTTCAACACTAAGAAGAGATTTAATAAAACTTGAATCTCAACAACTAATACGCCGAGTTCATGGGGGAGTCATTTTAAACTTGGCGACAACAAGTGAGCCATCCTTTTATTATAGAGAGACCAATTTTATTAAGGAAAAGAAAGAAATTTGTGAAATGGCAAGAGATTTTATTGGAGATGGGATGTGTATTTTTTTAGATTCCAGTAGTACTGTTCAACAACTCGTTCCTTTATTAAAAAATGTTTCAAATTTAGTCGTGTTGACTAATGGTATTAAAGTAGCATTAAACATTAGTGATATGAATGATGAATCTATCAAAGCTTTCATGCTTGGTGGACAGATAAAAAAGAATTCAAGTTCCATTGTTGGAACAGATTTTACCTCCTTTTTTATTAATCAATTCAACATCGATTTAGCTATTTTTTCTTGTCGCGGGATGGATGTTAATGGTGTTTACGAATCCAGTCTAAGTCAGGCTCGAATTAAACAACAAGTCATTGATAAAGCTAATAACTCAATACTATTAGCAGATGAGTCTAAATTTGATGCCACTCATTTTTTTAAAGTAGCTAATTTAAACACCTATTCTTCAATCCTCACAAATAAAAAACCTGAAAAAGAATACATAAAATTATTTAATAAGTACGACATTGATTGTCTTTACTAGAGGTTTAATGAAAAAATACCTTCCGAAAATTGTCTGATTGACAATATTCGAAAGGTATTTTTTATCATTTAATTCTTCTAAACAATAACTTCCACATCTTTTACTAGTTTAGCCCAATGATTTGTCGGTCCATGGCCATGCCCTACAAACAATTCTTCTGAAATCGCTCCTTGAATAAACTGTTTTCCAATAAATATGGCCTCCTTAACATCAGTTCCTTTTGCTAACTCTGCAGCAATACAAGCTGAAAAGGTATCCCCTGTACCATGGGTTTTAATGGTTTCAACTCGTTTAGTTTTTAACCAATACTCTTCACCTGATTCAAGTAAAATATAATCTTTTGCTTCATTTTTTTCTAAATGACCACCTTTAATAATCACATGATTAACGCCTAATTTCTGCAAATCTCTAGCAGCTCGTTTCATGTCTTTTTCTGTTGTTACTGGATAGCCAACTAAAACTTCTGCTTCTGGTAAATTTGGCGTCACAATAAAAGCTAAAGGTAGTAACTCGTTTTTTATTGTTTCAATCGCATCCTCTTTTAAAAGAGCATGTCCTCCTTTAGCAATCATCACTGGATCGACAACTAATGGACCAAAATTACTGTTTTTCAAATTTTCGACAACACATGCTACATGTTCATGATCTGCTAACATACCTGTTTTAGCTGCTTTAATTTGAAAATCTGCTGCTAATGAGTTAAATTGGTCATCAATAAACTCACACGGAACTGGTAAACTATTTTGAACGCCCAACGTATTTTGCGCTGTTAGTGCGACGATAATGCTCATTCCAAAGGCTTGTCTTGCTTGAAATGTTTTTAAATCGGCTTGAACACCAGCACCGCCTCCTGAATCAGTTCCTGCAATAGTGACTACTTGTGGTGTACTATTAATTGTCATGGATAGATACACCTCTTTTCATCAATTTTACTTTTTCACTCAAAGAAACTACTTTTTCAGGAACATCAATTGCTTGCATAATATCACTTACAATAGATACCCCAGCAATTCCAGTATTTTCAAATGATAAAATATTGTTCTCTTTGATACCACCTATTGCCACGACAGGAATTTTAACTTCTGAAATAATTTGTTTTAAAGTCTCCATTGATGTTAATTTAGTTTGAACTTTTGTTGTTGTTGGATAAATGGCACCCACACCGAGGTAATCTGCTCCTTCAAATTTAGCTTCAATTCCTCTTGTAACAGATTTAGCTGAAACACCTAAAATTTTATCAGGTCCGATTAATTCTCGTGTTTTCCAAACTGGTAATTCATCATCACCTATATGAACGCCATCAGCATTTACCGCTAAACAAATATCAACACGGTCATTAATAATTAATGGTATATTGTATGAATCTGTAATTTTTTTTACTTTCAAAGCACGTTCATAAAAGTCAGAAGTGGTAGCTTCTTTCTCTCGTAACTGAAGCATCGTAATGCCTCCTTCACAGGCTTCCAAAACAATTTCTAAAAATTGTTGCTCACTTAAATTTGTTGAATTTGTCACCAAATATAAACTTAACACGTCTTCAATCATTGTTATTCTCCTTTCACTTGATGCCACCAATTTTCTTTGTCATGCATTACTGAGAGTTCATTAAAAAGTTGGTGTCTAAAATCTGCCATACCAAACTGATTACCACATGTCTTTTTCGCTTTTTCACCACACACATTAAAATAAGTCACTGCCCCAACTAAACTATCTTGAACAGAATAGTTTTGGGCAAGTAAAGAGGTAATCAAGGCTCCGACAATATCACCTGTTCCAGTGATTTGATCAAGTTCTGGTACCCCATTTGATAGAAAAATACTATTATCTTTAGTTACAATTACATCTGTTTCTCCCGTAGCTAAAAAACTAGTGGCGGGATATTTTTGTGTCCATTCATTTAATTTTTCAGCTAATTCTATAAGAGATGTTTTTTCTTGGTCTGATTGATTGCCATCAACACCTCGTCCATGGCTCAGCAACCCACACAATTTCCTCATCTCCGAGGTGTTCCCTTTAACGACAGTGGGGCGATTTTTTAACAATGTTAAAGCTACGTCTTTTCTAATCGATGAAGCTGAAACGCCAACTACATCAACAACTGTTGGTATATTAAATTTAAGAGCAAATTCACTGGCTGATATAAGTTGTTGTTCTCTTTCAACCGAAAGATGGCCTAAATTCAGTAATAAGCCATCTGTTTGTTGAAATAATTGAGTAAATTCTCTTTGATCCATTGCCATGATTGGTTTGCTATTAACGTAAAGCAGCGCATTGGCCATGCTTTCACAGGTAACTTCATTCGTGATACAGTGAATTAACGGGGATGTTTTAAAAAAAGAACGTGAATCATTCATTCGAAATGGATGGGTATTTGTTATATTCATCTGTGACACTCCCTTTAAATAATGTTTGAATTTGTTTAAATTTAGAGACGTTTTTTAATTTTAAAAAAACTAAATAGCCTATCATTGCTCCTGAAATAGCTCCTCCAAAAAACCTTGGCGTATAAATAAACCAATACATACTTTGGGTGTTACCAGTAAACCAAACCATTACTGGATATGAAAGAAGAGAGCCAATTAATCCTGTTCCGATAATTTCTCCTAACATCGCAACATAAATGTTTTGACTATATTTATAGCCGATTCCTGCTAAAAAAGCGCCAAAAATTGCCCCCGTCAAGGCTAAAGGCGGAACACCTAAAAGTAGCATTCTAAGTAGTCCACAAATTGTAGCCATTACTATGCCATATAACGGGCCCATAAGAGTGACTCCAATCACATTCATCACACTGGACATTGGAGCCATACCTTCAATCCGAAAAAGCGGAGATAAAATAACATCTAAAGCGATCATTAGTGAGAGAATCACCATTTTCTGTAATTTAGTACTTACTTGTGGCATCTAAATCACCTTCTGGCCAATTTTCTAGTGTAAAAGACATACCCCAAAATAGATATTCCATTTTCGAACTAATAACAAAAACGTCAAGCATTTGTTGTTGTACTTCCTTATTTGACTCATCATATAACCGGTTCAGTAAGCTACATTGAAACATCACCTCATCTTTAGCTTCTTCACCAGAATAAGTTTCAATCCACCGCTGATAAAGAGAGTTAGGTGAGCCTGTTTTGATTAATTCCGTTCCAATTTCTTGATACAACCAAGCGCAAGGTAAAAGTCCTGCCACTGCACTATTTAAGGAACCATCTAATAGCTGACGATACATATGAGAGACGTAATTATAGGCTGTTGCTGCAATGGGCGTTTCCTTAATTTCCTTTTCTGTAATGGCTAACTCTTTAAAGAAACTCTCACGAATAGCTATTTCGCCTTCTGCTAAATGTTTTGCTCCAAGAAGCAGCATTTCTTTTACTTCCTTATCTTCTATTTTTTCAGCTATTAATACGTGAATTTTACTAAAGTGTTCTAAATAATACCGATCTTGTAATAAATAATGGCGAAATTCTTTATCGCCCAATGTTCCTTCCTGTAATCCCCTAACAAACGGATGAGAAAAACTTCCTTCCCAATATGGAACCGTTAACGCTCTAGCTTTTTTTGTAAACATTCTTTATTCCTCCTAATTTGATATAAAAAGCAAACTATTTCCGACAGCAAAAATGATTGTTGAAACCATTAAATAATACTTGGGAGTTATATACCGAGTAGATGGTTTTCTTTTGGCTAAATCATCATACCCCCTTGATTGAATAGCCTCTGAGTAATGATTTCGCCAATTGAAAGCAACAAAGATGGTTTTTAAATAAAGAAGTGGTGAAAAAATAGTCATTTTTTTCCCACGAAGAAGACTTGCTTCTCTTAGTCCTTGAATCTCATTTTTAATATCAGGTATTGCATGAAGCACAACTAAGATGCCATAGACGAAACTAGTTGGAACTTTCTTTTGTTCTAAAATAAGTAATAATTCTTCCAAATTAATACCAAAAGCAAACATCATGCCAAGTGCAGCAAAAGCAAATGTTCGACTAAATAAAACCCAAGCATCTGCACTTCCTGAACCATGAACCATAACTGACCAATAAGTAGAAAGTGCTGGTATCAAAGGTAATAAAAACAATCCTATTAAGCCAAGCCATTCTTTTTGGCTAATTAAGTAGATAAAACTTAGACATACAATGAAACTGTTTAACCCAAGCGACTTAGTAAAAGATATTTCTAAAGTAAATAAAAACAATAAAACGCATAGATTAAGCGAATTGGTTTTGACAATAGTCATATGGATATTTCTCCTTTACTAACTGTTCACCTATAAAATTTAACGATTGATTAGCAAAAACAACATGATGATCACTATTACCAGATAAAGGTGCAAGTCTATGAGAAACAATGATAAATTGTTGTTCCTTTTCTTTCATCCAATCCATAAAAATCTGACAGGCTTTTTCATCTAACCCAGTAAAAGGTTCATCTAAAAGTAAAACCTCTCTATCCAAACTAATCATTGCTATCAATTGAATCATTTTCTTTTGTCCTTCACTTAGATGAAACAAACTACCATTCAACTTATCCATTAAATTTAATTTTTCAAGAAGCTCCACTTGTTTATTTTGAACTTCTTGACTCAACTCAACATTATAAGAAAGTTCTTCTTTAGGAGTTAAACAAACAAATTGATGTGTAGCATCCTGAACAGCTAATGTTAGTTGCTGATACAATTTGCGCTGTTTTCTCATCCTTTTTTCGTACAAAAACATTTTGCCATTATATTTTTTTTGCTGAACCATGGCCTTCAATAAGGTTGATTTTCCTATTCCATTATCACCAGTTAGAGTTGTGATTCCTTCTTGAAATGAAAAATCTGTAGATGTTAAAAGTTCTCTTTTTCCTTGAGAAATTTTTACTTGATCTAGGGTGATTAATTTATTAATTGAATTCGTTTTTTTTGACAAAATAGGTGTTAAGTCATTTTCTAAAATGGTCAGCGTCTCTCTTTTTAAGCCATCTTTTGAAAGTGTGACAACCTGATCTACCATAGAGCAATAATCTGACAAATCATGATCACAAAGAATAATGGTTTTCCCTAAATCACGTAACTGACCTAATAGGCCAATCAACTGCTTTCTTGACGCTCTATCGATACTAGCAAAGGGCTCATCTAATAATAGTATTGGGGAATCCATTGCTAAAAGAACAGCTAGTGATACTCGCTGTTTTTCACCACCAGACAGACTCGTAATCTCACGATCTATCAAATTTTGGGTTCCTGTTAAATCAACTGCTTTCTTAAGTCTTTGCTCAATTTCTTTATGTTCAATTAACAAATTTTCTAAAGCAAAGGTTATCTCTTTTCTTAAGCTTCCCATCGTAAACTGCTGATTAGGATTTTGAAATACCATTCCCACAGTTGATGCACAATTTAAGATTGAGCGTGAACGTTGCTCTTTATTATTAACCAAAATTTTCCCATCGTATTCTAAATCAGTAAAACCAGCGATTAATTTTAATAGGCTTGATTTTCCACTTCCACTATCCCCACGAAGAACAGTAAATGTACCTTGTTCAAATTCATAATCTAAAGAGTTTAAAATAAGCTGGTTGTTTCTTGAAAATGAAACTTGATCTAATATAACCATTTTCATGATTTTGCTCCTGCTAAAAGTTGAACACGGTTGTAACTTTTCATAATTAACGACACCATAACAACGCCAAAAAACAACACTGACAATAGGCGAACTACAAACAGACTTACAATCATCCCAATACCAAATGTGCCATAACCAAATTTAAAATACTCATAACCAAAACTTAAAACCGTTGTACCTATTCCCCCTATTATTAAAGGTAACGTATCAAATCTTTTATATTTGGTTGCTATAAAGCCAAGCTCTGTTCCAAATCCTTGAAAAAAACCAGAAACTAAAACACCAGGCCCAAAATAAGAGCCATATAACATTTCTGCAAGAGCAGCAAGTAATTCGCCTAAAAGAGAACTTCCTTTTTTAGGAATTAGCACACCAGCTACTGGGGCAGCCATTGTCCACATACCAAATAAAATCTCGTTAGCAAATGGTGCTAAGCCAAATGGCGTTAATGTTGCTGACAATATAGCATATAAAAAACCTGCTCCCATAAATACGCCACCAAATAAAAATGCTAAAAAAGCAAGTAAAATAACATCTTGAACTGTCCATTTTTGACTCATAAAAAAAGCCCTCCTTTTATTTTCTTAACAAGAAACAAAAGAAGCGCTAAAAGAGAGGGTATCCCCCCATTCATTTTCCATAAAAAAAGCCCGACCAAAAAATTGGTTGGGCAGAATTAACAGAGTAAGTTAAATAAATCCTTATTATTTAACGATCATTGAATACATTTCTCTTCGCCAGTACTAACTGGAGCAGATTCAATGGGTATTATCTCAGCTTTTACGCACCCCAAATGTTTCTATTTATTAAGTTATGAACAGAGTGTAACACGCTTTCATTATTTTGGCTAGCGTCTAAGCTTTTTTAAAATAACAATTCCATGAAATAAAAAATACTAATACTTCCCCTTTCTTATATCCTCAACGTTTCGATTCATTTTCTTTCTACCAATAGTTTGGTAAAAAAATTTTTTTACTGGCGAAAGTTGTTGTTTGTAAGAAGAAAAAAAGGTATCTGGCGAATCGAACACACCAAAATCCTGATTAATTCCTTCTTTTTGAATAAATGTATGATTTTTTTGCCACATTATAGGTGGATTCTCAAAGTTTTTTGTTGCAATTCCATAACCACAGAAATCACGCTTAGTTTCTGTAAATTTATTTTGAAGTTGTTTTAAATACCTTTGATCAATAATAAATCCCTCTAAAAAATACCAATTCTCATCAAAATACACTTCCACCCAACTATGAAGAACATTTTTAGGAGCTACTTGATACATCCAACCTGTAATAGCTCCTTTTTGCAATTTTTTATCGATTGTAAAGCCATGAATCCGACAAGGTATACCAACACTTCTAAATAAAGTCATTAATAAGATGCCCTTCGTATTGCACTGCCCATAACCATCTTTTAAAATTTCTGATGCTCTCAACATATCATCTCGGTTATATCCAAATAATATATCGTCTCTTACAAAATTATATATAGCCTCTATTTGGTTATACTGATTTAATTGTTGCCATTCTTTTTCACGGATTAATTGTTGAATAGACTTATGTCTAAAGTTTAAAAGCCTGGTTTCTTCTAAGTACTTATCCATCTTGTGACCTCCTTTTTAAAGTTAGTCAAAGTATACAAAATTTAACGATAAGTAACTTTCAAAAATCGGCTATCTTTACTAATTAGTTTTGCCGACATTCCTGTCATTTTTTTACTAGTTGCTGCAAAATGAGCAGAAGAATCAAATCCTGCATAATGTGCTGCTTCAGTAACAGACATACCAGCAAAAATTTGATGATACGCGGTGAACA
>NZ_JAVWHO010000001.1:37781-78409 GCF_036639995.1 Vagococcus sp. | reverse complement strand
TTGTCGAGATATTTTCTCTGGTATCAAGTAATAAGATTCATTCCCCTCAAAATGACTAGCTAGTTGACGTCCAATTTCAGAAGTTGGATTGACCAGGAAAGTTAAATGATGTTTCCCTTTACCACAAAACTCATGTCTCACTTGTTTGTTCACTATAATTGCCGAAGTATTTATTTCATGATTCTCAATGTCAATCATCAACGTACCACTTAAACTAATAAAAAATTGATACATCCAATGAGTATGAGAGGATGCCTCTATTCTATCTGTTACTGCTCCTATGTTTTCATTCCATAAAAAAATATCGTTCATTTTCATCACCTATTGGTAGTATACGTTGTTTTATCTAAAAAAGACTATAAAAAACATTTGTTTTAAGTCTGTTCATTTTATATACTTAAATAAAATACACTGGAGGACTTATTATGATTCATAAAATAGCTATTTTAGCAGATGTTCATGGAAATGAATCTGCTCTAAAAGCAGTACTTACAGACAGTGAAAGAGAACATGTTACTGACTACTGGTTTCTTGGTGACTTACTCATGCCTGGTCCTGGAACAAAAGCCCTTTTTGAACTAATTAATTCTTATCATTTTTCTGTTTTTCTACGTGGTAATTGGGAAGATTGTTATCTGGCAGGTGTTAATAATCAAATCGATGTGAATGATCCAGGTGATATTTATATTGCTAAGCTCGCTCATTACGTTGAAAAACAATTAACTCAAAAAGAGCAAAAGTTAATTGAAGAACTACCTTTGAGCTGTGTTAAAGAAGTGAATGGCTTAAAAATTGGACTTTCCCATAATTTACCTACTAAAAATTTTGGTCCCTTTTTAGCACCCGCTCAACCTCAAGAAAATTTTGATCAATTATTTAATGATAATTTCGATATTGCTGTTTATGCTCACATTCATCATCAAACTATGCGGTATAGTACTAACGACCAATTGATTATTAATCCTGGATCTATTGGTCAACCATTCACCAGTTGGCCTAAGCTACACGATGATTTAAGAGCACAATATGCTATTTTAGAAATAGATGATCTAGGTAGAATTCAAGTTAATTTTAAACGAGTTAGTTATGACATTGAACAGGAAATCGTCCTAGCTTACAAACAAAACTTGCCCTATTTCGAACTATATGAAGAACTTTTAAGAGAAGGAACCACTCACACTCATGACATAGAGTTACTTAGTCAGTTAAATATTAAATATAGTTACTTAGAAGATGTAAAAAAATGGTATAAAAAATAATTAATCAGTGGAGAGAATAGCTCAATTTAGCTATCTCTCCACTGATTAATTTTCGTAAAAAGAAATGATTGTCTTTAATTCTTCTAAGTAACATTGCTTTAATTTTTCAGGATATTCAATCGTGACATGTTTTCCTAAAGAAACCAAATATTGAACTAGAAACGGTAAATGCTCATCATTATACGCTCCTACAATGTAAGAAATACCATCTTCTATTTTTAGCGACATGTTTGGGTAGTTTCTCTTTAAAAACAATTCTTTTCCATATGGTGTCAGACGGCATTTAAAAGAAATATCATGAAATTTTGTTTCGTAGTCATTCAAAAAGATAGACATTTCATCCTCATCATACGTTTTAAACACCTTGTCTGATAGGGCAATTTTTTCCATATAATCACATCGAAAAACACCCCATTTTTTTTTAGCAACATTATACCCATTACAAAACCAAATGCCCTGACGATAAAACAAATCAAATAATTGGATATAAATAACTTCCTCTTCAAATTGTGTATAAGTTATTTTCAATATCTTCCTATCTAAAATAGCTTCTAATAAATATGCTAAGCTCTTAACTTCATTGATTGGAGAAACATTATGATAACTAACAACACTTAGTATATTTTCTATTTTTTGTTTTTGTAACTCTGGTAGTGTTTCAAACATCTTTTCTTTTATTCGCTTGTACGAATGATCAAAAGGAGTTGATGAAACAAGAGTCAGCGCTTTTAAAGCAAAAAATATAGCTTGAATTTCAGTTTCATTAAAATAAATTGGTGTTAATAAATGTTGTTTAAGCAATTGATATTTCCCGCTACGACCATATTCAGTATATAAAGCAAGGCCCATACTTTCAAGCTCTTGAACGTCTCTTAAAGCTGTTCGTTTGGAAATTTGAAATTCATCCATCAAATCCTTTAATTGAAATGTTTTCTTATCTTTTAAAAAAATTAATTCTTGATTTAATCGTTCTGCTTTTTTCATAAAGATAACTCTTTCTTTAGGTGACGTAAATTGGCACCTTTTTTAGTTATAGTTATCATATCAAAAGAAAGAGGTAATTGTATATGAAAACATTAATCATTAATTCACACCCAGACTTTACAAATAAAAATAGCTTTTCAGTAGCATTCCAAGAAATATTTATTCAGCACTTTAAAGGAGTGTTTCCAACTCAAGAACCAACAATTCTAAATTTATATGATAACCAAATTCCTGCTATAAAAAAAGACGAATTACTCACTATTTGGGAAAAGCAACAAACTAAAGCGATTCTGACACCTGAGGAAAAATATATTGAAACCCTATCGAATACTCTTCTTGAACAATTCAAAGAACATCACCGAATTGTAATTGTCACACCACTTCACAATTTTAATGTTGAATCTCGTTTGAAAGACTATTTAGATAACATTCTAATTGCTAAAGAAACTTTTAAATACACAGAAGATGGCTCAGTTGGCCTAATGACTGATGATTACAAGGTGCTTATGATTCAAGCAAGTGGTTCAATTTATACCAATAAAGATAGATATACTTCTCTAGATATTAGTCATTTATTTATTAAAGGAATTTTTCAGGAAATTATGGGATTTGACGATTTTTATAAAATACGATTACAAGGAACAGCTATTTTAAATTCCGAAGATATCATTGAAAAAGGAATTAATGATTTAGAAGAAGTGTTTCCTCTTTTTTATAGTTAACAGAACTCTGAAAACGTTTTACTTACAACCTTAATTATATTAGACTATTATTAGTTGACCTAAAAATTTTTAAGGAGATAATTTATTTATGATAAAAATAAAAAATGGAACAACAGAAAATTTAGATGAATTAATTGAATTATTTGATCAATATCGCCAATTTTACAAGCAGAATTCAGATAAAAAACAAGCGAAATCTTTTCTATTTGAAAGACTTAATAATCAAGATTCTATGATTTACATTGCCTATCTAAATGATAAGCCTGTTGGATTCACCCAACTTTTCCCTTCTTTTTCATCTGTTAGTATGGAAAAAATGTGGATTTTAAATGACTTGTATATCGCACCATCTGCTCGAAAAAAAGGAATCGCTGATGAGTTGATGAAAACTGCTATTAATTTCTCAAAAGAAACTAACTCTAAAGGTTTGCGACTTGAAACAAGTTCAGACAATTATCCAGCACAACAACTTTATGAAAAAATTGGCTTTAAAAGAGAAACTGAGTATTTCTATTTTTATTCAACTAGATAAAAAAGCTACCTACTGAGAAAGAGTAATCTATTTACTCCAAACAGTAGGTAATTTTTTTACAATTTACCAAATCAAAACTGCAATACCTTTAATAATGGCTCTCAATTTTTTATTAACATTAAAACGTTACAGTCTTATCCGCCCATTCCACCATTTCAACACAATCAACCATTGTTGAAATAGGACATGCAGTTTGATCTTCTAACTTTCTAGAAATCAGACATGTTCCACATGCTAATAATTCTCCATCTCCCATTTTAAACTTCTCAAGTTGATCGACTACATCGTATTGTTCATCTACTATACTTTCAATTTCAACAGCTTCACCCATTAAAAATAATTTTACCTCATGATTTAATTTTAACGCTGTTACACCAAATCTAACTGCATTCCAAGCTTTTTCATGTTCTTTTGTTTCTAAAATAATGGCTAATTTCATTTTTTATTTCTCCTTTGTCCTTCTATTTAAAAGTAATTCTTACTTTGATAATTACTTGTGATTAAACAAACTATCTCTACCTCCAATATACATCATTAACTTATTTAAACAATAAAAAAAAGACACTTTTTCGTGTCTTCTAATGTAAAATTTTTTTAGTTAAAACTATTTAATTTCTTCAGTTGTTTTCTCAAGATATTTCTCATAAAGATTCTCTAAAAATAAAACTTCTGTTGTATATTGATAAGGTAAAACATAAAAACTTGCTAAGCCAAATGTTAAGCCACTAACTAAATTCCAGAAGAAAAATGAGTATCTTAGAATTAAAAACTCCAACTTGTACCCCTTCATAATTTGACGGCTTAAATTAATCGCATCACTTGCTGATAATTCTGGTTCTTTTTCCAGTAAAATATTCGTCATGCCGTATGATGCTTGCTTCACTATTCCAGGAATAATAAAGAGTAAGCTCCAAAAGAATATATAGATATTCATTAAAACATTTGCTTTTAGAACACGATTTTTTTGTGCTTTCACCAAGTACTCAAATATTTTAACCCCATTAGCTTCTTTTCCTTTTAACGAATAGATTGCCATCCACTGAAGGACAGCATTAAATAATACCACAATCAAAAATAACCCTACTACTGCTACTACCCAAATAATAAACCAAAATAATCTAGAGAAACCACTAACTGTCGAATACCCATAATAATACGAAGCATAGTCAACATAAGACATTTTTCCAGTTGCTATCATTGAAATAAATGTTATCACTACCACTGCAACTAAATACCAAATAATACTCTTTAACCATTCTCCGTAACGTCCGGATAGTTTCTTTTGTGCTTCAAACTTTAAGTCCGTTCTTGAAACATCTAAACCTTCAGCCGTCTCCAAATTCAATTCAAATGGTTCATCCTTTTGAATTTTATCAAAGGAGGTCTTCATCTTCTCAGAAAAACTTTCTTTCTCATCATTTAGAACATTATACCCACATTTTCCGCAAAACTTTGTCTCAGGTTTTAACTCATTGCCACAATTTGGGCAAAATTTCATTTCACTCATTTTTTTCTCCTTTTATATTACCGCAATCCAGTATCCTAATACGAAAGCAACAATTGCCCCTATGGCTAAAATAACTAACCATTTTTTATCTTTCTTTGGTTGTTCTGACACTTGATACATCTCTTGTTGTAAAACAACTGAGTCATTTTGAACAATCGAACTTCTTTCTTTTCCTTTTAATGAATACCCACACTTTCCACAAAAATCAAATGAATCATCATAAAGTGATTGACATCTAGGGCATTTTTTTATCATTGAATTTTCTGTTTCACTGATTGGAAAATCTTCATTTTCTTTTAACTCTTGACCACAATCAATACAAAATAATTGATCATCTTCATTTTCTTTGCCACATGTTGCACACTTCAAAACATCTCCCCCTTATCACTACTTCTGAGTATACGTTTTTCCTGTTAAGTCTTCAAGAACTACTCCATTTGTATCAGAAACTAATCGGTACATGAAAGGTTGTGGCCCTGGCCCAGCACTTCTTGCACCGTATATTTGCTCAAACTGCTCTATATCCCACGCAATGTTATAAACACCTTGCTCATCTTTTCCGATAGATGATAGTGGATAGTCTTTATTATTTACTAAATCATGATAAAATTCATCATCAATTGAGAAGACTGCGTTTCCCTCACCATTTTCAAAATAAGTACCTTTTATTGCGTTGAGTGCTGTTGTTGTTTCCCCATCAAAGTGACTTGTTTGTTTCTCAGGAGTTGAGGCTTCTTTTCCTTCAAGAATTGCCATAAATCCATTCTTCAGATCTGCACTTGCAGTTTCCTTAAAATGAAGATAATTTTTTTCATTTCCTTGATTTTGTTCAGTTATTAAAACAATCGGTTGCCCATCTTTAAATGTGAAAAAGTATAAATGTTTTCCTAAATACGGCTGTGACTCTGCATCTGAGTACACTTCAACCAAATTATATTCTGCATTTCCGTTTCCATCATCTGACCACGAAACGGAAACGGGTTGTTCATTGACTGCCATTTTTACCTTATCATCAAATATATCTTTTGGGAGTTGTAACCCATAAAAATCAACACTTTCCTGAGCCGTATAAGATTTGTACTTTTGTCCCATCGATTCTCCCCAACTTGACATAAAAGATGAAAGTTCTTTACTTTTATTTTCGTTCCATAATGCTTCTTTTTTAGTTTCCTTTTTTTCAGGTATTTTATTTTTTGACTTATTTACTGGTTCTGATATTAATTTTACTTCTTTTTCTGCGTACTCTACTAATTTATTAGAACCATCTTTGACTTTTGTAACACTTAAAAATTTTTCTTTTGCTTCTTTTTCCTTCTTATCCTTTTTTAACTTCAATGCTTCTTGATAAAACTGCAATTGAGTCTGATAAGACTTAGCTAGTTTGTCTTCTTTCTTGTTTTCTAATGCCAGTTCAACAAACCCTTCTGCTTGTTCAAATTTTTTCTCAATAATCGCTTGTTTTGCTTTTTCCATAGCTTGTTCATAACTTGAGTCAGTCTTTTGACAAGCCGCTATTAAAAAAAGACCTAAGAACAAACAGAATACCATTACCAATTTCTTTATTTTTTGCATTTATACCACCTCCAAGTTTAGAATAACATAAAAAAATTTAAAATTGATTATTTATGAGATTCTTCCATAAAAATAGACAATTATTTTTTTTATGAGTCATTATTTTATTTAGCTATTCCAATTTCGAATAGCCACTCTTTTATTTTATTCTGTTTTTATCTTTATTCAATTTAAGTTTGATAACTAGTTCGTGTTATAAAAAAAAGAAAAAGAGTAATTATTTTTTTATCGTTTTGTTCCTTTTAGTAACTTTAAAATATAAAAAAGCAAAAATTGATAAGTTATCCAATTTTTGCTTTTTTATTATTCTTTTTCTTTTATAGTTAATTTTGTAAATTTTTTGGGTACTTTAGATGTAAATTTCATTCTTTTTTTCGTTGTTGGATGAATAAATACTAGTGTTGTTGCATGCAATCCAAGTCTCTTTAATGGATTTGAATGTGCTCCGTACTTTTTATCTCCTACGATTGGATGTCCAATTTCTTCCATATGAACACGGATTTGATTTTTCCGCCCCGTTTCCAAGTTCACTTCCAACATACTATACGTTTGATTTCCACGAACTTTTTTATAGTGAGTAATGGCTTTTTTTCCCCCATTGTTAAATGGACATGAATGAATTTTAAATGTTTTGCTTTCAGTTAACCAAGACGTAATCGTTTTTTGATTTTCTTTAACATTTCCTTCAACAACTGCTGTATAAATTCTTTCAAGCACTAACTCTTTCCAATTTTCTTGTAATATTTTTTTTGTTTTTTCATTCTTTGCAAATAGCATAACACCTGATGTGTCCCTATCTAAACGATGAACAACAAATATTCTATTTTTAGGATTAGTTTGGCGAACATAATTCATTAACTGACTATAGACTGTTACCTCAGGTCCTTTATCAGTGGCAACAGACAGAAGACCAGCATCTTTTTCAATCACCAAAACATCAGCATCTTCATGAATAATCTGAAGACCAACTAAAGCATTTTCTTTCATTGCTGCTTTATTATCTTGAATAATTATCTCTGTTCCTTCAATTAGTGGATGATTATGTTTTGTTACTACTTTACCATTAATACTAACCTGTCCCCTTGTTAAAATTGACTTAACAGAATTACGACTTAACCCTTTTAATGTTTCCAATAAGAAAGGCAACAATTCAATTTCTTTTTCTACAATATACTTAGATGCTCTTGAGTCACTTTTTGATAAATTCGTATTATTTTTTTTATTTTTCATTCATTGAGGCCCTTTTCTTTAATTTATTCTCAGCTTTACTTTAACATGTTTTAACGAAAAAACAAAAAACATTTACAATTAACTTAACTTTTTTGCTAAGTACTCGTAAATGTTTTAACTAATAAATTCCATTAATTTTTTGAAAAAAGGAGCATTCACTAATTTTCTTTTGATATTTCTAAAAAAAGGTGAAACTCTTTTGTTAATCTCTTTAAATACTGTTTTAAACCCAGTACTAATTCCTGAACCAATTTTTTGACATGTCACTGAACCAATCGTCAAAAGACCTTTTATTTTTTCGGAAATTTCAACACTTCTCTCACTTTTTTGTTTTGTTGAATCTCTTCTTTCATCTAAATAAATCAAATTACTCGGCGTTGCAACTGGAACAAGTTCTGAATGACTATCTTGTTCTTTCTCATCAATATCGATTACACAAAGGTCATAATTTTCGTCTTTAATAAATCCATATTCCTTAAAGAGTTTAAGAATCGTCTCTTCCATATGACGATACCAGTTTTCAGAAGCAAAAAAAGGATCTCTTTCTAAAAACGCAGGTCCTTCATATTTAATTTTACCACTACGGTCGCGTTGAAACGTTCCTTCTTCAAATCTAAGTTCTGCATTTTTAGCATGAGGTTTTGCCTGTCTATTAGTTTTTTTATCATACCAAAAATCTCGTGTATAAATCCGTGGCGTTCTTCCTACATTTTTCTTTCGCTCACTATATAACAAGTGAAAATTCGCTTCTTTTTGATTCCAGCGAATAACATACTCGTAATCTCTATTTTCTCCAATACCTCTTTCAGCTAGTGAATCACATAATTTTTTAAGCTGCATAAGATCATTTAAGGCTTCCTCAGGTAATTGAACAATTAATTCTCGCCCTGAAGCATGAGTGCTTTCTTCAAAAAAAGCATACTCTTTCCATTCATATTTCATTGCTTTAGCATGAAGAAGTACCACTTCATTTTTGGTTGGTTTATCCAGAATGTCAGAACGTTCTTGAATGTCTTGTAATTCAATATTTAAAAAATCTCCAATCATCTGTTAAACCCTCCTTTTTTAACTAAAATACAATTTAATGTGAAATCTCCATCTTTCATTATACATTAGATAAGTAAAAAAAGAAGGTGAAAATGCCAAAAAAGATAACAAAACGATGTTTTATTATCTTTTTATCATTAATTAGTTGTTATAAATTAATTATCAAAAACATGGAAACGTTATCTGTGCGTAATCATGTATAAAAAATATTTATTTAAACATGACGTAAAGGATAAAACTGTCATCATTGGATGCCATAGCCTCAATATCCAATTCGCCTGTCTCTATATCAGGTGATGATGTGATAGCTTCTTCACCAAATCCCCAAACACCAAGTGCGTATTTTCTTTTTTTACCTATTTCATAGCCGTCAGGATTAAATCCTATACTCGTACCACCTGATGTTTTTGATTTCATCATATACTCAGTACTTGTTTGAATTCCCTCATTTGATTCAATCGCTACCATTAAATTATTTTCAAATCCTTCTTTGTTAAACATTCCCCATTGAATCCTACCTGATATTTTTTCTTTTGTACCCGATTCAGCTGAAACACTTAAAAGCTCTTTCTTCTCTTTTAATTTATCTTTTTGGTAATGCTCGATTAAAACAATTGCTTTATTTTCATTCGCATTAAAATCAACCATTCCTTGTTCTTTTAATAATAAGGAATCTTGTTTATTGTTAATCTGTATTCTATTTTGAGGAACTTTTGATAACTTGTTTTCTTTTCCATCAAGATATTTAATATAAGAAATAAAACCAAGTGACACAACAACAAAAGTAATCAATACACTGATAGTAATAAGTTGGATACTTTTCTTAGTCATATTTTTTATTCCTTTCTAGTTTGTTCCTATTTTTTTATTACCTAACACCTTCTGAATTAATATATCCTTGCCAATTGCCTTTATCATCATATAGAGAATAATAAGTTGAGCCATTTACATGATAATACTTAGCTCTGGCAGTGAATGTTTTCCCAACTAATTTATTACTGTCTTGACATTTTTTCCAAGAAAAATTCTGCCATAACTGATAGTTTTTCTTAATAAGCTTAACTTTGCGACCATCAGCAATATAAGCCCCTTGTTTGCCATTTCCTGCTTTAGTTCCTTTTTCATTAATATAACCATACCACTTACCATTATTATCGTATAAAGATAAGTAAGTTGAACCATTTGAATGATTATATTTCCCTCTTGCTTGATACGTTTTATTTGCTAAATTAGCTCCTGAATCACGATATTTCCAACCAAAATTTGACCAAGAATTATAATTTTTATTAGTCAGTGTCACATATCGACCGTCCTTAATATAAGCTCCTTGTTGACCACTACCTACTTTTACAGCCTTTTCATTTACATAACCGTACCATGTTCCCTTATTATCATAAAGTGATAAATAAGTTGACCCATTTTGATGGTTGTATTTTCCTCTTGCTTGGAATGTTTTATTTTGTAAACTTGAGCCAGAAAGACGATATTTCCAACCAAAATTAGAATAAGTATTATAATTTTTATTTGAGTATGTAACGTAGCGACCGTCTTTAATGTAATTACCTTCAGGTTTCATCTCTTCCTTAACTGGTTTTAACGGACCATAAGCTCCAGCTTCACTATGAATTTCTGTATCAGTTGCGGTATAACCCTTTGAATCAAGTTTAACAACCTTTGTTTCTTTTGAAGTCACGTACTTATCTGCCACTTCTCCATGACCAAAACCAAAAACTAATTCTACTTTAAGTTTTAAATAATAAGGTCCTGTCGGTTTTTGATCTAAACGAGTAAATCTTGCAACTTTTTGACCTGCTGGATACTCTACTCCATCTGTTGACACTAGGTCTTGATTCGTCACTCCCCATTCAATTCTCGCACTGTCACCTAAATTTTTAGCCGCATAAACAACATTTTTTTCTCCATTTAAATGGCCTGTGGTTAAACTAACTCCCATACATACAAGAACTAAACTTAATACTAACAAACTAATTTTTTTCATAAACTATTCTCCTTTTATATATCAAAAAATAACATACAATTACATTATAACTGATAAAAGAATATGAATGTGTTCGATTTTTGTAATAAATTCGTTATTCAAGAGTCATTCTCGTACAATGTTACATAGAGAATGATATAATAATAACAGAATGGAGGAATTCAAATGACTGATAAATCCAGTATTTTCAGTATGCTTAAATTTTTATTTTCAAAGATTACCCATGAAAGAAAAATGCTCGCTGTCAGTTTTACTTTTTTACTCGGAATTTCCTTTTTTGAATTTAAAATTCCACAGTTAACACAACAAATGATTGATGTCTCCATTCCTAAAAAATCTTTTTCTGACATTGGTATGAACGTGGGAATGATTTTAATCTTTGCTTTTTGTTTAAGTTTTCTAACTTACTATTCAAATATTATTATGAGCCGAATTAGTCAACATATGATTGCTAATCTAAGAAATGAACTCTATACCCACGTATTAGAACAAGATTTTGTTTACTTTGAAAATTCTAAAACTGGTGATTTAATGACTCGTTTAACTGGTGACGTTAAAGCACTTCAAGACCTTATTTCAGCTCAAAGTCTAAAGCTCATATCGAACTTATTCACTTTTGTTTTTATTTATATATTTATGCTCCTTCAAGATACCTTTCTCACGCTATTGATTACATTGACATTTCCTATTCTTTACCTGTTAAACACTTTTTTTAGCCGTCATATCAAAGGCGCTTTTAAAAAGGTTAGAGCCTCAACTTCTGAGATTAATAACCATTTACAAACAAGTTTAACATCCATTTTACTAATTAAAACATTCGTCAACGAGTCCAAAGAGGCTGAAGATTTTAACACACTCAATGTTAAAAATAGAGATAATTTTTTAGAAGCAATGAAATATCAAACCATTTTTTCACCCACAATTGAACTAGTAAACTATCTAGGAATGGCTATTGTTCTCCTTTATTCCGGTTATGCTATCATCCAGGGAAATCAAACGGTTGGTGCAATGGTTGCTTATCTTGCTTATTTAAAAATGTTACAAAATCCTATTCGTTCCTTTACTCAAATGGTAAGCAGATTCCAACAAGCGGTAGTTTCTTATAATCGAATTTTAGATATCTATGCTTTAAATCCACAAGTAGTAGACCAAACGAATCCAATCACATTTACCAATTTAGAAAATAGTATTCAATTTAATCATGTGTCTTTTGATTACGAGCAATCAACTTTAATTTTAGATGACTTTAACTTAACACTTGATAAAGGAAAAATGATTGCCTTAGTTGGCTCTTCTGGATCAGGTAAAACAACTGTTACCAAGCTCTTAACTCGTCTCTATGATGTTACTGATGGTGAGATTATTATTGATGGACATAATATCAAAGAATTTTCTCTTTACTCATTACGAAAAAATATTGGTATTGTCGCTCAAGACATCGAATTAATTGATGGAACGATTCTTGATAATATACTATATGGTTCCACAAATAAAACTGAAAAAGATATACAAAATGCACTTAAAGCCGCCAAATTAGATGTTTTTATTAACTCTTTACCAGAGAAATTAGAAACAGAAATCGGAGAAAGAGGAATCAAACTATCTGGTGGTCAAAAGCAGCGAGTCGCTATTGCAAGAATCTTTTTAAAAAATGCACCGATTCTTATTTTGGATGAAGCTACTGCCTCATTAGATAATGAATCTGAAAAATATATTCAAGAATCCCTTGATAATTTATTAAAAGAACGTACCTCTTTAGTAATTGCTCACAGACTATCAACCATTCAAAAGGCAGATGAAATTGTTGTTTTGGAAAATGGTACTGTTCTTGAAAAAGGTACACATGAAGAACTTCTTAAAATTAATGGACGCTATAAAGAACTTTATGAAGCACAGTTTATGTAAAAAAAGATTAGAAAAATCCAACAACTGGTTTTTTCTAATCTTTTTCTTCTATAGTTAATTCAATCCATGAGTCTTGATCTAGTTTGATTGACCAAAAATCATTTGTATTTTGATAGGCTTCAACAATCACTCGAATAACACCTAGGTGACAGACTACCGCTAAATCACCAGTTGACTTACTTAATATATCTTCAAATCCCGTTAACACTCTTTCTTTAAACTCTGCAAAGCTTTCTGCTCCTGGTGGCGTGTAATCAAATGGCTCATTCAACCATTTCTCCCACTCACTTGGAAACGCTGCTTCTATTTCATCTGCAATGAGTCCTTCCCACTTGCCAAAACCTTTTTCATTCAATCGTATATCAATTTTTTTTACCTCATTAGGAAAAATAATATCCGCAGTCATATTGGCTCGTTTCATTCCACTGACATATAAAGTTTCAATTGATTGTCTGCTAAATTTTTCTTTTAAAGTGTTTGCTTGCTCTATACCTGTTTCATTAATAGGAACATCTAAGCTGCCATAAAAAGCTCTTCTTTTATTCAAATCTGTCTCACCATGGCGAATTAAGTAAATATTTCTCATAATTAAATCACCATTGAAACAAATAACATAAAAATCATTTGACTTAAAGGAGCAGCTGAACCTAGAGTATCTCCATTAAGTCCATCAATTTTTTTATAAACCATGTGTCTATATAATAATATAAAAAGAAAGACAAACCCATATACAATCAACCCGTGATAGCCAAACATAGCATACAAAATAGCTAAACCAACGATTTGAGCAATTATAATATCAACAGTTTTCACTCCTACAAACGTTGTTCCTAGCCCTTGCGGATTACTTCCTGAATAGACCATATGATAAAACATGAGACTAATTCCCATCTTACCAACAACGTTCATAGCAATCACTAAAAAGATACCTGTTTTTAATGTTAAATCTGATGAGACTTCCATAAAAGGAATAACACAGGTTAAGTAGTAAAAAATTAAGATTAACACTCCATTACTTCCCATTCGACTGTCTTTCATGATTTCAAGCATTCGCTCTTTCTTACGAGATGAAAACAATCCATCTGCCATATCGGCAACAGCATCTAAATGAAAACCACCTGTTAAAAGGACATCAACAAATAAGACAATTAACCAAGCTATATTGAAACTAACTAATTGAGATGCAAGAAAAAAAGCTATTGCTTCAATTAATCCCACAAGTAAACCAAAAAAAGTGAATAATTTAATGCCTGATTTCATTCTCTCCATTGGTTTATCAACACCAATTGGAATGGGAATTCTTGTAAAAAATTGGAAATATAATATCAAACTTTTCATTTTTTTATCTCCAATGGAATACCGGCTACAACTAGATACACTTCATCAGACTCTTTGCCTAAATATTGGTTCACTCGACCATAAATATCTCTAAACCATCTCGAAAAAGGATTCTCTGGAACAATGCCTAAGCCAACTTCATTCGTTACAATAATTAAATCTCCTGATAGTTTTCGTGCCGTTTCTATTATTTTATGCCACTCTGTCATTATTTTAGCTTCAATATTATTTTTTTCATCTTCTGTAAAAGCCGCTATTTTTTTATCAATCAACGTGTAATCCTCTCCAAATTGATCAGTCATTAATGAATAAAAATAGTTAATAGAAAGTAACGTTGCACAATCCAAAAGATAGCCTTTAAACTGATTGTTCTCACCTAAAAACTGCCCAATATTTTTAAATCTTTCTTCTGTCACCCAATTTTTAGATCGTTGTTTTTGATGCTTAGCAACACGATCTTTCATCTCTTCATCACCTGGTTGAACAACACTAGTAGCTAAATAACAAACAGAAGGTTCATCTTTCAATAAGCCTTCTGCAAACGTTGATTTACCACTACGAGCGCCACCTGTGACTAAAATTATTTTACCCATTACTTTAACACCCCTTTATACGTGTTTAAATTGACCTATCTCAATTAAGTGTGGATGTTTTTTGACAACTTCTGATTTTAACTTAGCTGAAACTGCTATTAAAACAACTGTGGAAGGCCCTGCGGATTGTTGTAATTGCCGTTCATCTGGTCTATGAAATACAATACTTAATTCATTTTCACTTGCCATTAACTGACCTTCATACTTCATGCCTTTAGACCCCACCGGTAATAAGTCAGCAACACCAGTTTCTGATTTTAATTGATACAACTCAGAGTAGCTGCATAAAGAATCTAAATTAGCCACAACTTCTGGTCCTACTAACGGTTCACCTAGTTGAAACAAATAGTCATCTGCCCTAATTTCTGGTTTAATAAATCCTTCAGTAAATTGACCAGTAACCGTAATACCTAAAGAACTCATTGATGTAGTCATGTTTTCTTCTGTGCTACCGTTTAAAGGTATATCTTCTAATCCAGCTTTTTTCATTTCCCGTTTAATACCGGCAATCATTTTTTTACCTGTTGGTTCAAGCTCATTACCTATCACATCAACAATTGAAATAGGTTTAGCACCAACACAGATTAGCTCAAATAAAGGAACTCTGAGGCAACAAGCAGCTGTTACCCCAGGATCAACTTTTACTGTATCATGTTCTTTTTCACCAATACTTGCACTACTGTCACAAGCAATAGCCAGATTAACTTCAGGACTTAACTCTAAAATAGTCAAATCGCGAAATTGATTAGTTTTCATGTTTAATACCTTTATCAGCTAATACTTTGAACGTTTCTTTAAATCCCTTGATTGTTTTATCAATATCTTCATCACTGTGAGCTGTAGACATAAAGTTTGTTTCAAATTGTGATGGTGATAAATACACCCCTTGATTTAATAATTCTTTATGGAAATGACCAAAGTAAGTTTGATCACTTTCTTTTGATGTTTTAAAATCAACAACAGGATTTTCATTAAAGAAGAAGCCCCACATTGTACCGCGACATGTTGTTTGAACTGGAATATTAAATTCGTTGGCAGCTTCTTTAATTCCATCTGTCAAGCGAACGGCTTTTTTATTCATTTCATCATAATCTTTACGAGTTAGTTGTTCTAAAGTCGCAATTCCAGCAGCCATAGCTAATGGGTTACCTGATAAAGTCCCTGCTTGATAGACTGATCCAACTGGAGCAATTCCATCCATGTATTTTTTCTTACCACCAAACACAGCAGCTGGAAGTCCACCACCTACAACTTTTCCTAAGGTTGTTAAATCAGGATCAATATCATATAAGCCTTGTGCTGAATCATAATCACATCTAAACCCTGTCATTACTTCATCTAAAATAAGTAACGCACCGTATTGTTTAGTTATTTCTCTGATTCCTTTTAAAAATTCTGGTTTTGCAGGAATCATTCCCATATTACCAGCAATTGGCTCAATAATAACTGCCGCAATTTCATCTGGATAACGTTTAAATGTTTCTTCGACTGCCGCTAAATCATTATAGTCTAGACTTAATGTTGCATTAACTAACTCTTTAGGAACGCCAGGTGAATCATTTAATTCAAATGTCGCCACACCAGAGCCAGCATTCACTAAAAATGAATCACTATGTCCGTGATAACAGCCATTAAATTTAATAAATTTTTCGCGATTAGTAAAACCACGAGCTAAACGAATAGCACTCATTGTTGCTTCTGTTCCAGAGTTTACCATTCTCATAGTCTCAATAGAAGGTACTCTTTTTTTGACCCAAGTTGCTAATTCTGTTTCCAGTGGTGACGGTGCTCCGAAACTTGTGCCTTTTTGTGCAGTTTCAATCACTGCTTTCACAACATTTTCTTGCGCATGACCTAAAATCATCGGTCCCCAAGATAATACATAATCCACATATTCATTACCATCTACATCATAAATATGAGATCCCTTAGCATGGTCAATAAATAACGGTGTGCCTCCAACTGAACCAAAAGCACGTACTGGACTATTTACACCTCCTGGAAAACATGCGTTAGCTTCTTTAAATGCCTGTTCAGAATGTTTAGTCTCTCTCATCTATTTTTCAACTTCTTTCATTTTTTTAGCAATGTCTTTAGCAAAATAAGTCATAATCATATCAGCTCCAGCACGTTTCATTGAAACTAACATTTCATTAACTACACGATCTTCATCTATCCAACCATTTTGAGCTGCTGCTTTTACCATTGAGTATTCTCCACTTACGTTATAGCAAACAATTGGAGCATCTGTTTTTGTTTTTGCTTCTTTTACAACATCTAAAAAGGACATACTTGGCTTAATAATAAACATGTCAGCTCCTTCTAAAATGTCACTTTCTAATTCTCTCATAGCTTCACGTCCATTGGCTGGATCCATTTGATAAGTTTTACGGTCACCAAATTTAGGCGCACTATCAGCTGCTTCTCTAAATGGTCCATAAAAACTTGAGGCATATTTAACAGCATACGACATAATTGGAATATCAGTGTATCCAGCTTCATTCAAACCTTCACGTATGGCATAAACAAAACCATCCATCGCATTTGATGGCGCAATAATATCTGCTCCACTTTCAGCTTGGCTAACAGCAGTTTTTACTAATAATTCTAAACTCTCATCATTGTTAACATAACCATCTTCTACAACACCACAATGTCCGTGGTCTGTGTACTCACAAAGACAAGTATCAGCAATTACTAAAATATTAGGATACTTAGCTTTACTTATTCTAATAGCTTCTTGTACGATGCCATGATTATGATAAGCTTGTGTTCCTACTGCGTCTTTACAATCTGGAATACCAAATAATAAAATTGATTTAATGCCTAACTCATTTAATTCATCTAATTCAGTCGCAAAATCTTCTAGTGTATATTGAAAAATTCCAGGCATTGAACTAATTTCTTTTGTTTCACCTGATTCAATAACAAACATTGGATAAATTAAATCATCTAAGGATAAGTGGTTTTCACGAACCATATCTCTCATATATTCTGATTTTCTTAATCTTCTATGACGCATAAAGTTTTCCATTTTACTTAATCTCCTTTAATATTTCTTCATATAGGTGGCTCATATCATAAATTTTTGCTTCTTTAAAAACTGTCTCTCCTGAAGCTTCAACTGCCCTAGACGTGATTGGGCCAATTGAATAAAGTCGCCAATTACTTAAATCAACAGACATCTCATCTGTCACCTCTTTAAAATGTTGCCAAATACTTGGACTAGACAACATGACATCTTTAATACTATTCTCTTGGAGGACCAATTTCAATTCATTTTTGGCTGTTTCTTCAAAAATAGTCGTGTAAACATGTTCTTCCATTACCTCGTGATTTGAAGCCGTTAATTTCTTGTTTAAAACGGGTCTTGCTAATGCGCTATTGGGTAGAAAAACTCGCTGGCTTTTTGTCTGCTTAGCTAACCATTCATCAGCAAAACATTCTGCAACAGCGTGAGTTGGTTGAAAATCAACAGTAATGCCATTTTTATTCAAGCACTCAGTCGTCTTGTTACCAATTGAAGCAATTTGATACTTGGTTAAGTCAAAGGTCTTATCTAAATACTTCACTGTATTAACACTGGTAAAAAAGACCCAATCTATTTTTTCTTTAGGACAATCATGTTTTAATGCTATTGTCTTTATTAACGGAATTTCTTTTATCTCTAACTTATTTTCTAAAAATTTTCTTTTAATAACTTCCGGGCATGAGTGTTCCCGTGTGTAAAGGATTGTTCTTAACATAAGTTTGACACTCCTTAATCAGTCTGTCAGCACCCTTTTCTTTCAATAAATTGCCTAAATTAGTTCCAGCAATAATTGGGTCTTTATCAGAACAAGCTTCTCGAATTATCTCTGTTCCATTATAGTTTGAAATCATGCCTTCAACCTTAATGACACCCTCTTCAATTTTGGCAAATCCTCCAATAGGAAAAGTACAGCTACCATCCATGGTACGAAGAAATGCGCGTTCAGCTTCAACTGCCAGTCTGGTTTTGTCGTCATCTAGTGAAGATAATAGGTCTAATACTTCTTTGTCATTCGATCGACACTCTAAAGCCAAGGCACCTTGGCCAATTGCTGGTAAACATTCTTTTGTATTCAAAACACTAAAATACACTTCAGATTCTTTTACATCTAAGCGTTGAATTCCGGCATGAGCTAAAAGAATCGCATCATATCTTCCTTCAACTAAACGTTTAATTCTAGTGTCAATGTTACCTCTTAAAGGTAAAATCTCTAAGTCTGGTCTAACTTTTAGTAACTGTGCTTGACGTCTTAAACTACTTGTTCCAACTTTTGCACCCTTAGGAAGCGTTTCTAAAGTTTGTCCTTCTATTCGAGTGATTAAACAATCATGAGGACTTTTTCTTTTGAGTGTACAACCAATTGTTAATTCATCAGGAATAACAGTTGGCAGATCTTTTAAGCTGTGGATAGCAATATCAATTTTTTCTTCCATCAGCTGATACTCAATCTCTTTAACAAAAGCACCTTGTCCACCAATTGATGTTAGACTTTGGTCTCTTAATCTATCACCTTTTGTCACAATCTCAATTAATTCAAGTTTAATATCTGGATATTTTTCCTGAATCTCAGCCATCGCTTGTTTAGTTTGAGTAGTTGCTAATTTACTTCCTCTTGTTCCAACTCGAATACTACGCTCCACGTTCATTCTCCTCTTCTAATTCAATCCCAAAAATCCGCTTAAATAATTGAATATCATATGCTGCATTATCTTCTGTTGATATTTCTTTTATCTCTCGAATCGGTGTTCTTAATGCTTGATTAACAATGCTCTTCATATGTTTCCTAATAATTTTAACTTCTCGTTCCGAAAGGTCTGGAAGCTTACTTTGCAAACTTTTTAGAGCACTTTCTTCGGCCTCTAAAGTTGTTCTTCTTAGTTCTTTAATCGCAGGAATAATACCTAATTGTTTTTCCCATTCTTTAAATTCACTTACTGCTGTTTCCACTTCATCAGCAACTTGTAACATTAATTGTTCACGTTTTTTAGCATTTTGATTAATCCGTTCGCTAATACTATCCACGTTATACAATGTCACATGATCAACTAATTGGCAGTGAGGGTTAATATTTCTTGGTAAACCTAAATCAAAGAGTAATAGTGCTTTTTTTAAGTCAGAATCAGT
This sequence comes from Vagococcus sp., assembly GCF_036639995.1. Lineage (GTDB taxonomy): Bacteria > Bacillota > Bacilli > Lactobacillales > Vagococcaceae > Vagococcus. Next base: position 58,566 of record NZ_JAVWHO010000001.1, on the reverse strand, counting down.
TAATAATTGCTTCGTAATAAACGAGTGCTCTGTTGAAACTGCTGTTATTAATAAATCCGCTTGGTGCAAATGTTCTGATAACTCACTCAAAGGGTAACACTCTATTGGCAAAGTTGATAGAGGTAACATTTTTTGAGCATTTAAGAGCGTTCGATTAAAAATACTCACTTTTCCAATATCAAAGTTTTCCAAATTTTTAATCACTAATTGACTCATTTGCCCCGCGCCAATCACAAATAAATGCTTATTTGATAAATCCGGAAATTCTTCATTCGCAATTTGCAGTGCTGAATGACTCAAAGAAGCAGACGACTCATTAAATTTAAACGTACTATGCATTTTTTTTGAAAAATGAATCATCTCGTTAAATAATTTATTAAAAATCGTTCCTGTTGTTCCAGCTTCTTGCGCTTCAATAAAGCCTGTTTTTAACTGACCTAGTATCTGTGTTTCTCCAAGAACTGCTGAATCTAAGCCACATCCTAATCTAAAACAATGAGTTAACGCCTCATCGCCTTCTTTAAATTCTAGATAATTCCCAAGCTCATCAACATCAACTTCAAAAAAATCAGCTAAAAAATGTTTTGTGTAGTATTTTCCTGTATGTAATTGGTCCACTACTACATAAATCTCAGTACGATTACACGTACTAATTATCACATTTTCCAAAACACTTTTTGTTGCGAATAACCTTTTGTTTGCTGCTTTTATATCTTGATTAAGAAACGTTACTTTTTCTCTCAATCTTACTGGTGTATGTTTATATGTTAATCCGACATATAGAATATGCATGACGTTTGACTCCTTATTTGTTCTTTAACCACTCTTCCAATTCAACACGTGTTTGCTTGGCAATCATGGGTGACGCTCCTTCTGTTGAAATACCGATATTGACTCCCTTATATTTAATCATCGACATATTATAAAAATCTGATACCTTTTTGTTACTAACAACATTAACCATTTGAGACGAGTGAGCGTCTTTTCTTATTTGCTCATTCAATTCATTGTTGTCCGTACACGCAAAAATTAAACTTTCATTGCCTATAATGTCGCCCGTTTCATAAATCTTTTCAAGCCATTCAACAGATTCCTTACTGATTGACGAATAGAGTGTTGGGCTAATAATTTTTACTTTTGCGTCTTCTTTTAATAGACCTCTAACTTTTCTAGCAGCTATTTTTCCACCACCAATAATCAATACTTCTTTATTTTTCAGGTTCAGAGTTATTGGATACACGTTTTTCACCTCTTGAAAAGACTTTTGGACTATTCTCATAATCAATTTCGATTTCGCCAGCTTTTACGTTAATAAAGCGTGCTACCACAAAGAAATAATCAGATAGACGATTTAATGCAATTAACACTTCTGGATTCACATCTTCATTTTGATCTATCAAGTAAACAACACAACGTTCCGCTCTTCTTGCAACGGTTCGAACCATTTGTAAACAACTAGCAAATGGTGTGCCACCAGGTAATATAAATTTATTTATTTTTGGACATTCTGCCCAGTAAGTATCGATTCTTTCTTCCAACCACTTATGCTTATCCCCAGTTACTTTATAAGTTCGCATACCTTCTTTAGGTACCGCTAAGTCTCTTGAACAATCAAAAATTAACTGTTGAACCTCAATTAACTCTGGTTTTAAATCTAAGTGTGCTTCGTCTAATAAGGAAATCGCATGACCAAGTAAAGAGCATAACTCATCTGTTGTCCCGTAAGCTTCAACTCTTGGATGGTATTTCTTAACTCTTGCTCCACCAACCAATTTTGTCAATCCTTGATCACCTGTTCTAGTGTAAACTGCCATTTGAGTCCTCCTCTGACTGATTAATAATCTCATAAATTTTTTCCATATCTAAATTTTCACGTAAAATATCTGCTAATTTATCATACTGTTCTGCTTTAAATTCACTATATTCCTGTGTCACTTGATTTAGTGGTTCTAAACCTTTATCTAGTCTAACTTTATTTAAAAAGTCACGTCTAAATTCGCTACCATCAAATATACCGTGCAGATATGTACCATAGACTTTTTCATCTTCACTAACGGCGCCATCTAAACGATCGACTGGTTGATTATTTTCAGTTGTAATCCTTGAAAATGGTTGGCATCCCTCTTTAAGAATCGTCTCACCCATATGGATTTCATACCCCGTCACACTTAACTCGCCAACACTTCCTTTGACTTGGGCTGTTACTTTTGTTTCCTGCATCGTTGTTTCAACTGGTAATAATCCTAAACCTTTCACTGACCCAGTTGTAGACTCCACTTGATTAGGATCAAGTAGTGTTTCTCCTAATAATTGAAAACCACCGCAAATGCCAAAAATATACGTACCCATTTCTCGTAACTTTTGAACCTCTTTTCCAAGTCCACTTTCTTGTAAAAAGATACTATCTTCTAATGTATTTTTGCTTCCAGGAATTAGAACCACATCAGGATTGCCAATTGAATCCCCTGGAAAGACATATCTAACAGATACATCAGGCTCTAATTCTAAGCTATTAAAATCAGTAAAGTTAGACATCTTACTCAAAGAAACAACTGCAATATCTAATGGTTTACTGCTATCGTAATAGCGATTCACATTTTTTAAAGCCACGCTATCCTCATCTTCTATTTTAAAATCGCCATAAGGAACAACACCCAAAACAGGAACATTCGTTAAATTTTCAATCATTTCTAATCCAGATTCAAGTAACGCTTTATCTCCTCTAAACTTATTAATGATTACGCCCTTCACTCGTGCCCGTTCTTCTGGTTCTAGTAATTCAATCGTGCCATAAATTGAAGCAAAAACTCCCCCACGATCTATATCTGCTACTAACACAACCGGTGCATCAGCAATTTTTGCCATACCCATGTTGGCAATATCACGACTGTTCAAGTTAATTTCTGCTGGACTTCCTGCTCCTTCAAGAACAATCACATCATTTTCAGCGCCTAATTCTTGATATAACTCAGAGATTTTATGACTTAGAGTCGGTTTAAATTCATGGTATTCAACAGCATCCATATTGGCTAATACTTTTCCGTTAAAAATAACTTGAGATTTACGATCAGATGTTGGTTTTAATAATACCGGATTCATTCTGACATCAGGTTCTTTTCCTGCTGCCTCAGACTGGAACACTTGAGCTCTTCCCATTTCATGACCTGTTAATGTAATATATGAATTAAGTGCCATATTTTGTGACTTAAATGGTACACAGGACAAACCATCTTGTGAAAATATCCGACATAAACCTGCTACTAAAATACTTTTTCCAGCATCCGAAGCTGTCCCTTGAACCATAATACTTTTAACCATTTATTTATCCCCCAACTCTTGTATTTTTATAAAATGTCTCTTCATTTTCATAAAGAGGTATATCAAGTTGTTGATGCATTTTTACTAACCAAGGTTGTTCCAATTTAGCATCAAGTAACAGTTCCCGGTCTAAAAATATCTCGTCCTTTGTTCCTTCTAGAATAAGTGACCCTTGCTTAATAACATAAAAATATTCGCAAACCTCATACATTAAATCCATATCATGACTGGATAAAATAACTTTCTTATTCTCTAAAACAAGTCGTTTAATAATTTCAATCATATGTCCTCTACCAGCTGGATCAAGTCCGGCTGTTGGCTCATCTAAAAGTAACCACTCTGTTTCTAATACAATAACACTCGCAATCGCTACTCTCTTTTTTTGACCATAACTCAGATATTGAATTGGTTTATTTCTTAAATGTTGAATATCCAACAAGTCAAATGCTTTATTCATTCTCTTAACAATCTCGTCTTCAGAAACAGCTAAGTTCTTCAAGGCAAACGCCACATCATCTTCAACGATTGAATAAAACATTTGCTGTTCCGGTTCTTGAAAAACAATCCCCACTTTTTTTCTAAACTCAGTCAAACTCTTCTTTTTAAAATTCAATTCTTTTCCGTCAAAGAAAATTTTGCCCTTTGTTGGTTTTAACAAGCCAACAATTGTTTGAAAAAGCGTAGATTTTCCAGAGCCGTTTGCACCTATGATACCAACTGGTGTGTTGCTATTAAAATCCATACATATATCATTTAATACTTGATTTTTATTATCATAAGACACACAAACATTTTCAATTTTTAACATAACTAAACCTTCTTTCAATTCAGAGGAAAATCACCATTGAAAAACTTCATTTCTAAAGCAATCATCATCTTGTTATATCTAGCCATACTTTGAACAAACAAGACTCTAAATAATAAACCTAATGATTGGTAACTTGTTCTTAATGTATGATAACCAAAGCGAATACTTTGAGATTGATGAATTAAAATCATTTCATCTAATAATATAAAGATGAAGCGATACATCAACATTGTTATTTCTATCAAATAACTTGGTAAGTGACATTTTCTTAAAACAAGTAAAATCTGATTAAAAGGAACACTCATCGAATAAAAATAAGTACAGACTAAACAACCCAACGATCTAAAAAACAACTGGTACCCCATACTCAGTGATGCCGCATTCGGTCCAATATATCTTCCAAACAAGTGGACCGAAAAAATCAGCCCACTTTTGGAAGTTGATATTGTGAATATAATTGTTATGAAACTAACTAGTAAAAAAGGAAGTGGAACAAGTAACCATTTTAAATAGCGCCATACTGATAGTTGCGCTGTATAAATTGTTGCAATGCCAATCACGATTATTCCGATACCTTGAAAAAGCGGTGTCGCCATAAACATGTAAACAAGAAGCAATAAATAAAAAATAGTTTTTATCCTTGGTGAGATATCCCTTAATTTACTTTCATAAGCAATCTTATCAATCAGTAACATGTTTATTTTTACCTTTGTTAAAACCTATAACATAAGCAATAATTGCTGCTCCAATACTTCCTTGAAGTGTAAATAATAAACTTTCAATTTCTCCACTTTTTGGTTCAATCAATGGTTCAAACCATGGTTCATAATCTGGTTTTATTTCTGTAATCATCTCTTCAGCTGCACCATCAGATCCTTCAAATTCACCTTTTGGTTGAAGTAACAATGCCCCTACAACAAGTGCGACTATAGCAAGTAACATAAGAATATTAGCTTTTGTTTTACTTCCTTTTTTCATCGTAAAATTCCTCCTTGTTCTTTCAAGCTAGATGTTAATAGATTATAAATAACAACAGTTAATAAACCTTCAGCGATGCCAATTGGTACTTGAGTGAATAAGAAAACACCCATAAATTTAACAACTGCACCCATAATACCAGTACTTGGATCTGGGAAAACAATTCCCAATTGAATTGATGTCATTAAGTAAGTCGCAATATCTGCTAAGAAAGCACAAGCAAACAAACTGATTGACGTATTAACTTTCATTTTTTTACATAACATGTAAACTCCGTAACCTACAAACGGTCCAACTACTGCCATTGAGAAAGCGTTAGCGCCTAATGTTGTAATTCCACCATGAGCTAAGAATAACGCTTGGAATAACAAACAAATCGTCCCTAGCACACTAATCACTGCTGGTCCAAAAATAGCTGTTCCTAATCCAACACCAGTTGGATGAGATGTAGAGCCTGTAACTGAAGGAATCTTTAACGCAGATAAGACAAAAATAAGTGCACCACTTAACGCTAACAATACTTTATTTTGTTTGTCAGCTTCTACAATTTTTTTCATTTGCATTAAGCCATAAATAAAGAATGGGGCAAAAGCAACATACCAAAAAATACTCCAACCAACCGGTAAAAATCCTTCCATAATATGCATTGCATGTGCTTCTTGCGGCAGGATAGTGACTAATACGGCAATAAGGACAATTCCCATTGCTAACTTTTTCAATACTTTTTTCATTTTACTAATCTCCTTTATATTTTTCTTGTTTTATAGACAATGATTGTTGAAAAATATGAAATTCGCTCAGTTTCATCAAGGTTTTCTAATCCCATCATAACCGTTTCATCTTCCATTGATGCGTTACTAATTAAAACTGAAGAAGCAAGTAAGCCTTTTTCTTCTAGCAATTTTTTGATTTTTGGAAGTTCAATCGATACTTTCATAATGATGACCGTAGAAAAAGTTTCTAAAGCTGTGTTTATAACATCTTCACTTGCTGTAGCTGGAACAACTGAATAAGTTTCCTCATCCATAACAAGTGGAATTTGTAGGGCATTAGACATACTACAAAATGAAGATATTCCAGGGATTGTTTCCGTTTCAATGTGATCTGATAATCTCTCAAGTAAGTAGCTATAAGTGCTATATACCATTGGGTCACCTAATGTAATAAAACCTACATTTTTGCCAGATTGAACATCTTCTAAAATTTCTTTTGCAATATCATTCCAAGCATTTTCTTTTTCAGATAAATTGTTAACCATCGGAAAATGACGTTGCTTAATTTCTAATGATTCAGGAAGAAACGGTGCAACAATTGACAAGGCCAAACTTTTACTTTTTCTCTTTGGCTCTGGTGTATAAAGGCAATCAATCATTTCTAATGTTTTTTGTCCTTTAACAGTTAATAAATCTGAGTCTCCTGGACCTGTTCCAATTCCGTAAAATTTAGCCATCTATTCTTCCCCTTCAACTACTTTTTTAGCATGTTCTAGAAACATATTTTGAATTTTAGGGTATTCACCCATTCCTTTAAGAATTGGTTCAACTTCAAATCCTGCATTTGTTAATTGAGATTTCCAAGAATCTTCTTCATCTGAAGCCATATCATTTGTTGCATGGTCTCCAGCCACTAACATAAATGGGTGCAGATAAACTTTTTCAATATTTGCCTCTTTTAATCTCTCCACTACTGTTTCAACACCTGGATAGCTTTCAACTGCACAAATGAAAACTGGATCTTTTGATAACATGTGATCTAAACAAGCATACGCTGTAAATGCTGAATGTTGCGTTCCATGTCCCATTAAAACAACTGCTTCTTTTTCTGCTAAAGGTTGTGCCAAGTCTCGTAACCATTCAACGATTTCTTCATAATCTTCAAATTCTGTCATCAAAGGACGACCAACTTCAATAACATCAAAATCATTTTTAAAATGTTTTGCTTGATGAAGTGCTTTTGAGTATTCACTTCCATTAATCACATGTAAAGGTTGCACAAAAACTTCCTTGTAACCTTTTTCTTTTAGTTCCAACATTAATTGATTTACCGTTGGAATTTTTACGCCTTCTTGTTCTTTAATTTTTTTAATTACCACGTTTGATGTAAAAGCGCGGAATACATCACACTCTGGAAATCTTTCTATCATTCTGTTTTCAACAGCTTCAATAGTTTTTTTTCGTGTTTCCGGGTAGCTTGTTCCAAAACTCACCACGATTAATGCTTTTTTCATTACATTTCCTCCTCAATTAGTTTAGTTAAGACACTGTTAAATGTCGGTTGCTCAGATTGAATAACAGAAATACTTTCTGCTTCAAATACTTTTGCCGTAATGGCACCCATCACAATAATTTTTTTCATTTTAAGCAGTTCTTTTTGAGTGTCAGATAGATTATTCAAGAAATAGTAAGCTGCTTTAGAACTTGGTAGGAAGAAATAATCAGCTTCTTCAAGTTGTGATTCTTCAAATGGTTTATTTTCAAAAGAGAACGGTGACCATATTTTAATTGCCTTATTTTCTTTTATTAGTTGTCGAATATAACTCTGTTCTCCAATATAAAGTGTTGTCTCTATCTGCGTATTAAGTTCTTTATAATCAGAAAGAAGATCAAAACGTTCTTTAGGAAGGATTCCTAATTTTTTGACAGCCAATTCTGTATGATGTCCTATTGTGACAAAATCCACATGTTCCAATTGACGAATATCTTGACCATTCTCCATTAACTTAGATATAAAATATGTCACACTATCTGAATCCAAGAAAACTAATTTATTGATTCCTTCTAGAGACAATCTTGTTTCATTTTCTTTTTTGGTTAATTTCGATAATTCCAACACCGATGCCCCAGCATCAATTAAATGATGATACATATTTTTCTTTTCTGTATGAGGAATAACCACACGTTTTCCAAATAATGGACGCGTTTCATAAAAGTTTAAATAGTCTCTTTGTGTTACAACATCTCCCATTACAATTAAACTTGGAGAGGTCATTTGTGCTTTTTCAGCAACTTCACAGATTGTCTCCAAAGTACCTGTTACTGTCTTTTGCTCTTTGCGAGTCGCCCATCGAACAATAGCAACCGGGGTTTCTTTTGATTTGTTGTGTGCCATCAATTCGGTTGTAATTGTCTCTAACTCAGACATTCCCATTAAAAAGACCAAAGTACCTTCAGTTTTAGCTAGTACTTCCCAATCTAACTGATTATTTTCTGACTTCAAATGACCAGTAATAACGTGAAAACTAGAAGCAAAATCTCGATGTGTTATTGGAATACCCGCATAGGCAAGCCCACCAATAGCTGAAGTAATTCCAGGAATCACTTCAAAAATCAAATCATTTTCGATAATTCTTTTTCCTTCTTCACCACCACGACCAAAAACATAAGGATCTCCACTTTTTAAACGAACGACTCGTTTTCCTTCTTTTGCTTTAGCAATGATTAAGTTTTCAATTTCAGATTGAGGCACTTTATGATGTTTTGGTTTTTTACCAACATCAATTAATTCACACTTTTCAGAGCAATAATTTAGTAAATCTTGATTAATTAAGCGATCATAAAAAACAGCATCTGCTTGTTGCAGCTTTCTTACAGCTTTGACCGAAAGTAGCTCAGGTTCACCTGGACCTGCGCCAATTAAAGTAATTTGACCTTTCACATTAACTCCTCCAAGCATTTATAAAGTTCAGTTGTTTCATTAAATAATTTTGGATAGCTGATTTCCTCACGAGTAATAACAACACAAGGAATTCCTAACTCATGACATGCCTCAATTTTTTCTAAAATACCACCAGCGATGCCACTTTCTTTTGTAATCATAACTTGAGCATTATTTTTAGTAATCAACGCTTTGTTCATCTCAACAGAAAAAGGTCCTCTAATGCCTTCTATTTGATGCGCTTGAAAGCCTAATTTCTCAGTCTCAACTAAAACCTCAGCTGTCGGTAATACACGTGCGACCAAATTGTCTAGAGATAGTTCATCTCTAAAAAATTTTAATGTTTTACTTCCAGTAGTTAGGTAGACAGTCCCTGAAACATTTTCTTTTACCCATTGACACGCGTCTGCATTACTACTGACCTTCACTGCATGATCCATATCAACTCGCGGTCTTTCATAACGAATATAAGGTACCTTACTTTGTTCTGCTGCTTTAATTGCAGTTTTTGAAACAATAGAAGCAAAAGGATGTGTAGCATCTAAAATAAGATTGACCTGATGATCAAGAACAAATTGAGCCATTTGTTCTTGATCCATACGTCCTTTTGTAACTTTTGATACTTTAACTTTCGCTAATTGCTCTCCGTAATCTGACACAACAGAAAAACAAATATCATAACCCTTTTTTTCAAGCGTTGACGCGATATTCAAACTATCAGATGTGCCACCTAAAACTAAAATCATAAAGTATAACCTCTAGGTGTCAACATTCTACCATTTGACACATAAGTTTCTTTGTTACCAACAATAACAACAGTTGTCATATCAACCAGTTCTTCATCTAATTCTTTGATAGTTGTTACTATCATTTCCTCTTTAGGACGTCCAACATCTTTTGCTATCCCAACTACTGTATCTTCACTTTTATATTGTTTCATAATATCTAATGCTGTTTTTAAATGATGAGGTCTTCCTTTACTTCTTGGATTGTAAAGACAAATAACAAAATCAGCACTAGAAGCTGCATGTAATCTTTTTTCAATCATTTCCCAAGGTGTCATTAAATCACTTAAACTAATATGGCAGAAATCATTCATTAACGGGGCACCTAATCGTGCAGCTCCACCAATACTTGCAGTAATTCCTGGAATCACTCTTACTGGAATATCTATGTTTTGTTTATGCATTAATTCTAAAATCAAACCAGCCATTCCATAAACGCCTGCATCCCCACTTGAGATAACCGCCACATCTTTTCCTTCAACAGCAATATCAATTGCTTTTTGACATCTCTCAACTTCTTGACGCATGCCATTATGAACAAGTTCTTTACCTTTTACTAAATCTTTCACTAATTTCATATATGTGACATAACCTACAATGACTTCCGAGTTTAAAATTGCCTCTTTTGCTTCAAATGATAATTGTTCATGTCCACCTGGTCCTAAGCCTACTACGTATAACATCATTTCATCCCTTTCCTAATGCGAACGTCACACCGTTATGTCCATATCTTTCTGTTAAGACTTTGCCATTTGTTGCATAATCTGCAGAAGATAACGCCACATTTCCAATACCAACAACTGATTTCACAAAATCTGATTGAGGATATTTTAGTGAAGACGGTTCTAATTCTTCTTTTGTATAAGTGTCAAAAGGTACGGCCAATTCATTAGAAAAGGCGATAATCCCTTGTTCATCTTTTTTTAAGTCAATGCTTACTATTTGTTTGATACTTTGAGGATGGATATTATGAAGGTCACAAAAGATTGAAAATTCTTCTTTTATAACGTTGTAAGGAGTATCTCTTTTAGCTCCCATACCCAAAACAAACTCTTTAGGAACTACTTGGAAGCAGTTAGATGCTAGATCTAATCGTTGCTTCGTTGAAACGACAATCACTGCTTCAAAGTTAGTTACCTCTTTTGTTTCTAAAGTATTTATTAACTCCAACCCTCTTAAATCAGTCACTCTGTTTTCTTCGTCGAATAGAGCAACTTTTTTATGTGTAGCTAATAAGTAATTAACATGTTTCGTTGTTTTTTTAAAGTCTTGATACCAACCGTTCAATGATTTAGCCATCAAATCAATTGCTGTCACATTTTGAACGTCGGTTGCCGTTGTAATAACCGGTTGTGCACCTATTGTATTTGCAATGTCATTGGTTAACTCATTGCCACCACCAATGTGGCCTGATAATAAACTAATCGCAAATTTTCCTTTTTCATCCATCACAACCACAGCAGGATCATGTCTTTTATCTTGAACTAACGACGCTAGATGTCTAACAACAATTCCTGTTGCCATAACACAAATCATTGCATCATATTCTGAAAAGATAGCAGCAAAGCCTTCTTTAAATTGCTGATTCAAATAGTTTTCTTCAATAAATTCAACATTTTTTTCTAGTCCATACAAAGAAACTTCATAATCTACTAACTTTCTTTTTAGCTCTTTTCCTAAGTCGTAACTGCCTTTAGTCAAAGTTAAAATAGCCACTTTTTTAATCATTATTCTGCATCACGGAATTCATGTTGGAACTGAGCATCATATAATTTAGAGTAATAAAATTCTTCGCCTAAGAAGTCTCCTACCATAATCAATGCTGTTTTAGTGATATCAGCTTCATTTACTTTATCTGCAATGTTTTCCAATGTACCAACAACTTTTTTCTCTTCTGGCCATGTTGCTTTATACACAACAGCTGCTGGTGTTGTTGCTGGGTATCCTCCCGCAACAAGTTCTTCAACAACTTTATCTACCGATTGAACTGAAAGGAAGATAACCATTGATGTTCTATGTTGTGCGTATGAACGAATACTTTCTCTATCTGGTACTGGTGTTCTTCCTGCCATACGAGTAATAATAACGCTTTGAGAAACTTCAGGTACTGTGTATTCTGCACCTAAACTTGATGCTGCTCCAAGGAATGAACTAACTCCTGGTGTACAAGTAAATGGTAAATCTCTTTTATTCATTTCTTCAATTTGCTCTCTGATTGAGCCGTAAATTGAAAAATCTCCTGTTTGTAAGCGAACAACTTCCTTGCCTGATTTAATCCCACGCTCCATTGCGTCGATAATTTCAGTCAATGTCATAGAAGCACTATCTAAAATTTCGCATTCGTCATTACAATAAGTTAATAATTCTGGGTTAACTAATGAGCCTGCATAAATAACCATTCCTGCTTCTTGTAATAAACGATATCCTTTCAATGTAATTAAATCTGTTGCTCCTGGACCTGCGCCTACAAAATGTACTTCTACCATTTAATTTCCCTCTTTCTTTGCTTCTATAATAATAACTGGATTAAGCGGTTTAAAATAATGCCCTACTCCAAGTTTTGTCCCATTCCCCACTTGAACCTGTACAGTATCATAAGCGATATTATGATCTTCAAACCATTTAAACGCCACTGTTGCATTTTCAATTAAGATAAAGTTTAAGACCAAAGAACCACCTGGTATCAGATGATTAAAACTCCAACTTAAAATATCTTCTAAATTTCCTCCACTACCTCCGACAAAGATACTATCAAAAATATCATCCATATCAATTGGAGCCTTACCTTTTACTACTTCTAAATTTTCCACACCAAAGTGTTTCTTGTTTTCCAAGATTAAATCAACAGCTTCGTCTTTTGTTTCAATTGCTGTTACCTTAAGTTCTGGATATTCAACACACGCTTCAATTGAAATACTTCCTGTTCCGGCACCAATATCTAGAAAACGTTTAGCATGTTTCAAATTTAATTTAGCCAAACTAATCGTTCTAATCTCTTCTTTGGTCATTGGGACTTTAGATCTTACAAATAAGCTATCCTTCATCGATTAACACCACCACATTCATATTAAATTCTTCATTTGGAACAGTCGTTTCGTTAAATTCTCTAATTTGTTCATCAGGATAACTTAAGTTTTCACCAACAAATATTTTTCTTTTTAGACCACGTTTTTTTATTTCACCAGCTAATTGATATGGTCCAATTTTGCTATCAGTTACCATCGCAACTTTCGGCAATGAAAGAAGTAAATCAAAATTAGGCTCTTTTCCGTGACTACTTGTAAAGTAAGTATCATTCATTGAAAGTTTTAATTGACTAAACATATAATGCATCGAACTAATACCTGGTACAATCTCAACTTCATTTGAATCAAATTTAATCAACATCCAGTTGCCAATTCCATACAATAGAGGCTCACCAGAAGCCAGAACAACCACATTTTTTTCTTTGTTATTGTTTAAGAAGAGTTCTAATTCTTGTAATTTTTTAGGTAAAATCTTTTTTTCACCTTTAAAACTTTCAGGGATAATCTCTAACTGACGATTACTTCCAATAACAATATCTGCTTGTTTAACCTTTTCAAGCACTCGACCTAAAAGTAACGTTGTCTCTCCTGGTCCAATCCCTGTTACAGTAATCATCGCCATTCCTCCATCAATTCTTTAATCGGTTTCGTTGACGCAAGGAGTCCTGTTTTTGAAGAGAATAGTACTACTTCAGCTTTTACTTTTGGTTCTCGATATTTTAAAAGTTTTTCACTTCGAAATTTAATTTTATCTGCAATCACTTGGTAAACGGCTTCATATCCCGTCTCAGAAATAATATCACCTGCAGCTTCTGTTGTATTACACTTCGAAACTCGCTCTAAATCAGCAACAGGCATTCCCATTAAGGCTAAATTTGCAACTAAAATTTCAGCACGTGCATCTGCATCTTTACTATGTGTTGAAAAGATACCTGCTGATACTTTAACCAGCTTACCCAAATGCCCTATCATAAGAACTTCTTCAAAACCAATTCTTTGAACTTCTTTTAAGACGTAACCTACAAAATTACTCATTGAAACAATATAATCTTGATTCAATGACATTTTATTTAATGCGAAGTCTTCTCCGTAATTTCCAGGACTTAAAATAATTTTTTTAAACCCTTGTTTCTTTTTCATCTCAAGCTCAATGGAAATTGCTGCTTTCCAACTATCTTCCGACATAGGAGTCACAATTCCTGTTGTTCCTAAAATTGAGATGCCTCCGATAATTCCCAAATTACGATTCATTGTTTGTTTAGCTACTTCATAACCTTCTGGAGCAAAAATAATAACATCGGCTCCATTAGTCTCACCAATGATTTTTCTAACATTATCTTCAATCATTTTTCTTGGTTTGGGATTAATAGCTGGTTTGCCCACATCAACAAGCAGACCTTCTTGTGTCACTCGTCCTACCCCTTCGCCACCTTCTATGGTGATGCAGTTGTCCTCTCTAAGTGTTACTTTTGAATAGATCAACATACCATGCGTAGCATCAGCATCATCTCCGCCGTCTTTTTTAACAGCTACTATTGCCGTTTTAGCATCCACTCGCTCAATAGTTTCGATTGGTATTCTAATTTCTCTATCAACAGGAGACACAACACAAACTTCCTCGCACTCCTCTTCTGTTAACAATAAATGAGCAGCCGCTACTGATGCAGCAGTGGCACAAGAACCTGTCGTATAACCTTTTCTCATTTTTTTGCCGTTAACATATACAAACTCTTCCATTTTTATTCCACATCCAATTGATAAATAATGGCATTAATAATTGCAGCTGCAACGTTACTACCACCTTTTCTTCCTCGGGCAACGATTGCTGGTATCTCGCTTTCAAATAATTCTTCTTTTGATTCGGCTGCTCCAACAAAGCCAACAGGAGCGCCAACTACGGCTTTAACATTTAATTCTTTTGCATGAACCATTTCTAATATTTTATAAATTGCTGTTGGCGCATTCCCAATAACAAATATTTTATCTCCTTCTAAAGTTGCCGCATGTTCAATAGCTGCCATTGAACGAGTTATTTGTTTTTCTTTCGCAATTTTTACTATTTCTGGATCTGAAATAAAACATTTATATGAAATGCCAATTTTATCCAATACTCGTTTATTAATACCACTTAAAGCCATGGTTGTATCCGTATAAATTGTTCCTCCACCTTTTTGGAAAAACTCTTTCATTTCTTCAATTACGTTATGAGTGAATTGTAGATTTTCTAAATAATCAAAATCAGCACTAGTATGAATCGCTCTTTTAATAATCATTTCTTCCATTTTATTGTTAAATTGATAATCTGGATTGATTTCATCAATTGTATCTTGGATAATAACAAAGCTTTCTACTTCAATTCCTTTTGGATCTTTCATGTAATTCATCATACGTATCACTTTCCTTTTTCAAAATTTTAAAAGCCTTTAATAATATATGAAATAACTGAAAACAAGACCATACCAATACTTGCTGAACAGTATAAAAGTAAATTCATTTTTAAAATATCAAAACGATCTACTTCTTTTAACGATTCACCAATTGTTGGTTTGTAAATCTCAACCCCATGATAAACATGGCTTCCTCCCAGTTGGATTCCCAATGCACCTGAAGCTGGAGCTTCTAAATACCCACCATTTGGACTTTTATGGTTTTTACGGTCACGCCAACCTACAACAAATGTTTCTTTCGGATTCATGTTAAGTAAAATACTACTCAATCCTAAAAGTAAAAAACTAATTCTTGCAGGGATAAGATTCCATAAATCATCCATTTTTGCTGATACATAACCAATTTCTCTATATTCAGGCGTTAAATAACCCACCATTGAATCTAAGGTATTAATGGCTTTATATGCCATTGCTAATACTGGACCTCCAATGAATAAACAAAGCATAGGAGCAATTACTCCATCTGACGTATTTTCTGCTATTGTTTCAATCGTTGCTTTGGCAATTTCTTCTTCTGTTAGCTGGCTTGTATCACGACCAACAATCATAGCTACTTGCTTTCTAGCATCTTCAATCGTTCCATTTTTAAGAGTGTCTGCTATTTTTTTTCCTTCTTTTGCCAAGCTTTTAGTTGCCAAAGTTGTATATGATAAATAGATGAACACTAAATGACCTAAATAAATATTAAAGCTATAAGCAACTTTTAATAGTAACCATGTTACTCCAGAAGCTAAGAATACAGTGCTTATCCATAGCACACCACCCATTAAATATTTCTGTTTAGTAGATAATTTATTAGTTAACATATTTTTCTTAAAAAAACTAATATAGTTACCTATCACTTTAATTGGATGAGGCCAGTGATATGGATCTCCTAATATCAAGTCTAAAACAAAAGCAATAGCGATTAATAAAACTGTCATTCGACATCACCATTAGTAGTCATTTGTGTTAGTAATTGAGTAACAAAGGTTTCACTTTGGAAGAAGTGAAGATGTAGGTAACTGGCAAAGACACGTTTTTTTTGATATCCACCTTCCCAGCTTGATACTATTTCTCCATCTCTATTTTTCTCCATTGTCATGACGGTAGATTCATTGGTTTCAAAAATTGAATGATGAAATTCGTGACCATAAATTTTGTCTCCTTTTTCACCTAGTAACGTATCTTCATTGAGAATACCGTAGCAATAACCAAAGCGTTTCAATCTTGAAGTCATTTGACTTTGACCTTCAAAAATACCAACCATTGGATAGTAACTATCTTCTATCTGAAGGGAAGTTCCCAAATACATTAGCCCACCACACTCTGCTAAAATAATTTTATTCTCTTCAAAAGCTTTATAAACAGACTTTCTCATACTTTCATTTTCAGACAACTCTTTGGCAAACTCTTCAGGATATCCTCCACCAAAGTAATAAGCATCTGCCTCAGGTAATTTTTCATCTTTCATTGGACTGAAATAAACAATTTCAACACCACTATCTTCTAATAACTCCAAATTATCTGGGTAATAAAAATGAAAAGCAGGATCATGTGCAATGCCTAATGTTATTTTTTTGAATTGTTTAGCTAAATTAAATGGATGTTTTGGTTTCTTAATTTCCACTTCTTCCATATCGTAAAGCAACTGATCAATATCCACTGTTTTTTCAATACTATCAGCAATTAAACCTATTATTTCTAACACGTCATCAATTTCGTTTTCTGGAACCAATCCAAGTTGTCGTGACGGTAAAGCAAAAGCTGGATTTTTAGCTATATACCCATACACTTTTGTTTTTGTATATTTTTCAATGGCTCCTTTAACTAGAAAATAATGATTTTCTGAGGCTATGTTGTTAATAACAACTCCCATAATATTTAGGTTCTCATCAAATTCTTCAAAGCCTTTTACCACAGCTGCAATTGAGGTTGATGCTGATTTTCCGTTGACTACTAAAATAACAGGGCAGTTTAATTCTTTAGCCACAGCTGAACTTGAACAGCAATCTTTATCAATACCAAATCCATCAAATAACCCCATAACACCTTCGATAACAGCTACATCGGACTGATAGGCAGCATGTTCAAACAGATAGTTGAGAGTCTCATTTTTGCGAACTAAAAAATTATCTAAATTTCGTGAGGGATTTTTGGTTATCCTACTATGATACCTTGTATCCACATAATCAGGACCCACTTTAAAAGGTTGAACATCTAAATTTTTCCGTCTTAGTATTTCTAAAAGACCTAAAGTAAATGTTGTTTTACCTGAACCGCTAGAAGCTGCTCCAATTAAAATTTTCTTCATTTTAACTATCCTTTCTGTTCTTTTAGTCCCTCAAAACAAGACCGATAAACATTTATATTATTATAAATTGCTGTTATTTTTTCTTTTTCTAACTCGTTAATTATTTGATTTTTTTCCGTTAAATCTCTTAGTAAAATACCAATCACTGTACCACTATGGGCGACATTTATCCCCAATACTGATTGATAGTTCGATTGTATGCTAACCACTTCTTTAAAAAATGGTTTAGGTAAGATCACTTGATTTAAAATAGCACTCTTGGTTGCTGCCTCACCTAATTTATCTAAACTTTTTTCCTTCACTGCTGTTAAATAAAGCGCGTGAACTCTACTAAAAGATTTAGCTTGTTGCTTAAATAACTTGTCATTTTTTTGTGTATGAAAAGCTGCTGTTTTTATGAGCGTTTCAGGTTCCAAAACTAACACATAAAATTCTGGCCGCCAATTTGTTTCTTCTACAAAATCACCGGACTTAGAAGCAAATAAAGTCATTGAATCAAACATTACACTATCAGTTGATTCAATTTGCGTACAAATTTTAGCAATATCCTTAAATTGCAAAGGCTTCTTATAAGCTAAACTTGTAGCTAAACTTGCAGCTGCAATATCTGCTGTACTACTCGCCATGCCTTTTGCAACTGGTAAGTTCGATCTAATATCTAAATCTAGCTCTAGCTGATTTTCCTCTGTTATACCTAGGTATTTTTCCGTTAAGTTTAAGGCATCTTTTGCTTTATCTCCTGCCTGCTGATTAGTCAGTGTCTCCCTTTTTATAGTTGCATAAGAGTACGATTCAATACCACAACTGACTAATTTAAGTTCATTATCAATGTAGCCTTGTATTAACTCTCCACAACTTCCAGGGCAACTAACAACAATCTTATCCATGAAAATACTCCTCAAATGCCTCTAACAGTTGCTGATTTTCCTCACGGGTTCTAACAGCTACTCGGTAATAATTACCATTTAATCCTTTATAATTGGAACAATCTCTAATTAAGATATTTCTTTTTAATAATTCTTTTTGTAGATTAACGTTTTGTTTAAATTCGAAAAAGATAAAATTAGTTGTACTTTTAACAAATTGAATCTCTTTAAACTCCGATAAGCCTTTTTCTAAGAATCCTCTTTCTTGGTTAACAAAAAGAAGTGTTTTTATTAAGTACTCTCTATCCTTCAAAGATTCTCGGCCAGCTAAGTCAGCAAAACAATTTATTCTCCATGGAACTGCTCTTTTTTCTAACTTTTCCAGCACCTCTTTATTGTCAGTTAGTAAGTAGCCTAATCTTAATCCCGGTATAGCAAAAATTTTAGTTAACGAGCGAAGGATAAACAACTCAGAATAGTTTTTCAATTCAGAACTCAAAGACTGCTCTTCTGAAACAAAATCCATAAAGGCCTCGTCAACAATCAACTTAATCTTATTTACCTTGCAATAGTCCACTAATTTAATCATATCAGCCTTCTCAATTAATGTTCCTGTTGGATTATTAGGATTACACAGGCAAATAGCATCCACAGTTTCTACTTCTATTGCCTTCATTAACTCAGTGATATCAACTTTGAAATTATTATCAATTGTTTTGAAATAGAAAAAACTTGTATTATTATGAGCAAATGCATCTTCGTATTCAGAAAAAGTAGGAGCAAGTAATAGTAGTTTTTTTACTGACAATACATCTGCTAAAGAGTAGATAACTTCTGCTGCACCATTTCCTAGAAAAATAGTATTCTCTTTTAAATGATGATAATTAGCTATTTCCGTTTTTAATTCTTTATATCTTAAATCAGGATAATGTAATATTTGATCAATTCCCGTATGAAAGCTCTCTAGTAATTTTTTAGACAGTCCCAACGGGTTTATGTTCGCACTGAAATCAATAATTTCTGTGTCAGACACTTCATACATTTCTGATATTTCTTTAATGTTTCCTCCGTGAAGTCCTATCATTTTAATTCCCCTTAACATCTTTTTGAATAGTAGTAAAATTTTTGATTTTTGAAGGTAAACAAGCATAAACTACTTCCGTTAATAACAGATTTGTTAACGTTGCAATAGTCAATGGAATAAATAAAATAAAAATAACGTCTCCTAAAATCGGGTAGAGAATAGCTAAATCAAGTGGGACATTAATTAAATATGCAACAATGATTGAAACTACTTTAGATAGTATTGGTCTATGTGCCCATTTTTTTCTAATGAAACCGTATACAAACATGCATAGCATCATTAGTGTAGCAATGATCAAATGAATCGGTAATGTACTTGGAAATCCTGCAAGCATAGCTGAAAACATGTGCCCAAAAAAAGCAACGATCATCCCTAGAGTTGGTCCTAAAATAATAGTTGATAAAAATGCTGGAAATGAATCGAGCGCAATTGAACCAAGTAACTTTATACTTCCTCCTAAAATGCTTAAGGCAATCATTAATGCCACAATAGTTATCGTTCTTGTTTTCTTTGTCATTTTTCTCCTCCTTTAAAAATAAAAAAAACACAAATCATCTTTCAATCAAAAGGATGTTTTGTGTTTTAGTATTATTAAATCAGCAAGAATAGATGCTTATTGTTAAACTAGCTGATACTAAAAAAACAATTTCCCGATAGAATTATTTTTTTATTTCAGCTTGGATATCCTGACTTAGCCTCGTCCAATACTTTTTACCTTCCCAAACAATAAATTGTTAGTGGTTAAATCAAAAAGATTGTCAGCATTACAGTAGAATGGGTCTGTAGAGGATTTTCACCTCATTCCCCAATGCTAAAATTAATCTATTAAATTGTGATTGAGTCTGTTTGCTACAAGCTTAATAC
Organism: Vagococcus sp.; assembly: GCF_036639995.1. Classification (GTDB taxonomy): domain Bacteria; phylum Bacillota; class Bacilli; order Lactobacillales; family Vagococcaceae; genus Vagococcus. The sequence goes on along the minus strand of NZ_JAVWHO010000001.1, from coordinate 38,443 downwards.
TATAACAAATTCTCTCTCATTACAATAATAAATGTGAACTTTGTGAAAGTTTGCTCTTTCACTTGAAAAGATTAATAACTTTCAACTCTAATCTAATTTTTTAATCATAATAAATTCACCAATTGTTGGCATATAAGCTGATTCAACTTTGCCGATTGCATTATACCCCATACTTTCATATAAGCTTTTTGCTCTCGTATTGAAATCACCAACCATAAGGGTAATTTTATTTTTATTTAAAGTTCGACCAATTGCTTCATAAATCTTCAAAAGAAATGTACCTAGACCTTGACCTTGATAATTTTTTTTCACACCAATCAATGCTAGATAAGGGTATTCATGAAAGAAACCACTTTCCTCAATCCACATAATCGCAGCCACTTCACCAGTATCAGTAATAGCTCCCCAAAGCTCATTTTTCCTGATTCCTGTTTTCACCCAGTCTAAAACTTGACCGTTGTATCTATCATTAAAATCATCACCCTTAAAAACAGCAAGACACTCATCTAAGTAAGTAATTGGTAATTTTTTCACTTCTGAAATCATTTGACCCTCACCTTTATACTCGATTATTGCTTACTCGCAATTGCTATACCGATTGGTGTTACAAATTGTGGATAATCTGGACGATCTACTTTTTTACCTAAATATTTAGAAAATAC
>NZ_JAVWHO010000001.1:17321-37681 GCF_036639995.1 Vagococcus sp. | reverse complement strand
CCACCACCCACATCAATAACAGCACCATGGTCCAAATTAAGAAGACGAGCTGCTGCTGATGGCTCATCAACAACAGTCGTCACATTTAATCCAGCAGATTCTAAAACATTAGAAACTACTTTAAAATCATTACCTAATGTACCAGGTGGAACAGCTGTCGCAGCTTCTGTTAACTCCACTCCAAGCACTTCTTCGGCTTCTTTAACTAATCTAGACACAATTTGAACTGCTTCTATATAATTCACAACAAGACCGTCACGAACTACTTCAGCATATTCAAAACTGCCATAAATAGGCTGATTATTTTCATCTAGGATGGCTAAAACGATTGAAGACGTACCTAAGTCAACGCCTACTTTCAAAGTTCCTTTTTTATCAAATGGGTTATGCTTTTTCGTGTTTGCGATATCATTAAATTCCTTTAATGTTTTATTTACGTTTTTTAAATCAACCATAATATCCTCCTAAATAATTTCTATTGTGATGCCCAGTCTGCTGGATATGTTACATAAACAAATCTAGCATCTCCTTCAACTGAGAATTGAATACTGCTGCTCTTAGGTATAAATAAAATTTCACCTGGTCCAGCTGAGATTCTACGACCATCAACAATAACAGTTAATGTTCCTTCTATAATATAGTCTACTTCATCATACTCTAAAGTCCAATCAAAAGTTGTATCTTTCATTACCATAAGACCACAACCTAGTCTTGGGCTTTCTTCTAAAGTAACTAAATCTTTACAATAAACAACATCACTTGGTGTACCTGTATCTAAACGATCATTTTCATCTACTTCTAATAAAGGTAATTTAACAGATAAAACACCACTTGGGTCTACATTTTTAGTAAATTGTGATAATGAAGACATTTTTTCCATTAAGACTTGACGTACTACGTCTTCAATAATGTTTTTTTGATTTGCATCCATTAGTTAGCCACCTCTTTAGCTGCATCTTTTTTAGCTTGCTTGTTAGCAATAAAGATAGCAACGAAAATTGCTGTAATACCACCAACAAGTTTACCAACGATCATTGGGAAGATCATTTCTTTAGCAACACCTGCTGTAAATCCTAAGTGGTCTCCTAATACGAATGATGCTGAAACTGCAAATGCCACGTTGATAATTTTACCGCGAGCATCCATGTCTTTCATCATTTGGAACATTGCAATATTATTAGCTAATGTTGCAATTAAACCAGCTGCAGATGTTTCATTCATGCCTAATACTTTACCTAATCCCATTAAAGGTTTTTTGAAAACACGTGTAATAACTTGAACCAATACAAATGCTCCAGCAAGAGTTAATGCGATTCCACCAACTACTTCGATACCATCTGTTACAGGAGCAATTCCTTCAATAATTGTTAAACCAACTAATTGTTGTAAAGCTCCTAATACTAAACCAATAATGGCTACTACAACAACACCTTTACCAAAATAAGTAAAGCCTTTAATCATACCATCTGGAATAAGCATTAAACCAACCATAACTAAAATAGCTACAATCACAATTGGTACTAAGTTCTTAACGATCATTACTACGTCAAATCCTGCTACTAAGCCACTGACAAATGCGCCAATTGGAATAGTTACCATACCAGATAATACACCTGTTGCTAAATATTTATGATCTTCTTTTTGAATAATTCCTAAAGATACTGGTATTGTAAATACAATTGTTGCACCCATCATTGCACCAAGAATAGTCCCCGCAAATAGTCCTGCTTCTGGTGTTTGAGCCATTTCCATTGCTAACGTGTAACCACCCATATCATTGGCTAAAAGTGTTGTCGCAAACATTGCTGGATCAGCACCTAAAGCTGTATAAAGTGGTACTACGATTGGTTTTAATACATTAGCTAAGATTGGGGCTAAACTAATAATCCCGACCATTGACAATGCTAAAGAACCCATCGCCATAATTCCTTCTTCAAACTGATCGCCTAATCCAAATTTATTGCCTAAACAGTAGTCAATACCACCGACAACCATGAAGAAAGCGATAATATACATAATTATTTCATTAATACTCATTTATTGTGACCTCCTAATGTCCTTTTTACTTGTCTAACTACTATTGATTTCGTTCAACCGAATCAATAATTCCAACAATTGTTGCGTCAACTGGAATATCAAGAGACTCAAGAGCCACTCTAGCTGAGCTTCCTGTTGATATCAATACTAAGTCACCAAATCCAGCACCTTCAGTATCAGCTGCTACAATTGTTTTAGAAAGTGTTTCTTCAGTTGTCCCTTCAATATCAACTAACAAGAATTTCAAACCATTTAAATGTTCATTTTTACGAGTTGCCCATAAGCTTCCTGATACTTTTCCAATTAACATAATTACTCCTCTTTTCCTGCATAATTAACAAGCAATTGTTGTTCTCTAATATAATCTTTGGCAAGTGGTGTAACAATTGTGCCTTTTGGAACATTAAACTGCGTTACACCTTTATTTTTTTCTTTTTGTAGATACTCTTGTGTCCATAAACGAGGTACAACATCTTTACTTAAAGTCTGACACTCAATCGTAATAAACTGCGCACCGTATTTTACCCATTGTTCCTCACAATCAGTTACATATTGCTTCGCTCCAAAGGGACTGTTTTCTAAAAGTGTTTGATAAACTTTCCCACTATTTAATACATAAACAGTTTTTTTACTGAGTAAAGCATTTAAAATTTCTTGTTCTTCAGAAGTCGATGGTAACATCTTTGAAATTTTAATTAAACTATCTAATGATAACTGAGTTAAAACAATTGCTTCACTGTTATCAATAGAAGAGTTTTTTTCATACTCATAGTCTAATAAAAATTGTTCTAGTTCTTTGGTTGTTTCACCATAAACTTTAACTTCCTTTGAAGAACTTTCAGAAAAATCGCCAACTTCACCTAGTTTTTCTAATACTTTTTGAGTGATAACTTTTACTAACTCTTCAATATCATTCATGACTATCACCCGATTTTTTTATTATTGTTCCTCTTATTTCTTTTGAAAAACCACAAGCACCTGCTTCATCTGAATCAATATGAAATACTGTTTGACAAAACGGTGACACATGGATAACAACATCATCAAAAACAAGCGAACGATTACTTTCAATCTTAACTTGGACAATTTCTTTATGAACAACATTAAACTTTTTAGCATCTGCTTCTGTCATATGAATATGCCTTTTAGCAACAAATAATCCATTTTGCAAATAACAACTTCTAATACCGTTCATAAGTAAAATTCCAGGTGTCTTCATTAGATTATCGCTTTCTATGACTGGAACATTTAACCCTAAAGTAGTTGCATCTAAAAGAGATACTTCTACTTGTGTATGATCACGTTCTGGTCCATGAACAACAACGTTTCTAATAACACCCTTTGGTCCAATAAGGGTAATACGCTCTTTACAAGTGAATTGACCCGGTTGAGATAATTCACTTACTTTTGTTAATTGGTAGCCTTTTCCAAACAATTCATCAACATCTGCTCGAGATAAATGAATATGATGATCTCTTGCTTCCACATCAATAGTTAACTCAGGTAAAAGGCGAGCAAGGACTTCGCGAACAATATCATTTAAATAATTAGTGCTTACATTCATGTCAGTTCCCTCTTTCGCTTTTTCAAAATCATACCTTAATTAATTATTAGTGATTTCAGATACATTGGAAGTTTAGTTTCAAGTTCAGTAAAATCTTCTCTCATATTCACACCAAAAACATTACTATAAGAAAGTGACGTTTCATAACAAACACTTTCTGTTAATAAAAGTAATCGATACATTTCCAATTGACCATTTGTCATTTCAATAGAAGGTTCTATATCAAATTCGTCAACCAATTCATTAAGATAAGTTGTATTTAGCCATGTTCCTTCTTTAAGACTTTCAATAACATCATCAATCGTCTTAACCATCACATGTAACTTATCTCCTAACTCATCTTCACCTGTTTCACTGAAACTCTTTTGGCACTTAATTACTTCAACCTTTAAAAGTTTCCACTGAATACAAAGCTTCATTGAACCATATGTTTCTAATGAGTTAATCTTTGGATTAGTCACTGTCTCTTGTTCTTCTTGCTTACTTTCAATAATTTCTGGTGTATCTTGTTCTTTTTCTAAACCTTCAATAACTAAATTAATTCCTCGATCACTTAAAAAACTTCTAGCAGAAGGGGTGATGATTGTTCCTTTAGCTATTATCATTTCCGTTAAATGCTCTTTTTTCAACATTCTTCGAACATCATTTTCAGTTAAAACGGCCACGATAACACACCCTTTTCTTTGATAAAAGGGTATATTCATACAGACATATACCCTTTCTCAATCTTTATTTTTAAGTTAATAGTTAGAATTAACCAATTTTTGGTAAAATTTCGTCAACTTCTGAATGTGGACGAGGAATTACGTGAACTGATAATAATTCTCCAACACGTTCAGCTGCAGCAGCTCCAGCGTCAGTAGCAGCTTTAACAGCACCTACGTCACCACGAACCATAACTGTTACTAATCCGCCACCTACTTGTTCTTTACCAATTAAAGTAACGTTTGCTGCTTTAACCATAGCGTCTGCTGCTTCAATAGCTCCTACTAAACCTTTTGTTTCGATCATTCCTAATGCGTTTGCGTTCATAATAATGTTCCTCCTAATATTTATAAGTATAATTTATTTTAATATAATTAAAACCAAGTTTAAAGTTTTTCTAACACTGCTTCTACAATTTTATTAATTAAATCATCTTTTGATGCTGATACGGTAGAAGTTGGTGTAGAACATGTTGCTGATGAATTTTCAACTAAGTTGATATCTTCACCACGTAATTCGTCTAATTCACGAACTCCGTATGCTACACGACGTACATTGAATAAGTTTTCTGGGCTGATGTTATCAGAAGTTGAACTTCCTCCAACAGCGCCACAACCTAATGTTAATGCTGGGTTAATATTAGTTGAAGCACCAATACCACCTAAAGTACCTGGTGTGTTAACTAATAAACGAGAAACTGGTTTTCTTAAACCGAATTCTCTAACAATGTTATCATCTTCAGTATGGATAACCATTGTATGTCCAGCACCTTCGTTTGTTAAGATTTCAATACATAACTCACATGCTTCTTCCCAATTTTTTGTTGTGTAGAACGCTAAAATTGGTGCTAATTTTTCTCTAGAATATGGTACTTTCATACCCACGCGACTTTCCTCAGCAATTAATACGCGAGTACCAGCTGGGAATGTTAAGCCTGTTAATTTAGAGATAGCTTCAATAGATTTACCTACGATTTGTGGATTCATTGTTCCATTAGCACGCATGATAAATTTTTCAAGAATTTGAGCTTCATCTTTTGTTAAGAAGTAAGCATTTTGTTTTTTAAATTCATCCATAACAGCTTTTCTACTTGCTTCTTCAATCACTACTGATTGTTCAGAAGCACAGATAGTTCCATTATCAAATGTTTTTGAATCCATAATATGTTTAACAGCTGTTGGAATATTAGCTGTTTTTTCGATAAATGCTGGACCGTTACCAGGACCTACACCAATAGCAGGAGTACCTGAAGAATATGCCGCTTTTACCATTGCTGAACCACCAGTTGCTAAGATCAATTTAGTTAAATCATGTTTCATTAACTCAGAAGTTCCTTGCATTGTTGGTTTAGTCATAACACTAATAGCGCCAGCTGGACAGCCTTCTCTTACAGCAGCATTTCTAATGATATCAACTGTTTCTTTGATACATTTCATTGCTGTTGGATGTGGAGAAAATACGATACTGTTTCCTGCTTTTAATGAAATTAATGCTTTGTAAATTACTGTTGAAGTTGGATTTGTTGAAGGGATTAATCCAGCAACAACTCCGACAGGGACAGCGATATCCATCACTTTTCCTGCTTTATCTTCTTTCACTACACCGACAGTTTTCATGTCTTTAAAGCTTTCCCAAACAGCTTTAGAAGCGAATGAATTTTTTACTACTTTATCTTGCCAAATTCCGAAACCTGTTTCTTCATTTGCCATTTTTGCTAATTTAATTCTGTTGTCGTAAGCTGCAGACATCATCGCTTTACAAATATTGTCAATTTTTTCTTGAGAAAAAGTTGCTAATTCTTTTTGAGCTTCAGTCGCATCACGAAGTAAATCACGAACTTCTTGAATTGATACTAAGTCTTTATCTACTACATTTACCAAAATTTATTCCCCCCTATTTTTTATTTGGTTTTTTCTTTGTTGCTTTTTGTTTCTTAGTTTCAGAACCTTTTTTTTCATTTTTAGGTTCTTCTTTTTTTACTTCTTTTGTTGTCTCTTTCGGATTTTCCGTTTTTGGTTCTACTTCTTTAACCTTAACGTCTTCCTTTACCGGAGCTTCACTAATTTCTTCAACTTTATTCGGTTGTAACTTTTCTTTTCTTTCTGCCACACTCTTCATAACCATCTTAGCAGTATCTTCTGCCATACGAGGAATCACATGACTAGAAATCAAGCAATTAAGACTTTCAGCTACAGCTGAAGCTGAGTCAACAGCTACTTTAACTGCTGCTACATCACCTGTTAATTGAATGGTTGTTTGACCACCTTTAATTACTTCTGCATTTAAAAGTGTTACATCTGCCGTTTTTAACGCGGCATCTGCAGCTGCGATAGCACCTAAATAACCTTTGATTTCAATTAAACCTAATGCTTCAATTTTCAATTTGGCTACCTCCTTTTAATTATTCATAAATGACTAATATGATTTTGGATTAGCCGCTACTTGTTGAACCGCTTGAGCAAACGCATCACACGCTGCTTCACAAGCTGATTGACTACCAGTTAATAAACCACCAGCAAAGTTTGTTTCTGAAGGAGGACCATAAAATGCCGCTACTTCAACATCTGCAGCTTTTACTGCAGCATCTAAAGCATACATTGCTTCAATTGGAGGAGCAATCAAGTAAGCTAAAGATTCGCCTTCTTCAATGCCAGCTTCTTTTGATAAATGTGTACCTGTTCTTGAAACTAAATGAGCGTAGTATGGAATACTATCATCTTCATTTGCACTGATAAAACCAGGGCTATTTTCAATTTCATAAACAACTACGTCTAAACCACTTTTAACTTCAGCAGGGTTTGGTCCAGCAATAATACCAATAACTTCACCAGCTAATTTAGTACTTGCGCTTCCAGCTCCAGCATAAAGACTACGAGCATAAACAACGTCAACAACAGCTTTTTTAGTTGCTTCATCTAAAGCAACATAAGTTACATCATCACAATCTCCAGTAACTAAACCTAAACTGCGATGTTTCTTTGGATCTAAATTCAACGCTTTAGCCATTCCAGCATCAACGTTAGAAATGATTTTTACACTTAGTACGTTAGCTCCTAATGCATCATTAATCATGAATATATCCTCCCTATTTTTTAAAATTATTCAGATTCTTTTAAATCGATACCTGATTTTTTCTTATCAACAATGTTTTTAATGATTTCAGCGATATAAGCTCCTGCTTCAACGGCAGGTGTTCCGCCTTTATGAATGTTTGAAATTACAGTACGTCTTGCTTCTGGCATACCAACTGTTGGTTTATATGCTAAGTAAGCACTCATTGACTCAGCAGTTACTAAACCTGGACGTTCACCAATCAACATACATACACAATCAGCATCAGTTAACTCACCAATAGCATCCATTGCGCCAACACGACAATATTTAACAAATACTGGTGTGTCAAAATCTAAATCAAACATTTTCAAACCTTGTTTGATTGAAGGTAGAATTTCTTTGATATTTGCACCAACAGCAGCTGAACTTAATCCGTCACCAACTACGATTTGCACTTTAGCTCCACGTTTTGTGTTGTTTTTAATGATTTCTGTGTTAGCTTCATCAAATTGACGACCTAAGTCAGGGCGTGTTACATACTCATCTTTATCAGTACATTTAGTAACAACTGATGTGAATCCCATTTCTTCAACTAATTCTTCAGGCACATCTGAGAATACTGCATCTTGAGCAGCCGCATGATCAGCTCTAAAACGTAGCATAGATTGAGTTTTATAACGAGGTCCTGATCTCCATAAACCTAAACGAGCAGGAGTAAATGATTTCATTCTCAAATATCCTTCTTCGTCTTTAGCATTTGGGATTAAAAATTGTTTTCTAATATCTACTTCTGTAATATCTGGAATAAATCCTTCTTCGATGTCAGAGTTTGGAGCTTCATTCGTTAACTTACTTTGAACACTAGAAACAACATCTGCAGTTGTTGCAGTTCCTTCTTGTCCAGCCATTTCAGCTAAGATTGATTCAATAAGTGTTTTTAGATTTTTTTCATCCATTTTAATGTTTGACCTCCTTTACTATTTAAAGAAAATTGATGCGTCACCAGCGATTTCAGTTAGACGACCATTTTCCATAAGACCCATTTTTTCCATCCATTTTTCAAATTCTCTTGTTGGACGTTTGTCCATTAAATGACGTAATGTAGCTGTTTCATGGTAACCAGTTGTTTGGTAGTTTAACATGATATCATCAGCATGAGGAATACCCATGATGAAGTTAACATTAGCCATATTTAGTAATGCCGCTAAGTTTTCAGCATCATTTTGGTCAGCTTTCATATGGTTTGTGTAACATACGTCACATCCCATTGAAATACCAGATAATTTACCCATGAAATGATCTTCTAAACCGGCACGGATAACTTGTTTTGAATCATATAAATACTCAGGTCCAATAAAACCAACTACTGTATTTACCATGAATGGATCAAAACGTTTAGCAAATCCATAACAACGAGCTTCCATTGTTACTTGGTCAGCACCAAAATGCGCGTCTGATGATAATTCTGAACCTTGTCCTGTTTCAAAGTACATTACGTTAGGTCCAGCAACAGCACCAGTTTCTAAAGCTAAAGCTTGAGCTTCTGCAATATCAGTTGCGTTAAAACCAAAAGCAGTGTTACCTTTTTCAGATCCTGCAATCGATTGGAAAACTAAACCAGTTGGTGTTCCTTTTCTCATTGCTTCCATTTGTGTTTTAACATGAGCTAATACACATGTTTGAGTAGGAATTTCCCATTCATTTTTTACTTCTTCAAATTTGTTTAAAATTCTCATAACACTTTCAGTTGAATCATCTACTGGGTTAAGACCTAAAACAGCATCTCCAATACCATAAGATAATCCTTCTAATAATGATGCCATAATACCATCAATATCATCTGTTGTATGGTTAGGTTGTAAACGAGCAGATAAACGACCAGGTTCACCGATTGTTGTATTTGCAGTTTTAATAACAATAATTTTTTGAGCCGCATAAATTAAATCCATGTTAGACATTAATTTAGTAACAGCAGCGATCATTTCAGATGTTAAACCTCGGCCAAGTTGTTTGATTTCATAATCATTTGTTTTGAAATCTAAGATGTATTCTCTTAATTCTTCAACTGTCCAGTTTTTAATTTCTTCGTATTTTCTTTTATTAACATCGTCAATAATAATACGAGTTACCTCATCATCTTCATATGGTACTACTGGGTTGTTGTATAAATCTTTTAATTGTAATTGAGCAAGTACTACTTTTGCTGCAACTCTTTCTTCAGCAGATGTAGCGGCAACGCCAGCTAATGTATCTCCTGATTTTACTTCGTTGGCTTTAGCAAGTACTTCTTTAACTGACTTAAATTCATATGCTTTACCAAAAAGTCTGGTTTTTAAAATCATCTTTAAATTTCCTCCTCATTTTAGCTATTTATTTTGTTTAGTTCGAACATTTTTGCTCTCACTAATTAAAAATCAATGTTTTAACAACTACTGGTAAGACGCTACCGTTTGCAACAGGCATTCCTATATCAATATAGTCGCCATTTTCAACCTTGACACTATCAATACAAACAAAAGGATAGTCTCTTGGAAGAATACCATGTAAACACTGTCCTAGTGCTTTAGCCATGTCTTGTTGTACACTGACAACAAGAGGTTCGTTTCTTTGAATAATCGAATCTAACCCTTTAACAATTGCTTCTGCATAATCTAGAACTCTTTGGAAAGTTGGATTTTTTTCTCCTTCAATTCCTAAAGCAATGATTTGAAATTCTTGTTCCAATTGATACCACTGCATTTTTTTCTCAATGGCATCTGCTATTTCTAACATCGAACCTGCCTCATCTTGACTTGATAATTTTAAAATCGGCATGTTCTTAATTGGTAAGATTTCTTCTTTATAAGTAATAGTACTACCACTAATATCAGCTGTATGTGAACCTGCTCCAACAACCGTTGCACGAATTGTTTCGATAGATTCAATAACTTCGATTTCACTCACAAGTTTTGAGTTAGCAATTTCATTTCCCAATAACAAACCAATATCACCATACTTAAATGGTTCACTTGGTAATTCTTTTGAGATACAATCTGCAACTCCACCTGAAAATGAAATAGCTTCAATTTTACGATTAAATGATAGTCCTTTGTTTGTAATAATTTCTTCATAATACGGGCTAGCTTCGCCAAGTCCCACACTATTTTCAAGAACATTCACCATAATCTTAATGATTGGTGTTAATTCTTCAATACTTGTTCTTTTACCTAAAGCTATTGGTAAATTTTCTTTATCAATAATGGCTTTAATTTTTGGAGCAATGTATTTAATTTCTTTAGTTTGTTGATCAACTTTAATCAAGCGACCCCCAATATCTAAACACCCAGTATCGAATACTTCATCATCATAGAATAAGGCTAAGTTTGTTGTTCCTCCACCTATATCTAAGTTAACTACTGTTGTATGGTGTGATTTTGAATACGTTTGAGCACCAGCCCCACGTCCTGCAATAATACTTTCTAAATCAGGTCCAGCAGTTGCTACAACGAAATCTCCTGCATAACCACTCAAGGCTTGTAACACATTACTTGAGTTTTCTTTTCTAGCCGTTTCACCAGTAATGATAACTGCACCGATTTGAATATCGTTCTTACTAATACCAGCTTTTTCGTACTGGGTCTTAACAAATTTTTCAATGGCTGTTACATCAATGAGATTGTTTTCAAGGATTGGTGTAAACATAATGTCACTTTTGAAAACAACTTCTTTATCAGTAATAGTAATTCTCGGAATAGTAAAAGATGATGCCATGTTTTTGATATACAATTTAGAAATAATCATTTGAGTCGTTGATGTTCCTAAATCAATCCCAACACTTAAAACTACTTCTTCTGACACGCAATCGCTCCTTTCCAATGAAATTCACATATAAAAAATAGGCACTTAAAATAACCCTAATGACATAGGATTTTTTTAAGCACCTTTGCTTTTTTTCGTCAAACAACTTTGTTCAACTCGTATTATATTTTAAAACTAAAGTAAGTCGATGTTCCTGTTCTACTTGAGACAATCTTCAACTTGCCTCTTAGTTTATCTTTGATGTAACTTGTAACTATTTTTAACCCCAGACTATTTGTTTCCACTTTATCAGTGTTATATCCTGAACCGTTGTCTTTAATAGCAACAGAAACCATGTTATCCTCTAATTTTTCAACATCAACTTTGATTTTATTCTCTTTGTCTTCTGTTAAAAAACCATGTTCAAAACTATTTTGTAATAACTCATTAACAATCAATGCGACTGTTACTGTTTTATCACTATCCAATATCACTGTATCATCAATATTTTTTTCTATTTTAACCTTTTTATTATCTAAAAAAGCACGGTTACAGTTTGATATGGTTAAATCTAATACTTCCGCTAAAGAAATATCATTATCTACCTTCTTAGAGAGCAATTCATGTGTAGCAGATATCGCTAATATCCGGTTTTCACTTTCTCTTAGCAGCTTCACCACTTCTTCATTAGTCGTTCGTCTTGTTTGTATTCGTAGTAACGATACAATACTTTGAAGATTATTTTTAACTCGATGATGAATTTCTTTAATAGCAACAGATTTTTCTACAATTTCAACTTCTCGGTTATAAATCTCCGTTTTATCATGAAGAATCATTGTAAACATGCCTGTCTCTGCATCAAAAAATCGTTTCATTTGAAAGTGAGAACTTCCAAAAACAATTTCTTTCTCTTTTATTTTCTTCCACTTATCAGTATCTTTTAAGAAAATCAACTGTTCAAATGTGGAAGTATCTAAGGATAAGTTATCATAGTGAAGACCTATTATTTTTTCCATATAACCAAAGTGGAAATAATAGCTATTGGCTACCTCATTGTTTTTAATCAAATAACCATTCGCATCAAAAATTAATATTGCTTCATCTAAATTATCCATTAACGTACTGTAAAACATTGAAGTTGTGTCAATATTATTCATACCATCTTGGAACCCTCTGTTTGTACTTTCACTTCTAATCTCTTTCACTGGAAATTCAACAATTAGCACGCCAATTGTTTTTTTGTTATTTCTAAGTGGAAAAACTTTTTGTCTAATCCATTTGTTCTCTTGCGTCTTTGCAAGAAGACCTTCTGTGATTAGTGCTGTTTCAAAAGTCCGATAAACACCCGGTTCATTCAGCCTTTTGGCAATTTTCCCTACAACATTTTCTTTGTAAATAGAGTTGTTACTTTTTGGTCTTCGGTGATATACAACAACAGCTTCGTCAGTAACATCTGATAAAATATCAATAAACACGTCTTCTTCTTGATACATATGAGTTTGCTCGATTTTACTTGCCTCTTTGATTAACTCATCAACATCTGAGTCACTCAAGCTAGAGTACTTTATGCTCAAATCTCGAATGTTTTCTTCAATCATTGGCCATCACTAACATTTCAGCCACATCAATCATCGGACAGCGCTTATCCATACTTAATTTACGGATTTGCTTATAGGCAGCTTCTTCATCGATTGACTGGTTAGCCATCAAAATGCCTTTAGCTTTCTCAATAATCTTACGTTGTTCAAGTTTTTCAGAGAGCTTATCAACATTTTTCTCTAGGCTACTAACTTCTTTGCCCTTCATGATCGCCATCTCAACCATTGGAATAAAAGATTTTTCATCTAACGGTTTTACAAGGTAGCCAGAAGCACCAAAGCCAACTGCTTTTTTTCGGTGATTAACATCACTATATGCAGTTAACATTAAAATAGAACTAGCTAATTTCTCTGACATGATTTTCTTGCCTGCATTTAACCCGTCTAGTAATGGCATTTGAATATCCATAATGACTAAATCTGGTTGATGTTTTCTCGCTAATTCAATCGCTTCAAACCCATCAGCAGCTTCGCCAACCACATCATAATCCTCTAGCTCTAGCATGTCTCTCAGGTCAACTCTTGTAAGAGGTTCATCATCCACAATGATAATTTTTCCTTTCACGACCTTCACTCCTACCTTTTCTAAATTCACTTTTTTCAAAACATCTACGTTTTGGTAACATTTGTAATGGTAAAATCTAAAGTCTCTTCTAGAAATTGAAGAACAGTCGAGAACGCTTCTTCCATTGAAGATAAATCACCTGTTAAAACGACAGTTCCACTAAATCTATCGACAAAACCTACTTCAACATCTCCTGATTTTAAAGCAGTATCAACAGCAATAATGGTTGCCTCACTTGGTGAAATAGTTAATATTCCAATAGCACTTTGACCTTCGTTAATTATCCCAAGTTTGTCATAACTATCTTTGTTTGGGTTTGCTAAAATGTGGGCCATAGTGACCTGTTTCCCAGGAACATACTCCTGAATCAATCTTTCTTTTTCTTCCAAGTTGTTCCCCCCTCTTTTTTGAATTTTATAAGGAACCATTAATATCCTTATTATAACTCAAAACACAATTTAGTATCAAAATAATTTTGAAACAATTTGTCTAACGTCTTCTTGCGTTGGTGCTTTAGGGTTTGTTTTTGTTGTTGGATCAAGTAGTGCTTGTTCACTTATTTGAGATAAGTAAGGCGCTACATCAGCTTTTGTAAATCCAGCTTCGATAAAGTTAGCTGGCATATTCAATTTTGATCTTAATTCAATCACGCGGTTAGTTAAGCTTCTAACGCCAACTTTACCTTTAGAATTAGATAAACCTTGTTTTTTAGCAAGTAATGCATATCTTTCTAATGCACGTTGATTTTCGTTACTATTATATTGAATAATTGATGGTAATAAAATACCGTTGATTCTACCGTGAGCTAAATGTAATTTTCCACCCACTGTATGAGCAATACCGTGACATAAACCTAGAGATACTTGATTAAATGCAAGACCTGCTAAGCAAGATGCATAATGAACTTTTTCTCTAGCTTCACTATCTTTCCCATTAACATAAGCGCGTTCTAAATACTCAAATATTAACTCAACTGCTTTTTCAGCTAATGCATCAGAAAAATCGGTTGCTTCGGTTGATACATACGCTTCTAGGGCATGTGTTAAAACATCCATACCTGTATCAGCTGTAATTGTTGGTGGAACACTTTCTACTAAACGAGAATCTAAAATAGCCATATCCGGTTGTAAATCTGTATCTACTAATGGGTATTTTAAATTTTCTTTTTTGTTTGTGATAACAGAAAAATCAGTTACCTCAGAACCAGTACCACTTGTTGTTGGAATAATGATTAATTTTACATTTTGAATAAATTCTAGTTTAACGCCCATTAGTTTAATTGCTTTAGCTGCATCAATAGCTGATCCACCGCCAAGAGCAATCATAATACTCGGTTTAAACTCTTTTAATTTTTCCACACCACTAACAACGTTTTCAATTGTTGGGTCTGGAACAATGTCAGTAAACACTTGATGATCGTTTGAATCGTTGATATTGGTTGTTACATATTCAATTAATCCTGATTCAACCATGAATTTGTCAGTTACAATACAGATACGCTCATTACTAAAATCGTTTAATTTTGTTAAAGCATCTTTGCCGATATAAATATCCGTACCAAATTTTACTTGTTGCATTTTTCCACCTCCGATAAATAAAAAAACCACCAAAAAAACTCCTTCAATAAGGACTTATTCGGTAGCGTCATTGCCAACTATATATTTTAGAAAACAAAAAAGGCAAGGAAAGCACCCCTTTGTGCTCAAACCTACCAGAAGTAAGTATCTCCATTTGCCATTTTGTTTTACTAAAACACAATTCGTTGTGTTTTTTCAGTTCCTATTACGGTCCTTACTATTAAATAAAACAATTGGCTAATATCAGAATAACCTACATCATCTATTCTCTAACCACCACTGTTTTACCTCGAAACAGTAATTACCATTGAGTTAATAACTAGAAAGACCTGACTTAAAGCTTACGCTTATTACAGTGGCGGGACCGTCTTGGATTTTCACCAAAGTTCCATCTAATTTCTTAACTTATTAATCTATACTTGGATTCTAACATACTTGTTTTTTTAATACAATCTTTTTTTAGTCATTATAAAAAACTTGACTGTTCCTACGGTAACTAACGTCCACTCTATTTTCACGGTAGTTAATTAATCTTGCTGCAGCAAAGAAATAATCTGATAGACGATTTAAAAATTTCAATACTTCTGGATTAATTTCACCTTCTAAGCTAGTTGCAACAACAATACGTTCTGCTCTTCTAGCAATTGTTCGTGCAAAATGTAGCTCACTTGCTACAGGATCGCCACCAGGAATTATGAATTCTGTTAATTGAGGTGGTGAAACTAAATACTTATCAATACAACTTTCTAGCCATTCAATAGATTCGCTACTTGTTCGGTAGCCTTTAGTTCCGTTTGGTGTCGCCATATCTGTTCCGCAGTCAAATAAGATTTGTTGAATCTCTGCAAGGTCTTTTTTTACATCAACACTACTTCTCATATGACTTACAATAATCCCTATAAATGAGTTCAATTCATCGATTGTTCCGTATGCTTCCACACGATTTGAACATTTTTTTACTTTTTCACCACCGATGATACTTGTTTCACCTTTATCACCTGTTTTTGTATAAATTTTAGCCATGTTTATTCCTCCTCAATTTCTAAAAATTTCAGTAATTCTTCAATTCCTTTATCGTCATACGACGAGACATGAAATATTTCTCTAGCTCCTGCATTTTTCAACGCATTAGCCGCTCGTTCAATTTCACTCTCACTATTTGCTTTATCAATTTTCGTCACAACACCTATCACCGGTTTTGAAAACATGGAAGAAAAAGCAGGTGGAAAGGTGTTGAATGATTCATCTACACTTTGAAGTAATCCGATATAATCCACGGTATTTGAGGTTACTTGTAAAGCACTATAGAATTGACGTCTTTGGATAAACTCTCCTGGTGTGTCAACAATGAATCGACTTGATTCAATAGCTTGTGTCTTTGAATATGTGATTTCATGACCTTCTAAACGCTGTGTTAATGTCGTTTTCCCTGTTCCAACAGCTCCGACAAACATAATTTTTTTCAAGTTGCTCACCTACTATTTACGATTTCGTTATTTTGGCTGTTGAGATGTTTAACATGTTTCTTAGTGTATCACTAACTGCTTCAATGGCTGCTTCTACAGCCATAACATCTCCAGCAATAACTAAAGTTCCACTAAATCTATCCATAAACGCCACTCTAACGTCAGCTGCTTTTACGGCAACATCAGAAGCGACAATTGCTGCTTCACCTGGTGTAATAGTTAAAATACCTAATGCTTGCTTGTCATAATCATGTAATCCAACTTTTGCATACACACGGTTATCTGGATTAGCAATGATGTGAGCAATCGTTATTTGACGCCCAGGAACTGATTCTTGAATAATTCTTTCTTTTTTTGACATGCTACCTACCTCAATCTCTCACTTTTTTAAAATTTATATAAATACCATTCTGGTGATGATTCAATACCTTTCCAAAGATTTCTTGGAATATTTAATTCCTGTCTCATTTGCCAATTTGGGGTTTCTTTTGGCAATACAATTGGTTTATTACTCAAAATTTGAGTTGCCCAATCAGGATTAAAAACAAAAGGCCGACAAGCTGAAACAAGCTCCGTTAAACTCAAAGCGTCTTCAACAGATTCAGGTTGTAGTATATTACCACACCCAATTAAAGGTGTTGTTCTAAGTACTGCTTTTACTAAAGTTAACAACTTAATTGATTTTCCTTCAAATATTTTATTTTCTAATACATTAGAACTCGTTATATGAATATAATCAAGTCCCATTTGATCTAATTGATCTAACAGAAGGAGTGATTCTTGAAATGATTGATTTCTTTTTTCATCAGACTCTAAAAAAGCATCTTCCAGTGAAAAACGTAAGCCTAATGCAAATGGTTTCTCAGCATTTTTCTCAATAACCTTAAGTGACTTATTAATAATCTCTTTAAGAAATCGTAAGCGATTTTCTCGAGAACCGCCCCATTTATCTTCTCTTAAATTCCAACTTGGCATTAAAAATTGATTTGGTAAGTAAGAATTGGCTCCATGAATTTCAACCCCATCAAAACCTGCTTTTATTGCTCTTAAAACCGCTTTTTCATAATCAGAAATAATGTTATTAATAGTAGATTCTGTCAATTCCTGATACGTTTCATCTTTTGATAGTCGTGTAGAATTATCACTTACACAGAGGACTTTCGAATAATCTGTTTGACTCTGAGCCATAGCTCCTCCGTGGTAAATTTGCAAAATAGCTTTCGTATTGTTTTCTTTAAGAGTGCTGGATAAAGTTTTCAAACTATCAATATAGTGGTCGTGACTCACACTTAAGTTGTTACCATAAGATTTTCCTTCTTGATTAACATAGGCTGAAGCGATAATAATTGCTCCCACATCACCTGTACGTTGTTTAAAAAAAGCCAACTCATCTTTTGTCACTTTACCATCAGGAGCATCTTCCATAGTAGAAATCGGCGCAAAAAATAACCTGTTTTTCAATTTTACCCCCGATGGCAATTCAAAGGATTCACAAACTTTCATCTTACTCCTCCTTAATAAAAAAAGCACAAAAAGATAGTTATCCTTTTTGCGCCTTTGCAATTAAACCTACTACCTCGTAAGTTTCTACTCAATTTTCTCTCATTATATCAAAAATACAAACTATCGTCTACCATTCATCTTAAAACCAAAACAAATCTTGAGGTTGATAATCATTATCAACTATGCTCATTTTTTAACATTTCGATTGATTTAGCCTTGGATAAGGCTTACAATTGGACATGACAATGGCGTCTACATTACACAAATTTATAATTGTAGGTGATAAAATGTTATTAGAAAAAATTCACAACTCTGGAATTGTCGGTGCTGGTGGTGCCGGTTTTCCAACTGCTAAAAAAATGAATGCAAAAGCAGAGTATCTTATCATCAATGCCGCTGAATGCGAACCTTTGCTAAAAACTGACCACTACGTCATGAATCATTTTGCCGAAGAATGTATTAAAGCAATTACCGAAGTCGGAAAAATGGTAGAATGTGAAAACATCGTTATTGCAACAAAGAGTCATTATCATGACGAAATTGCTTCTCTAGAATCTGCTATTGAAAAGCAAAATGCTCCAATTACGATCCACAAGATGAATAATTTTTATCCTGCTGGAGATGAACAAGTTATGGTTTATGAAGTAACGGGAAGAACTGTTCCGCCAACTGGTATTCCTCTGCAAGTTGGTTGTGTGGTTTCAAACATTACTACGATGCTTAACGTCTATGAAGCCATGACAAACGACAAACCAGTTACGGAAAAACTTGTTACAATTACGGGAGCCGTTAATAAGCCAACGATGGTTTTAGTTCCTGTTGGGACACCTTTTTCTACCTGTCTTGAATTAGCTGGTGGAACACCACTGAAACAATTTATTTTCTTAAATGGTGGGCCTATGATGGGGAAAATTGGTAACCACAATAATTTTAATGATCAAGTCGTAACTAAAACAACCTCTGGCATCATTATATTGGAAGAAAAAGAGTATCTTTACCAATTACATGAACGCCAAATCAATCAAATCATTACGCAAGCAAAAGCTGCATGTATTCAATGTCGATTATGTACACAACTTTGCCCAAGATATCAAATCGGGATTCCTTTACACCCACATCAAGTGATGAGACATCTTGCAACAAGTAATGTTCCTGATGATATTGATGATGACCCAATTTGGAAACAAGCTATTCTTTGTTGCGAATGTGGTATTTGCGAAGTAATTGCTTGTCCGATGTCACTTTCACCAAGACAAGTTAATATTTATGTAAAACAACGGTTAGCTGAAAAAGGGATTCGTTATCAGTACAACGGCGAAGAATTAATTCCTCAACCTATGAGAGAATACCAAAAAACGCCACCTAAAAATATTCTTTTGAAAATGGGACTAGAACAATACGCAAATAATGATTTATCTGAATTAATCACTCATGAAACAGAAGAAGTGTTTATTCCATTGAAAATGCATATTGGCGCACCTTGTAAAGCTCTTGTTACTAAGGGAGATGTTGTCGTTAAAGGACAATTAATTGCCGATATCGATGAAGGCGTCTTAGGCGCACCTATTCACGCTAGCATTTCTGGAACAGTTATTTGTGTTAGCGACTCACTAATTCAAATTAAAAAGGATGTGGCTTAATCATGGAAATAGATACATTAGGTTTTTTAGAATTAAACAGTATTGCTAAAGGAATTGAAGCTGTTGACTACATGTTAAAAATAGCTGATTGCCAACTTATTTCTGCCAAAGCGAGTTGTCCTGGTAAATACTATATTATTATTTCAGGACGTGTTGATTCTGTCACACAATCGATTGAAGAAGGAAAACGAATTGGCGGTATGCACATTGTTGGAAAATTAATTATTCCTCGTATTGACCCTCAAGTTGTTCGAGCAATTAATATGACACATGTTCCAGATGATGCTAGAGCAATTGGTGCTATTGAATATTATTCAGCAGCAGGCTCTATTATTGCCGCTGATTATGCAGTCAAAGCTGCCAATGTAGATTTAATTAGCTTGCAACTAGCTACTGGGATTGCAGGTAAATCATTTGTGGTTTTAACTGGTGATGTTGGAGCTGTAAAAGCAGCTGTTGAAGCAGGTGTTGAGGGAGCAAAAGATGAAGCAATGATTATTAATCATATTGTGTTGCCAAATCCTAGAAAAGAAGTTATCAATAGTTTAGTCTTTTAAAAATTAAAGCGAGGTTAACCAGTTTTGGTTTACCTCGCTTTTTTTAACTATAAATAATCTTTGGCTAGTAACTCTTTGGCTTTATCGATATTTTTTTCATTCACTAAAATGACAGGTCCAGTACATCCCATACCACTTTCCGCATAAATACCTTTTTTCCAGAGAACTTCTAACGCATCATCTAAATCAAGCACATCAATACCAGAAATATCTTTAGTAACAATTTCTTTGTCTGGTTTAACTATTTCTTTATCTGTTTGTTTCAGACTATTTTTAAAACATAAACTATCACAAATATCTGCTAATTTAGCTTTTTC
>NZ_JAVWHO010000001.1:0-17221 GCF_036639995.1 Vagococcus sp. | reverse complement strand
TCTTTACCTGTACTTGGTGCAATCACACGTCCGACAGTTGAGACACCGATTGGAAATGGATAATGGAGAGTGACACACCCTTGAATGGTTCCATCCGCTAATAATTCTTCCATTTTTTTATGATTATCTGACTCGTCCTCTGTTACAACGTGTTCCATATCATCTGCCCAATCAACTTTTGTCCCGATTAGTACAACTTTAAAATTTGCTTTACTTTTTATTAATTGAATAGCTTCTTTCATAACTTCTGTACCATGTTCACTGCCGTCAATAGTTAAACCAATTTTGACATTGTCATAAACATGTTTAGATTCTAGAATTTCCGCCATTTCAATTAAAACATCATTCATCACTTGTTTTACTGTATTTGACACCTTTTTCACCTCTAATCTTCTGATAGTTTTTTGGCAAAATGTCGCAATACTTCGGCCATTTCTGTTTTTACAGTTTCTTTAATAGAACCGTTATCCTCTTGACTAACTTCACCTGTATTTCTTTCAAGAATAATCGAAACGCCATCAAACAAGTTTGTCATACGACCTAAGAATAATGAGCCTTTTCCGACAATCATTGCACGATTTTTATCGCCTTCAGTTAAATCATGAATACCAAAGCCTAAGTAAGGAACCCCACTAGGAATATGTCCTTGCGTTGGTGCCCATCCTGGAATTGATTTTTCATTAACAAATGTCATTAAATCTTTTTTCTCCATTTGTTTCTTAAGAACACCAATTGCCCCTATCATTTTCAAGTTGGCCAGTGGAACATCCCCAGCACCTGCTGGTTTCGTAATATCTGGATTTTGCATTTCAACTGAGTAAACATCAACATCTTTAACAGTCAAACCTGCTTTTAATAAAGGATCTGCAATTAATGCACTTGTAACTGCTTGAGGGCTTGAGCCACTTGACACTGTATGACGTCCAACTAAATCAGTTCTTAGAATTGGATGCACACCATCATTACTACTAATTAGTGCAGCAAAACCACCTAGTACATCTTCTAAAATTGGTAAATTTTTACCAACATGAGATTTACCGTTCATTCCTAATTTAGCAGTTGCTCCACCAGCAACTAATACCACATTTTGATATGTTTCAGCTTTAACTAATGAAGCAGCAGAGATTAGAGCATGTGTTGGTGCTGCACAGAAACTTCTCAAGTCACTACCAGTTGCGTTCACACAACCACACATTTCAGCGATTGATTTAGCAAAGTTACCTCCACCACGTTGATTCATATCACCACACGCTTCTTCACTACATTCAATAACATAATCTACTTCACTTGCATCCATGCCTTTTTCATTTAACAAATGACGAAGAGCAAGAACACCACTTGCTTTTACTACAAGGTTTTCTAGCATAACATGAGCGTTTAAGTTCACATCGATTTCATGAGCGCGAACGACACATCCCACTAATTGACGATCAAAATATAGCCCTTCTGCTTCATGTTCTTTTACTTGTTCTTCAATCCATGAAAGTTCAGTGCCTTCTTTCATTTTTTCAGCATCATCTTTAAATAATTCATGATTAGATAAAGCTTCTTTAGCTTTTTTGAAAAATTCTGTTTCCAAATAAACAAGCTCAAAAACATCCACAATTTGAAGTAAGCCATAAAATTCAAGTTCAGGCATAATTTCGCCTGTTTCACTATATCTCTTGCCTTTAATGGGTTTATCTACCCAAGGTTGTTCCATAGCTTTTAACTCATTGTAATTAAGATTGCCAATATATGTTTGATTTGGCGCGTAATTAATCACCTCATCATAACTTCTAATATTGTCATACAACGTTTTTAAATAATCACTTTCTGGATTAGTTATTTTTTCTGTTGTTTGTGTTGTCCCATTGCGCTCAATCATGTCTGGTGTATGTACTAATACATAACTACTTGCCTTTAAAACTGGAAAATTCATGCGACAATCTCCTTTCTTTAAAGAAAGAGGTTGTGATATTCCCCAACCTCTTTAACTTGCTATTAATATTTTGAAAATTCTTTTCTAATGCTTGATACTTCTTCAATGATGTCATCCACATCTAGAACCATTTCCATCATACCGATTTGGTCTTCATATACACTCTCATCTACGTATTCTTTAAATTCTGGTTCTACTACATGGTATACAGCTAAACCTAGCTGTTGATTGGTTAATGGACCTGCATAAGTTGGATCTCCGTTAGTGACTGTTTCGGCAGCTAATCCTCCTGCTTCACCTTCTGCTGCTCCGATTAATACGACTACGTTTTCTGCACCGTATTTATCTGCTGCATCTTTCACTCGACGTTGATTTTCTAAGTCCATTGCACCTGCTGCCGTTCAGACAAAACATTCTGTTGAAGAAAAAATCACTTCTGCTGTTGTGCCTTCTAGACAGGTTTCAATGGCAAGTCCTGGTATACCATCACGGTCACCAATGACTACGATTTTTTTATTATCTAATAATCCCATGTCTATGTTCCTCCTTCTAAATATTTTTAGTTTATGATTAGATATATTTTTTAATCATTTCTTCGATTTTTTCTTTTGTACAATCATCTTTAGCTAATTCATCAATTTTTTCACCTTTTTGGTAAATTGAAATAACAGGTAATCCCATTATTTTATGTTGAATACAAAAACGACGTACTTTCTTTTGTGACGTATTAAATTTTGTAAAATGAATGCTATCACCGTAAGTTTCAGAAAACTCAACAACAGTTGGCATAATCGCTAAACAGTTTTCACACGTTTCACCCCACCAGTCAACAAGTACTGGTTTATCTTGGTTTAATACTTCTTCTTCAAAATTATCAACAGTTAATTCAATCATGATTATTAGCTCCTTTTGAGTTACTTTGTAGACTCAACATATTTTTGGGCAGCATGTGCGGCTGTTGCACCATCTCCAGCTGCCGTAATAACTTGACGTAATGTTTTAGGTCTGATATCTCCTGCAGCAAACACACCTTGTAATGAAGTCGACATGTCATCTTTAGTTTTGATATATCCCCAATCATCTAATTCTAAAATTCCTTGATACATTTCAGTATTTGGAATATATCCGATAAAGACAAAGATACCAAAAGTGCCATCGTCTTCATCTGCTAGAATTTCAGTTGTTTCATTGGTTTCAGTGTTGCGAATAATCATTGATTCCACTAAACCGTCTCCATGAATTTCCTCTATTACTGTATTAAATTTATACTCGATTTTAGGATTTTTCTTCGCCTGTTCAACAGCAATTTCATCTGCTGTTAAATGAGCTAAATTTTGTAAAATCGTTACTTTTCGAGCAAAACTTGTGATAAATTCTGCTTCTTCAACAGCAGAGTTCCCGCCACCAACTACATAAACTTCTAGGTCTTCAAAGAAAGCACCATCGCACGTTGCACAATAAGAAACGCCCTTGCCTTGTAGTTCTTTTTCACCTTTACAGCCAATCGGTCTTGGTTGCGCGCCGTTTGCACAAATAACCGCACGGCTATCATATACAGTACCATCAGAACAGATCACACGCTTGATTTTACCTTCTAATTCAATTGATTTTACGTCTTTGTTCAAATGAATTTCAGCACCATATTTAGTTGCCTGCTCAGCCATTCTTTTAACTAATTCTGGACCAGATGGGTCACTATCTTTTTTTCCTTCAATGGCACCTGGAAAATTAGCAATCTCATGAGTCAATGCAATTTGTCCACCAATTTTAGTTTTTTCTAACACCACTGTTTTTAGTCTGGCTCTGGCATTATACAAAGCTGCTGTTAAGCCTGAAGGGCCGCCACCAATGATGACAACGTCGTAAATTTCTGTCATAACATACTCTCCTTAACAATGTCTTATTATTCAAATACTGTTTGTTCTTCAACTGGCGTTTGTAAAGCTACTAGCGCTTTTTTAACCAGTTTCATGCGTAGTTTTTTCTCTTCTTTTTCATCTAAGCTTGGATTGCCTAATGGATGAGGAATCGCAATTGTTGGAACAATACGGTTCGCTCCTACTGTTAGAGAAATAGGAACCACTGTACACATATGAACTACTGGAATACCTGTTTTTTCAATTTCTTTAACCATCGTTGCACCGCAACGAGTACAGGTACCTCAGGTGGATGTTAATATAACAGCATCTACGCCATCTCTCACCAAATCTTTGGCGATTTCAGCTGCGTATTTTTTAGCATTTGCTACAGATGTTCCGTTTCCTACTGTTGTGTAGAAGTAAGGATAAATTTCACCAATTTCACCTGCTGCTTCTAATTCACGTAACACATCAACTGGTAATACTCTATCAGCATCTTGATTCGCATAAACTGGGTCATAACCACCATGAGCTGTTTCATAAGTTGCATCTGTTAAATTAGTAACACTTGAGATATCATATTTACCAAATTTAGAGGCACTACTTGATTCAATATGGTCCGGGTTGCCTTTTAGTACAATCCCACCTGATGTTACAAGAGCAATTTTAGCCTTTTTAATGTCGGCAACAGGTTGTCCTGGCTCAACATTATCAAATTCTGGCATTGGAAATTCTGTTGTAAATTCTTTACCTGCCAATTTATTAACTAACATATCAACAGCACGATAAGAACCTTGATGTTCTGTTTGATAGTTTTTACGACCTCTTACATAATAGTTATCTGCTTCTGGTGTTACTTCTTCATTATTTAATAATTTAAGCGCTAATTTAGAAATAACTGGTACAGCTTTTCTCATCGTTGCTGCACTGTTACCAACTGGTACAATGTAAGCATCTTTTTTATACATATCTGTTCCAGGATTTTCTTCGTAAAGTCCTGTTACTGCTGGAATATGTAAATCTTCCATCACAGCTTTAGCCACAGCGCCACATGCCATACCGTAACGTCCCGCGTTAAATCCAGGACCTGCAATAACTAAATCAGGTTTATATGAAGCAATCATTTCCATAACTTCTTTTAATGCTGAGTCTAAATTTTCATTAAAGTAACTGTCACCACAGATAACAGTTCCCACGATTTCTACGTCTTCACCTAAAGCACCTTTAAATGCGATACCAGGTCCTACGATTTCTGCTTTTGTACTTGGTTTGATGTCTGCTTTTTCTTCTCCACCAATACCAGCATAGAATTGGTTAATATAGTGAACTACTTTATATTTAGCCATGTTCTTCCTCCTTTATATCAACTGATAATTAATATTTTGAAAATTCTTTTCTAATACTTGATACTTCTTCAATGATGTCATCCACATCTAGAACCATTTCCATCATACCGATTTGGTCTTCATATACACTCTCATCTACGTATTCTTTAAATTCTGGTTCTACTACATGGTATACAGCTAAACCTAGCTGTTGATTGGTTAATGGACCTGCATAAGTTGGATCTCCGTTAGTGACTGTTTCGGCAGCTAATCCTCCTGCTTCACCTTCTGCTGCTCCGATTAATACGACTACGTTTTCTGCACCGTATTTATCTGCTGCATCTTTCACTCGACGTTGATTTTCTAAGTCCATTGCACCTGCTGCCGTTCAGACAAAACATTCTGTTGAAGAAAAAATCACTTCTGCTGTTGTGCCTTCTAGACAGGTTTCAATGGCAAGTCCTGGTATACCATCACGGTCACCAATGACTACGATTTTTTTATTATCTAATAATCCCATGTCTATGTTCCTCCTTCTAAATATTTTTAGTTCTATTGGTTAATAGCCTTTAGCTGATGTTTTGTTAAAGCCTATTTCATTCGTTGCACCAGTAATTGCTTGTAATTCAACTTCAATACTTCCATCTTCACGTAAACTTCCGTCAAATCCACCAGCAATCACGTCTACATAGTCAAGTTGACCAATTAATTTATCCATTGGTGGAAGAACGATAATTTCGTTTGCGTTTCCGCCAGTAACAACTGCATCTGCTAATGGATCAGCATCTGCTAATGATTGACTAGCTCCGTCACGACCTGCGTATTCATCCGTTACAATAACTGTTCTGATCTCTTTTTCTTCGATTTTTTTACAGTTCATAATTAAGTCAGTATCTGGGTTACCAAAACCTTCTTGTGTGATAATCACACCGTCTAATCCTAAGTATTCAGATAATTTAGCTGAAAAATCGCTTGATCTAACTTTATCTGCTAAGTAAACTGTTTCGTTTGTAATAATTACACCCATAAAGTTAATATCTTTACCATGACGAGCGTATAAATCATGAATAACTGGGTTATTTAAATGATGGTATGTTGTGTTCTTATCACAAGCTGATACACAGTTACCACTTAAAACAGCTCCGTCCATGACTTCAGTTGGATAAAGAATTGTTGGGATAATGTGTTTTGCATCTGCTCCGTACACATAAGTATCATGTAGTAAACCTTGTGTTTGTAACATGTAAACATACCCTACTTTTGGTAAATCAGGATATTGTGCGATTTGTTGTAACAGTGGTAATGTTTCATATGTTGTTACTTCATCAGGTTCCACTGTTTCTCCTAATTTTCCTAAATAGCTTGCTACTTTAAGACCAGCAAAACGTGCTGCTTCTTCATAAATATGAGGATCTAGTCCTTCAATCGGCTCAATCACCAAACAAATATTATTTAATTTAGAAAAAGGTGTTTGTTCTGCACCAGGACCAGACATATCGATGATTCCTTCTTGGAAACCAACGATTTTTCCTACTGTCATAACAGAACAGCCCTTTAATACATGTGTTCTACCTTCCCCAACGATGCCCATCTTACCAATAACACCAGGGAACATTTCAGATTTAGAATCAATTTTACATCTTGGTTCAATGACATCTTTTACCGGAGTAATTCTTGTCTTGTCACCAGGTTCAGCAATTTCAATAGTACATTTTCCAATTCGGTCATCCTCTAAAACGAGTTCTTGGATAGCTTTTTCATCAATATAAAGAGTATGATTGTCTATTTTGTTTTCTGTCCCTTTAACTACTTTGTTAATATTAATATTTCCTAATTCTAACTTCATTCTCTCACCTCTATAGTATTTATTTGGTTCTAAAAAGCTGTTTGAATGACACATCCTTTCCTCTTTAATTTATCTCAACCACATTTGTGGTGATTAACACTTAGATTACATACGAGTTAGCGTGTCTTTAATTAAGTAATAATCAACAAAGGCAAAATCCTCTAACACACGCTCTGTCCAGTTAGGACGCATTTTATTCTTCATAAATTTCTCATATACGGTAATTCCTTGATCAATATAATCTAGACTTTCTATATCAATCGCATCCGTTTTTGCCTTACCTAGCACAATCGACTTGTAATATGTTTCATTTGGTTTGATACTGCCGCTTAAAGGATGGGTTAGTAAAATCATTTTATCTTCAATAATCATTTTTTTGACTTCTTGAAAGATATCACCATACTCTACTTCTAGATAATGAATTGGAACACCTTCTATTTCTTTTTTTACTTTTGGGTTATTCGTTACTAATAGCATGTTTTTCCCTCCAAAAAAAATAGTCAGACAAACAAACCAACTTATCGCACACTAATCCTGTAAAAATGCACAACAAGCCACCTTGTTTCTCTGACTCTTTTACTATTCAATTGTCCCTTTGAACAATCCAGTTCTTTTAAAATGCGTTGTCATGTACTATGTTTAAACATTTCGATCTCCTCCTGTAAACGTTTTCTTTATCTTTAAGTTCATAATATCACAATCGGTTTAAATAACAATATTTATTAAAATTATCTTTCCGTTTTCTTAAACAAAAAACAGAATGCCGTTAAATCAGGGTTACATTGCTGATTAAATAGTACATAAAATGAGAATTCAATAAAAATAAAAACACTAGCTATGACTAGACAAACAAAATAATCAGACATATACACAGATTAAAAAAACAGAAGACAGCTTTTTTTGCTGACTTCTGTTACTTTATTAATTCTCTTTTTTTAAATAATCTCTTACTTCCAACAGATCATTAAATTGTTGAGTGGGGAAAAACTCTTTTTCTTTTTTGACAGGTAATGTCATCTTTAACGGGTATTTTCCTGCTATTGGTGGTAAGTCTGTCAGGTCATCTTCAATTAAAAAAGAAGGTATTACTGCTCGATTAGCCGCCTCAATTCCTGCAAGTGAATCTTCTAAAACTAACGCCTTACTCGGCTTAATATTTAATTTCTCGCACGCTTTTAAGAATATTTCTGGATGCGGTTTGCCTTGTGTGACTTCATCTCCTGCAATAATTACATCAAAACAATCTGGTATTTCTTCAATTTCTAAATAGAAAGAAATAATTTCTCGTTTTGAAGATGAAGCTAAGGCGATTAGATAACCATTTTCCTTTAAAAATGCTAACAATTCAAGTAAGCCTTTTTTCTTATAGACTCTTCTCTCACTATAAATAATTTCTTTTTTAGTTGCTGTCATAAAATCACGCCACGTGTCTGTTGGTAAGTCATGACCATATAATTCTTTTAACGTTTCACGAAATCCGGCTTCATTTCGGCCAGTTAAATGATAATACACATTTGGATGTAGCTCAAAATCAAACTTTTGAGCGGTTTTACTATACACACGGTATGCTAATCTACCCGTATCAAACATTAAACCATCCATATCAAAAATAACTAATTTCAACTCATGCACCTCTTTAATTTTAACTTCTATTAATGCCTTCATTATAACATATCTAGTTAGTCGTTATTTTTGACTCATTTAAAAATGCGTTGACCTCTTTTACTATTCTTTTTGACTTCGTTCGATGTAAGTAATGACCACCCTTTAATTCAAAAGACTGACCATTTTCAGCATGAGCAACTTGTTTTAAATGTAGCTTTCTCCAGGTAGAAACATTTTCTGCATTTCCATGATCAATAAATAACAGTAATGGCAATTTTTGTGGAAAGTTTTTGTCTTTGATTTTTTCAAAACTCTTATCAAGTTCAATTCCTTCTGCTCGCATTGCTTGGTTACCTGTATTTTTAAGATTTAACATCAAATATTGTTTATTTTCTTCCTCAGTTAAATGAGGCATTAAAAATAACTCTGGTCTTAATTGTGTAAATAATCTCAACACACCACTATATCGTAAGAAATCAATTGTTAGCGTAGGATTTCCTGGCCACGGTTGATTAGGAACGCTTGTATCAATCCCAATAAACGCTTTGACATCATTAGGATAAGTGTTCACATAGTTCATACCATAAATACCTGATATGGAGTGTCCCATCATAATAAATGAGTTTATTTTTAGTTTTTTCATCACTTCATGGATTTCTTCATCAACATTTTCTAACGTTCTTTTTCGTTTAGTTTGACTGCTTAATCCATAGCCAAATGGTTCGATAACAACAACTTTGTAATCTTTCTTTAACTCATTAATCAAAGGTTTAAAATCAAGTCCAGGACTTGGTGTCCCGTAACCTGGTAAAAGAACAATGGTTTCTTCACCAGAACCTGCAGTTAATACATTCATCTCTCCGTCAAAAATGGCTATTTTCTCTCCATAATTTTTAATCTCACTAGCTTCTTTTTTTAATAATACTTGATTCGTCACAGCTAGTACAACGAGAATCACCACTACTAGAGAAACAAGTCCTAATAGGATTTTCCCCATTAATTTCATTATTTTTTTAATCTTCATTTCTACCTCTCATTTCTGCTACTTTTAAGAAACATTCTTTAGTATGTTTCACATTACTACTTCTAATAATTAATGTCAACAAAAAAAGATATTCACACAAGTACCGTGTCAATATCTTCCTTTTAAGGCTATTAAAATTCTAAAGTTTCGCCAACAGCCATCACTTTTCCTACATTATCAGGTAACAAGTCAACAAACTCTTGCGGATTTTGTTGAATAACTGGAAATGTGTTGTAATGAATTGGAATCACTTTTTTCGCATTAATTGTCGAACTAGCTTTCACAGCGTCTTTGATTCCCATGGTGAAATTATCACCGATTGGTAAAAAAGCAACGTCAATATCAAAATCTTCACTTAAAAGTGACAAATCACTAAAGTAGGCTGTGTCCCCTGCATGATACAATGTTTTACCATCTACTTCTAAAATAAATCCTGCTGGTTCTCCCATGTATACCATATCTGAACCAAGTTCATAACCAGAGCTATGTTGAGCGTAGACCATTTTCACTCGTCCAAAAGGAAACTCAAAACTACCACCCATATTCATGGCATGCGTGTTTTCCACGCCATTTTTGGTCGCAAAGTGAATAATTTCAGGAATTGCAATAATTGTAGCTTTATTTTTCTTGGCAATTGAAATCATATCGCCAACATGATCGTTGTGCCCATGAGTAATTAGTAAATAATCTGCTTTTACATCTCTTGCTCTTAAATCAGCTAATGAATTGCCTGTAAAAAACGGATCAAACAACAACTTAGCACCTGATACCGTTTCAACAGATACAACAGAGTGTCCATGATATGTGATTTTCATAAAAAAACCTCGATTCTTTATTTTAAATTAGTCGTAAGTAACTTCATCTAAGAAAAGACCTTGCGCAGGTACTGTAATCCCAGCTGTTTTTCTTACTTTTGTATCAAACACTTCATCAATAACAGAAATATCTAAAGTGCCATCGCCAATTTCTAAGAGTGTTCCTACCAATATTCTCACCATATTATATAAAAAGCCTTCTCCAACAAACGTGAATTTAAGCATGCCATTTTCTTCTTCGATTGCAATACTATCAATTGTTCTAACTGTTGATTTTTTTGATTTTCTTAAAGAAGAAAAGCCAAGAAAATCGTGTGTTCCTACTAATTTTTCGCAAGCTTCTTGCATCTTTTCTAAGTCCAACTTCATTGGATGATAGTAACTATGGTGATGATTGAAGACAGAACGTACTTTATCATTCCAAACATAGTAGCTGTATTGTTTTGATTTAGCATTGTATCTTGAATGGAATCTTTCTGGTACCTCAGCAATTTCTTTTACAGCAACATCTTTTGGTAAATAACGATTCAAATAACCGTGCATGTCACTTAATGACATAGCTGATTCCGTTTTGAAATTAGCAACTTGACCTCTTGCATGAGCCCCTGCGTCTGTTCTGCCTGAGCCAATAATTTCAATTTTTTCTTCTGTCATTTTTTCTAAGATTGATTCTATTTTTTCTTGGATTGTTTTATCTGAATCACCTAGTTTTTGCCATCCTTGATAACGTCGACCGTCGTATTCTAGCGTTAATTTAATATTTCTCATGTTTAGTTTCCCCTTGTCATCTTTTTTTATTCTCTTCATTATAACAAAAAAATGAGTCAAAAAATGTTTTCTCTCGAATTCCTTCGATTTAATAACATTTCTGACTCATTTTTCATTTATTTTTCTACCTTAATATAAGGAGTAATCGGAGCGCTCACTCCAACTGAAGAGGCTCTTAGGTAAGGTAATTTTTCTAACTTTTTCAAGTCTTTGTTTTCACCAGTAACCATCATGCCAAGTATTTCAACTTCTTTTAATTTTTTATTTCCATTTGATTTGATAAATGCATCAGTATCTTTCTTATCTGTTTCATTGTTTACTTTTTCTAAGTTCTCTAAGAAATACTCAAAAGTATCTTGTCCACTGTCTTTTGAATACTCAAACCCATAAATTTCTTGACCCGGTGCCCCTTGGATATTTTTTTCTTTCGTTGAAGAAGCAACATACATCCATTTCATTGAAACCTCTTTTGGAATATCTTTTTCAATTTCTTTTAATGTTTTTGCTCGGTCAAATGACAAAGCAACTTCTGTAACAGTTGCTTCTTGTTCATTCATTTTTTTCAAATCATTTGGCATCTCTTTTAAATAACTATAATTTATATTTGGATGATAAAAATCAGCGACCTTTTGTTTAGTTTGTCTATCATAAGAGTATTGATTTTCTTTTGAACCATATTCTCCTGAAATCAGTTCGTTGAAATCTGTTTGATAGGTGAACAAAGAATATGTTCCTTTAATTTGGCTCCACGGCACAACGTAACCTGAAATGTTTTTAGAGCGATTAGACACAACTTCTCCACCTGTAGCTGATGAGTTAACTAAGACTCTTGAATCTACTTGAATATTTGGTTCAGAGATAACATTATGAACTATCAAATACTCATTTAATTGGTCGGACTGCTTTTTAACGAACCTATTGCCTAACCAATAAAGGGCAGGTATTGCAATAACTACAGTGACTACTGTAATCAGAATAATTCGTAAGATATTTTTCATTTTAGCTCTTTTTAGTGATTTTTCAAAATTCGGAACCATTTTATTTCTTCCTTTCTTTTAAGACGGACTGTCTTGCCCGTGATAGTTTTTGTTTAACTGAATTAGGTTTGATTTCTAAGATTTCTGCGATTTCATTGTAAGATAATTCGTAATAATACTTAAGCAGTAAAATCTCTTGGTACTCTGGCTTCACACGATTAAATTCATATTCAATATGATCTTTATTATCCACATCTTTGTAATTTAAACCGGTATTATCTTCTTGAAGAAGGTGATCAAAAAAATCATTAGAAACATGTTGATTTTTTGTTTGCTTTCTTTTTTCATCAATAAAATGATTGAGCGCCACTCGAAAGAACCATGGTTTTAATTGCTCTGGTCGTATTTCTGGTAGCAACTTAATTAGCTTATAATAAGTTTCTTGAATAACATCTTCAGCCTCATGGTGACTTGCCCCTTTAGACCGTAATATAGCGTAGCCTTGATTACCTAAATCAATCAACACCTCATCCAGCATATCTCCCTTCTTCATTTTTCAACCTCCTTTTTTGCGGTCTTACTATATATACGTATGACCTTTGTAAAATGTATACAGTTTTTTTAATTTCTTGTCCATAAAAAAAGGACAACCACTTTTGGTCATCCCTTAAGGTTACTTATTAATCTAAATCCACATTATGATAAATACTTTGAACGTCTTCTAAGTCGTCTAAAACATCAATCATTTTTTCAAAAGTTTCTAAATCATCACCTGTTAATTCAAGGTCATTTTGAGGTAACATTTGAATTTCTGCAACTGAGAACTCAGTGATTCCTTTTTCTTTTAATGCTTCTTGAATTAAATGGAAATCAGCATGTTCGCCGTAAACAATGATTTGTCCTTCTTCTTCAAATACATCACGAACATCAATTTCTTTATCCATTAAGTATTCTAAAATTTCGTCGACATCATTTCCTTCAAATCCAAAGATAGCTGTGTTGTCAAACATATACGCAACAGCACCAGAAACACCCATGTTACCGCCATTTTTGTTAAAGGCCGCACGTACGTCAGCTGCTGTTCTATTCACATTATTTGTTAATGTATCAACGATAACCATTGAGCCATTTGGTCCAAAACCTTCATATCTTAACTCAGAATAAGTTTCATCGCCAGAGCCTTTTGCTTTTTCAATCGCACGATCGATGATATGTTTTGGTACATTGTATGTTTTAGCACGTTCAATTACAAAACGTAATTTTTGATTAGAGTGCGGATCAGGATCACCTGATTTTGCTGCTGCATAGATTTCAATCCCAAATTTTGCATAAATTTTGCTGTTATTAGCGTCTTTTGCTGTTTTCTTCGCTACAATATTCGCCCATTTACGTCCCATAATCTCACTTCGCTTTCTTCTATTCTTATTTCACGCCTGTTAAAGACATAAAATATCCTGTTCCATTATACTTGCAAAAGAGTCTTTCTTAAAGCTTTTTTTTAAAAAAAGTAAAAATTTAAGTTATTTCTTTTCCTTAATACTCATTTCCAGACGACTTGCTTGCTCAATAAATAATTTATTGTTTTTTTGATATCTATCAGCTAGGTGAAGCGTCTCAATAGCTGCTTCTATTTTACCTAGACTTTCTAAACTATTGGCCTGATGAAACAAAAAATCAACACGTTCAGGATACTCTTTTAATAATCGAGCCATTTCAATTAACGCCTCTTCATGTTTGCCAGTGTCTCTTAAAAAGTTAGTTTTGTGATACCGATAAAAATAAGCGTCACTTGATTCTATTCCTTTATCGAGGTATTCAAAAGCTGCTGCCATATTATTTTGACGCCGTGAGCTATTAGCTAAATAAAAGTAAAACTGCACATCTTTGGTTGCTTCTTTTTGGTAATAATAATCTGCCTCTTTGTATCTTTTTAACCGCTCGTAACTTTGTCCTAGGTAGAAATTTTTCTTAGCTGACTCTGGCATTGTAATCAAGTGAGTAATGGCAGAAATAATGTCACCTACTTTTAAAAAAGAACGAATTTCAGAAAAGTTGTCTTCTTTTAAAGAGTTGGTTAGTAAAGAACTAATTGATATTTGCTGTAATTCGCTGGCATAATCATAACTATCTTTTTGGTAAAAATCCTTTTGCTGATTATCTGCACCTGATAAAAGCAGTTCTCTAATAATATCTTGATATAAAAACCCACCATCACCTAAAATAACAGCCTCAAGTAGAGCACTCCACCCTAAACGATTAACATGATTAATTGGAATTCCTGTTGTGACACCTATTTCAACAACCTCAATAAAGCCCTTCTCACTTGCAGGAATTAAAGCCGTTCCACCAAATTTATTCACTTGCAAGACATCTGGTTGATGCTTTAAAAATAAACGAAAAAGTTCCACATGACCATTTGCTGCAGAAGCAATAAATGGTGATAACTTCTGCTTATTTTTAGCATTAGGAGACATTCCTTGTTCCAGACACTCCGTTACTGTTTTTAAATCATTCGTGACAGTTGCTTTGATAAAATCATCTAACTGATACTCTTTCATTCTTTTACCACTGTTTTTCTTCGTAGTTTAAATCATCAAATAAACGTGCTTTTTCCTTTTTAGATAAATAACGCCATTGGCCAATAGGAAGATTGCCTAACTCGATATTCATAATTCTTAAGCGTTGCAAACGCGTCACATTATACCCTAGAGCCTCACACATGCGGCGAATTTGGCGATTTAATCCTTGTTTTAAAATGATTTTAAATTCATAATTAGAGATTTTTTCAAGCTCACAAGGCAGTGTTTTCGTATCTAAAATCTCGACACCTTCTGACATTTGCTTTAAAAAGTCAGGTGTGATAGCTTTATCAACTGATACAACATATTCTTTTTCATGTTGATTTTCAGAACGTAAAATCTCATTCACAATATCTCCATCATTAGTTAATAAAATCAAGCCTTCTGATTCTTTATCCAAACGACCAATATGGAAAATGCGACTTGGGTAATTGACTAAGTCCACAATGTTACCTTTTACTTTTTTCTCTGTTGTACTAGTAATTCCGACAGGTTTGTTTAAAGCGATATACACATTGCTTCTTGGGGCAATGAACAACTGATTGCCATCTACTCGAACATCATCTCCTGGTTCGACTTGTGTTCCTATTTTCGCTCTTTTTCCGTTAATAAAAACACGGCCTTCTTCGATTAGTTTATCCGCTCCTCTTCTTGAGGCTTTTCCTGATTCACTAATAAATTTATTTAAACGCATATGGCACTTCCTTCTATACTAAATTTCTCATTATCATCCTTAACTATACTGGATAACTAAATGAAATCAAGAAAAATTAGTTGATTTTTATTTGATGGTTAAAGACCTCTTCGTTCCAAACACGAATTATATTATTCTCAGTTAAATATTGAATTTTTTTCATCATGTTTGAGGGGCCATACATATCTGTATTCGTTACTTTTTTTATGTTTTCTTGATTAAGGAGCTCATAGTTTTTCCCCATTGTTAACATTTTTAGTGAACCTGCTTTTTTTCTATTTTGGTAGTTCAGCTTAATCTGACTATCTAAACTCAAAAAGAAATCATCCATATCACTAAATTCATCTCGATCTGTCATTGAAAGTGCGTAGTAAGGCGTTATTTCACCGTTAAAGGGATCTACTGCTAAATGATTAAAGTAATCAACATCAATAATATTTCCGTGAATTTTTCCCGTTCCTCCTAAACTTTTAACCTCAGTTGACATTGCTTTTAACAAGAGATTATAATTTTTAAAGGTTTCTTTAATTAAATTTGAATACACAGCCATGCTATCATAATAATAGAATATATCTTGATGATTTAATTTATTGGGCATACCACCATTTAAAAGATACAGACGCTCATTTTTAAGGTTTAAAAAAAGAAAACAGTATATTTCTTCCTTTTTTAACATTAAAATATGTCCGTTTTTTCGATTAAATGTCATACTTATTTGCTGTCCTCTTGCAAAATTTTGGTATTGATTACTTGAAATCGTATAAATACCATCCAAATACTCAGCAAACAAATCATATTTTTTAGTAATATCAAATGATTTTAAGCCCATCTGTTGATTAAAATAACCAATTTGATTGTCAGCATATACCGTTTTTTCATCCTCTAGAATCAGAGTATTTATATGAGTGTGACCACTTGTATAAGTCCATTCTGCTTGATGTGTTTTTGTTGACCAATCTTCTTTAGGCATGTGACTAAAAATAATAACATGTTTATTTTTTCCTAAATTAATACATAATTTGTCATAAAGCCTCGAAATTTTTTCTGATTCTTCTATATCTTTTGCCTTATCTAATTTATTTCGATAAAGACCTGAATCGGCATTAAACTTTGAATTCAGCCCTGAAAAACCCGTTCCTCCAAATATAATCAATGTAGCCATTAATGTTTCTTTCTTTAATTTTTCTGAAGACATATTTAATAACTCCTCTTCAGAAATCACTCGTTGGTATCTTTTATCAACTATCAATAGTTCATTCTTTAAAAAAGTAACACCTAATGATTGGAATAACTCCGTGTAATCCTGAGTAACTTTTTCCAGTGAATAATGACTAGGCTCACCATTTTTTACGACATCCCACAGCTCATGATTTCCAAGAATGGCAACGACTTTATCCTTTTTCCAATATTTTATAACTTCTTCGTAAAAGAGCTTCGTTAGCGTAAAACTATGAGCGACATCTCCACCAATTAATAAAAAACTCAAACCTCTTTCCATAGCTGATACGTCTGTTAATAAATCTTTAACTAATTTTTCAATGTATTTCTTCACTTTTGAATCCGTTAAACTTTTGCCGTATTTTTTTAATAATTTATGTTCTAAATGAATATCTGATATATAGTAAATCCGTTCGTCAGAATCAATCTGGAGCTGCGGCATAATCGGTGTATAGACGTAATTATCTTTTATTTGCAATTCACATTTTTCTTTATCAAGTATGGATAAGTCGATATTTCTCTTAACAATCTCTCTTTTTTTAAACAATGTCATTCCTCCTCAAACGGCAGATTTCTCTTTCTTAATTATA